>NZ_JBVHNF010000004.1:0-453082 GCF_055558055.1 Streptomyces sp. NPDC025833
ATGCGCTGAGATGGTCACGATGGCGGCGAAGGCGTCAGGCCGTGGCCCGGCACTGTCACTACCGACGACGATGTCATTCGTTGGAGGGGCGGTCCCGCAAGACCGCCCCTGACGTTCCAGCAGCCCACTACACTCCCGGCGATGCCTGTGACCAGGCAAGATAGCGAAACGCTGCTGGAGTACTAAGGGGTTTCGTTCGGATCAGCCCGGGTCCGGCCGGCTCACTTCTGGAGTATCGACAGGTCCTCCTCGGTGCGCGGGACCGAGACCGTGCCACGGTCGTCGGCGAGGGTCTGGACGGTGAAGGCCGCGACGTCGCCCTCGGTGGCGGCGAGGGTGCGGGAGGCGTAGACCGGGCCGCCGGAGACGGGCTCCACCGTGAGGGCGTACGTGCCCTTCAGGCCCGCCGGGACGGGTGCGTCGACGTTCTGGGTGGTGCCGGCCTTCAGGGTGTAGGTCCTGGTCGCCGGGGTGCCGCCCTCGCTGCCCGCGGAGGCGGTGACCTTCACCGTGGCGGTGCCGTCGGGCGCCGCCAGGGCGAGGGTCGTGCCCTTGGCGCTGTTGTCGGCCGCGGTCGCGCGCGTGCCGACGGCGGCGGTGGCCGGGATGAACGCCGTCTCCTTCCGGTCGCCCTTGCCCCGGACCACCTGGAGGGCCGCGACGACCGGGACCGTGCGGTCGGTGGGGGTGAGGACCACGGAGCCGGCCTCGCCGCGGGTGACGTCGCCGAGGTCGACCGCCGCCGTCATGCCGGCCTTCACGTGCAGGGTCTCGTTCCCGGCGGGGGTGATCAGTCCGCCCGGCGAGGCGAGGCGGATCTTGAGGTCGGCGTCGTCGTCGCCGTGCGTGAAGGCGATCAGGCGCACGTCGGTGGCGTCCTTCGGGATGCCGGGCAGGACGAGGCTGCCGGAGGGCTCCGCGGCGGCCAGCCAGTCGCCGCCCGCCTTGTCGTCGAGCGCCTGCACGGCCGCGCCGAGCCGTCCGCCGCGCACGACGACGTGGACGGTCAGGTCGGTCTGCCGCTCGTCGGTGAGCGTGGACAGCAGGATCGCCTCGCTCGCGTGCGGCTTCACGGTGAGGTTCTCGCCCAGCGGGGACTTGATCTCACCGTCCTTGCCGTACAGCTCGATGTCGACCACGGCGGCGGAGTCGTCGGGGTTGGTCAGGTGGACGTAGTCGGTGCGGCCCGCGGACGTGGCGACGCCCGGGAACCAGAACTCGGTGTCGGCGCCGGTGCAGTTGACGCCCTGGAGGCCGCGGCCGGTGCCGGCGGCGACCTCGGTGGTCTCCTGGACGGTCCAGCCGGGCGCGAAGGCGCCGTCCGCGGTGCCGATCAGCGCGGGCGCCTCGGCGCCGGAGGTCTCACCGGTGACCGGCTTGCCCGGTGCCTCGGGCGTGAGCAGGGGCTCCTCGGCCTTCTTCCCGGCGCCCTTGCCGGCCTTGCCGGCCTTGCCGCCCTTGCCGCCGCCCGGCCCGTCCTCCGCCGCCTGTCCGTCGGCCGCCCGGAGCCGGGCCGCGCCGCCGCTCGCGGCGCCCTGGGTGGCGGGGCTGAACGAGGTGTACGTCGTGTCGGCGATGTCCGACATGCTCGGCGCCGGGCAGAGCAGGCCGGTGCGCTCCACGGGCAGGCGGGCGGCCGCCTCGGGCGCGGCTCCGGAGGCGGCCGGCGGATCGAGCGCGGCGAACGCGGTGACGGCGGCCAGCGCGGTCGTACCGGCGAGCAGGGACAGGGTGGTGCGGTTCACTGCTGGCTCCCGTCGGGGTGCTGGCTGCCGGTGCCGTGGGGGTGCTGGGCCTGGTCGTAGCCCTGCTGGGCGGGGTCGTACGCCGGGTCGTAGCCCTGCTGCCGGTAGTCCGCCGGGTCGTACGGCAGCGGTTCGGCGGTGCCCTGCCGGTAGGCGTACGGGTCGTAGGGGGCGCCCTGGTAGGCGTCGGGCTGCTCGTACGCCTGCTGGTCGTAGCCGGTCGCGGCCCGGTAGGGGTCGCCGTGGCCCTCGTACCCGGCCGGTGCGTACGCGGCCGGGTCCTCCTCCCAGTCCCGCTCCGGTGCGGCCGGGGGGACCTCCGTGCCGTACGCCTGCTGCCGGGGGACGGCGGCGGCCGGGGGCTGGCCGGGGTAGGCGGGCGCGTCGGGTTGGCCGGGGTACGCGGGCGTGCCGGACTGGTCCGGGTAAGCGGGCGCGCCGGGCTCGTCCGGGTAGGCGGGGGTGCCGGGCCGGTCGTCGGCGGGGGTCTCCTCGGCCTGGGCGCGCAGGCGGCGGGCGCGGCGGCCCTCGCCCGCGGCGGCCGGGGCGGGTACGGGCTGCTCCTCGGGCAGGTCGTCGTCGACGTCGCGGCGGCGGCCGGGCAGGGCGAGGACGACCAGGACGACGGCGAGCGCGCCCTGCGCCCAGAGCCAGGCGGTGCGGGTGACCGGGGCGTCGTAGGTGAGGTCGAGCCGGCCTCCGGCGGAGGGCAGCCGGAAGCCCTGGGCCCAGCCGTCGACCGTGGTGGGAGTGAGCGGCTTGCCGTCGAGGGTGGCCGTCCAGCCGTCGGCGGCGCTGTCGGCGAGGCGCAGCACGCGGCTGCCGTCGCCGGCCGGGATCGTGGTGTGGATCTCGACCGGTCCCGCGGTGACCGGCTGCGGCTCGCCGGAGCCGTCGGCGGGGACGACGGCGGCGCGGGCGACCTGCTGGTCGACGCGCCACAGGGCGCTGCCGTCCTGCTGGCTGAGCCGGGACAGGCCGGGGGTGGCGTCGAGGATCCGGGCGATCTCGCGGGGGGCGCCCTTGTGGACGAGGACGTACCGCACGGCGAAGCCGCCGAGTTCGTCGGCCTGGTCGGCACCGGAGCCGGCGACCAGGTTGGCGACGATCTTGTCCAGGTGGGTGTCGGTGCCGCGGGCGGCGGTGAGTTCGGCGTCGCCCATGCGGGCGCCGGCGCCGCGGACCAGGCTGTAGCGCACGCGCGCGGTGGAGTCGCTGTCCAGGACCAGGGTGCGGGCCTGGCCGCCGCCGGTGGTGTCCTCGGCGACGAACGCGGGCACCTGGGCCGGGGTCCGGCGCTCCAGGGGGCCGTCCGCGCCGCCGAGCATCCAGCCGGCGGCGACGAGCAGCGGGCCGGCCGCCGAGGCGAAGGCGATCAGGGCGGCGACGGGCTGGCGCCAGCCGAAGCTCTGCTCGGCCACGCGTGCGCGTGCTCCGTCGGCGCCGAGGGCCGCGGCGGCCAGCAGGGCGATGCCGTAGACGAGGGTGGCCGGCCCGGCCCAGGCGGACTTGTTGGACAGCACCGCGAGGACGAGGCCGGTCAGGGCGACGGCCCACGCGGTGCGGATGCCGAGCTGCCGTTCGGAGCGCAGCAGGGCGGCGAGCGCGGCGAGCACGATGCCGGCGAGCATCAGGCCGTGCACGGTGCCGGGGCCGCCGGGGGAGGCGCCGAGCAGGTCGAGCGCGGAGGCGGCCGAGGGGCCGTACTCCAGGCCGGCCTCCTGGAAGAAGCCGGTCGGGAGCAGGGTCAGCGACCACGGGGCGAGGACCAGCAGGGGCGTGCCGAGCTGGGCGAGGAAGCGCAGGCCGTGGGCGACGAGGTCGCGGCGGCGCAGCACGAGCACGCCGAGCCCGAGCAGCAGCGCGAGGGGCCAGACGACCGGTGTGAAGGCGGTGGCGACGGTCAGCAGCAGCGCGTACGCCCAGGTGGCGCGCCAGCTGCCGCGGGTGCCGGCGCGGCCCGCGAGGCCGCTCGCGGCGATGCCCGCGCGCGCGATGAGCGGCAGGAGCACGGCGAGGACTGCGGTGCCGATGCGGCCGCCGGCCAGGGCGCCGGTGGTGGCGGGCAGGAAGGCGTAGGCGGTGGCGGCCCAGGCGCGCAGCAGCCGGGAGGTGACCAGGGGCCGGGAGGCGAAGTAGGCGGTGCATCCGGCGAGCGGCACCGAGCAGACCAGCAGGAGGGTGACGGCAAGGCCGGTGGAGCCGAACAGGAGCGAGGCGAGGGTCGCGACGAGGGCCAGGTAGGGCGGTGCGGACGCGGTGCCGCCGGTGCCCGCCGGGTGCCAGCCGTCCAGGTAGCGCGACCACAGGTCGCCCGCGTCGCCCGGGGCGGGCAGCAGGGCTCCGCCGGCGAGCGCGCCGCCGCCGAGCAGGGCGCGGCAGGCGACGAGGGAGATGAGGAGCAGCGCGAGGAAGAGCACCGGTCCGGGTCTGCGGGCGATCCGCTTGAGCCGGGCGAACTGCTCGACCTCCAGGAACTCGGCGTCGTCGCCGCCGGGTCCGGACTCCACGGCGCCGCCGTGCCGGCCGGCCGAGGAGGTCTCGGCCTCGGTGTCGCGGCTGAGGCTGCCGGCGATCTGCTCGACGGTGGCCCGGACGGTGGCGCCGGGCGGCGGGAACAGCCCGCGCAGTTCGTCCTTGTCGATCCGCGCGGTACCGCGCCGGCGCCGGGCGGCGAGGATCCGCTCGGGCCGCAGCAGGACGCCCAGCAGGCCGCGGATCTCGTCGACGGCCTGGCCGGGGACCTTGCCGACGAGGTAGGCGAGGGTGCGCAGGACGGTGCCGAGGACGAGCCGCAGCAGCACCCACGGCAGCGCCGCGGTACGGGTGTTGGCGAGCAGGGTGTAGACGGCGCCGGCCTTGTCGACCTTGTGCGGGGAGGCGGTGGTGCGGCCGGCGCAGTCGACCGTGCGGCGTTCGCGGGAGGCGGCCTCGGCGTGCCGGACGACCGCGTCGGGGGCGATCAGCACGCGGTAGCCGGCCGCGTGGGCGCGCCAGCACAGGTCGACGTCGTCCCGCATGAGGGGCAGCCGGCGGTCGAAGCCGCCGAGCTGTTCGAAGACGTCGCGCCGGACGAGCATGCCGGCGGTGGAGACGGACAGCACGCCGCGGACGTGGTCGTGCTGGCCCTGGTCCTGCTCGCGGCGGTCCAGACCGGTCCAGCGGCGGCCGGAGTGGGCGATGGAGACGCCGACCTCCAGCAGTTGGCGCCGGTCGTACCAGCCGCGGAGTTTGGGGCCGACGATCGCGACGTCGTCGCGGCCGAGTTCGAGTTCGTTGTCGACGACCCGCAGGAGCTGGGCGAGGGCGCCGGGCTCGGGGGCGCAGTCGTCGTGCAGCAGCCACAGCCACTGGACCGGTTCGCCGTGCGGCAGTTCGGGCAGGTCGTAGGCGTCGTCGCGCCACGTCCGCGTGGCGGGGTCCCAGCCGCTGGGGCGCTTGAGGTACGGGAGGTCCTCCGGGGTGAGGACGGGCGCGGTGCGGCTCGCCTCCTCCACGGCCTGGCCGAAGCCGGTACGGCGGGCGAGGTGCAGGACGCCCGCGTCGCCGAGGGCGTCGCCGAGCAGTTGGGCGGAGTGGTCCGCGCTGCCGGTGTCGGCGGCCACCGCGTACTGGACGGGGCGCTCCTGGCCGAGCAGCCCGGCGAGCGCGTCGGGCAGCCAGCGGGCGCCGTCGTGGGAGACGAGGACCGCGGTCACCACGTGGCGCGGGGACTCGGGCGGGCGGGACGGGTCAAACACGGCGGTGGCAGCGTCGTGTCGGGCTGCCGCATGGCTGTGCACGGACATCGAGGTACGGGCCCCGGTTCGGTGGACTGCGGTGGACGACCGCGCCTCCTCGTGCGTCGAGGGGACGGCGGGGCGTCTCGGACGAGCGCCCACACTATCGGCTGCCCATGACGAGGGCCCGCCGCCTGTGGACAACCCACCGGTGACGGGCCGTTCGCGATGTCCTCGCGGCTGGGCGTACGTGTCTCACGGGTGCGCGTGGACGTCCGGGTGCCGCACGCGCGGGTGCCGCCGTCTCAGATGGCGGCCTTCTTGAGGCGGCGGCGCTCGCGCTCGGACAGGCCGCCCCAGATGCCGAAGCGCTCGTCGTTGGCGAGGGCGTACTCGAGGCATTCGGAGCGGACCTCGCAGGCGAGGCAGACCTTCTTCGCCTCTCTGGTGGAGCCGCCCTTCTCGGGGAAGAAGGACTCGGGGTCGGTCTGGGCGCACAGCGCGCGCTCCTGCCAGCCGAGTTCCTCGTCCGCGTCGTCGACCAGCAGTTGCTGCACCAGCTCGGTCATGTGCGCCCCTCGTCTGTCTTTCGCGTCCCCGTGCGTAGCCGCCACCGAATCCGGCTGAACGACACGAGTGAAATTACAAGTGTGCTGCTCCGGGCGAGTCAAGCCGAGATCTGCTATTGAGCCCGTTATTCACTCTGCGGAACCAAGGCCGTGCGGAAAGTGTTCAAATCGGCATAAACCTCGACCCTCAGCCGGGCGCACGGGGGCGATCGAACCCCGCACAGGTCTCCGCACGGGGGAAGACGTCTCCGTGTTCGTTCGCGTTCCGCGAGCCCATGGCACCCGGATGTGCCCCATGTGTCCCGACACCCCCCTGAGCAAACCTTTCCCCTCTCGCATGACCCGGATGAGGTGAAACATGTCCCACATGGCGGGCACGGAGTTGACAGTGCGGGTGTGAACCGATGTGCTGTTGGGCATGCTCGCGAACTTGGCGCCCGCCTCGACCCGCACCGCCGGGTCCCTCGGTGCCGCCCGCGCGCGCTGTAGCTGTTGCTGCTGTCCCAGCTGTTGAGCCACGTCCGCTCCGGCTGTCCCCGAGTCCCCCACGGCTCGGTCGCGTCTCCCGCTCCCCGAACCCGTTCCGGGGCGCCCCCGCCCGCCCGTGACCCGGGCGGACCGCACGCGTCACCCCCGCTCCGGCCCCCACTCTTCCGCCGAGGACCACCGCACCCGATGAACAGCGACAACGACCTCCAGATCGCCGGCGACATCCTCGAGGTCCCGCACCTGCTCCAGCCGCCGCGCGAGCACCCGGCCACCGTCGCCGAGTTCGTGGGCCTCGCCCGCTCGATCGCCGCCGACCGCGACCGGTGGGCCCACCTGGTCCGGTACGACGCCACCACCCGCTGGTACCACCGGCTGCGCACCGGCCCCGGGTACGAGGTGTGGCTGCTGTCCTGGGTGCCCGGGCAGGGCAGCGGGCGGCACGACCACGGGCGCTCCTCCGGCGTCCTCACCGTCCTGGAGGGCACCCTCACCGAGCGCACCGGGCGCGGCACGCGCACGCTGGGGGCGGGCGTCCAGCGGGTGTTCGCGCCGGGGTACGTCCACGAGGTCGTCAACGACGCGCTGGTGCCGGCGGTCAGCCTGCACGTGTACCACCCCGGGCTGACCGAGATGCCCATGCACGCCTCCCCGCACTGCGAGGCGCGTCCGGTGGCCACCTGACGCCCACGGGCCCGCCCTGCGGCTGACACACTGTCGCCATGCGCATTGTGGTTCTGGCAGGCGGTATCGGCGGTGCCCGTTTCCTTCGCGGCCTGAAGCGGGCCGCGCCGGACGCGGACGTCACGGTCATCGGCAACACCGGCGACGACATCCACCTCTTCGGGCTGAAGGTGTGCCCGGACCTGGACACGGTGATGTACACGCTGGGCGGCGGCATCAACGAGGAGCAGGGCTGGGGACGGGACGGGGAGACCTTCCACCTCAAGGAGGAGCTGGCGGCCTACGGGGTCGGGCCGGAGTGGTTCGGGCTCGGCGACCGGGACTTCGCCACGCACATCGTGCGGACGCAGATGCTCGGCGCCGGCTTCCCGCTGAGCGCGGTCACCGAGGCGCTGTGCGAGCGCTGGAAGCCGGGCGTGCGGCTGATCCCGATGACCGACGACCGGGTCGAGACGCACGTGGCCGTCGAGGTGGACGGCGAGCGCAGGGCCGTGCACTTCCAGGAGTACTGGGTGCGGCTGCGCGCCTCCGTCCCGGCCGAGGCGATCGTCCCGGTCGGGGCCGAGCAGGCGAAGCCGGCCCCGGGCGTGCTGGAGGCCATCGCCGAGGCGGACGTGATCCTCTTCCCGCCGTCCAACCCGGTCGTGTCCGTCGGCACGATCCTCGCCGTGCCCGGCATCCGCGAGGCCATCGCCGACGCGGGTGTGCCCGTGGTCGGCCTCTCCCCCATCGTCGGGGACGCGCCCGTGCGCGGGATGGCCGACAAGGTGCTCGCCGCGGTCGGCGTGGAGTCCACGGCCGCGGCGGTCGCCGAGCACTACGGCTCCGGCCTGCTGGACGGCTGGCTGGTCGACACCGTGGACGCGGGCGCGGTCGGGCGGGTCGAGGCGGACGGCATCCGCTGCCGGGCCGTACCGCTGATGATGACCGACGTGGACGCGACCGCGCAGATGGCGCGGGAGGCGCTGGCGCTGGCCGAGGAGGTGCGGGAGGCGTGAGCCGAGCGGTGTCCGCCGGGACGGAGGAGCGGCCGGAGTACCGGGTCTGGGCCCTGTCCGGCCTGCCCGAGGTGCGGCCGGGCGACGACGTCGCCAAGCTGATCACCGCGGCCGGGCCGGAGCTGGCCGACGGGGACGTGGTGATCGTCACGTCGAAGATCGTCTCCAAGGCCGAGGGCCGGGTCGTGCGGGCCGCCGACCGGGAGGCCGCGATCGACGCCGAGACGGTCCGGGTCGTGGCCCGGCGCGGCACCCTGCGCATCGTGGAGAACCGGCAGGGCCTGGTCATGGCCGCCGCTGGGGTCGACGCCTCCAACACCCCGGCCGGGACGGTGCTGCTGCTGCCCGAGGACCCGGACGCCTCCGCGCGCGCGATCCGGGCCGGCCTGCGCGACGCCCTCGGCGTCGACGTCGGCGTCCTCGTCACCGACACCTTCGGGCGCCCCTGGCGCGCGGGGCTCACGGACGTGGCGATCGGTGCCGCCGGAGTGCGCGTGCTGGACGACCTGCGCGGTGGCACCGACACCCACGGCAACCCGCTGAACGCGACCGTCGTCGCCACCGCGGACGAACTCGCCGCCGCCGGTGACCTGGTCAAGGGCAAGGCGGCCGGGCGGCCGGTGGCCGTCGTCCGCGGCCTGGCCCACATGGTGCGGCCGGCGGCCGACGGCGCGGCCGACGGCGCCGCGGAGGGCGCGCGGGCGCTGGTGCGCGCCGCCGCCGACGACATGTTCCGCCTCGGCACCTCCGAGGCGGTCCGGGAGGCCGTGACCGGGCGCCGCACCGTCCGTGCCTTCACCGACGACCCCGTCGACCCCGGCGCGGTCCGCCGCGCGGTGGCCGCCGCGGTCACCGCGCCCGCTCCGCACCACACCACGCCCTGGCGGTTCGTGCTCCTGGAGTCGCCGGAGTCGCGGGTGCGGCTGCTCGACGCGATGCGGGACGCCTGGATCGCCGACCTGCGCCGGGACGGCAAGAGCGAGGAGTCGATCGCCAGGCGGATCCGCCGCGGTGACGTGCTGCGCAACGCGCCGTACCTGATCGTGCCCTGCCTCGTCATGGACGGCTCGCACACCTACGGCGACACCCGCCGGGACGGTGCCGAGCGGGAGATGTTCGTGGTCGCGGCCGGCGCCGGCGTGCAGAACCTGCTGGTCGCGCTGGCCGGGGAGCGGTTGGGGTCGGCCTGGGTGTCGTCCACGATGTTCTGCCGGGACGTGGTGCGCGAGGTGCTGGAGCTGCCGGCGGACTGGGACCCGATGGGCGCGGTGGCGGTCGGCCGGCCGGCGCAGGAGCCGGGTCCGCGGCCGGCCCGGGACGCGGGGGCGTTCGTCGAGGTGAGGTGAGACACCCCGGGGGCCGCGTGGCCAGGGCCTTCCGTCCGGTTCGGGCCGCCCGTGCGGACGGCAGGCCCTAGTCTCTTAGGACAGCCCCCGCAGCCCCTTGGACCTCACCCGTGGCAGGACGTTTCGCCCCGCACTCCGGCCGCGCCACCGCGCGCGCCGGGCAGGCGGCCGTGCCCGCCGCCGGGATACCGCGGCAGGCGGCGCCCGCACGGGTGCGGCGGTGGTCCCCGGCCGGGCCGCTCGACCTCGGGCTGACCCTCGGGCCGCTGCGCCGCGGGCCCGCCGACCCGGCGTTCCGGGCCACCCCGGACGGGTCCGTGTGGCGGGTCTGCCGCACGCCCGCCGGGCCCGGCACGCTGCGGGTGCGCGCGTACGGCGGCGAGGTGCTCGGCGAGGCGTGGGGCCCGGGCGCCGACTGGCTGCTGGACGGGCTGCCCGGGCTGCTCGGCGCGGCCGACGACCCGGACGCCTTCGTGCCCCGGCACCGGTTGCTGGCGCTGGCCCGGCACCGGCGGCCGGGGCTGCGGCTGACCCGGACCGGTCTGGTCCTGGAGTCGCTGATCCCGTCGGTGCTGGAGCAGAAGGTCACGACCGTCGAGGCGTACGCGGCGTGGCGGACGCTCCTGCGGACCTTCGGGGAGCCGGCGCCGGGGCCCGCGCCCGCGCGGATGCACGTCGTGCCGGAGCCCCGGACCTGGGCGCTGATCCCCTCCTGGGAGTGGCACCGGGCCGGGGTCGACGACAAGCGGGCGTCGACGGTCCTGCGGGCCGTGCGGGTCGCCGCGCGGATGGAGGAGGCGGCCGGGATGACGCCGGCCGCCGCCCGGGCGCGGCTGGAGGTCGTACCGGGGATCGGGCCGTGGACGTCGGCGGAGGTGGTGCAGCGCAGCCACGGCGCGCCGGACGAGGTCACCGTGGGAGACCTCCACCTGCCGGGGATCGTGGGGTGGGCGCTGGCCGGGGACCGCACCGCGGACGACGCCGCGATGCTGCGGCTGCTGGAGCCGTACGCGGGACAGCGGCACCGGGCGGCCCGGCTGATCCTGCTCAGCGGACGGGTGCCGCCCCGCCGGGCGCCGCGGATGTCGGTCCGGGACATCGGCCGCCTGTGAGGGGCGGGCCGCGCCGCGGCACCGGGGCGGCGGGCGCGCCCACGAGAAGCTCTTGCTGAGGTTCCGGGCGGACCGACCGGCCCGTACGACGGTCCGGTCCGCGCCCGACGCCTTGAGCCGGTCCTCGCCGCGCTCGGCGCCCTCCTCACCGCGGCCGGGGAGCGGGATCGGGCGGCGCGCGCCCTCGCGGACGGCCAGGTCGCAGAACGCGCCGGCCGCTTCGGCGGCCCCGGGGAAGGCCGGGTCGGGGTGGTGGGTGACGTGGACGGCCGCGGCCCCGTCGAGCGCGGGCTCCCGGGTGCCGGGGTCCTCCCGGCGGAAGGGCGGTCTCCCGGCGCGTGCTCCAGTCCGGACCGTCATGTCGTCGCTCCGTGTGGTCCTGTGATCAGTCAACGGCAGCGGGACGGCGACGGCCATGGCCATGACGCTCGGACGCACGAGCGGGCGTCCACGACCGGCACCGCCACGAGCAAGCGGCCGGGGCGGACGCCCGCCCGGGCGCCTACCGGTCGGAGGAGAACCGCACCGCACCGGCCGGGATGCGGGCGTCGCACCAGACCCGTACGCCGTCGCGCAGTTCGTTGTCGGCGCCCACCACCGCGCCGTCGCCGACGACCGTGCCGGTGAGGACGGAGCGTTCGCCGACGCGGGCGCGGCTGCCGATGAGGGAGTCGGTGACGACCGCGCCGGGTTCGATGACGGCGCCGGGCAGGATGGTCGAACCGGAGACCCGCGCGCCCCGGGCCACGCACGCGCCCTCGCCCACCACCGTGCCGCCGGTCAGCTTGGCGTCCGGCGCCACCCTGGCCGTGGGCAGGACGAGGCGGTCGCCGCGGCGGCCGGGGACGGCCGGCGAGGGGGCGCGGCCGAGGACCAGGTCGGCCGAGCCGCGCACGAAGGCGGCCGGGGTGCCGAGGTCCAGCCAGTAGGTGGAGTCGACCATGCCCTGGAGGTGGGCGCCGGCCGCGAGCAGGCCGGGGAAGGTCTCGCGTTCGACGGAGACCGGGCGGCCCGCCGGGATCGTGTCGATGACCGAGCGGCGGAAGACGTACGCCCCCGCGTTGATCTGGTCGGTGACGATCTCCTCGGGTGTCTGCGGCTTCTCCAGGAAGGCGAGGACGCGGCCGGCCGGGTCGGTGGGGACGAGCCCGTAGGCGCGCGGGTCGCTCACCTTGGTCAGGTGCAGGGAGACGTCCGCGCCCGTCGACGCGTGGGTGTCCACCAGGGCCCTGATGTCCAGGCCCGTCAGGATGTCGCCGTTGAAGACCAGTACCGGGTCGTCGGGGCCGGAGTGCAGGCGGGAGGCGACGTTGCGCAGGGCGCCGCCCGTGCCGAGGGGCTCCTCCTCCGTCACGTACTCCAGGTGCAGGCCGAGCGCGGAGCCGTCGCCGAAGTGGGGCTCGAAGACCTCGGCCAGGTAGCTGGTGGCCAGGACGACGTGCTCGACGCCCGCCGCCCGCACCCGCGCCAGCTGGTGGGTGAGGAACGGCACTCCGGCGGCCGGGACCATCGGCTTGGGGGTGTGCACCGTGAGCGGCCGCAGCCGGGTGCCTTTGCCGCCGACCAGGAGGATCGCTTCTGTCACCTGTCGTCTCTGCTTCCTGCCGGGACCGGCCGTACTACTCGTCGACTCTCGTTTCGGCCGGTCAGTGTATGCAGACCGGGCGACGACGCCTTCGACGGCCGCGCGGTGTCCCGCGAGATCGGCGTGCGGTTTCGCCCGGCCGGCCCCGCCGCGGCCGTGCCCCGTGCGGCGGACGCGGACCGCGGCCCCGGCGCCGCCGGTACCGGGCCGCGCCGGAGCGGACCGCGCCGAGCCGGGCGTGGCGCCGCCTGCCGGGGCATCCGGTGGCGAAACCGCCCCGATCGCCCGCAATCATGTCCAGCCGTACGTTCCCACCCTCGGGGAGAGATATCCACCAGGAGCTGCTTCCACCGTCCGGCCCGGGGCATGCCCTTGCGCCCCGGACCGGCGCCGCGGTGCCCGCGCGTACCCTGTGCCGGGTGAACGCCACCGATCGCACCCCTGCCGACCTGCTGGCATCCGCGCTCGCCGCGGACCCCGGCCGCCCGCTGGTGACCTTCTACGACGACGCCACGGGCGAACGCGTCGAACTCTCCGTGGCCACCTTCGCCAACTGGGTTGCCAAGACCGCCAATCTCCTCCAGGGCGACCTGTCCGCCGGACCCGGCGACCGCGTCGCGCTGCTGCTGCCCGCGCACTGGCAGACGGCGGTGTGGCTGCTGGCCTGTTCCTCGGTGGGCGCGGTCGCGGACGTCGGCGGCGACCCGGCGGCGGCCGACGTCGTCGTGAGCGGGCCGGACACGCTCGACGCCGCGCGCGCCTGCACCGGCGAGCGCGTGGCACTGGCACTGCGGCCGCTCGGCGGCCGCTTCCCGCAGGCGCCGCCCGGGTTCGCCGACTACGCCGTGGAAGTGCCGGGCCAGGGCGACCGGTTCGCGCCGTTCGCCCCGGTGGACCCGGAGGATGCGGCGCTCATCGTCGCCGGGCGGGAGTTCAGCGCGGCGGAGGTCGTCGAGCGCGCCTCGTCCGACGCGGGCGGCCTGGGGATCACGGGCCCCGGTTCGAGGCTGCTGTCCGGGCTGCCGTACGACACCTGGGAGGGGCTCAGCGCCGGCCTGTTCGCACCGCTGGCCACCGGCGGGTCCGTGGTGCTGTGCCGGCATCCGGAGCGGGCGGACGACGAGACGCTGGCCAAGCGGATCGAGAGCGAGCGGGTGACCTCGGTACGCCGGTGACCCGGCCGCCGTCCGGAGCGGTGCGAGACGCGCGGTCCGGGGCCCGCACCGCCCCTCCCCCGTCCCCGGGAGGCCGTTCGACCGGCCGGCGGCGGTCGTCGTCCCGGAGAATTCACAGGAATTTCCCGGCGGGGACACAGGGGCGGGGCGGCCGGGAAGACCCTTCGCCCGCCCCGGCGTTCCCCGCACGGCCGCCGTCGAACCCGCCTGCGGGTAAGGCGTTCACCAAGTCGGGGAACTTCCGCTCCGAAAATAGGGTGGATTGCCCGGTTGTAGGGAGATGGAATTCGTCACCGGCGTCGCTCGACGCCGAACTGGGCGGATAGTGTGAGCGATCCGGTGCCCTGGCCGCGAGGTCCTTCCTGGGGTCGTGCACTGTTTCACCGAGACCCGAGCGCCTTAAGGGGAAGGCGCCGCGTGGCCCCGACGGAGGATTCGGACAACCGTGGACGCGCAAGGCCGTGGGCGGGCGGACAACATCGACCCCGCCGACCAGTGGGTACTCAACCCGGACACCGGCGAATACGAGCTGCGACTGGGTCCTTCCGCAGCGCAGTCGCCGGTGCCCGGCCAGCGCGGACCGTCGCCCCGGGACGGGGACGGCGCGGCGGCCGGCCGTGCGCGCCGGAAGGCCGCCGAGGAGCGGCCCGGGGACGGGGAGACCCCGAAGAAGACGCCCCGGGCGCGCGGCACCGAGGTGCCGGCGCCGCGCTCGGCGCGGCGGCGGGGCGGCGAGCCGGAGGCACCCCCGGGCCGGCGCGCCTCGCGGCGGCCGGCGAAGAAGAAGTCGAGGACGAAGAAGGTGCTGCTGTGGACCGGCGGGTCCATGGCCTTCGTGCTGGTCGCCGTGTCGACCGCCGGCTACCTCTACATCAAGCACCTGAACGACAACATCACGTCCGTGTCCGACGACGGGGCCAGCACCGGCGGTTTCCGCAAGGACGAGGCGATCAACATCCTGCTGATCGGCACCGACAAGCGCACCGGCAAGGGCAACGAGGGCTACGGCGACGCGGGCAGCGTCGGCCATGCCGACACCACGATCCTGCTGCACGTCTCCAAGGACCGGTCCAACGCGACCGCGCTGAGCATCCCGCGCGACATGGTCGTGGACGTCCCGGACTGCCCGACCCAGCAGGACGACGGCAGCGAGAAGGTCATCCCGGGCACCCGGAACGTCCGCTTCAACGAGAGCCTCGGGCAGGACGACCGGACGCCGAGCTGCACCATGCGCACGGTGACCGCGCTGACCGGGATCAAGCCGGACGACTTCATGGTCGCCGACTTCAACGCGGTCAAGACGCTGACCGAGGCGGTCGACGGCGTCGACGTCTGCCTGGGCAAGGACATCGACGACCCGGACTCGCACCTGAAGCTGTCCAAGGGCACCCACAGGATCTCCGGTGAGCAGGCGCTGGCGTTCGTGCGCACCCGGCACTCCGTCGGCTTCGGCGGCGACCTCAGCCGCATCGGCCTCCAACAGCAGTTCCTGGGCGCGCTGATGCGCAAGCTGAAGGGCAACGCCACGCTCACCAGCCCGACGAAGATGATGAACCTGGCGGAGGCCGGCACCAAGGCGCTGACCGTCGACGACCAGTTGGACAGCATCGGCAAGCTGAAGGACCTGGGCCTGGAGCTGGGCAAGCTCGACCCGAAGAACCTGGCCTTCACGACGGTGCCGGTCAAGGACAACCCGGCGGACGGCGCCGTGCGCAAGACGGTGATCCTCGACCAGGCCCTGGCCCCGCCGGTCTTCGACGCCATCCAGAACGACGTCTCCTTCACCGACGTGAAGAAGAAGCGCAAGGCGCAGAAGGACGCCCTGGCGGCCCGGCTCAAGGGCACCAAGGCGCCCGCCTCCGACGTGCGGGTGCGCGTCCTCAACGGCGGGGCCGAGACGGGCAGCGCCCAGGCGGTGCTCAACTGGCTCCAGAACAGCCAGGGCGTGGCCAAGTCGGAGAACGGCGGCAACGCCCCGGCCGCACTGGCGAAGACCACGCTGGAGTACGCGCCCGACCAGGCGGCGCAGGCCCGTCGGCTGGCCGCCATCATGGGCCTGTCCGGGGCGGCGATGAAGCCGGGCGAGAGCGTCGACAACGCCCAGGGACTGCCGGCCATGACGCTGACGCTGGGCATGGACTTCAAGGGTGCCGGGATCTCCCTCACCCCGCCCACGAAGGCACCGAACGTCACCAAGTCCACGGCCGACAAGGTTCAGTGCGCGCAATAGGTAACCCATGGGGCCCGTCGTGCGTCTAACGGGGCGCGGGGCGGGCCCGTTGCTTGGCGCGAGGGTGGGGAGGGCGGGGAGTTGGCGCAGAGCGAGGTGCGTGGGGACGCTCCGGCGGTCGAGGACACGGTGGCGCTCACGGCGGGGAGACCGGACCCGCCGGCCGGCCGGCGCCGCGGGGGGCGGCGGGCCGGGAAGCAGACGGCGACAGACCCGCGGCGGCGCAGACGGCGCGTGCTGCGCTGGTCGGCGACGGTGCTGGCGGTGGTGATACTCGGCACCGCGGGCGCCGGGTACCTGTACTACCGCCATCTCAACGGCAACATCCAGAAGGGCGCCCGGGCCAACGGCGACGACTCCAAGGCCCGCAGGACCGCGCCGAACGCGGCCGGCCAGACCCCGCTGAACATCCTGCTCATCGGCTCCGACAGCCGCAACAGCGCGGAGAACCTGAAGCTCGGCGGCAGCAGGAACCACGCCGGGGACCCGCCGCTCGGCGACGTGCAGATGCTCATCCACCTCTCGGCGGACCGCAAGAGCGCCTCCATGGTGAGCATCCCGCGCGACACCCGGGTGGACATCCCCGAGTGCAAGGACCCGGAGTCCGGCAAGGTGTATCCGCCGACCAACGACATCATCAACGTCAGCCTGGCCCGCGGCGGCGCCGGTTGCACGCTGCTCACCTGGGAGAACCTCACCGGGGTCTACATCGACCACTGGATGACGATCGACTTCGCGGGCGTGGTGCGGATGGCGGACGCGGTCGGCGGCGTCGACGTCTGCGTGCGGCAGAACGTCTGGGACCGCCCGACGGCCACCGTCTCCGGCGGGTCCGGGCTGAAGATGACCGCCGGCACCCACAAGGTCCAGGGCAAGCAGGCCCTCCAGTGGCTGCGCACCCGGCACGCCTGGGGCGACGACCTGATGCGGGCCCGCGCCCAGCACATGTACCTGAACTCGATGATCCGCACGCTGAAGAAGCAGAACGTGTTCACCGACACCGGGCGGCTGATGGACCTGGCCGAGGCGGCCACCAAGTCGCTGAAGGTGTCCGAGGAGATCGGCACCGTCAAGAAGCTCTACGACCTGGGCACGCAGCTCAAGTCGGTGCCGTCCGACCGCATCACCTCGGTCACCATGCCCAACAACCGGGACCCGCAGGACGGCAACCACGTCGTGCCGGACAAGCCCAACGCCGACAAGATGTGGGAGATGCTCCGGGACGACGTGGCGTTCGACAAGAACGGCGGCCCCGCCGAGGCCGGGAAGGCCCCGGTGAAGGCCGCGCCGGTCGCGCAGCCCTCGCTCGCCCCGGACCGGCTCGGGGTGCTGGTGCAGAACGCCACCCGGTCCGCCACCGAGGCCGCGGTGCCGCAGCGGGCGTCGGTGATCGGCCGGGAACTCGTGGAGAAGGGCTACGCGCGGGCCCAGGCCGACACCTCCGGGAGCCTGGCCGAGGAGAAGACCCTCGTGCGCTACCCGAGCGCGGACCTGGAGGGCGACGCCGAGGCCGTGGCCAAGGCGCTCGGGATCCCGGTGAGTTCGGTGCAGAAGTCCACCGACGTGTCCGGGGTCACGGTCGTCGTCGGCGCGGACTGGCGCGAGGGCACGCGGTACCCGAAGCGGTCCGCGCCGAAGGCCGGCGACCTGCCCGCCAACTCCGACGCCGTCAACGGCTCGGACACCTCCACGTGCATGGACGTGTACAGCGTCTACCGCTGGTAGGCGGACGCCGCGGACGCGAAGGGCCCCTCCCGGCGGGGAGGGGCCCTTCGTCCGTGTGTCAGGCGGCGTCGACGACCGCGGGCCGCCGGGAGGCGACGACCCGGCGCGCCAGCGACTTCGGGCTGGTCAGGAAGCCCCAGCCCCAGGACATGTGCATGGTGGCGAGGGCGACCGGGATCCGCAGCCGGGCCGCCGGCGGCAGCCCCCGGCCGGCCGGGACGGAACCGGCGACGATCGCCGCCAGGTAGCCGCCCGGGACCACGAGGCCCCACGGGGTCAGCACCGCGCCGACGACCAGGCCCGCCGCCACCGCGCACACCGCCGCCGGCGGGGCGAGGTAGCGCAGGTTGATGGAGCCGGCGTGGTAGCGGGCGACGACGTGCCGCCAACGGCCGTAGTCCTTGTACTGCTTGGCCAGCGCGCGCACGGACGGCCGCGGCCGGTACGACACCTTCAGCTCGGGCGAGAACCAGATCAGGCCGCCCGCCTCGCGGATGCGGAAGTTCAGCTCCCAGTCCTGGGCGCGGATGAACTCCTCGTTGTAGCCGCCCTGCTGCTCCAGCGCCTCGCGGCGGAAGACGCCGAGGTACACGGTCTCGGCGGCGCCGGCCCGGCCGCCGGTGTGGAAGGCCGCGTTGCCGACGCCGATGCGCGACGTCATCGCGGCGGCGACCGCGTGCTCCCAGTCGTTCTCGCCCTCGGCGTGCATGATGCCGCCGACGTTCTGCGCACCGGTCTCCGCCAGCAGGCGGACCGCGGTGGCGATGTAGTCCGGCGAGAGCATGCCGTGTCCGTCGACGCGGACCACGACCGGATGCCGGGAGGCCTTGATCGCCGCGTTCAGCGCCGCGGGCGTACGGCCGGTCGGGTTGGGCACGGTGTGCACGCGCGGGTCTTCGCGGACCAGCTCGGCGGCGATCTCGTCCGTGCGGTCCGAGGACGGACCGAGGGCGATGACGACCTCCATCTCGCCGGCGTACTCCTGCGCGAGGATCGCTTGGACGGCCCCGCGCAGATGCCGCTCCTCGTTGAGGACGGGCATGATCACGGACACTGCGGGGAGCCGCACGTCGGGCTTGGCGTTCATAGGGGCCTCACGTTACCGCGAACGGGGGACACCGGTGCGCGCCGCCGGGCCTTGGGCGCGGGCTGGAGATCGTATCGGCCTACTGTGCTTCCGGTTCCCGCGTACGGCCCCGTCCGGAGGTGTGTCCCTTGCCCAGCCCGCATCGGCCCCCGGCGCCCGCGCGGCGCCCTCCGCAGCCGCCCCGCCGTGTGCCGCACCAGCCGGAGCGGCGCGCACGGGCTGTCCGGCCGGTCCGGCCGCCTCGGCGGCCGCGCTGGGCCATGCGGGCGATCACCACCCTGTCGGTGGTGGTGCTCGCCTCCGCCGGGATCGGGCACGCGGTGGTCAGCAGCCTGGACGCGGGCATCGCCCGGATCGACGCCTTCAAGGACATGAAGAACCGGCCCCGGGCCGGCCACGGCATGAACGTCCTGCTGGTCGGCACCGACGGCCGGGACCGGATCGGCGAGCGGGAACGGCGCGCCTACCGGCTGGGCGGGCAGCCCTGCCACTGCACGGACACGATGATGATCGTGCACATCTCGGAGGACCGGGAGCGGGCCACCGTGGTGAGCCTGCCGCGCGACTCCTACGCCGAGGTGCCCGCGCACGTCGACCGGAACTCGGGGCACCGGCACGGTCCCCACCCGGTCAGGCTCAACGCGGCGTACGCCGAGGGCGGGCCCCCGCTGACGATCCGCACGGTCGAGAACATGACCCATATGAAGATCGACCACTACCTGGAGGTCGACTTCACCAGCTTCATGCGGACCGTGGACGTGCTCGGCGGGGTCAGGATCTGCACGCCGACGCCGCTGAAGGACCGGTTCACCGGCCTCGACCTCGCCGCCGGCACGCACACCCTCCGGGGCGGGCAGTCGCTCCAGTACGTGCGCGCCCGGCACGTCGACGGGGGCAGCGACCTGGGCCGGATGAAGCGGCAGCAGCGGTTCCTGGCCGCGCTGCTGGAGCGGGCGACCTCCTCGGGCGTGCTGCTGAACCCGATGCGGTTCCGGGACGTGACCCGGGCGGTGCTCGGCTCGGTCCGCGCCGACGCCGGGTTCGGCACCGACGAGCTGCTCGACCTCGGCCGGGCGATGCGGAGCTTCTCGCCGTCCTCCTCGGAGTTCGCCACCGTGCCCATCGGGAAGCTGGACTTCCAGGTCAAGGGCGTCGGGTCGACCCTGAGGTGGGACCAGGCGAGGGCGGACGGGCTGTTCGGGGCGCTGCGCGAGGACAGGCCGCTCACCGCGGACCGCCCGCACGGCGGCAAAGCGCCCGCTCCGGTGCCGGTGGAGGTGGCGCCGGACACCGTACGGGTCCAGGTGGCGAACGGCACCGGCACGGCCGGGCTGGCCAAGCGGATCGACGCGGCTCTCGCCGCGACCGGCTTCGCCACCACCCGCCGGCCGGTGACCGCCCCCGCGCACGTGCCGCACACCGTGATCTCCTACGACCCCCGCTGGGACCGCTCCGCGCAGTCCCTGGCGGCGGCCCTGCCGGGCAGCGAGCTGCGCGCGGCGCCGGGCCAGGGGCCGCTGCTGGAGGTGACGGCCGGCGCCGACTTCAGGGCCGTCCGCGCGGTGCGCTTCGACGACCCGGCCCGGCCGCAGCAGAGCGCGGTGCGGGGCAGCGACGTGGTGTGCTGAGCGGCGGCGCCGGACGGCCGCCGCAGCGCGCGGTCCGGGGCCGGCGGGGCGGCCCCGGTCTCAATCCTCGATGCCCTCCGCCGCCCGCTGCTCGCGCAGCTCGCGGATCGCCCGGCGGCGGGCCAGGCGGTGGGTGCGGCGGATCTGCGCCTCCTGGCAGCGGCGGCGGTCGCGTTCGGTCTCCGGTATCACCGGCGGCACCCGGCGCGGCGTGCCGTCGGCGTCCACGGCCGTGAAGACCAGGTAGGCCGAGCCGACCTGGGTGGCCGGCGCCGACTCGTTCCAGCGCTCGGCGAGGACGCGCACGCCGACCTCCATGGAGGTCCGGCCGGTCCAGTTCACCTGCGCCTTCACATGGACCAGGTCGCCCACGCGGACCGGCTCCAGGAAGGCCATCTCGTCCATCGACGCGGTGACGGCGGGGCCGCCGGAGTGCCGGCCGGCCACCGCGCCCGCCGCGTCGTCGACCAGCTTCATGATCACCCCGCCGTGCACCGTCCCCAGCAGGTTGGTGTCGCTGTGCGTCATGATGTGGCTGAGGGTGGTGCGCGAGGCGGACGTCGGCTTGCCCGGGATGTCCGTTTCCACTTGCGTGGCCTGGTCTGTCATGCCCTCCACCTTATGCCGAGGCTCATTCGCGGAATTTGTGTCGTCTTCGCAACAGCGGCGCCCTGATTTTCCGACAGGGCTTGTGGAGCACACCTGGCCGCCCGGCACACTGGGGCGCATGAATGACTGGCCCGAGGGATGGTCCGACGAGAACCGCGGCCCGCGCTACGGACGCGGCAGTGCCGGCGCGCAGCCGGAGGGGGCCCGCGTGATGCGTCAGGTGCGGCGCGGCCCGGGGGCGCCCCCGCAGGGGGCCGGTGTGCCGCGGCAGCCGTCGTACGTCGACGGCCGCGGCGACGACGGCGGTTACAACACCGGCCAGGTCTACGGCGCCCCCGGCGGCCGCGGACCGGGCGCTCCGGCGGACGGACGGGACCGCGCCCCGCGCCCCGCGCCGAACTGGCGGCGCCGGATCAAGTGGACCGCGATCACCCTGGCCACCGTGCTGGTCGTCACCTCGGTCGCGACCTACTTCTGGGCCGACTCCAAGCTGCGCCGCGAGGTGGACCTGTCGAAGGTGATCGACAGACCGGAGTCGGGTGACGGCACGAACTACCTGATCGTCGGTTCGGACAGCCGCGAGGGCATGTCCAAGGACGACGAGAAGAAGCTGCACACCGGCGGTGCCCCGGGCAAGCGCACCGACTCGATGATGATCCTGCACGTCGGCGGCAACGGCGACACGCTGATCTCGCTGCCGCGCGACTCGGACGTGGTGGTGCCGTCGTACGAGGGTTCGACGTCCGGCAAGGTCTACCCGGCGCAGGGCCGGCACGCGAAGCTGAACGCGACCTACGCCGAGGACGGGCCGACGCTGCTGGTCCGGGCGATAGAGGCCAACACCGGACTGCGCATCGACCACTACGTGGAGATCGGCTTCCAGGGCTTCGCCGGCATCGTGGACGCGGTCGGCGGTGTCGAGATCGACATCGACAAGGGCTTCAAGGACAAGTGGTCCGGCGCCGACTTCGAGGCGGGCAAGCAGACGCTGGACGGCCAGCAGGCCCTCGCCTTCGTCCGCACCCGGCACGCGTTCGCCGCGTCCGACCTCCAGCGCACCAAGAACCAGCAGAAGTTCCTGGCCGCGCTGGCCCACCAGGTGGCCACCCCGTCGACGATCCTCAACCCGTTCAAGTTCTACCCGACCATGGGCGCGGGCCTGGACTCCCTGATCGTCGACGAGGACATGTCGCTGTGGGACCTCGCCTCCATGTTCTGGGCGATGAAGGGCGTCAGCGGCGGTGACGGCACCTCGATGAACATGCCGATCTCCGGCTCCGTCGGCGGCAACCTCGTCTGGGACAAGACGAAGGTGAAGACCCTGGTGGACCAGTTGAACAAGGACGAGAAGGTCACGGTCACCGGCGACTAGCCGGCCGCCGTACGGGCATCCGGGGGCACTCGCGCGCGGCGCGGGTGCCCCCGTGCATTCCCGGGCCGGTCCGGTCACATGCCGGCGCCGGCCATCGCCCGGCAGGTCTGCGCACAGCGGCGACACGCCTCCGCGCAGCGCATCAGCTGCTGGTCGTCCGGCATGGCCGTACACGCCTCGGCGCACATGTCGCACACCTTGGCGCAGAGCGCGCACATCTCGGCGGACATGGGCGAGCGGCGCATCATCATGTCGGAGCACATGCGGGTCGCCTCGGAGCAGTCCATCAGCGCGCGCATGATCTGCATCTGCTGCTGGCCGCCCTTCTGCATGCAGGAGCTCATGGTCTCCTCGCACATGCTGTGGCAGCTCATGCAGGCCTCGATGCACTCCTGCATCTGCTGGGTCAGGGCGGGCATCATCTGCGACTGGGTCATGGTTCCTCCTCGGACGGCGAGGGCCCCGGGGCGGGCCCCGTCTGCTTCCGTCCTACGTCCGCACGCCCGCCCCCGCATGTGACCGACCGGTCGGCAGGTGCGCCCGCGGAGCGGAAAGGCGCCCCCGCGAGGGAGGCGCCTTTCCCTGAGCTGCCGGCGGACCGCGCGGCCGCTACGGCAGGTTGCGGGCCATCACGATCCGCTGCACCTGGTTCGTGCCTTCATAGATCTGGGTGATCTTCGCGTCGCGCATCATGCGCTCCACCGGGTAGTCGCGGGTGTAGCCGTAGCCGCCGAGGAGCTGGACGGCGTCCGTGGTGACCTCCATCGCGATGTCCGAGGCGAAGCACTTGGCGGCGGCGCCCTGGAAGGTGAGGTCGGCGTCGCCGCGCTCGGAGGCCGCGGCGGCCTGGTAGGTCAGCGCCCGGGCGGCCGCGATCTTCATGGCCATGTCGGCCAGCATGAACTGGACGCCCTGGAAGTCGGCGATCGGCTTGCCGAACTGCTTGCGCTCCTGGACGTAGCCCTTGGCGTAGTCGAGGGCGCCCTGCGCGACACCGAGCGCCTGGGCGGCGATGGTGATGCGGGTGTGGTCGAGGGTCTTCATCGCCGTGGCGAAGCCGGTGCCCTCCGCGCCGATCATGCGGTCGGCGGGGATGCGCACGTTGTCGAAGTAGACCTCGCGGGTCGGGGAGCCCTTGATGCCGAGCTTCTTCTCCGGGGCGCCGAAGGAGACGCCCTCGTCCGACTTCTCCACGACGAAGGCGGAGATGCCCTTGGAGCGCTTCTCGGGGTCGGTGACGGCCATCACCGTGTAGTAGTCGGAGACGCCCGCGTTGGTGATCCAGCGCTTCACGCCGTTGAGGATCCAGTGGTCGCCGTCGCGGACCGCCTTGGTCTTCATGCCGGCCGCGTCCGAGCCCGCGTCCGGCTCGGAGAGGCAGTACGAGAACATCGCGTCGCCCTTGGCCAGCGGGCCCAGGTACTTCTTCTTCAGCTCCTCGGACCCGGAGAGGATCACCGGGAGCGAGCCGAGCTTGTTCACGGCGGGGATGAGGGAGGAGGAGACGCAGGCGCGGGCCACCTCCTCGATCACGATGACCGTGGCCAGCGCGTCGGCGCCGGCGCCGCCGTACTCCTCGGGGACGTGCACGGCGTGCAGGTCGTTCGCCACGAGGGCGTCCAGCGCCTCCTGCGGGAAGCGGGCCTCCTCGTCCACCGCCGCGGCGTACGGGGCGATCTTCGCCTCGACCAGGGCGCGGACGGCGTCGCGGAGCATGTCGTGCTCCTCGGACGGGCGGTACAGGTCGAAGTCAGCCGATCCGGCCACGGTCTCTCACGCTCCAAAGACGCAGTGATACTGACGCTAATTACCGTTAAGTAACTCAAATTTTAGAGGGCAGCCCGCAGCACGCATACGTGAGCTACGCGACAGCGGGGAAAATGCCCGCGGGACGGCCCGACTATGCTCGCTTCCGCATCACCGACGGACCCGAGCTGGAGCGCACCCTCATGAGCCTGAAGATCACCGTGATCGGCACCGGCTACCTCGGCGCGACGCACGCCGCGGCCATGGCGGAGCTGGGCTTCGAGGTGCTGGGCCTGGACGTCGTACCGGAGAAGATCGCCCTGCTGGAGCGGGGCGAGACGCCCATGTACGAGCCCGGTCTGGAGGAGTTGCTGCGCCGGCACGTCGCCGGGATCGAGGGGTCCACCGGGCGGCTGCGGTTCACCACGGACTGGGCCGAGGCCGGTGCCTTCGGCGATGTGCACTTCGTCTGCGTGAACACCCCGCAGAAGCACGGCGAGTACGCCTGCGACATGTCGTTCGTCGACGCGGCGATCGCCTCCCTGGCCCCGCACCTGCACGGCCCGGCCCTGGTCGTGGGCAAGTCGACCGTGCCGGTGGGCTCCGCCGAGCGGCTGGCCGCCTACCTCGCCGAGCACGCCCCGGCGGGCGGCGACGCCGAACTGGCCTGGAACCCGGAGTTCCTGCGCGAGGGCTTCGCCGTGCAGGACACCCTGCACCCGGACCGGATCGTGGTCGGCGTGCGCGGCGAGCGCGCGGAGAAGCTGCTGCGCGAGGTGTACGCGACGCCGGTGCGGGAGGGCGCCCCCTTCGTCGTCACCGACTTCCCGACGGCGGAGCTGGTGAAGACGGCGGCGAACTCGTTCCTGGCGACCAAGATCTCCTTCATCAACGCGATGGCGGAGGTGTGCGAGGCCGCCGGCGGTGACGTGGCGAAGCTCGCGGAGGCCATCGGGCACGACGACCGGATCGGCCGCAAGTTCCTGCGGGCCGGGATCGGCTTCGGCGGCGGCTGCCTGCCCAAGGACATCCGGGCGTTCATGGCCCGCGCGGGCGAGCTGGGCGCCGACCAGGCGCTGACCTTCCTGCGCGAGATCGACTCGATCAACATGCGCCGGCGCGGCCAGATGGTGGAGATGACCCGGGAGGCGCTGGGCGGGGACTCGTTCCTCGGCAAGCGCGTCGCGGTGCTCGGCGCCACCTTCAAGCCGGACTCGGACGACGTGCGGGACTCCCCCGCGCTGAACGTGGCCGGGCAGATCCACCTCCAGGGCGGCCAGGTGACGGTCTACGACCCCAAGGGCATGGGCAACGCCCGCAAGGTCTTCCCGACCCTGGGCTACGCCGACTCCGCCCGGGCGGCCGTCCGCGGCGCCGACGTGGTGCTGCACCTGACCGAGTGGCGGGAGTTCCGCGAGCTGGATCCGGCGGAGCTGGGCGAGGTGGCGGCGGCCCGGCTGCTGCTGGACGGGCGCAACACGCTGGACCCGGAGCTGTGGCGCCGGGCCGGCTGGACGTACCGGGCGATGGGCCGCCCGACCGCGTAGCCGTGCGGGGAGCGGGAACCCAGAGGGGACGCCGGTTCGGCCGAGGCTCAGTCGGCCGAACCGGCGCCTTCCCGCATTCTGCACCACGGGGCACCGGCCCGGCCGCCGGACCCCGCGCGCCGCTTCACGTCCCCCGGGCCCGGTAGCGGCGCATCTTCGCGCGGGCCCCGCACACCCGCATCGAGCACCAGCGCCCGCGGCCGGCGGGGCTGCGGTCGTAGTACGCCCAGTGGCAGGTGGCGGCCTCGCACGCCTTCAGGCGGGTCCAGGTGCCCGCGACCAGCGCCCCGGCGACGGCCGCGGCGATCCGGTTCGGCAGCGGGCCGGTGTCGGCGGGCGCGAGGCCGGCCGAGCCGTCCGCGCCGTCGACCGTGACGTACAGCGGGGCCCGGGCGAGCAGGGTGCCCAGCGGGGTCACCGCGCGGTGCGGCGGGTGGCCGGCGTGGGCGAGCAGGACGGCCCGCAGCGACTCGCGCAGTTCCCGGGCCCCGGCGAGCCCCGCCTCCGTGATCCCGAGGCGCGCGCGGCCCTCCGGTGTGTCCAGCGCGTCGGCGCCCGTCTCGATGTCCAGGGTGTTCACCAGGGCCTCGACCAGGGCCAGACCACCGGGAGCGGCCGATCTCTCGCTCATGGTTGCGACGTTACCCCCGGTGCGGGAGGATGCGGTAACCGTTACCGCATGAGAGGCCCTGGGGGTAACAACTCCGTGGGGTGTCACCAGGAGGTAGTCATGGCTCTCGCCAAGCTCGACGTCGTGGTGCTCGACTGTCCCGACCCGCGTGCCCTGGCCGGGTTCTACGCCGCCGTGCTGGGCGGCACGGCCGGGGAGGACTCCGAGGACGGCGCGTGGGTGGACCTGAAGGTGCCCGGCGGGCCGGCGCTTGCCTTCCAGCGGGCGCCCGGCTTCGTCCCGCCCCGGTGGCCCGCGGCGGACGGCTCGCAGCAGTTCCACCTGGACCTGGCCGTTCAGGACCTGGACGCGGCCGAGAAGGGGGTGCTGGAGCTGGGCGCGCGGCCGCTGGACGCGGAGGACCGGTCCCGCGGCTTCCGGGTCTACGCCGACCCCGCCGGGCACCCGTTCTGCCTCTGCGCCTGCTGAGCGGCCGCGGCGGGGAGAGGTGAACGGGGCGGCCGGGTCGTGGTACCCGGCCGCCCCGTCACGGGGGTTCGTCAGGCGCCCGTGCCGTCCAGTGCCTCGATGGTGGCGAGGGACGGGCCGCGCGTGGCCTGGAGGTCCCGGGCCACGTCCTCGGCCGCGCCCAGCACGCGCACCGAGTTCTGCCAGGTCAGCTTGGCCAGGTCGGCCTTGGACCAGCCGCGGTCGAGGAGTTCGGCCAGCAGGTTCGGGTAGCCGGAGACGTCGTCCAGCCCGTCCGGGGTGAACGCGGTGCCGTCGTAGTCGCCGCCGATGCCGAGGTGGTCGATGCCGGCCACCTCGCGCATGTGGTCCAGGTGGTCGGCCACCGTCGACACCGTGGCGACCGGGCGGGGGACGCGCTCCTCGAACGCCCGGTGGATCGCCAGGGCCTCGGGGCTGGTGTCCAGGTGGTGCAGGCCGTGGGCGCGCAGGTTCTCGTCGGCCGCGGCCGTCCAGTCCACCGCCGCCTGGAGCACGAACTTGGGCACGAACGTCACCATCGCCACACCGCCGTTGGCGGGCAGCCGCTCCAGCACGTCGTCGGGGATGTTGCGCGGGTGGTCGCACACCGCCCGCGCGGAGGAGTGGGAGAAGACCACCGGCGCGCGGGTGGTGTCCAGCGCGTCCCGCATCGTCGTCGCCGCCACGTGGGAGAGGTCGACGAGCATGCCGAGCCGGTTCATCTCGGCGACGACCTCGCGGCCGAAGGCGGACAGGCCGCCCGTCCTCGGCTCGTCGGTCGCGGAGTCGGCCCAGTCCACGTTGGAGTTGTGGGTGAGCGTCAGGTACCGCACGCCGAGGGCGTACAGGCCGCGCAGGGTGCCCAGCGAGTTGGCGATGGAGTGGCCGCCCTCGGCCCCCATCAGGGAGGCGATCCGGCCGTCCCGGCGCGCCGCCTGAAGGTCCGCGGCGGTCAGCGCGCGCGCCAGTCGCTGCGGGTAGCGGGCCAGCAGCCGCCGGACGCAGTCGATCTGCTCCAGCGTGGCCGCCACCGGCTCCGGCTCCTCGGCGGGCACGTACACCGACCAGTACTGGGCGCCGACCCCGCCCTCGCGCAGCCGCGGCAGGTCGGTGTGCAGGTGCTCGCGCTGGTCGGTGGCGATGTCGAGGGCGTCCAGGTCGTAGCCGGACTGCTTGCGCAGTGCCCAGGGCAGGTCGTTGTGGCCGTCGACGACCGGGAACTCGCGCAGCAGCGCGCGGGCCTCCTCCAGCCGGGTCACGGGCGTCACTTCCCGAAGCCGAAGCGGTCCTGGCCCTCGACCTTCGAGCGCAGCCGCCTGCCCTTCTCGGTGGCCTGGTCGTTGAGGTCCTGCTGGAAGTCGCGCATCCGGTGCAGCAGTTCCTCGTCGTGCGAGGCGAGGATGCGGGCCGCGAGCAGGCCGGCGTTGCGGGCACCGGCGACGGAGACCGTGGCGACCGGGACCCCGGCCGGCATCTGCACGATCGACAGCAGCGAGTCCATGCCGTCGAGGTACTTCAGCGGCACGGGCACGCCGATGACCGGCAGCGGCGTGACCGAGGCGAGCATGCCGGGCAGGTGGGCGGCGCCGCCCGCGCCCGCGATGAGCACCTTCAGGCCGCGGCCGGCCGCCTCCTCGCCGTAGGCGATCATCTCGCGGGGCATGCGGTGCGCGGAGACGACGTCGACCTCGTAGGTGATCTCGAACTCGTCCAGGGCCTTGGCGGCGGACTCCATGACGGGCCAGTCGGAGTCCGACCCCATGACGATGCCAACAACGGGACTCATTCGGTGATCGTGCCTCTCAGGTATCCGGCCGCGTGGCGGGCGCGCTCCAGCACCTCGTCCAGGTCGTCGCCGTAGGTGTTGACGTGCCCGACCTTGCGGCCGGGCTTCACGTCCTTGCCGTACATGTGGATCTTGAGCTTGGGGTCGCGGGCCATGCAGTGCAGGTACGCGGAGTACATGTCGGGGTAGTCGCCGCCCAGGACGTTGACCATGACCGTCCACCGGGTGCGCGGGCGCGGGTCGCCCAGCGGGAGGTCCAGGACCGCGCGGACGTGGTTGGCGAACTGCGAGGTGATCGCGCCGTCCATGGTCCAGTGGCCGGAGTTGTGCGGGCGCATCGCCAGCTCGTTGACGAGGATGCGGCCGTCGCGGGTCTGGAACAGCTCGACGGCGAGGTGGCCGACGACGCCCAGTTCCTTGGCGATGGTCAGCGCCATCTCCTCGGCCTTCAGCGCCAGGTCCTCGTCGAGGTCCGGGGCCGGGGCTATCACGGTGTCGCAGACGCCGCCCACCTGCTGCGACTCGACCACCGGGTAGGCGACGGCCTGGCCGTGCGGGGAGCGCACGACGTTGGCGGCCAGCTCGCGGACGTAGTCGACCTTCTCCTCGGCGAGGACGGGGACGCCGGCCCGGAACGGGGCGGCGGCCTCCTCGGCGGAGTCGACGACCCACACGCCCTTGCCGTCGTAGCCGCCGCGGACGGTCTTGAGGACCACGGGGAACCCGTCGCCCTCGGCCGCGAACGCGGCCACGTCCTGCGGGTCGGCGACGATCCGGTGCCGTGGGCACGGGATGCCGATCGCGTCGAGCCTCGCGCGCATCACGCCCTTGTCCTGGGCGTGCACCAGCGCGTCGGGCCCGGGGCGCACGGGGATGCCGTCCGCCTCCAGGGCCTTGAGGTGCTCGGTGGGTACATGTTCGTGATCGAAGGTGATCACGTCGCAACCCCGTGCGAACTCGCGGAGCGTGTCGAGATCGCGATAGTCGCCGATGACGACATCGCTCACGACCTGCGCCGCGGAATCCTGAGGGGTGTCACTGAGGAGCTTGAACCTGATGCCCAACGGGATGCCCGCTTCGTGCGTCATACGCGCGAGCTGCCCCCCGCCGACCATGCCGACTACCGGGAACGTCACGCCCCTAGCGTATCGGCCACGCGGGGGCGTCTCCGGCCCCGCCCCTCTCACGCCCTCTTACCCGCCGCTTCCCCCTCTCTTCCCGACCTGTTTCCCGCAAGTCGCCAGGTCCGCGGGCACCGCCGGGTCGGCACGGCTAGCATGGCGGGGTTACGAAACCTACCGACGGGAGCTGCACAGCCATGGAACCTCGTTCCTCGGGGCTGCAACGGCTCGTACGAGAGGTGGTCAAGTTCGGCGCCGTCGGCGGTGCCGGCGTGCTGGTCAACCTGGGCGTGTTCAACCTGGTCCGGCACGTCTCCGACCTGCCGGTGGTGCGCGCCAGCATCATCGCGACCGTGGTGGCCATCCTCTTCAACTACGTCGGCTTCCGCTACTGGACGTACCGGGACCGCGACAGGGGCGGGCGCACCAAGGAACTCACGCTGTTCCTGCTGTTCTCCGCGATCGGCCTGGTGATCGAGAACGGCGTGCTGTACGCGGCGACCTACGGGTTCCACTGGGACAGCCCGCTGCAGAGCAACGTCTTCAAGTTCGTCGGCATCGGCGTCGCGACGCTGTTCCGGTTCTGGTCGTACCGGAGCTGGGTGTTCCGGGCGCTGCCGGCCGAGTCGGCCGTCGTGGCCGCGGAGCCGGTCCCGGAGCCCGGGGCCCGGCGGTCCGCGCCGCGGCAGCGCGTACCGTAGGCGGCCCGCTCCCCCGGGGCGGGGCTCAGCGGACCGTGGGCCGGTCCTCGTCCGACTTGCGGGCCGGGGGCGTGCGCGAGAGGAACAGCCCGAAGACCGGGGGCTGCGCCTGGAGCAGTTCCAGCCGGCCGCCGTCGGCCTCCGCGAGGTCCCGGGCGACGGCCAGGCCGATGCCCGTGGAGTTCCGCCCGCTGATCGTGCGCTCGAAGATCCGCGCGCCGAGGTCGGCCGGTACGCCCGGTCCCTCGTCGGTGACCTCGATCACGGCCTGGTTGCCGGTGACCCGGGTGCGCAGGGCGACGGTGCCGCCGCCGTGCATCAGCGAGTTCTCGATCAGCGCGGCCAGCACCTGGGCCACCGCGCCGGGCGTGCCCACCGCCGTGAGGTGCCGCTTGCCGGAGCTGACGACGGCCCGGCCGGCGCTGCGGTAGGCGGGCCGCCACTCGGCGAGCTGCTGCTGGATGACCTCGTCCAGCTCGAAGGAGACCGCGGAGCCGGTGCGCGGGTCGCGGGAGTTGGTCAGCAGCCGCTGCACGACGTCGGTCAGCCGCTCCACCTGCGTCAGCGCGATGGTGGCCTCCTCCTTCACCGTGTCCGGGTCGTCGGTGAGGGTGATCTCCTCCAGGCGCATGGACAGCGCGGTCAGCGGGGTGCGGAGCTGGTGGGAGGCGTCGGCCGCGAGGCGCCGCTCGGCGGTCAGCATGCGCCCGATCCGCTCGGCGGAGGAGTCCAGCACGTCGGCGACCCGGTCCAGCTCGGGGACGCCGTACCGCTTGTGCCTCGGCCGGGGGTCGCCGGAGCCGAGGCGCTCGGCGGTCTCGGCGAGGTCGGTGAGCGGCGAGGCGAGCCGGTTGGCCTGCCGCACGGCGAGCAGCACCGCAGCCACCACCGCGAGCAGGGCGACCAGCCCGATGATCAGCAGGGTCCGGCCGACCTCACGGGTCACGGCGGAGCGGGGCTCCTGCACGGTGACCGTCTCGCCCTCCTCGCCGTGCGCGGTGGAGTGGATGGTGTCGCCCTCGGGCTTGCTGCCGATCTCGATGGGCCTGCGGCCGGGCATGGTGATGACCGCGTACTGGTCCTTGCTGACCGGGTTGCGCAGGACGTCCGCGTTGACGTTCTCCGCGGCGAGGACGCGGCTGTCCACGATGCTGGCCAGCCGGACCGCTTCCGACTCCACCCGTTCCTGGGCGCTGTTGCTGATCGTCCGTGTCTCGACGATCACCAGGGAGATGCCGAAGACGGCGATCACCACGAGGACGACGGCGAGAGTGGACTGGATGAGACGTCGACGCATGTACTGTCACCCGAGCCGGCCCCGCGGGGCCTCAGCTCTTCTCGAACCGGAAACCGACCCCGCGCACCGTGGCGATGTAGCGGGGGTTCGCCGCGTCGTCGCCGAGCTTCTTGCGCAGCCAGGAGATGTGCATGTCGAGGGTCTTGGTCGACGACCACCAGGTGGTGTCCCAGACCTCGCGCATGAGCTGGTCCCGGGTGACCACCCGGCCGGCGTCCCGCACCAGCACCCGCAGCAGGTCGAACTCCTTGGCGGTGAGCTGGAGTTCCTCGTCGCCCATCCAGGCGCGGTGGGACTCGACGTCGATGCGCACCCCGTGGGTCGCGGGCGGCTGCTGCGGTTCGGCGGCGCCGCGCCGCAGCAGGGCCCGCACCCGGGCGAGCAGCTCCGCCAGCCGGAAGGGCTTGGTGACGTAGTCGTCGGCGCCCGCGTCGAGGCCGACGACGGTGTCCACCTCGTCGGCCCGTGCGGTCAGGATGAGGATGGGCACGGCGTGGCCGTCGGCCCGCAGCCGGCGGGCGACCTCCAGGCCGTCCATCCCGGGCAGGCCCAGGTCCAGCACGACGAGATCGACACCGCCCTGCATTCCGGCGTCGAGCGCGGCGGGTCCGTCCTCGCGCACCTCGACCTCGTAACCTTCGCGGCGCAGGGCGCGGGCCAGCGGCTCCGAGATGGACGCGTCGTCCTCGGCGAGCAGTACACGGGTCATGAGGTGATGGTAGACCGCTCACGCACGGTGCCGGGGTGTGATCGGATCCCGGGACTCTTACCTTCGCGTGCCGCCGGTACGGACCATCGACCTGGGGATGGGATCGTAGAAGAGACCTTCGATCCCGGGCCTGTGGTTCCCCTGACACCTGTGATCCGTGTCTCAAGTCCTTCCATATCCGGCACTGTCCTGCCGTATGGTGACCTGAACGCCTGTAGTGCGCACCGGGGACCTTCGGCGGACAGTGGACGCTGAGGGTCTCTTTCGCGTACGGGCTGATCGGATGCGCGATCGGCCTCGAAAGGAACGACCTCTGGCCGGGCTCCGCGCGCGACGACGCGTCGCGGGGCGTGGATCCCGGTGGTCGCCGTCCGCCGATCCGCGATCCGGAACGGACCCCCCTCCGGGCGTGGGGGCGGACGAGCGACCTCGCCGGTGCCGGCCGCACCCCCACGGGCGCGCAACGCTCAAGCCGCGCGTCCCGACCAGCAAGGAACGACCATGGCGTCCAGCCTGACGAAGGACTCGGTCCGCCCGGGCACCCCCGGTTCCGAGAAGACCTTCTTCGGCCACCCCCGCGGACTGGCCACTCTCTTCATGACCGAGATGTGGGAGCGTTTCTCCTACTACGGAATGAGGGCTCTGCTCCCGCTGTACCTGGTGGCCCCGGGCGGGCTGCACCTGAGCGCGGGCACGGCCAGCGCGATCTACGCGGTGTACCTGTCGCTCGTGTACCTGCTCGCGCTGCCCGGCGGCTGGTTCGCCGACCGTGTGCTCGGTCCCCGCAAGACGGTCGCCGTCTCCGGCGCGGTCATCATGCTCGGCCACCTGTGCCTGGCCCTTCCCGCCGCGGCGAGCTTCTACGTCGGCCTGGTCCTCGTCGCCATCGGTTCGGGTCTGCTGAAGGCCAACATCTCCACGATGGTCGGCCACCTCTACAACGGCCCGGAGGACCCGCGCCGGGACGGTGGCTTCACGCTCTTCTACATCGGCATCAACCTGGGCGCCTTCGTCGCCCCGCTGGTGATCGGCACCATCGGTGAGGACGTCAACTGGCACCTGGGCTTCGCGCTGGCCGCGGTCGGCATGGCGATCGGCCTGGTCCAGTACCTGCTGGGCGGCCGCCACCTGGACGCCAGGAGCAGCGAGGTCCCGACCCCGCTGTCGGCCGCGGAGAAGGCCGCCACGCTGCGCAAGGGCCTGATCTGGCTGGCCGTCGCCGCCGTCTTCTACGGCATCGTGGGCGGCACCGGCCACTTCACCCTGAACTGGGCGCTGATCCCGCTCACCCTCATCGGCCTGATCGTGCCGATCATGGTCATCGGCCGCATCCTGCGGGACAAGGACCTGGAGCCCGCCGAGCGGTCGAAGGTGTCGGCGTACATCTGGTTCTTCGTCGCCGCGGCCGTCTTCTGGATGATCTACGACCAGGGCGGCTCGACCCTGTCGCTGTTCGCCGCGAAGAGCGCCGAGAACTCGGTCCTCGGCTGGGAGTTCCCGGTCTCCTGGTACCAGTCGGTCAACCCGGTCATGATCATGGCCCTGGCGCCCGTCTTCGCCTGGCTGTGGCTGTGGCTGAACCGGCGCGGCAAGGAGCCGAGCACGATCGTGAAGTTCTCCTCCGGTCTGGTGCTGGTCGGCGCGTCCTTCTTCGTCTTCCTCGCCCCGCTGTCGATCGCCGAGGGCGGTCACAAGGCCGCGGCGATGTGGCTGGTCGCGATCTACTTCGTGCAGACCGTCGGTGAGCTGACGCTGTCGCCGGTGGGCCTGTCCGTGACGACGAAGATGGCGCCGAAGAAGTACGCCTCCCAGATGATGGGCGTCTGGTTCCTCGCGGTGACCGCGGGCGACTCCGTCACCGCCCTGCTGTCGAACCCGGCCGTCGGTGGCGTCAACCTCGACAAGATGGGCTTCGTCGCCCTGGAGGCCGTCCTCGCCGTGGTCGCCGGTTTCGCGGTGTGGATGTACCGCGGCAAGGTCAAGAAGATGATGGGCAGCATCAACTAGTAGCCGCCGCCGCTCTCCCGAGGGCCGTCGCATCCCGGCCGGATGCGGCGGCCCTTCGGCGCCGGGGCCGGCCGTCACCGCGTCCCGCGCCGCGGCGGCGGCGTGGACACCGCGCGCCGAGCGGGACGGCGGCCGTGCCCACCACCGGGCCGGAGGCCTTGAGGTCGCCGTGGACGCCCGCGCCGGTCCGGACGGGTCCGCCGCGCCCTCACCGGCCGAGCCCGCGCAACCGCCGGACGCCGCGGGCGCCGGACGCCGTGCCGGACGCGGAGGTGCCGTCTGATGCCGCCTGATGGGGAGGTGGAGGGCCGTCGGCCGCCCCGCGGGGCTGCCCGGTGGTGTCCAGGTGAGCGAGACCGCCGTCCACACCCGGGTGCACGTGGTGGCCGTACCGGGCGCCCCGGCCGTCGGCACGCCCGGGGACGGCTCCGAGGTACGGGCCGGGGCCGTGCGGGAGGAAGGCGCGGCACACGCCGGATCCGTGGCGGTCCGGCGTGTGCGGCGGGTGGGGGTGGTGGCGGGCGCCCGCCGGGCGGCTCAGGCGGGCGCGCCCAGCTCCGCCCACACCGTCTTGCCCGGCGTGCCGGGAACGCGGACCACGCCCCAGTCCAGGCACAGCCGTTGCACGATGAACATGCCGTGCCCGCCGGGGCGTCCGGCGCGGTGCGGCGTGCGGGGAGCCGGCTGGCCGTCGCCCCGGTCGGAGACCTCGATCCGGATCACCTTGTTGTCGCAGGCGAGCAGCAGTTCGTCGGGGCCCTCGGCGTGCAGGCAGGCGTTGGTGACCAGTTCGGAGACGACGAGCAGGACGTCCTCGGCGGCGGCCCGCTGGTCGGCGCCGGCCGCCGGCAGCCAGCCCCACGCGTACAGCGCCTGCCGGGTGAAGTCACGGGCGAGCGGGACCACCCCGCTCTCGCCTTCCAGACGCAGTCTGCGCAGTTGCCGGACACGGGCCTGCGGTGCGCCGTCGCTCGGCCCGGACGGCACGGACGACGCGGCTGCCCCCGAGGCCGCGCCGGCGGACGGCGCGGTCCCTTCGGACGCCCCGGAAGCGCCGCTGGGCTCCGGGCCGCGGTCGCCCGGCGAGAAAGGCCGGGTGGTGCTCATCAGCGCTTCACCTCACCGATTCACCAGTTCACGATTGAGAAAGTGCGGTCAACGGTCCGGCGGTGGTCCGGCCACAGGTCCGGCACCGTCGGCTCCGGCCGGCCGTCACGCGTCCGGCCGCCGGCCCGGCGCCGCCCGTCCGGGGTCCCGTCCCCGTCCGTCCGCCGGACACGCGTTTCGTCCAGGTCGTTCGTCCAGGCGTCCCGTCCGGTCCGTCCACCTGTCCCCGCGGGGTTCCGGTGGCCGGCGGCCGGCTGGACGCCTCCTGCTCTTCTTCTGCCCTCTCCTGCCCGACCGATCCGGCGGAACACCCCCGTTTTCGGCATGACACGCGCAACGCCCGCGGATGCCGGTGCGCGCACCGGGCGGGACGGCGGAGGGCGGCGGGTCAGTCGGCACCGTCGGCCAGGGCCGCCTCCACGGAGTCGTGGACGGTGAAGACCGCCTCGGCCCCTGTGATCTCGAACACGCGGGCGACGACCGGCAGCATGCCGGCCAGGTGGACCCCGCCGCCGGCGGCATCGGCCTTCAGCCGGGCGCCGAGCAGGACGTTCAGCCCCGTGGAGTCGCAGAACTCCAGGCGTGAGCAGTCCACCACCAGGCGTGAGAAGCCCTTGGCGAGGAGGTCGTCGAGGGGCTCACGCAAAAGATCGGCGGTGTGGTGGTCGAGCTCACCCGCTGGTGTCACGACGGCGCTGGATCCCTCTTCCCGCACCTCCACCAGAAGCCGGCCCGACTGTGCGCTGCCGACCGTCCCGTGGTCCATGCCGTCTCTCTCCCGAGGTCGTGGCTGCTGATGCCCTCGAACATTACGCCTTCCTCGCGCACGGCGACACCCGAACTTCCGCACACAATCGGACATAGCGCAACAGAACGCACTTGCGACCCGCTCGGTGAAGCGGGTAGGGCTATAGGGACACACCTACACGCCGGCTTGGAGGCGCCGCACACCGCAGTGCACGTACTGGCTTCGGCAGCCATATGCCGAGAACGATGGAGGACACCCATGTCACCCCGGCTCGACGCATCGCCTACCCCGATCGCGACGTCGACACCCCCACCGGAACAGCTGGATCATCCCATCGACGCCCTCGACCTCTTCGAGGGACTCCCGGAGATCCCCCCGTACGACGAGATCGGCCCGGTGGACGCGCGGGCCCTGTCCAAGACCCTCTTCGAGCGCCTGGAGTCGCTGGAGGAAGGGACGTACGAGCACGCGTACGTCCGCAACACCCTCGTCGAGCTGAACCTCGCGCTCGTCAAGTTCGCCGCCTCCCGCTTCCGCTCCCGCAGCGAGCCGATGGAGGACATCATCCAGGTCGGCACCATCGGCCTGATCAAGGCGATCGACCGTTTCGAGCTCTCCCGCGGCGTCGAGTTCCCCACCTTCGCCATGCCGACCATCATCGGCGAGATCAAGCGGTTCTTCCGTGACACCTCCTGGTCCGTGCGCGTCCCGCGCCGGCTGCAGGAGCTGCGGCTCGACCTCGCGAAGGCCGGCGACGAGCTGGCGCAGCAGCTGGACCGCGCCCCCACGGTCTCGGAGCTCGCCGAGCGGCTCGGCATCACCAAGGACGAGGTCGTCGAGGGCATGGCCGCGTCGAACGCGTACACCGCCTCGTCGCTGGACGCCCAGCCCGAGGAGGACGACACCGAGAGCGCGCTCGCGGACCGCATCGGCTACGAGGACCACGGGCTCGAGGGCATCGAGTACATCGAGTCGCTCAAGCCCCTGATCGCCGATCTGGCGCCCCGGGACCGGAAGATCCTCTCCCTGCGCTTCGTGGCGAACATGACCCAGTCGGAGATCGGAGAGGAACTGGGCATCTCGCAGATGCACGTGTCCCGGCTGCTGTCGCGGACGCTGGTGCGGCTGCGCAAGGGACTGACGCTGGAGGAGTGACCGTCCGGCCGGACGGTGTGCACGGCCTGCGGAAGCGGCCCGGCGGACGGCGCCGGGCCGCTTCGCCGTGCCCGGGACCCGATCCACCGGCAGCCGGGTACCCGGCGCCCCCACCCTCATGCGGGCGGGGCGCCGGTGCCGGGTCAGACGACGCGCACGCCCCTGCGCCACACGCCGCTGACCAGCGGGACGCCCGGCCGGTAGGCGAGGTGGACGTGGCTCGGGGCGTCGAGCAGGGTCAGGTCGGCCAGCGCGCCCGGGGCGAGGCGCCCGACGTCCGTGCGGCGCAGGGCGGCGGCGCCGCCCGCCGTGGCCGACCACACCGCCTCGTCCGGGGTCATCCCCATGTCGCGGACGGCCAGGGCGATGCAGAAGGGCACGGACGAGGTGAAGGACGAGCCCGGGTTGCAGTCGGTGGAGAGGGCGACCGTCACGCCCGCGTCCAGCAGGCGGCGGGCGTCCGGCCACTCGGCGCGGGTGGAGAACTCGGCGCCGGGCAGCAGGGTCGCGACGGTACGGCTGTGGGCGAGGGCGTCGACGTCGGCGTCCGTGAGGTGGGTGCAGTGGTCGGCGCTCGCCGCGTCCAGTTCGACGGCGAGCCGGACGCCGGGACCGTAGGAGAGCTGGTTGGCGTGGATGCGCGGGTGCAGGCCCCTGGCCTTGCCGGCCGTGAGGATCGCGCGGGCCTGGTCGCCGTCGAAGGCGCCCTTCTCGCAGAACACGTCGATCCAGCGGGCGTGCGGCGCGCAGGCGTCCAGCATCTCACCGGTCACCAGGGCGACGTACGCGGCCGGGTCGTCGGCGTGGTCCGGGGAGACGATGTGCGCGCCCAGGTACGTCACCTCGTCGGTGTGCCTCGCCGCCAGGCGCAGGGCGCGGGACTCGTCCTCGACGGTGAGGCCGTAGCCCGATTTCGTCTCCAGGGTGGTCGTGCCCTGGCGGAGGGCCTCGCCGAGGTACCGGGTGAGGTTCGCCTCCAGTTCGGCGTCGCTCGCGGCGCGGGTGGCCGCGACCGTGGTGCGGATGCCGCCCGCGCTGTAGGTGCGGCCGGACATGCGGGCGTTGAACTCCTGCGTCCGGTCGCCCGCGAACACCAGGTGGGAGTGCGAGTCGACGAAGCCGGGCAGCACCGCCCGGCCGGCCGCGTCGACCCGGTGGTCGGCGGCCGGGGCGCGGCCGGCTTCCCCGGTCCACGCGACGCGGTCGCCGTCGATGACGACGGCCGCGTCCCGGACCAGGCCGAGCGGGGATCCGTCGCCCTGGGCGGGGTCGTTGGTGACCAGTGCGGCGATGCCGGTGATGACGGTGCTGCTGCTCATGGTGTCGTCCTCGCGGGGTCGTCCTCGGGGCGGGCGTGGGTGGTCAGGCGTGCAGGGCTTCGATCGCGGCCGCCAGGGCCCGCGGCACGTCCGGGACGAGGGTGTGCGTCCCGTCGCGTACGACGTGCCGGCCGCCCACGACGGTGTGCCGCACGTCCGCCGCGCTCGCCGCGAAGACGGCGGTCTCGGCGCCCAGCCGGGGGGCCGGTCCGGCCGTCCTGACGGAGTCCAGGGCGATGGTGGTGAAGTCGGCGGGCGCCCCCGTCCGCAGGGCGCCCGCCTCGTGCCAGCCGAGGGCCGCGTGGCCGTCCGCGGAGGCCGCGCGCAGCAGGGCCGCCGCCGTCCAGTGGCCCCGGGTGCGGGTGCGCAGCCGCTCGTTCAGCTCCATCGCGCGCGCCTCTTCGAGCAGGTCGACGACGGCGTGGCTGTCGGAGCCGAGGGACAGCGGGGAGCCGGCCCGCTGGAGGGCGACGGCGGGGCCGATGCCGTCGGCCAGGTCGCGTTCGGTGGTCGGGCACATGCAGGTGCCGGTGCCCGATCCGCCGAGCAGGGCGATGTCCTCGTCGGTGAGGTGGGTGTTGTGCACGCCGGTGGTGCGGGGGCCGAGGACGCCGTGGTCGGCGAGGAGCCGGGTGGGCGTGCGGCCGTGGGCGGCGAGGCAGGCGTCGTTCTCGGCGGTCTGCTCCGACAGGTGGACGTGCAGCGGGGCCCGGCGCTCCTCGGCCCACCGGGCCACGGTCGCGAGCCGGCCGGCGGGCACGGCCCGCACCGAGTGGATCGCCGCCCCGACGCGCGCGTGCTCCCGTGCCCGGAGCCCGGCGCAGCGCTCGGCCCACTCCTCGGCGGTGCCGTCGGAGAAGCGGAGCTGGTGGGCGTCGGGCGGCTCCCCGAAGCCCGAGGAGAGGTAGCAGGTGTCGAGGAGGGTGATCCGGATGCCGGCCGCGGCGGCGGCCTCGATCAGCGCCTCGCCCATGGCGTTGGGGTCGGCGTAGCGGGTGCCGCCGGGGGCGTGGTGCACGTAGTGGAACTCGCCGACGGCGGTGACGCCGGCCAGCGCCATCTCGGCGTACACCGCGCGGGCGAGGTCGTGGTAGGTGTCCGGGGTCAGCCGGTCGGCGACGGAGTACATCACCTCGCGCCAGGTCCAGAAGGTGCCGGAGCCGACCTGGACGGTGCCGCGCAGCGCGCGGTGGAAGGCGTGGCTGTGGGTGTTGCTCAGGCCCGGCAGCGTGAGGCCGCGCAGCACCTCCGCGCCCGGCGGCGGGGCCGGTGTGCCGGTGCGGACGGCGGTGATCCGGCCGTCCGCGGTCTCGACCAGCACGCCCGGCTCGACCCGGGGGTCGAGCCAGGCGTGCTCCAACCAGTAGGTTCCCGTGGTCACCTGCGGGCCAGTCCTTCCAGTACGTCGGCGAGCGCGTGCACCCCGGCCACGCAGTCGTCCTCGGCCGCGAACTCGGCCGGGGAGTGCGAGACGCCGGTGGGGTTGCGCACGAACAGCATGGCGGTCGGGATGCTCCCGGAGAGGATCCCGGCGTCGTGTCCGGCTCCGGTGCCGAGGACCGGCACCGTCAGGCCGGCGTCCCGGCCCAGGATGCGGCCGAGTTCGTCCCGCAGGGCGTGGTCGAACTCGACGACCGGGGTGAAGGACTCGCGGACGACGTCGAGGCCGACGCCGTGGGCGTCCGCGTACTCCCGGGCCGCCTTCTCGATGCCGCCGACGACGGTGTCCAGGGTGTCCTGGTCGGCGGCGCGGGAGTCGAGCCAGCCGCGCACCAGCGAGGGGATGGCGTTGACGCCGTTCGGTTCGACGGCGATCTTGCCGAAGGTGGCGACGGCACCGGCGAGTTCGGCCTCCCGGCGGGCGGCGAGCACGGTCTCGGCGTACGACGGCATGGGGTCGCGCCGGTCGACGAGCCGGGTGGTGCCCGCGTGGTTGGCCTCGCCGCGGAAGTCGAACCGCCACCGCCCGTGCGGCCAGATGGCGCTGGCGATGCCGACCCGGTCGCCGGACAGGTCCAGCGCGCGGCCCTGTTCGACGTGCAGTTCCACAAAGGCGCCGATCCGGGCGAGCCGTTCGGGGTCGGGTCCGACGGCCTCGGGGTCGTACCCGGCGGCCTCCATGGCGCGCGGCAGGGTGATCCCGTCCCCGTCGGTGAGCCGGTGGGCCTGTTCGACGGTGAGCCGACCGGCGGTGAGCCGGGAGCCGACGCAGGCGAGCCCGAACCGGGCGCCCTCCTCGTCGCCGAAGTTCACGATGGCGAGCGGCTTGCCGAACTCGGTGCCGCGGGCGCGCAGTTCGTCGAGGGCCGCGAAGGAGGAGACGACACCGAGGGGGCCGTCGAAGGCCCCGCCGTCCGGGACGGAGTCCAGGTGCGAGCCGGTGACGACGGCGTCCCCGGCGGCGGGGTCGCCGAGCCAGGCCCACTGGTTGCCGTTCCGGTCGACCTCGTAGGCGAGTCCGCGCTTCTCGGCCTGCTCCCTGAACCAGGCCCGGCAGTCGGCGTCGGCGCCGGTCCAGGCGAACCGCCGGTACCCGCCGGAGGCGGAGCTGCGGCCGACCGGCAGCAGCTCCGCCCACATGCTGTGGAAGGTCACGCCTGGTCACCCTCGCGCATCGGCACCCGGACCCCGCGCTCGGCGGCGACGGACTCCGCGATGTCGTACCCGGCGTCCACGTGCCGGATGACGCCCATGCCGGGGTCGTTGGTCAGCACCCGGCGGATCTTCTCCCCGGCCAGCTCGGTGCCGTCGGCCACCGTGACCTGGCCGGCGTGGATGGAGCGGCCCATGCCGACGCCGCCGCCGTGGTGGAGGGAGACCCAGGACGCGCCGGAGGCCACGTTGACCATGGCGTTCAGCAGCGGCCAGTCGGCGATCGCGTCGGAGCCGTCGAGCATGGCCTCGGTCTCGCGGTACGGCGAGGCGACGGAGCCGCAGTCGAGGTGGTCGCGGCCGATGGCCAGCGGGGCCGCCAGCTCGCCGGAGGCCACCATGTCGTTGAAGCGCTCGCCGGCCTTGTCGCGCTCGCCGTAGCCGAGCCAGCAGATGCGGGCGGGCAGGCCCTGGAAGTGGACGCGCTCGCCGGCCATCCTGATCCAGCGGTGCAGGGACTCGTTCTCCGGGAACAGCTCCAGGAGCGCCTTGTCGGTCTTGGCGATGTCGGCCGGGTCGCCGGACAGGGCCGCCCAGCGGAAGGGTCCCTTGCCCTCGCAGAAGAGGGGGCGGATGTAGGCGGGGACGAAGCCGGGGAAGGCGAAGGCGCGGTCGTACCCGGCGAGCCGGGCCTCGCCGCGGATGGAGTTGCCGTAGTCGAAGACCTCGGCGCCGGCGTCCTGGAAGCCGACCATGGCCTCGACGTGCCGGGCCATGGACTCGCGGGCGCGGGTGGTGAAGCCGGCCGGGTCCTTCGCCGCCTCGTCGGCCATGTCCTCGAAGGCGATGCCGGTGGGCAGGTACGACAGCGGGTCGTGGGCGGAGGTCTGGTCGGTGACGATGTCGATCGGGGCGTTCATGGCGAGGAGCTGCGGGACCAGCTCGGCCGCGTTGCCGAGGACGCCGATGGACAGCGGGCGGCGGGCGTCGCGGGCCTCGGTGGCCAGGCGGAGCGCGTGGTCCAGGGAGTCGGCCCGGACGTCGAGGTAGCGGTGCCCGATGCGGCGGTCGATGGCGCGCGGGTCGCAGTCGACGCAGATCGCGACGCCGTCGTTCATGGTGACGGCGAGGGGCTGGGCGCCGCCCATGCCGCCGAGGCCCGCGGTGAGGGTGATCGTGCCGGCGAGGGTGCCGCCGAACTTCTTCGCGGCGACGGCGGCGAAGGTCTCGTAGGTGCCCTGGAGGATGCCCTGGGTGCCGATGTAGATCCAGGAACCGGCGGTCATCTGGCCGTACATGGTCAGGCCGAGGGCCTCCAGGCGGCGGAACTCCTCCCAGTTGGCCCAGTCGCCGACCAGGTTGGAGTTGGCGATGAGGACGCGCGGGGCCCACTCGTGGGTCTGCATCACGCCGACCGGGCGGCCCGACTGGACCAGCATGGTCTCGTCCTGCTTGAGGGTCCGCAGGGTGCGGACCATCGCGTCGAAGGAGCGCCAGTCGCGGGCGGCCTTGCCGGTGCCGCCGTAGACGACGAGCTTGTCGGGGTGCTCGGCCACCTCGGGGTCGAGGTTGTTCTGGAGCATGCGCAGGGCGGCCTCCTGCTGCCAGCCCAGGGCGCTGAGTTCCGTGCCGCGCGGTGCTCGTACGGGGCGGGGTCCCGACATCGTCTGCCTCCTCGTGCCTACGTCTATTCACATCCTGTCCCGCTGAATAGGGCTAGTCAATACGGCGGGCGGGCCGCGTCCCGGGGCCGCGGGTGTTTGGCTGGAAGCACCGGTGGCCGGCCCGGGACGGGGAAGCCGTGGTCCGGGAGGTTCCCGAGGCGCCGGCAGTGCGGGAGGTGCGCGAGGTGACAGAGGTGCGGCGGGACACGGCGGACGACACGGCGGATGCCATGGCGGGCGACACGGCGGACGAGGCGCGGGAGCGCGCCGCCCGCCGCGACCGGGCGGTGCGGGCCGCGGTCGAGCAGGGGCTGCTGGGGCCGGACACGGCCGTGGTGGGGCTGCTGGACGTCGTCGGCATCCGGCGGGCGGCGGCGGACCTGCGGGCGGCCTTCGCCGCGGTCACCGCGCCCGGCACCCCGGTGCTGCACGCCTTCGCCGTGAAGGCGACCCCGCTGGTGCCGGTCCTGCGGCTGCTGCACGAGGCGGGCATCGGCGCCGAGGTGGCGAGCCCCGGCGAGCTGGCGCTGGCCCGGGCCGCCGGGGTGCCGCCCGCCCGGACGGTGCTGGACTCGCCGGCCAAGACCCCGGCGGAGCTGCGCGAGGCACTCGCCCTCGGCATCGCCGTGAACGCGGACAACCCCCAGGAACTGGCCCGCCTGGACACCCTGGCCGGGTCCGCGCCGACCCGGTCCCCGATCGGCGTCCGGGTCAACCCGCAGATCGGCGGCGGCGCGATCGGCGCGACCTCGACGGCGACGCGGACCTCGAAGTTCGGGGTGGCGCTGCGCGACGAGGGGGCGCGCGCCTGGGTCGTCCGGGCGTACGCGCGACGGCCGTGGCTGACCCGGCTGCACGCGCACACCGGCTCCCAGGGCGTCCCGCTGCCGCTGCTGGCCCGGGGGGTGGCGGAGGTGTACGCGCTCGCCGAGGAGATCAACGCCGCCGCCGGGCGGCGGCAGGTCGACACGGTCGACATCGGCGGCGGGCTGCCGGTGAACTTCGCCTCGGAGGGGACGGCGCCGTCGTACGCCCGGTACGCGCGGCTGCTGGCCGCCGAGGTGCCGGGGCTGTTCGACGGGCGGTACGGGCTGGTCACCGAGTTCGGGCGGTCGCTGCTGGCCGAGCAGGGGACGGTGGTGGCCCGGGTGGAGTACACCAAGAGCGCGGGCGGCCGGCGGATCGCGGTGACGCACGCGGGCGTGCAGGTGGCGACGCGGACGGTGTACGCGCCGGGCGCCTGGCCGCTGCGGATCGCCGCGTACGACGCCGGGGGGCGGCCGAAGACCGGGCCGCAGGCGGAGCAGGACGTCGCCGGGCCGGCCTGCTTCTCCGGCGACCTGCTCGCCGAGGGGCGGACGCTGCCCGTGCTGGAACCGGGCGACTACGCGGCGGCGCTGGACACCGGCGCGTACTGTTTCGCCCACCACTACGCCTACAACTCCCTCGCCCGGCCGGGCGTCCACGGCTACGCGCCGGACGGCCGCGGGGGCGTCGCCTTCGCGACCGTGCGGACGGCGCAGACCGTCGCCGAGGTGGTGGCGGAGTCCGGCGGGGCACACGCCGGCGCGCTCACCGCCCTGGACCTGCCCGAGGACCGTTGAGACACCCCCGCCGGGACCCGGCCGGACGGATCAACGGCCGTTCCACACACGTCAGTTGAGCAACCCTAGTATGCCCGGGGCATGTACCGGAGGAAAATGCCGAAGGCCTCACTCCCCGCGCACACGATGCGTAGTGTCGGCGTCACTCAGCCGGAGTCCCAGGCGGGAGGGGAGCCACGGTGCCCGGAATCGACGAGTGCCTGTTGGAAGCGATGCGGCTGCCGGGTGCCCGGGGAGCGGCGTTGGTGGACTGGACGAGCGGACTGGCCCTCGGCACGGTCGGGGAGGCCCCCGGCGGTGACCACGAGACGTCCGCGGCCGAGGCCGCCGAACTGGCCCGGATGGCCGCCGAGCACGGCACCTTCGCCGCGCACGGTGACCGGCCGGCCCCGGTCGAGGACGTGATCATCAGCAACGGCGACAGCTACCACCTGCTGCGCTTCGTGGACACGTCCTTCGACAGCAGCGTCTTCCTGCACCTCTGGCTCGGCCGCGAGGAGGGCAACCTGGCCCTCGCCCGCATCCGGCTCGGCGAGACGGCCTCCCGGCTGGTGCTGGGATGACCGCCCTGCGGACCCCTCCGCCCGCCCTCCCGGTCCGGGACAGGCGGACGGCGCACGCGGTCTCCCCGATGCTGACCCGGCTGGCCGAGGAGCGGGCCACCGGCGTCCTGGTCCGCGAACACGGCGTCCTGCACCTCGCCGAGGGCCGGGTGGTGCACGCCGAGAGCCCCCACGCCCCCGGCCTCGACGTGCTCCTGACGGCCCACGGCACGCTGGCGGGGGCCGCCTGGCAGCGGGCCGCGGCGCAGAGCCCCGGCCCGCCGCACGCGGCCGAGCTGCTGCTGCGCTCCGGGGTGCTGCCCACCGGCGCGCTGGAGCTGTGCCACCTGGACGCGCTGTACGACGCCGGGTACTTCGCGCTGGCGCCGAGCGGCACCCCGGGCCGCTTCCGGTACGACCCCGCGCCCCGGCTCGGCCCGCTGCCCTCGGTGCCGGTCGTCGCGCTGGAACGCGAGACGCTGCGCCGCCGGCTGCTGCTGCACCGGCTGTGGCCCGACCCGGCCGCCGACGGCGCCCCGCTGCTCCGCGCCGCTCCGGCCGCCGGCCGCACCCCGGGCGCGCCCGTCACCCCCCGGCAGCGGGCCGTGCTGGACCGCGTCGACGGCCGCCGCACGGCCGCCGACATCGCCCGGGACCTGGGCCGGCAGGCCTTCCACACGCTGGTCGACGTCCGCCGGCTCACCGCCGCCGGACACATCATGACGGCGGCCCCGGCACCCACGCCGCCGCCCGCCCCGCTCCCGCACCACCCGGTGGTCACCACCGGCCCCGACATCGCGCTGCTGAAGAGGCTCAGGGATGCGCTGGAGGCGCTTTGAACGGCACCGCCCCGCCGAGAGGAGAGACCCGATGGTGGCCGACGACGACCTGCGCGCCGTGCTGGACGAGCTGCACCGGCTGCGCACCCGGGTGCCGCAGCTGACCGGCGCCCTCGCGGCCGGCGTCGACGGTCTCGTCGTCGCCCACGACACCCCCGGCGCCGACCCGGAGGGCCTGGCCGCGCTCACCGCCGCCGCGCTCGGCGTCGCCGTGCGGGTGAGCGACACCACCGGGCACGGGGCCTTCAGGGAACTGCTGGTGCGCGGCGAGCGCGGCTACGTCGCCGGCTACGCGGCCGGCCGCACCGCCGTCCTGACACTGCTCGCCCAGGACCCGGTCAACGTCGGCCGGCTGCACCTGGAGGGCCGCCGGGCCGGCGCCCGCATCGGGGAGCTGCTGGACGCCGCCGAGGCCGACGCCCGGGCCGCCCGCCCGCCGGGCCGGGCCCCGGGCGCCGCCGGCGCCAGCCCGCCGGTCCGTACCCGTACGACCCGTACGACCCGCACCACGAGCGCCGACGCGCGCACCGCAACCGACAGCTGAACCTTCCGGGAGGACCCGCCATGGCCAACACCGAGACCGCGCTGAAGGAAGCCCTCACCACCATCGAGGGCGCCACCGGCGTCGCACTCGTCGACTACACCAGCGGCATGGCGCTGGGCACGATGGGCGGCAGCAAGACCTTCGACCTGAACGTGGCCGCCGCCGGCAACACCGACGTCATCCGCGCCAAGATGCGCACGATGGAGATGCTGGGCCTCAAGGGCGGCATCGAGGACATCCTCATCACCCTGTCGGACCAGTACCACCTGATCCGCCTGCTGAGCAGCCGCGGCGGCAACGGCCTGTTCCTCTACCTGGTCCTGGACTCCGACCGGGCCAACCTGGCGATGGCCCGGCACCAGCTCAAGCGGATCGAGGCCGAGCTGGAGGTCTGACGGCGGCCCGCCCGCCCGCCGCGGTACGGCGACGGACTCCGCGCGGGGCCGCGCCGCCGGCGGCGGCACGCGGGACGGGTGGCGCGGGAGGGCCGCGGCCGGGTCACTCGACGAACAGGCCGCGGGCCGCGGCGCCCGCGTCGAACTCCTCCAGGCGGGCCTGCGCGTCCGGCAGGTCGTCGCAGAGCGCCTCCAGCAGCACCCGGCCGAGCAGCATCGGCGCGCAGGCGGTGTCGAAGGCCAGCCCGGTGCCGACGGCGGCCGGCAGCAGCAGGTCGGAGTGCTTGGCGACCGGGGCGAACGCCGAGTCGGCGACCGTGACGACGCTCAGCCCGGCGTCCCTGGCGTAGGCGAGGGTGTCCACGACCTCCCGGGGGTGCCGGGGCAGCGCGAAGCAGAGCAGGGCGGTGGCGCCCGCGCGGACCGCGGCGTCGATCCGGTCCTGGATCATCGTGCCGCCCTCGTGCAGCAGCCGGACGTCCGGGTGCACCTTGGCGGCGAAGTAGGCGAAGCCGTACGCCTGGGAGGCGGCGGCGCGCAGCCCGAGGACCGGCAGCGGGCGGGAGGCGGCGAGGATCCGCCCGGCCCGCTGCACCGGACGCGGGTCCGCGAGCAGCTCGGCCAGGTGCCGGAGGTTCTCGATCTCGGCCTCGACGGCCTGCTGGTACTCGTTGTAGGCACCGGCCCCGGCGGCCGGTTCGGCGGGGACGACCTCGCGCAGGTGCTTGCGCAGGGCGGGGTAGCCGTCGAAGCCGAGGGCGACCGCGAACCGGGTCACCGACGGCTGGCTGACGCCCGCCAGTTCGGCCAGCTCCACGCTGGACAGGAAGGGCACGTCGGCGGCCCGGCGCACCATGCTGTGCGCGATGCGGCGCTGGGTCGGCGTGAGCCGGTGGCCCTCGAAGAGCGCCTGCAACCGGTTCGCAGGGCTGTCGTTCTCGCTCATGGCGTTCTCCCCCTCCGGATCTCCCGCCGCCCCGGGAGAGTACAGCGCCGGGGCATTGACAAACACCGGTCTTCTATTCAGACAGTGTCTCCCTGCATACCGTTATACAGCGCAGTGTGGGGAGTACGCATGGCACAGCTCGTGGAACGGCGCTCCATCGACGTCGTCCCGGACGAGGAGCGGCACGGCACCGCCTTCAGTCAGTTCACCCTCTGGCTGGGGGCGAACCTCCAGATCACGGCCGTCGTCACGGGAGCCCTGGCGGTCGTCTTCGGCGGCGACGTGGTCTGGTCGGTCACCGGTCTGCTGCTCGGCAACCTGCTCGGCGGCGCGGTGATGGCCCTGCACTCCGCCCAGGGTCCGCGCCTGGGCCTGCCGCAGATGATCCAGTCGCGGGCCCAGTTCGGGGTGCGCGGGGCGGCCGTACCGCTGCTGCTGGTGGTCGTGATGTACGTCGGCTTCTTCGCGTCCGGCAGCGTCCTCGCGGGGCAGGCGGTGGGCGAGCTGACGCACACGGACGACACGACCGGCATCGTCGTCTTCGCCGCCGTCACCGCGGTCATGGCGACCGTCGGCTACCGGGTCGTCCACGCGCTCGGCCGCGTCGCGAGCGTGATCTGCGCGCTCGCCTTCGTGTACCTCGCCGTCCGGCTCCTGGACCGCGCCGACACCTCGGCGCTGCTGCACGACGCGCACTTCTCGCTGCCGGTGTTCCTGCTGGCGGTGTCCCTGTCGGCGTCCTGGCAGCTCGCCTTCGGACCGTACGTGGCGGACTACTCCCGCTACCTGCCCCGCACGACGTCCGCGAAGGCCACCTTCGGGTGGACCCTGGCCGGCTCGGCGCTCGGCTCGCAGTGGTCGATGACGTTCGGGGTGCTGGTCGCGGCCACGGCCGGCGAGAAGTTCCTGGACAGCCAGGTCGGCTACGTCGTCGCCCTCGGCGGCACCGGACTCGTCGCGTCCTTCCTGTACTTCGTCATCGCGCTCGGCAAGCTCACCGTCAACGTCCTCAACACCTACGGCGGCTTCATGTCGATGGTGACCGGCGTGAGCGGTTTCCGCGGGCAGCGGGAGCTCTCCCGGGCGGGCCGCGCCGCGTACATCGCGCTGGTCATGGTGGCCGGCACCGCGGTCGCCCTGCTGGGCAAGGACAGCTTCCTCGCCTCGTTCAAGGACTTCCTGCTGTTCCTGCTGACGTTCTTCACGCCCTGGTCGGCGATCAACCTGGTGGACTACTACCTGATCTCCAAGGAGCGGTACGACCTGGCCGCCCTCAACGACCCGCACGGCCGCTACGGCGCCTGGCGCTGGGACGCCCTCGCCGTCTACGCGGCCGGGCTCCTCGCCCAGCTTCCGTTCCTCGCCACGAGCTTCTACACCGGCCCGCTGGTGGCCCCGCTGGGCGGCGCGGACATCTCCTGGATCGTCGGCCTGGCCGTGCCCGCGCTGCTGTACCTGCTGGTCGCGCGCCGCGGCACCCGTGCCCCGGACCAGGGAACCGGGCCCGCCGCCCCGGAGCCGGTCACCGCCCCCTCCGGCCACCCCGCCGCCCACTGACCCCGCCGGCCCCGCACACGGGGGCGCGGGACCCCGGCCCTCCGCCGCGCGTGGTCGCACCCCGGCCCGCGGTTCCGCTCGACGGCACGGCGCGCGGCCCGGCGGCCGGCCGGGGCCGGTGGCCCGACGACTCCGGGCCGGGCGCGCGGAACGCCGGACCGCCGCCCGGGAGCGGGATCCTCCGCCCGGCTCCGGCCGGGCACGAGACCGCGGCACACGCGTTCGGCGCGCGGCGGGCGCGACATCCGGCCGCGAGCCGGCCGTACGAGACACCCGCGGTCCCGGCGTTCCCGGGCCGGACGACCGTGGCGCGCACAGCGGGACCGGGCGCACCGGGTGGTGGAGCGGGCGCCCTGCCGGGCAGCGGCCGCGGGAGGCGCGACCCCGCCGCAGCGGACAGCGGCCCCCTGTGGCACAGGCCGGGCGCCGTACAGGGAGCCGCCGGGTGCCCGGAGCAGCGGCTGCCCCGTGGGCCGAGGCCGGCCGGGGGCCGGGCGGAGCGGGAGGAGACGTGCGCGGGGACCGCCGCACCCCCGTCGCCGGGGGCCGGGACGACGGCGGCCCCCGCGGGGGACGCGGGCCGGCTCAGGGCCGGGCTGCGCGTCCGTGGCGTCCCTGGAGGTCCGGGAGCCGCTCCGGAGGTCCGTGACGCCGATCGGCGCCGGCCCGGGTGGTGAGCAGCCCCGGGGCGTGGTGCCCCGGGAGGCGTCCCCGCCGCCCCTGCCGACACCACCACTGTGCCGGTCCCGTGTTAAGCGGGTGCTGCGCGCACGTGACACGCGCGTACCACTTCCGCGAACCCCGCCCCCGCGCGCCCGCCGGGCGGAGCGCTACCTGGCGCCGCCCTTGGCGAGGAAGGCCAGCAGGTCCTGGCGGCTGACCACACCGGTCGGCTTGCCCTCGACGAGGACGATCGCGGCGTCCGCCGTGCCCAGCACCTGCATCAGGTCGGCGACCGGCTCGCCGGAGCCGACCTGCGGCAGCGGGGCGCACATGTGCTTCTCCAGCGGGTCCTCCAGCGAGGCGCGCTTGCTGAACAGGGCGTCCAGCAGCTCCCGTTCGACCACGGAGCCGACGACCTCGGCGGCCATCACGTCCGGGTGACCGGCGCCCGGCTTCACGACCGGCATCTGCGAGACGCCGTACTCGCGCAGCACCTCGATGGCCTCGCCGACCGTCTCCTCGGGGTGCATGTGCACCAGGGACGGGATGGCGCCGCCCGCCTTGTCGCTCAGGACGTCGCCGACGCGGGCGCTCGGGCCCTCGTCCTCCAGGAAGCCGTAGTCGGCCATCCACTCGTCGTTGAAGATCTTCGAGAGGTAGCCGCGGCCGCTGTCCGGCAGCAGCACCACCACGACGTCGTCCTCGCCGAGCCGCTCGGCGACCTCCAGCGCGGCCACGACGGCCATGCCGCAGGAGCCGCCCACCAGCAGGCCCTCCTCCTTGGCCAGCCGGCGCGTCATCTGGAAGGCGTCCTTGTCGGACACGGCCACGATCTCGTCCGCCACGGTGCGGTCGTAGGCGGTCGGCCAGAAGTCCTCACCCACGCCCTCGATCAGGTACGGCCGCCCGGACCCGCCGGAGTACACCGAGCCCTCGGGGTCGGCGCCGATGACCTTGACCTTCCCCTGGCTGGCCTCCTTGAGGTAGTTGCCGGTGCCGGAGATGGTGCCGCCGGTGCCGACGCCCGCCACGAAGTGGGTGATCCGCCCCTCGGTCTGCTCCCACAGCTCGGGGCCGGTGGAGTGATAGTGCGAGAGGGGGTTGTTGGGGTTGGAGTACTGGTCCGGCTTCCAGGCGCCCGGGGTCTCACGGACCAGGCGGTCGGAGACGTTGTAGTACGAGTCCGGGTGCTCGGGGTCCACGGCGGTCGGGCACACCACGACCTCGGCGCCGTACGCGCGCAGCACGTTGATCTTGTCGGTGCTCACCTTGTCGGGGCACACGAAGACGCACTTGTAGCCCTTCTGCTGGGCCACGATGGCGAGACCGACACCGGTGTTCCCACTCGTCGGCTCCACGATGGTGCCGCCCGGCCGCAGTTCCCCGCTCTCCTCGGCGGCCTCGATCATGCGCAGGGCGATGCGGTCCTTCACGGAGCCGCCGGGGTTGAAGTACTCCACCTTGGCGAGGACGGTCGCCCGGATGCCCTTGGTCACGTTGTTGAGCCGCACCAGCGGGGTGTCGCCGACGAGGCTGATCATCGAGTCGTGGAATCGCACCGTTGTCTCCGGTCGCTGCAAAAAGATGTGTTCGTAGTGGTGTCGCCAGCCTACGGCCCCGCCGCGCGGCCCGGGCGGCCGTTCACTCCCCGTCGAGATTGACGCACGCCCCGTACGGGGCAAGGAGTGGGTACGGCTACGAGGAGGTGGCGGCGGCGCATGACGAGCATGTCGAGGGCGAGGGTGGCCCGGCGGATCGCGGCCGGGGCGGCGTACGGCGGTGGCGGGGTGGGACTGGTCGGCGCGGCGGCCGTCGGTCTGGTGCTGGCGGAGGTGCGGCTGGCCCGGCGGCACGTGGGCAACGGCACCGGCGGCCGGGTGCCGGTGGCCGACGGGGTGTACGGGCACACGTACGACACGCCCGGCGATCCGCCCCTGCGCCTGACCATGCTCGGCGACTCCACGGCGGCGGGGCAGGGCGTGCACCGGTCGGGGCAGACGCCGGGGGCGCTGCTGGCCTCGGGGCTGGCGGCGGTGGCGGAGCACCCGGTGGAGCTGCGGAACGTGGCGCTGCCGGGGGCGCAGTCCGACGACCTGGACCGCCAGGTGGCGCTGGTGCTGTCCGCCGCCCGCCCCGTCCCCGACATCTGCGTGATCATGATCGGCGCGAACGACGTGACCCACCGGATGCCGCCGACCCGCTCGGTGCGGTACCTGTCGGCGGCGGTACGGCGGCTGCGCACGGCAGGCGCCGAGGTGGTCGTCGGCACCTGCCCCGACCTCGGCACGATCGAGCCGGTGCAGCAGCCGCTGCGCTGGCTGGCCCGGCGGGCGTCCCGGCAGCTCGCGGCGGCCCAGACGATCGGCGCGGTGGAGCAGGGCGGGCGCACGGTGTCGCTGGGCGACCTGCTGGGCCCCGAGTTCGCGGCGAACCCGCGCGAGCTGTTCGGGCCGGACAACTACCACCCCTCGGCCGAGGGCTACGCGACGGCGGCGATGGCCGTGCTCCCCACGGTGTGCGCGGCGCTGGGCCTGTGGCCGGCGGAGGAGGAGGGGCCGGACGTGTCCCGCCGCGAGGGCTTCCTGCCGGTCGCCCGCGCCGCGGCCGAGGCCGCGTCGGAGGCCGGCACGGAGGTCACGGCGGCGATGCCGACGGGCCCGCGCGGGCCCTGGGCCCTGCTCAAGCGCCGGCGCCGGCGCCGGGTGCCGGAGGCCGAGCCGGCGGCCCCGTCCCTCTGACCGCCCGCGGACCGCCCGAGGCTCAGCAAGCAAGCGCTTAGTACAGTGCGGTCAGTGTCACACGCCGACACCGATGAACTCTCCCGTACGGCCGGGTAACTTCCCAACCGGACCTGCCCTCTTCCTGCCTCTGGAGCCGTGATGCCCGAAGCCGTCATCGTCTCGACCGCCCGCTCCCCCATCGGCCGCGCGAACAAGGGCTCCCTGAAGGACCTGCGCCCCGACGACCTGACCGCCACGATCGTCCAGGCGGCGCTCGCCAAGGTCCCCGAGCTGGACCCGCGGGACATCGACGACCTGATGCTCGGCTGCGGCCTCCCCGGCGGCGAGCAGGGCCACAACCTCGGCCGGATCGTCGCCGTGCAGATGGGCATGGACCACCTGCCGGGCTGCACGATCACCCGCTACTGCTCCTCCTCCCTCCAGACCTCCCGCATGGCGCTGCACGCCATCAAGGCCGGCGAAGGCGACGTCTTCGTCTCGGCCGGCGTCGAGATGGTCTCCCGCTACGCGGGCGGCAGCTCCGACATGCCGAGCGCCCGCAACCCGCTGTTCGCCGAGGCCGAGGCCCGCACCAAGGCCGTGGCCGCGTCGGAGGGCTCGGACTGGCACGACCCGCGCGAGGACGGCCTGCTGCCCGACCCCTACATCGCGATGGGCCAGACCGCCGAGAACCTCGCCCGCGCCAAGGGCGTCACCCGCCAGGACATGGACGAATTCGGCGTCCGCTCCCAGAACCTCGCCGAGGAGGCCGTCAAGAACGGCTTCTGGGAGCGCGAGATCACCCCGGTGACCCTCCCCGACGGCACGGTGGTGAGCAAGGACGACGGCCCCCGGGCCGGGGTCACCCTGGAGGGCGTGGCCGGGCTGAAGCCGGTCTTCCGCCCGGACGGCCTGGTCACCGCCGGCAACTGCTGCCCGCTCAACGACGGCGCCGCCGCGCTCGTCATCATGTCCGACACCAAGGCCCGCGAGCTGGGGCTGACCCCGCTGGCCCGGATCGTGTCCACCGGCGTCTCCGGCCTCTCGCCCGAGATCATGGGCCTCGGCCCGGTCGAGGCCAGCCGGCAGGCGCTGCGGCGCGCCGGGCTGACCATCGACGACATCGACCTGGTCGAGATCAACGAGGCGTTCGCCGCCCAGGTGATCCCCTCCTACCGGGACCTCGGCATCGACCTCGACAAGCTGAACGTCAACGGCGGCGCCATCGCCGTCGGCCACCCCTTCGGCATGACGGGCGCCCGGATCACCGGCACGCTCATCAACTCGCTCCAGTGGCACGACAAGCAGTTCGGCCTGGAGACGATGTGCGTCGGCGGCGGCCAGGGCATGGCGATGGTCATCGAGCGCCTGAGCTGACACACCGTCCGTGGCGGGTCACGCACGTGACGTCGCGGAAGGGCCCGGACCTCGGGGAACACCGGGGCGCCGGGCCTTTCCGTGATCCAATCTCCCCCATGATGTGACCTATCTCGCTCGCCGGGCACATCGACGCAGGTCAACGCGGAACAACCCGGAGCACGGCGCCACCCGGAACAGAAACTTCTGTCCGTTTCGTGACGTTACGCACTGACAGTTGGTTAGTCCGCCCTTCAAGCTGATGTAGTAAGTCGGGGGTCGACTTGAACCGGGAGTACGTCAGTGAGCGCCATGCCGATCGCCCTGCTGCTCACCACGGCAGCCACCGGCGCCGTGGGGGTCGCCGTCCTGCGCACCGTTCTCAGGCTGCGCCGCCAGCTCACGGAGCTCCAGCTCCGGCTCGACGAGGAGCGGTCCGCCACCGCGCACGCCCTGCTGCCGCACGCGCGCGGCGCGGCCGACGCGGACCGGATACGCACGGCCGTGGCGGAGGCGCTCGCCGAGGAGCGGGAGCGCGAGCTGGCCGAGGCGCGCGCCTTCTGGGCGGCGCAGGAGGCGCGGGACGCATCGGACACGCCCTCGCTGTTCGGGCTGCCCGAGGCCGATCTGTTCCTGCCCCGGCAGGCGGACTTCGCGGGCCTGGAGCCGGTGTCCGAGCCGGCCGCCGACACCGACGAGTTCCCCGGGGACTCCGCCGAGCTGGCCGCGGCCCGCCGGCGCCACCCCTCCCACCCGGACTTCGTGCCCGTGCAGTCCCCGGCCGTGAACGACCACGAGCGCACGGTGACCGCCCTGGAGCAGCTGGCCACCGGGTGCGTCGAACTCTCCGACGTCCGCCCCGGCCCGCTGGGCACGCTCGACGTCTACGTCTTCGCCGACGGCACGACCCTGTGCATGACCCCGGGCCACCGCGAGACGGCGGAACGCCTCGCGGCGGCGGTGGAGTCGGGCGAGTCCCCGTACCTGCTGGGCGGCTCGGGCATCTCCGGCGCGTACACGCTGACGTTCGCGTGCGGCGAGGAGATGGTCTACATCCTGGCCGACCGGGTCATCGCGTCCCTCTGAGCACGCCCCGGAACGGGCCGCCGGGCGTCCCCCGGCCGGCCGGGCCTCACACCCCCGCCCGCGACCGGGCCTCCTCCACCAGGCGCACCGCCTCGGCGACCTCCGCGTCCTCGCGCAGCACGAGCGCCAGGTCGTGCGCGGCCACCAGGATCTGGTCGGCCACCGCGAACATCCCCGCGTCCGGCATCTCCCGGGGCTCGGTCCCCGGCTCCTCGACGGCCTGGGTCCACCGGGCCAGTTCCCTGGCCAGAGCCAGGGCCGCCGCGGCGGCGCTCCGCTGGAGCCGGCTCTGCGGAGCCGCGCGCAGCCGGTCCGCGAAGTGCTCCACTGCTTGGGTCAAAGGCGTCGTATCAACCACCCGCCGAGCGTAACGCGCCGCACTGTTGCCAATACGCGAACGCTCAGGCACGGTGACGTGAAGGACCGGCTCACATCCCCTTTGCGTTCGGAGGCGCCGATGTCCCACGTCTTCTCCGAGGAGACCCACCGCAATCTGCTGGCACGCATCCCGCACTGCACCGGTCGTGAGGTCTCCGACTGGCTGCGCACCGTCGAGGAAGGCCCGGCGCTCTTCCGCTTCGAGGAGAAGGTCAGCTGGCTCCGGCACGAGTACGACCTGGCGTACGGCCACGCCAAGGCGATCGTGCACGAGTACGACCTGAGGAGGGCGGCCCGCAGGCTGCCCTGAACGCCGAAGGGCCCCGGACGTGACGCCCGGGGCCCGGCAGCCGGCCGGCTCAGCGGCCGGCGCGGTCGCTGGTCGCTAGTCGCTGCTGCTGAAGATCGCCACCAGCCGCAGCATCTCCACGTAGATCCACACCAGGGTCATGGTGAGACCGAACGCGGCGAGCCAGGACTCGTTGCGCGGGGCGCCGTAGGCGATGCCGTCCTCGATCTGCTTGAAGTCGAGGGTCAGGAAGAACGCGCCGAGCAGGATCGCGATGATGCCGACGATCGCGCCGAGCGGTCCGAAGCTGCGCAGTCCGCCGTCCTCGGCGACGCCGAAGGCGACCAGCAGCAGGTTGACCGCCATGACGACCATGAAGGCCACCGCGATGGCGAGACCGATGCGGGCGTAGCGGGCGGTGACGCGGATCCAGCCGGCCTTGTAGACCAGCAGCGTCGCGCCCGAGACCGCCATGGTGCCGAGCACCGCCTGGAACGGCGCGCCGCTCCACCGGCTGTTGAACATCTCGCTGAAGACGCCCAGGAAAACGCCCTCGAAGGCCGCGTACCCGAGGATGAGCGCGGGCGACGGGGTGCGCTTGAAGCTCTGGACCATCGCCAGGACGAACGCGACCAGGGCCGCGCCGACGGCCAGGCCGTAGCTGGTTCCCGAGACCGGCAGCAGCGCCCAGGCGAGGACGGCGCCGACGGCGACCGTGCCCAGCGTGAGGGCCGAACGGACGACGACGTCGTCCATCGTCATGCGGTCCGCGGTGGCCGGGGCCTGCGGCGGGGCGCCGACGTCAGCCGGTGCGTAGGGGTTCTGCGCGTAGGGGTTCTGCGCGTACGGGTTGCCCTGTGCGGACCCGGCCTGCGGTGCGGTGTTGAAGCCGGCGTAGCCGTTGTCGCGGCTGAACCCCCGTCGCGAGAAGACCGGGTTACTGCTCCTCATTTCACTCCTCCATGACTGCCGAGCGCAGTCTTGGCTCAAGAGTAATGGATTGGCAAAGGATCGACCATGATACCTGAGGAGGATCTTCCCCCTGCCGTGCTGGGCAACACGCTACGCGCGCGTCCGATTCCCGGCCATGGACACGCGGCCGACCGGGTGCGGCCGTGTCGGGCGGTGGCGCCCGGGGCGCGGGGCGGCGGCGGTGCGGGCGGACCGCGCGGGCGGCGGGCCGGCGGACCCGCTCCGGCGGGCCCGGCGGCAACGGCGGAGCGCCCCGCGGCCATGGCCGCGGGGCGCTCTCGAAGGGGGTGACGCGCGGAGGAAGGTGCCCGGAGCCGGACTCGAACCGGCACGCCCGCGAAGGGGCAGCGAGGTTTAAGCTCGCCGTGTCTGCATTCCACCATCCGGGCAGGCCATGGGCTCCGCAACGAGATTCCGACCCTATCGGGACCCATCCCCCGAACAGCGGGCGGGTGGACCGATGTTGTCTTATTTTATTGACGTCTGAGGGTGCATCAGCCGGAGGAATGCGCCGTCCGCACGTGCCAACAGCCTGCCGGGACGGGTACGCGCGTGTACGTGGAATGACGGAATTTCACCGGCGGAACGAGGGCGGCCCACCGGTTCTTGGACACGTCACCGATTGCCCGGCCGCCACCCCGTCCCCTCGGGGTCGGCCGTCCTCCCCAGGTATGACAGGACGGCCTCCCGTCCGACCCCAGTCGCCCCCGGGAACCGGAACAGCGACTGACTCCGCGAGCGCTTCGCGCCGGGACGATGGACGAGTCCCCAGAACACACGTCCTCCCGACAGGAGCGCCTCCCCGTGACCACCACACCCACCGCTGGCCGGACCACCGCCGTGGCCGCACGCGCCACGGAGCTGTCGAAGATCTACGGGCAGGGTGAGACCCGGGTGGTCGCCCTGGACCGGGTCTCGGTGGACTTCCGGCAGGCCGAGTTCACCGCGATCATGGGGCCGTCCGGCTCCGGCAAGTCCACGCTGATGCACTGCGTGGCGGGCCTGGACACCTTCTCCTCCGGGTCGGTCCTGATCGGCGACACCGAACTGGGCAAGCTGAAGGACAAGCAGCTCACCAGGTTGCGCCGGGACAAGATCGGCTTCATCTTCCAGGCGTTCAACCTGCTGCCGACGCTGACCGCGCTGGAGAACATCACCCTGCCCATGGACATCGCCGGGCGGAAGCCCGACAAGGCGTGGCTGGACCAGGTCATCCAGATGGTGGGCCTGTCCGGGCGGCTCGGCCACCGGCCCTCCCAGCTCTCCGGCGGCCAGCAGCAGCGCGTGGCGGTCGCCCGGGCCCTCGCCTCCCGGCCCGACATCGTCTTCGGCGACGAGCCCACCGGCAACCTGGACTCCCGCTCCGGCGCCGAGGTGCTCGGCTTCCTGCGCAACTCCGTGCGCGAGCTGGGCCAGACGGTGGTCATGGTGACCCACGACCCGGTGGCCGCCGCCTACGCGGACCGGGTGGTCTTCCTCGCCGACGGCCGGATCGTCGACGAGTTGTACGGCCCCACCGCCGACTCCGTGCTCGACCTCATGAAGCAGTTCGACGCGAAGGGCCGGACCAGCTGATGCTCCGCACCGCACTGCGCAACGTCCTCGCGCACAAGGCCCGGCTCCTGATGACCGTGCTCGCCGTCATGCTCGGCGTGGCGTTCGTCTCCGGGACCCTGGTCTTCACCAACACCATCTCCGACGCCTACCAGAAGAGCTCCGCCAAGGGCTTCGAGCGGGTGGACGTCGCCGTCCGCCCCGAGTACCAGGACTCCGCGGGCAACCGGGTCGGCAAGGCCCCCGAGCTGACCCAGGCCCTGCTCGACAGGGCCGCGAAGGTCCCCGGCGCCGCCTCCGCCACCGGTGTCGTCTCCGGCTTCACCGCCCTGGCCGGCAAGGACGGCAAACTCGTCGGCGGCGACTGGCAGTCCACCGGCGGCAACTACTGGGGCACGCGGGACCCCCGCTACCCCCTGGTCTCCGGCCGCGCCCCGCGCGGCGCCGACGAGGTGGCGATCGACTCCGAGACCGCGCGGCGCGCCGGCTACCGGGTCGGCGACACCGTGCGCCTCTCCGTCGACGGGCCGGTCCTCACCCCGACCGTCAGCGGCATCTTCACCACCGACGACGGCAACGTCGCCGCGGGCGGCAGCCTCACCCTGTTCGACACGCCGACCGCGCAGGCCCTGTTCGGCAAGAAGGGCGCCTACGACGAGATCGACGTGCGGGCCGCGGCCGGCACCGGACAGGCGCGGCTCAAGGCCGAGCTGGACAAGGCCCTGCCCGCGAAGCTCGTGCGGACCACCACGGGCCGGCAGCTCGCCGACGACCAGGCGCGGGCGATCGCCTCGTCGATGAGCGGCATGAAGCAGTCCCTGCTGGTCTTCGCCGGCATCGCCCTGTTCGTCGGCACGTTCATCATCGCCAACACCTTCACCATGCTGGTCGCCCAACGCACCCGGGAACTGGCCCTGCTGCGCGCGGTCGGCGCCTCCCGCCGCCAGGTCACCCGTTCGGTGCTCGTCGAGGCGTTCGCGGTCGGCGCGGTCGCCGGCGTGACCGGTCTGGCCGCCGGCATCGGCATCGGCGCGGGGCTGCGCTCCCTGCTGGGCTCCTTCGGCGCCGGACTGCCCGAGGGACCGCTGGTGATCACCCCCGGCACGGTGGCGACCGCCCTGGCCGTCGGCGTCCTCATCACCATGCTGGCCGCGTGGCTGCCCGGCCGCCGGGCCGCGAAGATCCCGCCGGTGGCCGCCATGAGCAGCGTGCACGCCAAGGCGACCGCCAAGTCGCTGGTGCTGCGCAACACGCTCGGCTCGCTGTTCGCGGCGGCCGGCGTCGCCACGGTCCTCGCCGGCACCCGGATGGGCACCGACGACGGCCAGGCCGCGCTGGGCCTCGGCGCGGTGCTGCTCCTCGTCGGCGTGTTCGTGCTGACCCCGCTGCTGTCCCGTCCGCTGATCGCCGCCGCCGCACCGGTGCTGCGCGCCTTCGGGGTGGCGGGCAAGCTGGCCCGGCAGAACTCCGTGCGCAACCCGCGCCGCACGGCGGCCACCGCCTCCGCGCTGATGATCGGGCTCACCCTGATCACCGGGATGACGGTGATGGCCGGCAGCCTCCAGACGTCCATCGACCGGATGGCCAGCTCCGCGATCCGCGCCGACTACGTCGTCTCCATGGCCAACCGCGGCCCGCTCTCCCCCGACGTGGCGCGCAAGCTCGCCACCGCCGAGGGGGTCACCGCGAGCAGCCCGCTGCGCAACGGCGAGTCCCGCGTCGACGGCGAGACCGAGTACCTGACCGGCGTCGACGGTGCGGCGATCGCCAAGCTGACGGACCTGAAGGTGACCGACGGCTCCTTCACCGTGGGCGGCACGCGCGTCGTCGTCGACGAGGACCGCGCCAAGTCGTATGGCTGGACGGCCGGTTCGCGGTTCACCGCGCACTTCGAGGACGGCAAGGCGCAGCGGCTGACGGTCGCGGGGGTGTACGAGGGCAACGAGATGCTCAACGGCATCATCCTCGACGACGCGGTCCTCACCCCGCACCTGGACCGCCCGGCGGACATGCAGGTCATGGTGAAGACGGCGGACGGCGCCACCGACTCCGCCAAGGACGCCCTGGAGAAGGCGCTCGGCCGCAACCCGGCGGTCAAGGTCCAGGACAAGGACGACATCTCCCGCGAGATCGCGCAGATGTTCACGCTGATGCTGAACATGGTCTACGGCCTGCTCGGCATGGCGGTGATCGTCGCGGTGCTCGGCGTCATCAACACGCTGGCGATGTCCGTCTTCGAGCGGGCGCAGGAGATCGGCATGCTCCGGGCGATCGGCCTGGACCGCCGGGCGGTCAAGCGGATGGTCCGCCTGGAGTCCCTGGTGATCTCCCTGTTCGGCGGTGTGCTGGGCATCGGTCTCGGCGTGTTCTTCGGCTGGGCGGCCGGTGAGCTGCTGGGCACCAGGATGCCGACGTACGAACTGGTGCTGCCGTGGGGCCGGATCGCGCTGTTCCTGCTGCTGGCGGGCGTGGTCGGGGTGCTGGCCGCGCTGTGGCCGGCCCGGCGCGCGGCCCGGCTGAACATGCTGTCGGCCATCAAGGCCGAGTAGCGGCGGGCCCGTACCGCCCGGACGGCCCGCGCGAAGGGGCCTCGCGATCGCGAGGCCCCTTCGGCCGTACCGGTGCGGTGACGGCCCGTCAGCCGTGCCAGGTGCGGGGCCGCAGCGCGAGCCCGGAGGCGCCGGACTCCGGGGTGCGGACCGCCAGGACCTGGTTGACGCCGATGCGGTTCTGCTCGAAGGCGAGCGCGGAGGCGGCCATGTAGAGGCGCCAGACGCGGGCCCGGCCGGGGCTGGTGAGCCGGACCGCGCGGTCCCAGTCGGCCTCCAGTCGGGTCACCCAGTGCCGCAGGGTGCGGGCGTAGTGCTCGCGGAGGGCCTCCACGTCCCGGACCTCGAAGCCGGCGCGCTCCAACTGGGTGACGGTGGTGCCGACGGGGGCGAGTTCGCCGTCGGGGAAGACGTAGGCGTCGATGAACGCGTCGACCGCGTACCCCGACTCGTCGCGGCGCGGGCGGCGGGCGATCTGGTGGTTGAGCAGCCGGCCGCCGGGCTTCAGCAGGCCGTGCAGGTGGCGCGCGTACTCCAGGTACCGTTCGGCGCCGACGTGCTCGGCCATGCCGATGGAGGAGATCGCGTCGAAGGGGCCGTCCGTGACGTCCCGGTAGTCCTGGACGCGGATCTCCACCCGGTCGGTCAGCCCCTCCTCGGCGACGCGTTTGCGGGCGTACGCCGCCTGTTCCTGGGACAGCGTGACCCCGAGGACGCGCACCCCGTGCTCGCGGGCCGCGTGGACGGCCATGGAGCCCCAGCCGCAGCCGACGTCCAGCAGCCGCTGCCCCTCCCGCAGGCCCAGCTTGGCGCAGACCAGTGCCAGTTTGTCGCGCTGGGCGGACTCCAGGGTGCCGGCGTCCTCCCAGTAGGCGCAGGAGTACACCATGGAGGGGCCGAGGACGATCTCGTAGAAGTCGTTGCCGACGTCGTAGTGGTGGCTGATGGCCCGTCTGTCGGTGTGGCGGGTGTGCAGGTTCCGGCGGGGTCTGCGCGCCTCCTCGCGCGGCGGGGCGGGCGGGATCGGCGGGCCGGCCAGCCGCAGCAGGTCGCGGGCGGCGGCCCGGACGGCCGGGTCGCGCACCGCGTCGACGAGGCCGCGCGCGTCCTCGCCGCGCTCCCAGACGAGGCCCGCCATCGCGTCGAGCGCGGTGTACAGGTCGCCCTCGATGTCCAGGTCGCCCGCCACCCAGGCGCGGGCGAGGCCCAGTTCACCGGGTTTGAAGAGTATGCGGCGCAGTGCGCGGCGGTTGCGCACGACGAGCGCCGGCGCGTCCGGCGGCCCGGCCTGGGAACCGTCCCAGGCCCTCACCCGCACCGGGAGCGGGGCTCCCAGCAACTGCTCGGCAAGACTCCTCAGCCGCGTCGCGGCGTCGGCCATGGCGCACACCTCCAAGACGTCGATCCCGGATGCCGTTCACCACGTAAACACCACCGGGCCCCCGGCACAGTCCCGCAATGAAGTCACGGGTGGGCAAAACAGCTGGATGGGTCATCGGGGCGGTGTCCGCAAACGCCGAAGGACCTCCCGCACCACGGATGGCGGGAGGTCCTTCGACCTGCTTCGGGCGACCCGGAGGGTCAGGAGGCCTTGGCCTTCTCCTCGGTCTTGGCGGCGGCGACCGGCGCCGGCTTGGCGGCCTCGTAGAACTCCTCGCGGGGGTTCTCCATGGCGCCCAGGGAGACGACCTCGCGCTTGAGGAACATGCCGAGCGTCCAGTCGGCGAAGACGCGGATCTTGCGGTTCCAGGTCGGCATCGCCATGCCGTGGTAGCCGCGGTGCATGTACCAGGCGAGGCGGCCCTTGAGCTTGATCTTCATCTTGCCCATGACGATCATCGCCACGCCCTTGTGCAGGCCGAGACCGGCGACCGCACCCTTGTTGGCGTGCTCGTACTCCTTCTGCGGGAAGCCCCGCATGCCGGAGACCACGTTGTCGCCGAGGGCCCTGGCCTGGCGCAGCGCGTGCTGGGCGTTCGGCGGGCACCAGGCGTTCTCGTTGCCCGCCTTGCGGCCGACGAGGTCCGGGACCTGGGCGTTGTCGCCGGCGGCCCAGATGTAGTCCGTGCCCTTGACCTGGAGCGTGGGCTCGCAGTCGACGTGGCCGCGCGGGCCGAGCGGCAGACCGAAGCGGGACAGGGCCGGGTTCGGCTTGACGCCGGCGGTCCACACGATCGTGTTCGCGTCGACCTCCAGTCCGTTCTTCAGCACCACGTGGCCGTCGACGCAGGAGTCCATCGAGGTGGAGAGGTAGATCTCCACGCCGCGGCTCTCCAGGTGCTCCTTGCCGTACTGGCCGAGCTTGGGCCCGACCTCGGGGAGGATCTTGTCGGCGGCGTCGACGAGGATGAAGCGCATGTCCTCGCGGGACACGTTCTTGTAGTACTTGGCCGCGTCCCGGGCCATGTCCTCGACCTCGCCGATGGTCTCCGCGCCCGCGAAGCCGCCACCGATGAAGACGAAGGTGAGGGCCTTGCGGCGCAGTTCCTCGTCGGTCGTGGAGTCGGCCTTGTCCAGCTGCTCCAGGACGTGGTTGCGCAGGCCGATGGACTCCTCGATGCCCTTCATGCCGATGCCCTGCTCGGCGAGGCCGGGGATCGGGAAGGTGCGGGACACCGCGCCCATGGCTATGACCAGGTAGTCGAAGGGCAGCTCGTACGCCTCGCCCACCAGCGGGGCGATCGTGGCGACCTTGCGGTCCTGGTCGATGGTGGTGACCCGGCCGGTGAGGACCTCCGCCTTCGGCAGCACGCGTCGCAGCGGGACGACGACGTGGCGAGGGGAGATGTTGCCGGCGGCGGCTTCGGGGAGGAAGGGCTGGTAGGTCATGTACGACCGGGGGTCGACGACCGTGACGGTCGCCTCGCCGTAGCGCATCTTCTTGAGGATGCGCCGAGCTGCGTACAGGCCTACGTACCCACCGCCTACTACGAGGATCCTGGGACGCTCCGTGGTGCTCATGGCATCGAGTATCCACCCGCCTCGACAGGGGGGCTCGTGCGCCCCTTCACAAGGTTCGGTGGGGCCTGTGCTATCCTCCGCGACTCACGTGACGCAGGTCATGCCGCCCGACGGGAACCGCGGGGTGTTCTGACCCGTTGTCAAGGCCGCGTGAGCTGCTCCTCTGGGCTCCTCGGGGGGTGCCGGGCACCCCCCGAAACGTCCGCAGCGCCCCCTCCCGGGCCCTCCTCGCGCCCATCGTCTGAACATGTTCAAACGGTCCAGGACCCCCCGGAAGGGCCGATCGGCCCCTTTTCCCGGCCGGCCGGGACGGAATCTCTTGTGAAGAACTTCACGAACTTTCCCGACGGACCGCAGCCCAGAGACCCTTCACACCCCCCAAAACTGCGCTCAGACGCCGTCCGACCTGCTCAACCGATGGCTACCGGCCGGTAACAACAGGTCGGGAAGCACCGCCGGCGGACCTGTTCACGACGGTCAGGCCGGAGACCGGCCGATGCCGTCGAGGATCGCCCGCGAACGCGACTCCCCGAGCCGGACCACGTGTACACGTGAATGCGTACACTCATCTCATGACTGAGAACACCGTGACCGTACGGGAAGCCCGCGCGCACCTCGCCGACCACATCAACCGGGCCGAGGAAGGCGTTCCGACCGTCATCACGCGCAACGGCGCTCCGGTGGCGGCCGTGGTTCCGATCGCGGACTTCGAGGCGCTGGAGGAAGCGGCCGACGTGATGTTGGCGCGCGAAGCCGAAGCGGTCCTGGCCGAGGGCGGTCCCACCGTGACGATGGCGGAACTGCTGGCGGATCTGTTCACCGAGCACGACGGCGAAGCGCCGTGAAGTACGCCTTCCGGTTCACCTCGGCGGCGCAGCGGCAGCTCCGGGCCATCAGCCGGCCCGACGCCATGCGCGTCCTGACCGCGCTGACCGCGCTCGGCGACGACCCGTACCGCCAGGACACCGACGTCAGGAAGCTCACCGGCCCGTCCGGCCTCTACCGGCTCCGGGTCGGAAGCTACCGGGTCGCCTACCAGATCAACGACGGTGAACTCGTCGTTCTCGTCGTCAAGGTGGGCGACCGGCGCGACGTCTGCCGCGACCTGTAGGCGGTCAGGCCAGGGACCAGCCGATGCCGTCGAGGATGTCGTGCTCGCTGACGACGACCTCCTCGGCGCCGATCCGTTCCATGATCGCCAGGAGGACGAGGGCGCCCGCGCCGATGACGTCGACCCGGCCCGGGTGCAGGGACGGGATGCGGGCGCGCTCGGCGTGGGTGGCGCCCAGCAGCCGGTGGGTGATCTCCCGGACGCGGTCGTGCGAGACGCGCGAGTGGTGGATGCGCGCGGAGTCGTACTCCGGCAGGTCCTTGGCGATCGCGGACACGGTGGTGACCGAGCCGGCGAGACCCACCAGGGTGTGCGCCTCGCGCAGCGGGACCGTCTGCTCCGCGAGGTCCAGCGCGGCCTCGATGTCGGCCCGCATGGCGGCGATCCGCTCCTCGGCGGGCGGGTCGCTCACCTTGCCGTCCCGCACCAGGTGACGTTCCGTCATCCGCACGCAGCCGACGTCCACGGAGCGCGCGGCCCGCACCCGGTCGTCGCCGACGACGAACTCCGTGGAGCCGCCGCCGATGTCCACGACCAGGTACGGCCTGGTGAGGTCGTCGCGTCCGGCCAGCTCCCGGGTGGCGCCGGTGAAGGAGAACTCGGCCTCCTGGTCACCGGTGATGACCTCGGGCTCGACGCCCAGGATGTCCACGACGCCGCGGACGAACTCGTCCCGGTTCTCGGCGTCGCGGGAGGCGGAGGTGGCGACGAAGCGAAGCCTCTCGGCGCCGTGCTCCTTGATGACCTCCGCGTACTCGCGGCAGGCCGCGAAGGTCCGCTCCAGCGCCTCGGGGGCGAGCCGGCCGGTACGGTCGACGCCCTGGCCGAGCCGCACGATCGTCATGCGCCGGTCCAGGTCGACGAGTTCACCGGTCGCGGGGTCCGCGTCGGCGACCAGGAGCCGGATGGAGTTCGTACCGCAGTCGACGGCGGCGACCCGGGTCATTCGGCGTCCCCCTCCACGGGCTCGGCGGGTCCGGCCGGGCTCACGCACGGCCCCTTGGCCCACCACTCGGGCAGCATCGCGACGGCCTCGTCGCCGAGCGGGTTCACACCCGGTCCGGCGGCCAGCGAGTGGGCGACCAGCACGTGCAGGCACTTCACGCGGTCCGGCATGCCGCCCGCGCTGGGGAAGCCCGCCAGGACCTCGATCTCGTCCCGGCGCCGGATGTAGTCCTCGTGCGCGGCCCGGTAGGCGGCGGCCAGCTCGGGGTCGGCGGCCAGCCGCTCGGTCATCTCCTTCATGACGCCGTTCGCCTCCAGCGTGCCGATCGCCGAGGCGGCGCGCGGGCACGTCAGGTAGTACGTCGTCGGGAAGGGCGTGCCGTCGGGCAGGCGCGGCGCCGTCTCCACGACGTCCGGCTGACCGCACGGGCAGCGGTGCGCGATGGCCCTCAGGCCCCGCGGCGGGCGGCCCAGCTGCTGCTTGAATGCCTCGACGTCCGCGTCGGTGGGCTCGGTGCGCGGAGTGGGCGGCGGGGGCGTTTGCATGACTGCTTTCAGACTGGCTTTCTGTCGGTTACCGGCCCGGCGGGCCGGTCACTGGTCGGAGGCGTCGGACTTGTCGACGCCGTCCCAGACGTTGGCGTACCAGGGCCGCCGGGCGGCCCCGAGGTCGGCCCGGGACTGCTTGGCCGCGTTCGGGTCGACGACCACGTACCCGGTCTCGCCGGGCCTCACGTAGTGCAGCCTGCGCCGGATCTGCTGCTCGGCGTAGGCGTCGTCCTGCCAGCGTGCCTTGAGGTCGCGCAGTTCCTCGACGCGTCTGCGGGCCTGCTCCTGCTCCCGCTGCTGCTCGGCGATCTCGGCGCGCTGGGAGACGTACTGCCGCATCGGGTAGGCGAGTGCGACGACCAGCGTGCACACCACCAGGGCGAGCAGGGCCGCGCGGCCGGTGAGCCGGGAGCGGCGGGCCTGCCGTTTGGTCTGGGAGCGGTAGACGCGGGCCGCGGTCTGTTCGCCGAGCAGCCTCAGCCTGGTCGCGGTGGAGAACCGGTCCCGGTCCCTCACGGCCATCTCCCGCCTCCCCTGGTGTCCGGATCGTGTCCGGGCCGCACACGTGCGTACGTCCCCGCACACGGTACGGGACCGAGTACGGGGACGTACGTACGACTGGCTGAGGCGTGCCCCGGGGGGCGTCAGCCCTTGGAGGCCTCGGTGCCGCGGAAGCGCGGGAAGGCGCTGCGGCCGGCGTACACCGCGGCGTCGTCGAGGATCTCCTCGATGCGCAGCAGCTGGTTGTACTTGGCGACGCGCTCGGAGCGGGCCGGGGCGCCGGTCTTGATCTGGCCGCAGTTGGTGGCGACGGCCAGGTCGGCGATGGTGACGTCCTCGGTCTCGCCGGAGCGGTGGGACATCATGCACTTGAAGCCGTTGCGCTGGGCCAGCTCGACGGCGTCCAGGGTCTCGGTGAGCGAACCGATCTGGTTCACCTTGACCAGCAGGGCGTTGGCCGCGCCGTCCTCGATGCCGCGCGCGAGACGCTCGGGGTTGGTGACGAACAGGTCGTCGCCGACGAGCTGGACCTTGTCGCCGAGCTTGTCGGTGATGACCTTCCAGCCGGCCCAGTCGTCCTCGAACAGCGGGTCCTCGATGGAGACGAGCGGGTAGGCCGCGACGAGCTCCTCGTAGTACTCCGTCATCTCGGCGGCGGAGCGCTCCTTGCCCTCGAAGAGGTACTTGCCGTCCTTGTAGAACTCGGAGGCGGCCACGTCGAGCGCGAGGGCGATCTGCTGGCCGGGGACGTAGCCGGCCTCCTTGATCGCTTCGAGGATGAGGTCGAGGGCCTCGCGGTTGGAGCCGAGGTTCGGGGCGAAGCCGCCCTCGTCGCCGAGGCCGGTGGCCAGGCCCTTGCCCTTCAGGACCTTCTTCAGGGTGTGGTAGACCTCGGTGCCCCAGCGCAGGGCCTCGGAGAAGGACTCCGCGCCGATCGGGGCGATCATGAACTCCTGGATGTCCACGTTGGAGTCGGCGTGCGAGCCGCCGTTCAGGATGTTCATCATCGGCACCGGCAGCAGGTGCGCGTTGGGGCCGCCCAGGTAGCGGAAGAGGGGGAGGTCGCTGGCCTCGGAGGCGGCGTGGGCCACGGCGAGCGAGACGCCGAGGATCGCGTTGGCGCCGAGGGAGCCCTTGTTGTCGGTGGCGTCCAGGTCGAACATGGCCTGGTCGATCAGGCGCTGCTCGGTGGCGTCGTAGCCGACCAGCTCCGGGCCGATCTGCTCGATGACGGCGAGGACGGCCTTCTCGACGCCCTTGCCGTGGTAGCGGTTCGGGTCACCGTCGCGCAGCTCGATGGCCTCGAAGGCGCCCGTCGAGGCGCCGGACGGGACGGCGGCACGACCCGTGCTGCCGTCGTCGAGGCCGACCTCGACCTCGACCGTGGGGTTGCCTCGGGAGTCCAGGATTTCCCGGGCTACGACGACGTCGATGGACGGCACGAGCATCTCCTTCTTGGATGTGACGCTGGAAGTGCGGGGCTGGTGTGCCTTGCGCCTAGAGCCTAACCGTCCGGGGGGCGCCGGCCACCGACCGACCGCCCCGTGGACAAGCCGACGATATCTTTTGTTTCTGCACGAAACAAAGAGATCCGGTGAACTCCCGTCCGTGGCGGGCACGAAAAAGCCCCGTCCCGGTGCGTACGGGGGAACACGCACCGGGACGGGGACCCGTGGGGACGGGGGGTGGCCCGCACGGGGGCCCGCGGGTGGCCCGCGCGGGTGCGCGGGCCCCGTGGTCCGGCTCGGCGGCCGGAGGTCACTTCAGGTGGAGCTGCTGACCGGGGTAGATGAGGTCGGCGTTGTCGACGATGTCCTTGTTCAGCTCGAACAGCTTGCTCCAGCCGCCCTCGACGTGGTGCGCCGCGGCGATGGTGCCGAGGGTGTCGCCGGCGACCACCTTGTACTCGCCGTCGCCCTTCTGCACCTTCTTGCCGGTCGGGGTGGTGACGGTCTTCCCGCCCTGGCCGCCGCCGGTGGACGGAGAAGCGGCCGGGCGCTCGGCGGAGCGGGAGGCGGCCTGCCCGTCGGTGGAGCGGGAGGAGGTGCCGCCGCCCGAGCCGGAGTTCGAGGAGGAACCGGTGTTCGACGAGTAAACCGAGTTGGAGGTGGAGCCGGAGTTGGAGGTGGAGCCGGAGTTCGAGGTGCTCGGCGCGGAGCCGTTGTAGGCGGCGCCCGACAGACCGGTGCCGCACACCGGCCAGGCACCCTTGCCCTGGGACGCGAGCACCTTCTCGGCGACGGCTATCTGCTGGCCCTTGGAGGCCTGGTCGGCCTGCGCGGCGTACTGGGTGCCGCCGTACGCGGCCCAGGTGGAGGCGGAGAACTGGAGACCGCCGTAGTAGCCGTTGCCGGTGTTGATGGCCCAGTTGCCGCCGGACTCGCACTGGGCGACCGCGTCCCACTCGGAGGTGGTGGCGGCGGAGGCGTTGCCGGCCGCCATGAGCGGGGCGGCGACGGCGGCGCCGGTGACACCGGCCAGCGCGACGGCGCGGACGGCCTTGGACGGACGGCGGTGCTTGCCCTTACCGGTAAACAGCATGAGTCGATCCCCTCACCGACGCCTACGAGGTGAGCTGTCGGGTTCGGGCCGAATGAGTTGCCCGGCCGCATTCCCGCTGACGCGGAATGCGGCTTCACCCCCAGCCGGTGCCAGCTTCAACCGCTGGTCCCGGCGCTAACCTTGGGTCCCCCGCTCCTGCCTACGGCGCTTGACGCGACGACTGTTCCCGGGACGGCCGCTGGCAGGATTCGGCGTGGCGGCCGCCGGGGCCCGTGGTGACGAGCGGCCTCGACCGTAGACACGGGCTCGGCGGAATTTCAAAGACGATCAGGGCTTCTGAGATCCATCCCACACTTTCGCCAATCCGGACATCATGGCGCTAAACGGGACGTCAACTCGTGTTGCTACGCGCCCTTTTCGCCCCCTACTTCCAGGGTCTGACCGGCACTGATCCGATTCGGGTCCGCTCCGACGGCCTTCTTGTTGTGGGCGTACAGCGCGTGCCACCCGCCGTCGACCTCAAGGGAGTCGGCGATGCCGGTGAGGGTGTCGCCGGCGCGGACGGTGTAGCTGCCCTGCGCGCGGGAGGCGTGCCGCCCGCCATTGGCCATGTCCTGACCGTTTGTCACGTTTTCGTCCGCATGTGTGCCGCGGTGACGTCCGCCACTGCCGAGCGCCCCGGTGTCGACCAGGCTCCACGACCCGGCGGCCGCGGGGGCGCTGCTCTCGGGCGTGGCGCCCCCGGGGAGGCCGTACTCGGTCCCCGCGTCCGGAGTGGCCGTGGGCGTGCCGCCGGTCTCCCGCGGGGTCCCGGCGTCCCCGGTGGGCGAATCGCCGGGTTCGGGGGTGTGTGTCGTGGTGGATCCGCTGTCCTTGCCGGCGCCCTTGCCCTTCTCCGGGGCGGGCGTGCCGGTCTTGCCCGGGGTGGCCCCGGTGCCGCCGCCCGCGTCGGCCCGGTCGCTCGTGCCGGTACCGGTACCGGTGCTGGTGCCGGTGCTCGGGGAGGACGGCGAGTCGGGCAGGCCCGACGAGCCGGAGGTACCGGGCGTGCCGGAGGGAGTCGGGCTGCCGGAGGGGTCGGGGCTGCCGGACGTGCCGGCGGTGCCGGTGCCTGCGTCCGAACCGGCCGAGTCGCCCCGCCCGTCGCCGTCACCGGAGCCGGTGGAGCCGCCGATGCCCGTGTCGACTTCCGCGGAGGTCGCCTTGGAGGTCAGGCCGGACAGCAGGGCGCAGGTGGCCCACGGGGTGGTGCCCCGGTCGGCGAGGATCTTCTCGGCGACGGCGATCTGCTGGAGCCGGCTGGCCTGGTCGGCGCTGGCCGCGTACTGGCCGCCGCCGTACCGGTCCCAGTCGTCCTGCGAGATCTGCAGGCCGCCGAAGTACCCGTTGCCGGTGTCCGCGCTCCAGGAGCCGCCGCTCTCGCACTCGGCCACCTTGTCCCACGTGGTGCCCTCGGCCGCGTCGGCGCTCGCCGCGCCGAGCAGCGGAATGGCGATGGCGGAGCCGGTCACACCGGCCGCGACGAGGAGAGCCGGGGCCTGGCGGGGCCGACGGTGTCGGCCGTTCCCGGAGAGCATGCGGAAGCCTTTCGAGCGACAGCAGGACCGGCGCGGCGGATGGTTCCGCCCGCCGCGCTGAGGGGTGAACGTATCGGCACACGATCACTTGTCACAAGTTCATGCCGCACAGATCACGTGAAGATCACATAGTTGAAAGAGTGTCACCTTCCGCGGAGGTCCTGTGCCCGGGCGGGGGGCGTGAACTCCACCGGCAGCGTGCGCAGGCCCCGCATGATGAGCCCGCCGCGCCAGCGCAGCTCGGCCGGGTCGACGGCCGTCCGCAGGTCGGGCAGCCGGGTGAGCAGGGTCGCGAGCGCGGTCTGGCCCTCCAGGCGGGCGAGCGGTGCGCCGAGGCAGTAGTGGATGCCGTGGCCGTAGCCGAGGTGCTGGTTGTCGCGGCGGGCGAGGTCCAGCACGTCCGGGTCGGCGAACCGCTCCGGGTCGCGGTCGGCGGCGGCGAGCACCACCAGCACCGGGTCGCCCGGCGCGATGTCCTTGCCGCCGACGGTGAGCGGCTCGGTGGCGAACCGCCACGTGGCCAGTTCCACCGGACCGTCGTAGCGGAGGAGTTCCTCCACGCCGGTCGCCAGCAGGTCCATCTCGCCGCGCCGCAGGGACTCCTGGAGCCGCCGCCGCTGCCCGGGGTGGGTGAGCAGGGCGTAGGTGCCGTTCCCGATGAGGTTGACGGTCGTCTCGAAGCCCGCGAACAGCAGGATGAAGGCCATGGCGGCGGCCTCGTTCTCGGTGAGGTGCTCACCGTGGTCGGAGGCGCGGATGAGGCCGGAGATGAGGTCCTCGCCGGGCTCGGGCACGGCGGGCAGCGCCGCGCGCTTGCGGTGGATCAGCTCGGCGAGGTAGCCGCGCATCTTCTTCACCGACCGGGCGACCCCGCCGCGGGGGCCTCCGCCGTGCCGGATCATCATGCCCGCCCAGTCCCGGAAGTCGTCCTGGTCCTCGCGGGGGACGCCGAGCAGGTCGCAGATGGCGTAGATGGGCAGCGGGAAGGCGAACTCGTGGATGAGGTCGGCGGAGCCGGTCTCCGCGAACCGGTCGATGAGGCCGTCGGCCAGCTCCTGCACCCGCGGGGCGAACTCGGCGACCCGGCGCGGGGTGAACGCCTTGCTGACCAGGCGGCGCAGCCGGGTGTGGTCCGGCGGGTCGATGTTCAGCAGGTGCGTCATCAGCTCGGCCTTGCGCTCGCCGGGGATGCCGGTCTTGCCCTTGGCGTGCGCGGGCTCGTCGTGGTGCGCCGGGTTCTTGCTCAGCCGCTGGTCGGCCAGGGCCTGCCGGGCGTCGGCGTACCGGGTGACCAGCCACGCCTCGACACCGCTCGGCAGCCGCGTCCGGTGCACGGGGGCGTGCTCGCGCAGCCAGGCGTAGGCGGGGTAGGGGTCGGTGGCGAACTCCCACGTGAAGAGGGCGGGAGCCGGCTGGTCGGGGTGGTGCTGCTCGGTCACCCCCCGACGGTATCCGCACCCTCCGGCCCCTCGCCGAGCACCCTGCGGGCGCCGGGGTGCCCGAGGCCGGCCGCCCTGCGGTACCAGTGCCGCGCCTCCTGCGCCCTGCCCTGCCGGTCGAGCAGGGCGCCGAGCCGGTAGGCGCCGTAGGCGTCGCCGGCGTCGAACGCCTGCCGGTACCGCGCCTCCGCCTCGGCCGGACGGTCCATCGCCTCCAGGACGGCTCCGTGGTGGGCGATGTCCAGCGGGTAGTCGGCGGTGTCGGCGAAGTACTCCTCGGCGTCGCCCGGCGACGGCGCCTCGCGGTCCAGGTTCTCCAGCAGGTGGGCCGCCACCTCGTCACCGGAGTCCGCCGCGCGCCGCAGCCACGGCCGGGCGAACTCGTGCTCGTTCTCCACCAGGTGGTGCATCCCCATGCTCCGGGCCACCCCGGGGTGCGCGGGGTCGGCGGCGTTCGCGTACCTGAGCCAGGTCACCTCGGGGTCGTCCGCGCAGAACCGGAGGTCGCCCAGCAGACGTTCCGCCTCCGGGCCCCCGGCCGCGCGCAGCCAGTGCTCGGCCCGGCCCAGCAGCGCCTCGGCGAGCAGCGTCGCCGCGCCGGTGTCGCCGGCCTCCGCCGCCTGCTCCAGGAGCGGTTCCGCCTCCCGGGGCCGCCCGCGCTCCACGAGCAGCCGGCCGGCGCGTGCCGCCGCCTCGGCCACCCCGCCCTCGGCCGCCCGCCGGAACCAGCTCTCGGCCTCCTCGCGGTGTCCCCGGGTCTCCTCCAGCAGCCCGAGCCGGTACATCGCCTGCCGGTCACCGCCGCCGATCGCCCGCTCGAACGCGGCATGCGCCCGGGCCGTCACCAGTTCGACGTCGTACCCCTCGCCCGCCCGGGCGACCTCCAATGCCCGCTGCCACAGCGCGCCGTCGACCGGCGGGCACAGCTCGTCGAGCCGGGCCGCGCCCACCAGCGGGCCCGCCGCCGCCCAGGACCGCGGTCCCCCGCGCCCGAGCAGCGGCGGCATCCCGTAACTCTCCCGGGCGGCCCAGTCCAGGGCCTCCTCGGCCGTCTCCGCGTCCGGCCCGGCGAGCGGTCCGTAGGTCGCCGCCACCTCCACGAGCAGGTCCTCGGGCAGCGGTCCGGCCAGCCCGCACCGCGCCAGATCGATCGCGGCCCGCACCAGCGCCTGTCCGCGCGGGTGCCTGCGCCGGGCCCGCTGGAAGTCCGCCCACAGGCGCGGCGCCAGCGCGAGATGGGCCGCGACGCCGTCCGCCCCGCCGGCCCCGGCCGCCTCCGCCAGCCGGGGATCCGCCGTCTTCGCGGCGCGCGCCCGCTCGGCGTCCGACCATTCCCGGGGCAGCTCCACGAGGTGCGCCAGATCCAGCACCCGGCCGCGCGGGCTCTGCCGGCACTCGTCGTACGCGTCCTCCCGCAGCGTGGCGAGCACGACGGTCCGCAGCCCGGCCAGCCGCGCGAGCAGCCGCGGCTCCAGCCCGCCGTCGCCCAAGTGGCGGTCGAGTTCGTCGAGCAGCAGCACGTGGGGGCCCGGCGCCGCGCGCAGTGCGTCGGGCAGGCCCCGCAGGTCCGTGTGCGCGTCCGGCGCGTGGACCCGGGCCGTGGGGAGCACGGCCGCCAGAACGGCGAGCGCCGTGCGCGACTTGCCCGCGAACGGCTCCCCCAGCACCACCACCAGTCCGCCGTCCGCCGCCGCGGAGGTCAGGGCGGAGCCGAGGGAAGGGTCGGCGTCCCGTGGGACGTACGGCGGCAGCGGCGGGCGCCCGTTCAGCCGCAGGGCGGGCCACACCCCGTGCGCGAGCGGCTCCAGCGCGGTGGCCGCGGGCCATTCCTCCGGGCCGGGCAGGGCGGTCTGCGGCCGGGCCCCGTAGGCGTGCTGGATCTGGACCCCGATGACCGGAGCGTGGAACTCCGCCCCCCGGAAGTCGACGTGATCGGTGGTCAGGGGCGGGTGCGGCGGGTGCGGCAGGTCGGGGGCGGGGCCCGGCCCGGTGGTGGAGTCCGGCCCGGTGGTGGGCTCTGGCCCGGTGGTGGAGTCCGGCCCGGTGGTGGAGTCCGGCCCGGTGGTGGGCTCCGGTCCTGCGGGGGAGTTCGGCTCCGCAGGGGGGTTCGGTCCTGCGGGGGAGTTCGGCTGCGCGGCGGGCTTCGGTCCTGCGGGGGAGTTCGGCCCTGTGGGCGAGTTCGGCGCTGCGGTCGGCTTCGGTTCTGCGGGGGAGTTTGGTCCTGCGGGGGAGTTCGGCCCTGCGGCCGGCTTCGGTTCTGCGGGGGAGTCCGGCTGCGCGGTCGGCTTCGGCGTACGGTCGGCGAGCGGTCCCGGGGCGGCCGGCGGCACCGCCTGCGGCACGGGATGCGGCGTCAGGTCCGGGACCGTCTCCCGCACGGAGTCGGGCCATTCGTCCGCCGGTCGCCCGGCGGCGGCCGTCCCGGAGCCCGGCACCGCGTACACCACCGGTGCCAACCGGTTGATCAGGTACCGCAGTTGCTGGGCCGCCCCGTTCCTGTCCGCCGCGTGCGCGAGCGTGGTGCGCAGCCGGGAGGCCCACACCTCCCGCAGCGGTTCGGGGGACGGCTCCGGGGTGCCGGGGCCGGGGCGCCGGACCTCGCGCAGCTCCGCCGCGTAGGAGGACGCCCGCTGGTTCTCGAACCACCGCGCGAAGCGGGCCTGGACCCGGACCCACTCGTCCGTGGCGAGCGCCGCCGCGAGCAGCTCGGCCCCCACTCCCGCCAGATCCGTCCCCGCCCTCACGCACGCCCCCCGATCCTCGTGACCACGCCGTGCTCCCACGGTACTGACACGGACGGCGGTCCGAGCCGCGGAAGCCGTCCGCCCGCCGTCCGCTGTCCACGCGCCCGCGGCCCTCCGTCCGGCCCCGTGCCGCCGCGGCCCGCCCCTGCCCGGCGCGTCCGCCGGTCCGGTCCGCCTCCCACGCCGTCCGGTCCGCCTCCCCCGCCGTCCCGGCCATCGTCCCGCGGCCGACCCCGCCCGCCCGGCCTCTTCCCGCCGGGCTCGTCCGACGCCCGGTCTCGGCCCGCGACGCCCGGTCCCGTCCCGCCGTCGCCGTCCGACCGCCGCCGTCCGACCGCCGCCGTCCTCCGGTGCGCGCCCGGTCCGGTTCCGGTCCTGCCGGGGTTACTCCTCCTCTTCCTCCGGGCCGTTCTCCGTGCCCGTGCCCTCGGCCGCCTTGATGGTGTCCCGGTACACCCGCGCCGCCGCCCGCAGCGCCGCCTCCGGATCCACGCCGTCCGCCTCGGCGCGGACCGCCAGCGCGAGGAGTTCGTAGCCGATGCCCTCCCCCTCGGGCACCGGGGCGCGAAGGCCCGCCGTACGGGCGCGGGAGGCCAGTTTGGCGGCCAGGGCCAGGCCCGGCTGGCCGAGCGGGACGCCGTCCGTGACCGAGGTGCGCCGCTTCTCCTCCGCCTTGGTGCGCAGCCAGTGCTCCTTGACGTCCTCCGGGGTCTCGGCCCGCTCCTCGCCGAAGACGTGCGGATGCCGGTGGATGAGCTTGGCGACGATGCCGCCGGCCACGTCGTCGACGGAGAACGGCGCGTCCGGGTGCTCCTCGGCTATCCGGGAGTGGAAGACGACCTGGAGCAGGACGTCGCCCAGTTCCTCGCGCAGCTCCGTGCGGTCACCGGCCTCGATCGCCTCGACCAGCTCGTACGCCTCCTCGATGCCGTACTTCGCCAGCCCCTCGTGGGTCTGCCGGGAGGACCAGGGGCACTCGACGCGGATGCGGTCCATGACCTGCACCAGGTCGAGCAGCCGGGCGCCGGGCAGGTCGTAGGAGGCGGGGAGCAGCTCCAGCTCCGGCATGGCGACCCGGCCGGAACCCGCCAGCCGGGCGAGGCCGTCGGTGAGCGCCGGCTCGCCCTCGCCCGTGGCCACGACGACGACCGTCCGCCCGCCGGCGCAGGCGTCGACCAGCTCCTGCGCGGTGGGGGACGCCTCCGCCACCGTTATGCCGGCCTCCCGCAGGTACGGCAGCTGCGGATGCGCGCCGTCCGCGCACAGCACGGCGTCGGCGCCGCGCAGCGCCTCCCAGGCCGGCCAGGACAGCAGGCCGGGGGCGACGCGGTGGCTGGTGGTGAGCAGGACGATGCGGCCGGGGGCGGCTTCCGGGCCGGACCGGGGGCGGGCTGCGGAGCTGTTTTCGTTCACGATCCGAACGTAGCCCACGGCGCCGGGACGCGGATCGCGTTGTCCACAGGGCCGGGGAGGTCATGTGACCGTATGCCCGGTGACTGGTGCCGTACCGTTACGGCACCGGCGCGCCGCCGGGCCCACTCCGCCCGCGGGGCTACGCCGTCCGCGGCTGCCCGCCGTCCGCCGGGACCTCCCGCAGCCACGGCGTCCCCGCGTCCACCCGGCTGCTCTTCTGCACGTCCCAGGAGCCGTAGCGGGGGTTGAGGTCGATGTCGAGTTCCGCGGACGCCTTGGACAGGGCCTGCCAGAACTCGGGCCGGCCGGTGTCCGTGCCGAGCTTCGCGGCGAGCTTCTGCGCCTCCAGTTGCAGGCGCAGGTTGTCGTCCAGGTGCCCCGGGGCGATGCCGTACTTCTGCAGCCAGGCCAGCTCCAGGCCCTTGCCGCCGCCGACCTGCCGCTCCAGGTCGCCGCGCATCTGCTGGATCTCCCTGCGGGTGACCGTGACGCCCTTGTCCTGGGCGGCCCGGTGCAGTACCCGGTCGAGCACCATGTTGTGCAGGGTGTCCCGGGTGAGACCGCTGGTGGAGGAGACGACCTGCTGGTACTGGGTCTCGTCCGGCACCGCGGCCCGCTGCGCCCGGCGGACCTCGTTGACCCGGCCCTCCAGCTGGGCGACGGTGATCCGCTGCCCGCCGACGACGGCCGCGGCGCCCGGGTGGGCGTCGCTCCCGCAGGCGGTCAGCAGGGGCGCCGCCGCGGCGATCGCGGCGGCGAGGACGAGCGCGGTGCGACGGCGGCGGTGCAAGGGAACCTCCAGGGGGAGATTGCAACGACAGGTGCGGCGCGCCAGCGCCTCCGCCGGGAACGGTGGTCGGGCGACGGGCGGGCGCACCAAGTCTTGCGGTGATCGATGGTAGGCAGTGGGCAGGCTGCGGCCAACCCATTCGACCAACGATTCACGCGCGCTTCGGGCACCGCCGCGCCGCCCGCGAGGGCCGCCGGGTCAGCCGACGACGGCCACCGGCGCGTCCCAGGCGTCCCGGTCGACGGTCAGCGTGACGCCGCCGCGCGTCTCCTTGCTGTTGACCATGTACTGGTGGCCGCGGCTGTGGTCGGTGAACTGGGTCCTGCCCCACGGCCAGTCGGCGGTCGTCGTGTCCTGCTTGTCCCACAGCGCGTACCAGAGGTTGCCCGGCAGGTCCGTCTTGTCGGACGCGGTGGCGACGGCCTTGGCGCTGGAGCTGGTGAAGCCGTAGTAGCCGCCGCGGTACGTCTTGGACCGCAGCGTCTTCATGAACGAGCGCACGTACGTGAGCACGGCGTCGTTGCACGCCTTGTTCCGCACGTCGTACGGCTCCATGTCGAGGTAGACGGGGCTGCCCGCCTTCATCCCGAGCGCCGACGCCTTGGCGACCGCGTCCCTGGCGTCGGTCACGCCGAGGGACGCCGCGGTCGCGGCGGACAGCTTCTCGGGGGTGGAGCCGGTCTGGCAGGGCGGCTGGGCGCCGACGTAGATCGGGATGAGCTTCCAGCCGAGGGAGTTGACCGACTTCACCCAGGACGCGGTCAGGTTGGGCTGCGCGCAGCCGCGGTTCTTGCCGCCCACGTAGACGGCGGCGGCGCCGTAGTAGCCGGTGTGCCACGCCTTCATCGCGGACAGCGAGGGCGCGGTGCAGGTGTCGAACGCGCGCCCGGTGAAGGTCTTCTGCGCGGGCCACGCGGTGGCGGCCATGGAGGTCTGCGCGGCGAGACCGGCCCCCGCGACGACGGCCGCGCCGGCCACCCCCCAGGTGATGTATCTGCGCTTCTTCGACTGCCGGTGACCGGCCATGAGTCCACCCCTGATCGTGCGTGCACGGCGGTTCACGCGCGTGCGTACTGGCTGGGACAACGCCCTGGCGAAAACGTTTCACCGACGGCGGCGAAGCGCACGGTACCGGGCGCCGGGTCCGCCGCCGGACGACCCAAACCCTTGTCATGTACAAGAATCGCTCGGGTTCCCGCGAAGACTCTAGCCGCGCACCTGTCCCAGCCACTGCAGGGTCCGCCGGACCTCCACGGCCAGCGGATGCCCGGGGCCGTGCAGCCGCTCGACCTCCATGACCAGCCGCGCGAGCGTCTCGTGGGCCGCCGACCGGTCGCCGAGCGCGAGCAGCAGGTGGCCGATGCGCCGGCGCACCTCGTGGGCGAGGTGCGGGTCCCCGGAGACGTACTGGTTCTCGTAGTACGGCAGCAGCGCGCGGTACTCGGCGAGCGCCGCCGCCGGTTCGCCGAGCTGTTCCAGGCACTGCGCGACGTCGTACCGGTAGCGCAGGGACTGCGGGTCGGCCTGCCCGGCCTCGGCGGCGCGTTCGCCGGCGAGGCGGCGCAGTTCGGGCAGCGCGCGCCGGTACTGGCCGTCGTCCATGAGCGTCGCCGCGTACTGCTTGCGCAGGGTGCGCACGACCGGGGAGTGCTCGCCGTGCTGCTCGGCCGCGGCCGGCAGGATCGCGCCCAGGATGTCCACGGCCTGGGTGATGCGCCCCTCCCCCAGCAGCCGCTTGACCTCGTCCACGGCCGCGGCGACGTCGGGCTTGCCGGCCGCCGGCGGGTCCGGCGCGACGGGGGCGGGCTGCGGCGCGGGGGTCCGCGCCCGGTCCGGCCAAGGGGCGTGCGGACGCAGGAAGGGGCGCGTGGGATCCAGGGGCGCCCCGGTGGGCCTCCCGCGCGCGGGCAGCAGCGGGGCCAGCTCCTCGTACACCTCCTGCGCCGACGACGGCCGGTGCTGCGGGTCCTTGGCGAGCAGCCGCAGCACCAGGCCCTCCAGCGCCTCGGGCACCTCGGGGCGGATCCGGCGCACGGGCAGCGGCGGCTCGTACAGGTGCCGGTGCAGCACTCCGAGCGCCGTGGAACCGGCGAACGGCACCTCACCGCTGAGCAGTTCGTGCAGCAGCACACCGAGCGCGTACAGGTCGGTGTACGGTCCGACCGCGCCGCCCATCGCCTGCTCCGGCGCCATGTAGGCGGGCGAGCCGATCGGCGAGCCGGTGTGGGTGAGGCGGGTGGTGTCACTGTCCATCACGGAGGCCACGCCCAGGTCGAGCACGGTGACCGTGCCGTCCTGCTTCACCATCACGTTCCGCGGCTTGAGGTCGCGGTGCACGATCGGCACGGCGTGCACGGCGCTCAGCACGGCGCACAGCTGCGCGGCCACCGCCACCGCCCACGGCCAGGGGTACGGGTCGCGCTCGGCGAGGTGGTCGGACAGGTCGGCACCGTCCACGAACTGCATGACGAGGAACAGCTCCTCGCCCTCGCTGCCCGCGTCGTGCACCGTCACCAGGCCGGGGTGGTCCACCTGCGCGGTCACCCGGCACTCGCGCAGGAACCGGCGGCGCAGCTCGTCCGCCTCCTGGCCCGCCACCTTGTCGGGGCGCAGCAGCTTCACCGCCACGCGCCGGTCCAGCCGCCGGTCGTACGCCGTCCAGACCTGGCCCATGCCGCCCTGGCCGATGAGCGTGGACAGTTCGTAGCGGCCGGCGACGACGCGTCCCGCCGCGGTCACCGGCCGCCCTCGTGGCCGTCACGCCGGCGCAGGTAGTCGCTCAGCTCGTCCAGTTCGGCCCGCACCTGGTCGATCCGCGCGGGCGCCGGGCGCTGCGGCGGCGGGGTGGTCAGCGGGGGCCGCGGCACGACCGGGTGCGGCAGCGGGGGCGGGGTGTGCGGCGTGGCCGGACTGACCGGCACGGTCGTCGCGCCGTACGGGGACGAGGGGGCCGGGTAGCCGTACGCCGCGGCCGGGCGCCGCGCCTCGTACGCCTGCCGCAGCAGCCCGAAGTGGCGGATGTCCGCGGCGAGGTAGTACGCGATCGTGCCGACGAGCGTGCACAGCAGGAGCAGGACGCCCAGGTAGCCGCCGGGGGTGTGGACCTCGTCGCCCCCCTCGGCCACCAGCAGGGTCATGCTGAGGGCGTCGGCCGCCAGCACCGCCACGAACAGGCCCCAGTCCACCGAGCGGCGGGTGACGATCGCGAGCCGCAGCATCATCGCCGAGGTCAGCAGGCCGACGCTGACGATCGCGAGCACCACGAACAGCACGCGCAGGAAGACCAGCCACGCGGTGTGCGGCGGTTGCTTCACCGGCTGTCCGTAGCCGTGGCCTTGCATGGCTGCTCCCGGTCCTGAAGTGGGCGTGCCCGCCCGCCGGTACGGTCCGCCGGGGCGGACGGCACCGATCGTGCGATTGTCGCTTCGAGCATATGGCCCGGCGGGGACACATGGTCCGGGTTGTACCGAACCGTTGTCCGGTGGCCGCGAGGGGGCGGGACGGGGGAACGGGAGGGGAACGCAACGGAACGGGCCGGCGCCGGGCGGTGCGGGGTGGGGTGGGGTGGGGGTGAGTCGGGCCGGGTCGGGGTCGTGGCGATGCGGGGGCGGGCGGCGGGGCGGAGCGGACGGAACTGGCCGGTCGGGACCGGTCGGTCGGGTGGGGCGCGGCCAGCCGGGTGGGGCGCGGCCAGCCGGGTGTGACCGCGCCGTCGGTGAGGCCGTCGTACACCCCGCGCACCGACTGGTCGCCGAGCCGGCTCGCGTGCCCGGCACGGGCGAGGCCGAGGCGGACACGGACGCGGCCGTGGCGGTGCCGGCCGGGAAGCGGACCCGGATGTCCGTCGGTACGGCGGAACCGGAGCACCTGACCTTCGCGGAGGACGGCCGGCCGGTCCCCGCGATCATCGACCTGGACGCGCCGGGCGGCTGACGCCGGACGGCCGGGTCAGCGTGCCCGGAAGCGCTCGGGTGCCTTCGTCGGGTTGCCGCCCGTGGGGATCTTCTGGTTCGGACAGGTGGCGAGGACCTCCTTCATGGCGGTCCGCTCGGCCCCGGTGACCCACAGGCCGTACTTCTTCTTGACGCCGACCTGGGCGGCGACGTAGGCGCACCGGTACGCCTTGCTGGGCGGAAGCCAGGTGGCGGCGTCGCCGTCGCCCTTGCCGCGGTTGGTGCTCGCGTCGACGGCGATGAGGTTGAGGGGGTCGTTGGCGAGGGCTATGCGCTTGGCGGCGTCCCAGTACTTGGCGCCCTTCTGCCAGGCGTCGGACAGGGCGACGACGTGGTCGATGTCGACCTGGCTGCGGCCGCGCCGGTAGGTGATGTCCTTGCCGGAGTAGGGGTCGGGCTCCAGCAGGCCGTAGGAGACCTTGCAGTCGCCGCCGGAGAACTTCACCTGCTTCAGGTCCCGTTTGAGGATGTCGTCCCGGGTGTCGCAGGAGTTGGAGTCGGTGTCCGCCCAGGCGGTGCCGAACCGCTCGCGGGAGTAACCGGTCTTGGGCGCGCGGCCTTTGACGGTGAGGGAGTCGACGGCGGTCAGCGCCGCTCCCCCGCGCCCGGTCTCCTCCGGGCCGGAGGCACCCTTGGTCTGCTCGGACTTGCACCCGGTCACGGCGACCAGCATGGCCACAGCGCTGACCGTTCCGCCCATCAGACGCCTCACGGTGCGCCCCCTCCGCTCGCCTGGCCCGCCCCGCACGTGCGAGCGGACTGTTCCACCATCCACCGTAACTGCCCCGCGCCGCTTGCCAGATAGGGCGTAAAGGGGCGTTTGCGTGTCAATGCAGGCGCAGCGGGGGGCATTCGGGGCCGCGAAGGGAGTGCGGAATCACGGCGTCCGCCGGGTCCGCGGACCGGGCGGGCGCCCGGGCTTGACCTTGTCACCGGCGGCAGGGTCCGAGGATCCCGGCATGACCGAGAACAGCCACTCCCGCACCCGCCGCGCCGAGGACGCCGCCCGGCAGGACGCTCCCGGGCGGACCGCCCCGTCCGCGCAAACCGCTCCGCCGGGCCCCCGTACCGTGGTCGTGACCGGCGCCGGAACCGGTATCGGCCGGGCCACCGCGCGCGCGTTCGCCGCCGAGGGCGCCCGGGTCGTCGCCGTCGGCCGCCGGCCCGCGCCCCTGGCCGAGACCGCCGCCGGCCACCCCGGGATCACTCCGCTCACCGCCGACGTGACCGCCGAGGACGGGCCCGGGACCGTCGTGCGGGCCGCGCTGGAGCGGTACGGCCGGATCGACGTGCTCGTCAACAACGCGGCCGTCCTCACCACCGGGTCCCTGCGCGAGTGCACGCGCGCGTCGGTACGGCCCCTGCTGGAGACCAACCTGCTGGCGCCCGTGCTGCTCACCCAGGCCGCGCTGCCCGCGCTGGAGGAGAGCCGGGGTGTGGTGGTGAACGTCTCGACGTCGGTGGGGCAGCGGGCCTGGCCGGACAACTCCCTCTACGCGGCGGGCAAGTCGGCGCTGGAGGTGCTGACCCGCAGCTGGGCGGTGGAGCTGGCGCCGCACGGCATCCGGGTGGTGGCCGTGGCCCCGGGCGCGATCGAGACCCCGATGGCCGAGCACGGCGGGCTCGGCCCCGAGGAGGTCGCCGGGTTGCGCAGGTGGCAGCTCGGCCACACCCCGCTCGGCCGGATCGGCCGGCCCGAGGAGGTCGCCTGGGCCGTCACCGGGCTCGCGTCCCCGCGGGCGTCGTTCGTGACGGGGGTGGTCCTGCCGGTGGACGGCGGCGCGGTCGTCGCCTGACCGGCGTCCCCCGCAGCCGCACCGCCGGGCACCTCCCGGCCGGCGCACCGCCGTCACCCACCGGGCACCGCGGGATGCCCGGCCGGTGCCCCGCCTCCGAACCCCCGTCCGCCGCCACCGACCCACCGGGCACCCGGCCGGAGCCCGCGGAGAGCCTCGGATCAGCGGAGGGCCCCCGGATCAGCGGACGGTCTCGTCCGCCTGTCGCAGCGCCGCCGCCAGCCGGTCCCGGACCGCCGTCTGTGCGGCGGTGCGGGCGTCCAGCACGGCCAGCCGTTCCCGGGCGACCGCCATCCCCCTGGCGGAGGCGGGTGAGGCGGTCACGTCGCCGTCCAGGCAGGGCAGGAACACCCGTACGTCGTCCAGGGTCAGCCCCGCCTCCAGCAGCCGCCGGATGTTGCGGACGCGGACGGCCGTCCGGGCGTCGTAGACGCGGTAGCCGTTGGCGGCGCGCCCGGAGGTGATCAGGCCCTGCTGCTCGTAGTGGCGCAGGGCGCGCGGTGTCGCCCCGGTCGCCCCGGCCAGCTCACCGATCCGCACCCGCGCCCCGCCACCCGTCCGCGCCCACGCCCGCGCCCGTGCCCGTACCGGAACCCGTTCCCATGCCCCCGCCCACCGGCGGTCAGCTCAGCACCGAGGTGAGGAACTCGCCCACCCAGGCCAGCAGTTCGCGGCCGACCAGCGGCTTGCCGCCGACCTTCGCGGTCTTCGGGCGCGGTACCAGCACCTGGTGCGCGGCCGGCTTGAGGACCGTGCCCGGGTAGAGCCGCTTGAGCCGCAGCTCCTGGGACTCCCGCAACTCGACCGGCGCGAAGCGGATGTTGGTGCCCTGGAGGACGATCTCGCCGACGCCGCACGCGCGCGCCAGCATCCGCAGCCCGGCCACCAGCAGCAGGTTCTCCACCGGTTCGGGGAGCTTGCCGTAGCGGTCGGTGAGTTCCTCGCGGACGGCCTTGACGTCTTCCTCGGAGTTGGCCGAGGCGATGGCCCGGTACGCCTGGAGGCGCAGCCGCTCGCCGGGGGCGTAGTCGTGCGGGACGTGTGCGTCGACCGGCAGCTCGATCTTGACCTCGAGCGGCGCCTCCTCGACCTCGCCGGTCTCCAGCTGGCGCCGGTAGTCGGCGACCGCCTCGCCGACCATGCGGACGTACAGGTCGAAGCCGACGCCCGCGATGTGCCCGGACTGCTCGCCGCCGAGCAGGTTGCCCGCGCCGCGGATCTCCAGGTCCTTCATGGCGACGTACATGCCGGCGCCCATCTCGGTGTGCTGGGCGATGGTGGCCAGACGCTCGTGGGCGGTCTCCGTCAGCGGCTTCTCCGGCGGGTACAGGAAGTAGGCGTAGCCGCGCTCGCGGCCGCGGCCGACCCGGCCGCGGAGCTGGTGCAGCTGGGACAGGCCGAAGTTGTCGCCGCGCTCGACGATGAGGGTGTTGGCGTTGGAGATGTCGATGCCGGACTCCACGATGGTGGTCGACACCAGCACGTCGAACTTCTTCTCCCAGAAGTCGACGACGACCTGTTCCAGCGCGGACTCGGACATCTGGCCGTGGGCGGTGGCGATGCGCGCCTCGGGGACGATCTCGCGCAGTCTGGCCGCCGCCCGGTCGATGGACTCGACGCGGTTGTGGATGTAGAAGACCTGGCCCTCGCGCAGCAGTTCGCGCCGGACGGCGGCGCCGATCTGCCGCTCCTCGTACGGCCCGACGAAGGTGAGCACCGGGTGGCGCTCCTCCGGCGGGGTGGTGATCGTGGACATCTCGCGGATGCCGGTGACCGCCATCTCCAGGGTGCGCGGGATGGGGGTGGCCGACATGGTCAGCACGTCCACGTTGGCGCGGAGCTTCTTCAGTTGCTCCTTGTGCTCGACGCCGAAGCGCTGCTCCTCGTCGACGATGACCAGGCCCAGGTCCTTGAACTTGGTCTCGGAGGAGAACAGCCGGTGGGTGCCGATGACGACGTCCACCGAGCCCTCCTTGAGGCCCTCCAGGACGGCCTTGGCCTCGGTGTCGGTCTGGAAGCGGGACAGGGCCCGCACCTTGACCGGGAACTGCGCGTACCGCTCGGAGAAGGTGCCGAAGTGCTGCTGCACGAGCAGGGTGGTCGGGACGAGGACGGCGACCTGCTTGCCGTCCTGTACGGCCTTGAAGGCGGCCCGTACGGCGATCTCGGTCTTGCCGTAGCCGACGTCGCCGCAGATCAGGCGGTCCATCGGGACCGACTTCTCCATGTCGTCCTTGACCTCGGCGATGGTGGTGAGCTGGTCCGGGGTCTCGGCGTAGGGGAAGGCGTCCTCCAGCTCGCGCTGCCAGGGGGTGTCGGTGCCGAAGGCATGGCCGGGGGCGGCCATCCGCGCGCTGTACAGCTTGATCAGGTCGGCGGCGATCTCCTTGACGGCCTTCTTCGCGCGGGCCTTGGTCTTCGTCCAGTCCGCCCCGCCGAGGCGGTGCAGGGTGGGCGCCTCGCCACCGACGTACTTGGTGATCTGCTCCAGCTGGTCGGTCGGGATGTACAGCCGGTCGCCGGGCTGGCCGCGCTTGGCGGGGGCGTACTCGACGACGAGGTACTCGCGGGTGGCGCCCTGCACGGTGCGCTGCACCATCTCGATGTAGCGGCCGACGCCGTGCTGCTCGTGCACGATGTGGTCGCCCGCCTCCAGGGTGAGCGGGTCGATCGTCTTGCGGCGGCGGGCGGGCATGCGGGCGCCGTCGCGGCCGGCGGACTTCTGCCCGGTGAGGTCGGTCTCGGTGAGGACGGCGAGCCGCAGCGCCGGGTCGACGAAGCCGTGGTCGATGCAGCCGCAGGAGACGTGGACGACGGACGGCCGCAGGTCGCCGAGGTCGACGTCGAGGCGGGCGGCGATGCCCTCGCCGCCGAGCACCTCCACCGTGCGTGCGGCCGGTCCGTGGCCCTCGGTGAGGTACACCGTGCGCCAGCCGTCGGCGAGCCAGCCCTTGGTGTCGGCGAGGGCCCGCGCGGTGTCGCCGCGGTAGGTCTCGGGGGCGTGCATGCCGAGCTTGAGGGTGTCCGCCTCCGGTTCGAGGTCGGCGGCGAACGGCGACACCGACCACCACATCATGCCCAGCTCGCGCGCGCGGTCGCGGACGTCGGCGATGGACCACAGGGAGGCGGCGCCGACGTCGATGGGGGCCTCGCCGCCGCCGGCGGTGGCCGCCCAGGACGCCTGGAGGAACTCCTGCGAGGTCGCCACGAGGTCGGCGGCGCGGGTGCGGACCCGCTCGGGGTCGCAGACGACGGCCATCGCGCCCGCGGGCAGCACGTCGAGCAGGAGTTCCATGTCGTCCACCAGGACCGGCGCCAGGGACTCCATGCCCTCCACGGCGATGCCCTCGGCGAGCTTGCCGAGCAGTTCGCCCAGTTCGGGGTGTTCCTCGGCGAGGGCCCGCGCGCGTGCGCGCACGTCGTCGGTGAGCAGCAGCTCGCGGCAGGGCGGTGCCCACAGACCGTGCTCGGCGACTTCCAGGGAGCGCTGGTCGGCGACCTTGAAGTAGCGGATCTCCTCGACGTCGTCGCCCCAGAACTCGATGCGCAGGGGGTGTTCCTCGGTGGGCGGGAAGACGTCGAGGATGCCGCCGCGCACCGCGAACTCGCCGCGCTTCTCGACCAGCTCCACGCGCGCGTACGCGGCGGCCGCCAGGGCTTCGACGACCTGGCCCAGATCGGCGGTCCGGCCGGACCTCAGGGCCACCGGCGCCAGGTCGCCGAGGCCCTTGACCTGCGGCTGGAGCACCGAGCGCACGGGGGCGACGACGACGGAGACCGGGCCGGTCGCGGGGTCGTCCTGACTGGGGTGGGCGAGGCGGCGCAGGACGGCGAGCCGGCGGCCCACGGTGTCGCTGCGCGGGCTGAGCCGTTCGTGCGGGAGGGTCTCCCAGGAGGGGTAGTCCACGACGCCCTCTTCGGGCAGCAGGGAGCGCAGGGCGGCGGCGAGGTCCTCGGCCTCCCGGCCGGTGGCGGTCACGGCCAGGACCGGGCGGCCGGCCCCGCGTGCCAGGGCGGCGATGGCGAAGGGCCGGGCGGCCGGGGGGCCGACGAGGTCGACGTGCATGCGGTTGCCGTCCACCGCCGCCGTGATCGCTTCCGCGAGGGCGGGGTCCTTGACGACGGCGTCCAGCAGACCGTGCAGGCTCATGGGGCTTCCATCCGGGGTGGGGCAACGCAGACAGCCCGACACGTGACACGGGCCGGGGCTGCCAGCCTACGACGCCCGGGGCCCGGCCGCCCCGCCGTCGGCCGGCGGGGCACGGCCGGGGCCGGGGTCAGACGGCGTCCCCCTCGGCGAAGGTGACCCTGACGCCGCGGCCGGGTTCGACCGCCACGAGCAGCACCGAGCCGAACGCCGTCGAAATGCGTTCCAGCAGGGCGAAGGTGGGCATGCATTTCCCGTGTTCCAGCCGGGATATGGCCGCCTGGGTCATGCCGGACAGTTCGGCGAGCCGTACCTGTGTCATCCCCGTTCTCCCGCGCCGTTCCCGGACGGCGCGCCCCACGGATTCCTCAAGACTTTCCCCCGGAATTTTCCTCTCCTCGGCGAGTTCCCGGACCATCCCCCGTGGATGATGCTGCACCATGACTCCCGGATCGCTCGTCATGTATTGATGATCTGAGCCTTTTGCGCCCGCGAGAGTATCCGACCGTCCGGCCGCAAAGGCATCACTTGAGGAAGATTTGAGCTTGCCCGTCGGACGGTGGGCCCGAGGGCGCCCGGACATGCGGGACCTGGCATATAGCAGGACTGGTATGTGGGGCGGCCGTTCCGGTGAATCTCCAGGTCAGCGCCTTGGAATTACCTGTTCCATATTCTCCGCCCGCACTTCCGGTGATTAATCGGATTGCTTGCGGCGACGCGGACATGTCAGTGTTGCGGCCACCTCGACGGAAAAGGAAAACCCTTGACGAAGATGCGTGCCACTCTCACCGGAATTGCCCTCTCGGGTGCCCTGCTCGCCACGGGCGCGACGCCCGCCCTGGCGGCCGCCGCGGCACCGGCCGGAAAGTCCACCCCCGCGGTGACCGCATCGGTGACCAAGTCGCAGAAGCTCTCCAAGCTGAAGGACCTCACCCTGGACAACCCCGGTTCGCAGGGGCGGTGGTTCACGGCGCTGAGCGACCACAAGGGGCACAAGCAGTCGATCGACAAGTACAAGTTCAACTGGAAGACCGATTACTGCACGCACGCCCCGGACTCGATGCCCGGCGGCTACGACTTCCGGTTCGCCTGCTGGCGCCACGACTTCGGCTACCGCAACTACAAGTCGCTCATCGGCAACTACTGGTTCAAGAAGGACCACCACAAGAAGCGTGTCGACTCGGCGCTGCTGAACGACATGTACCGCGTCTGCGACTACCGCCCGTGGGCCGACCCGCTGCCGGCCTCGCAGCGCGCGAAGCTGAAGAAGGCCTGCCGCAAGCAGGCGCGGGTGTACTACGGCGCGGTCAGCGCCGCCGGCTGACCCGCCGGACCCTTCCGCCGCCGGCCGGGGCCGGCGGCGGGAACACACGGGCGGGGCACGGAGTGGATCTCCGTGCCCCGCCCGCCCCCGTTCCCCCCCCGTCGCGGGCCGTCTAGTCCGTGGCGATGGCGTTCAGCACGTTCATCCGCGCCGCCCGGAACGCCGGCACCAGCGCGGCGAGCAGGCCCACGCAGGCCGACCCGACGAAGACCGCGGTGATCGTCGGCCAGGGGATCTCCAGGACCTTCATGCCCTCCAGGGCGAGGAGCCGCTGCGCGGTCGCGCCCCAGCCCATGCCCAGGCCGAGCCCCAGCAGCGCGCCGAACAGGGCGATGACCACCGATTCGAGCCGGATCATGCGGCGCAGCTGGCGCCGGGAGAGGCCGAGGGCCCGCATGAGCCCGATCTCCCGGGTCCGCTCCACCACGGACAGCGCCAGGGTGTTGACCACGCCCAGGACGGCGACCACGATCGCGAGGCCGAGCAGGCCGTAGACCAGGTCGAGGAGCTGTCCGATCTGCTCGCGCAGGTCGTCCTTGTAGTCGGACCGGTTCATCACCGTCACCGACGGATCCGCGGCCACCGCCTTCTTGAGCGCGGCGTAGACCTGCTGCTCGTCCCCGTCGTGCCCGGCGAGCACCGCGATGTCCAGCGGCATCCGGTTCGCCGGCATGTACCTGCCGAGCGTGGTGACGGCCGTGTACATCTTGCCCTTGTCGATCGCGGTGTCGTCGGAGGTGACGGCCACCACCCGGAGCCGGGCCGTGCGTCCTCCGTCGAAGGCGGCCCGCAGGGTGTCACCGACCTTGACGCCGTGTTCGCGGGCGAAGTCCGACCCGACGGACATCGCGTCGCGCCCGTAGACGGCGGGCAGGCTGCCCGACAGGGTGGTGCGGCGCACGTCCTTCGGGTAGGCGGGGTCGGTGGCGAACAGTGCCTGCCGGGAGGAGCTGCCGTCCGGCAGGGTCAGGGCGGCGGGTGCCTCCTTGAGCCGGGAGACGTCGGTGAGGCCGGGGACGTCCCGGATCGCCCGCACCGTCGCCGGGGTGAGGGGCTTGGCGCCGTCGCCCGACCGGACGATGAAGTCGGCGCCGACCGACTTGTCCAGCTCGTCGGTGGCCGACGCCACCATCGAAGAGCCCACGACCGACAGGCAGGCCACCAGGGCCAGGCCGATCATCAGCGCCGCGCCGGTGGCGCCGGTGCGGCGCGGGTTGCGCAGCGCGTTGCGCTCGGCCATCCGGCCGACCGGGCCGAAGACGCGCAGCAGGACCGCGCCGAGGACGCGCACCACGCCGCTGGCGAGCAGGGGGCCGACGGCGACGAAGCCGACCAGGGTCAGCACCACGCCGAGGCCCAGCCACGCCGAGCCGTCCTTGGCCTGGTCGGCGGTGCCGGCGGCGTACAGGCTCCAGCCGCCGGCGGCGGTCAGGGCCAGACCGGTCAGGGCCCGTACGACGCCCGCCCTGGCGTCGGCCGGGGCGCCCGCCTCGCGCAGGGCGGCCATCGGGGAGACCTTGCCGGCCCGCCGGGCCGGCAGCCAGGCGGCGAGCACGGTCACGACCACGCCGAGGAGCAGGCCGAGGGCCGGGGTGGTCCAGGCGACGGTCAGGTCGTCGGTCGACAGGTGCATGCCCATGGTGCCCATGAGCTTCATCAGGCCGACCGCGATGCCGACCCCCGCGCCGACACCGAGGACGGAACCGGCGACGCCGAGCAGCAGGGCCTCGACGAGCACGGAGCGGTTGACCTGCCGACGCGAGGAGCCGATGGCCCGCATCAGGCCGATCTCCCGGGTGCGCTGGGCGACCAGCATCGAGAAGGTGTTGACGATCAGGAAGATGCCGACGAGGAAGGCGATCCCGGCGAAGCCGAGCATCGCGTACTTCATGACGTCCAGGAAGCTCCGCACGTCCTTCTGGTTGGCGGCGGCGACCTCCTCGGCGGTCTGCACCTTGTAACGGTGGCCGAGCCCGGCCGCCACGCTCTCCTTCAGCCGGGCGTCGGTGACGCCCTCGGCCGCGGTGACGTTGATGTTGGTGTAGACGCCGGCGCTGCCGACCAGGGCCCGCTGAGCGGTCCCGGTGTCCAGGTAGAAGATCGCCGCGCCGGGATTGGTGACCTTGTAGGAGGCGAAGCCGGACACGCGCGCGCGGTGCGTGCCGACGACGGAGATGATGCCGATCTCGTCACCGAGCTTCAGGTGATGGCTGTCGGCGGTGTCCGCGTCGACCATCACCTGCCGCGGGCCCTTGGGCGCCGTACCGGCGGTGATCGCCATGGTGCGGGCGTCGTTGCCGTTCCAGCTGCCGACGATGGTGGGGGCGCCGCTGTCGGGCGATAGCCTGGCGTTGCGGACGTCGACGACGGTCACCGAGGTGGAGAACACCGTGCCCTCGGCCGCCCGCACGCCCGGGGTCCGGCGGATCCCGGCCAGCACGGAGGCCGGCACGACCGGCGGCTTGCCGGTGCGGGAGGTGGTCTCCCCGGTGTCGGAGGCGTCCTTGGCACTGACCGTGACGTCCGACGCGGTCGCCTGGAACAGCTTGTCGAAGGTGGTGTTCATGGTGTCGGTGAACACCAGCGTGCCGCACACGAACGCGACCGACAGCAGGACCGCCACCGCGGAGAGCGCCATCCGGCCCTTGTGCGCGAGGAAGTTGCGCAGGGAGGTCTTCAGCACGGTCACGACGTACGCCCCCGCGCGTCGAAGTCCTTCATCCGGTCCAGGACCTGGTCGGCCGTCGGCTGGTGCATCTCGTCGACGATCCGGCCGTCCGCCAGGTACAGCACCCGGTCCGCGTAGGAGGCGGCCACCGGGTCGTGGGTGACCATCACGATCGTCTGGCCCAGTTCGTCCACCGATCGGCGCAGGAAGCCCAGGACCTCGGCGCCCGCGCGGGAGTCGAGGTTCCCGGTCGGCTCGTCCCCGAAGATGATCTCCGGGCGGGCGGCGAGCGCGCGGGCCACGGCCACGCGCTGCTGCTGGCCTCCGGAGAGCTGGGTCGGCCGGTGCTTGAGGCGCCCGGCCAGGCCCACGGTCTCCACGACCCGCTCCAGCCAGGCCCGGTCGGGCTTGCGGCCGGCGATGTCCATCGGCAGCGTGATGTTCTCGATGGCGTTCAGCGTGGGCAGCAGGTTGAACGCCTGGAAGATGAAGCCGATCCGGTCCCGGCGCAACTGGGTGAGCTTCTTGTCCTTCAGCCCGGTGATCTCGGTCTCGTCGAGGAAGATCTGACCGCCCGTCACCGTGTCGAGGCCGGCGAGGCAGTGCATCAGCGTCGACTTGCCGGACCCCGAGGGACCCATGATCGCGGTGAACCGGCCGCGGGCGATGTCCACGTCGACGTGGTCCAGGGCGACGACCCGGGTCTCGCCGGACCCGTACGCCTTCACGACCTGCCGCGCCCGCGCCGCAACGGCCGTACGCCCTCCAGTGCCCCCGTGCCTGGGAATGGTCACAGCCGTTGTCACGGTATGTCTCCTATATCGCTCGTAAGGGATCGCCCGGGAAGACGGTGGTGTGCGCCGGTGCGCCGGGCCGTCTCGGGTACGTCGAGAAGTCTCGCGGTCGGCGGGGGTGCCGCGCGCTGGTGCGGAGCCCCTTCTTCACCGGGGGAAAACCCCACCCCCGCCGGTGCGGTCCGCCACCCCCCAGCGGCGTGGAACCAGACTAGGGAGCGGTCCCGGCCGGCCTCGTCCTCCGCCGGGACGAACCCTCCCCGAGCCGTAGTACGGAGGGTCCCCTAGGGGTGCTCCACCGCCGGGTGGAGCCGTTCTCGGGGTTTCCTCCACCCTTCGGCGCGCTCCGCGTCCACCCCCCGGCCGCTCGCGGGGCCGGCCCGGCCGCCCCGGAAGGCCGCCGCCCGGGACATGGGTGCAGGGGGCACCGGGGTAGCTTCCGTCGGGGACCACGGGGACCACGGGGACCACGCGGAGGGTGTGCGATGGGGAGTACGACACCGGCCATACGCGGCGACGCCGCCCGGCGCCCGGACACCCGGCGGCGCGGCGCGGTGGTCGCCGCGCTGATGCTCGCGATGGCGCTGGCGGCGCTCGACTCCACCGTCGTCTCCACGGCCGTGCCGCAGATCGTCGGCGACCTCGGCGGGTTCTCCGTCTTCTCCTGGCTGTTCTCCGGCTACCTGCTCGCCGTCACCGTCACCCTCCCCGTGTACGGCAAGCTGTCCGACACCTTCGGCCGCAAACCGGTGCTGGTGGCCGGCGCGGCCGTGTTCCTGCTGGGGTCGCTGCTGTGCGCGACGGCCTGGAACATGGCGGCGCTGATCGCGTTCCGGATCGTGCAGGGACTGGGCGGCGGGGCGTTGCAGGGCACCGTGCAGACGCTGGCCGCCGACCTGTATCCGCTGGCGGAGCGCCCGCGGATCCAGTCGAAGCTGTCGACGGTGTGGGCGGTCTCCGCGGTGGCGGGCCCCGGCCTCGGCGGGGTGCTGGCCGCCTACGCCGACTGGCGCTGGATCTTCCTGGTCAACCTGCCGATCGGGGCCGCGGCCCTGTGGCTGGTGGTCCGGCACCTGCACGAACCCGAGCGGGAGGCCGCGCCGCGCGCACGCGTGGACTGGGGCGGGGCGCTCGCGGTGTTCGCGTGCGGTGGTGTGCTGCTGACCGCCCTGGTGCAGGGCGGGGTCGCCTGGCCGTGGCTGTCGGCGCCGTCGCTGGCCCTCTTCGGCGCGGGTCTCGCCCTGGCCGCCGTGGTGGTGGCGGTGGAGCGGCGCGCGGCGGAGCCGATCATCCCGGGCTGGGTGTGGCGGCGCCGGACGATCGCCGCCGTCAACCTGGCGCTCGGGGCGCTGGGCCTGCTGATGGTGGCGCCGGCGGTGTTCCTGCCGACGTACGCGCAGGCGGTGCTCGGACTCGGGCCGGTGTCCGCCGGGTTCGTGCTGTCGGTGTGGACGCTGAGCTGGCCGGTGTCCGCCGCGTGCAGCCAGCACCTCTACCGGCGGATCGGGTTCCGGGACACCGCGCTGTGCGGGATCGGCCTGGCGGCGCTGATCCTGTGCGCCTTCCCGTTCCTGCCGTACCCCGGCTCGTGGTGGCAGCCGACGGTGCTGATGCTGCTGCTCGGCGGGGCGCTGGGCCTGTTCCAGCTGCCGCTGATCGTCGGCGTGCAGTCGACCGTGGGCTGGTCGGAGCGGGGCACCACGACCGCCTCCGTGCTGTTCTGCCGGCAGACCGGGCAGACCCTCGGCGCGTCCCTGTTCGGCGCCGTCGCCAACGGGGTGCTGGCCGCGCGGCTGGGCGGCGCGGGCGACCTGGACTCCGTCACCCGCGCGCTGGACGAGGGCACGGCCGCGGAGGCGACCCGGCGGGCGATCGCCGAGGCGGTGCACGCGGTGTACGCGGGGGCGGCGGCCGCGGCGGCGCTGGCGTTCGCGGTGCTGCTGGTGGTGGCGCCCCGGCGGTTCCCGGTGCTCCAGGAGTGAGCGCCCCGCCGACCGCGTTCCGGGCGCGAGCGCCCCGCCGACCGCGTTCCGGGAGTGAGCGCCCCGGCGCCGTCCGGCCGGTGCGCGCCCCGGCGCCGCCCGGCCCGCGCGCGACCCGGTGGCGGGGCGGACCGTGGGGGAACCCGGCGGGCCACCGCGCTACTCCATGGCCACCCTGCCGGTCAGCGAGATGAGGCTGTCGCGCACGGAGTCCATGTGCGCCTGGACGTCGTCCCAGGTGTCACCGTGGTCACGCAGCACCTGCTCGGTCTCCAGCGCGATCCGCTCCTCGGACAGCCGCGCCTCGGTGAGGAGGGCGTCGGCACGCGCGCGTGCCTCCGCCTCGGCGCGGGGCGCGTACTCCCGCGCCTCCGCGAGGGCCCGCTCGGCCGCCAGCAGCTCGGCCTCGGCCCGGCGCTCCCGCTCGGCATACCGGGCCTCCAGCGCGGCCAGTTGCTCGGCCTCCTGGCGCTCGACGGCGGCCCAGCGGCCGGCCTGCTCACGGGACTGCTCGCCGAGGATGCCGGTGGTGCCGTGCCGCGCCTCGCGGAGCGCGGTCAGCAGCTCCCCGCGCTCCGCCTTCACGTCGGACCGGGCGCCGACGCGCAGGGCGTCGGCCTCGGCCTGCGCGGCGACGAGGTGCTCCCGGGCCCGCTCCTCGGCCTCCGCGCGGAGCGCGTCCGCCGCCTCCTGCGCGTGCCGGCGGACCCGGCCGGCGCGCGCCTCGGCCTCCGCGACGACCTTGTCCGCTTCGCGCCGGGTGCGTTCGCGCAGCTCCGCCGCCTCCTCCAGCGCGAGCCGGTGGATCCGCCGCGCACGGTCGCCGAGCGCCTCGTACGTCTGCGGCCGGAGCCGGCCGACGGTCTCGCGCAGCCGTACGGCCTCCGCCTCCATCTCCTTGGCGAGCACCGTCAGCCGGGCCGCGCGCTCCCAGGCGGCGTCCCGGTCCTCGCACAGCGCCTCCAGGTACGCGTCGACCTGTTCGGGGCGGTAGCCGCGCCCCCGTACGGTCACGAAGCCGTCCGCCGGCATCGATGCGCTGCTCACCCTGGGAACCCCTCTCCACCGGACACACGAGACATACACGACATAATGATTTCGCGCATATCTTGATGGATCGGACTCGGCGGTTCCCCACACGACACTCCGCATCCGGGTCACGGCCGGAACGTCCCAGTTCGGGACCGGCGCGGCGGACGCGCGCCCCCCGGAACGCGCTCCCTCGCGAGAGTGACCGCGGCCCCCCGGACGGCGGACCGCCCCCAACGCACCGGGCCCTCCACGCGCGTGCGTGGAGGGCCCGGGGTGGGTCACGGCCGCCCGCGGCGGCGCGCACGGGCGTGCGCTACAGCAGACCGTCCCACATCTGCTCCAGCAGCACCGCCCACCAGTTCTCCGGCGAACCGAGCGCCGCCGGGTCCAGCGCGGCGAGCTGCGCCTGGAAGTCGACGGTCCAGCGGCCCGCCTGCTCCTGGTTCAGCCCGTACCGCAGCCGCCACATCCGTCCCAGCAGCGCCAGGCACCGCGCGAACTCCGGCAGCCCGCTGTTCACGAACTGCGGCGGCACCGACGCACCGCCCGGCCCCGCCTCCACCGGCACGGCCACGATGTGCGCCGTCCCGTACTGCACGCAGACCGCCTTGCCGAAGTCGGTGCCCATGACGAGGTACGAGCCCGCGTCCGCCGCCGGCTGCACCCCGCGCTCGGCCGCCAGCTCCGCCAGCGTCGGCACCGGACGGCCCGGCTGCGCCTGCGCCCAGAAGAACGGGCCCATGTCCAGCGGCAGTCCGGCCACCACCAGCGTGTGCGCCACGATCGGGGGCACACCCTGCCGGGACACCGCCTGCTGCTCGAACCGGAACACCCCCGGCCCGAACGCGGCGGCCATCTCGTGCCCGATCGCCTCCGGCGGCACCGGCGGAGCCGGCTGCACCGGCGGCAGCGGCGCCCGCACCGGCGCCGGCCGCGCGGGACCGTCCGCCACCTGGTGCAACTCCCCCTGGTGGGCCAGCAACTGACGCATGCCCTGCTGCCGGCTCGCGTGGTCCGTGCCGTAGGGCGCGATGCTCGCGATCCGCGCCTGCGGCCACTGCTCCCGGATCATCCGCGCGCAGTACGCACCCGGCAGCTCGCACGACTCCAGCTCCGTGTGCAGCTCCAGCACCTGGTCCGGCGGGACGTTCAGCCCCCGCAGCTCGTGGAAGATCTGCCACTCCGGGTGCGGCGTGCCCGGCGCCGAACGCCGGATCAGCTGCTGCTCGGAGCCGTCCTGCGCGCGGTAGCGCAGCACGGCCTGGTAGCCCGGGCCGACCGTCGGCTGCCCCGGCTGCGGATACCCGTACGCCGGAGCCTGCCCCGGCGACGGCGCGCCCGGCGGGGGCATCGCGCCGGGCGGCACCGGCGGCGGGGCACCCGGCACGCCCGGGGGCATGCCGGGGGCGCCGGGCGCGGGCGGCGGGGGCGCGCCCGGACCGGCCACCGGCGGAGCGGCCAGCACGGTCTCGGCGTGGTGCACGGCACCGCGCGCCCCGCCCGGGGCACCGGGGGACCCGGGAGCGGACGGCGGCTGCGGGCCGCCGGCCGCGGAGGGCTTGCCCGGAGCACCCGGAGCATGGGGTACGCCCGGAGGCTGCGGGGCGGCCCCGCCCAGCGGGCTCGGGGCGGCCAGCACCGTGGCCGCGTGGTGCCCACCGCCCCCGGCCGGAGCACCCGGAGCACCCGGCGCGGCGGGGGCGCCCGGACCGCCCGGTGCCCCGGGGCCCTCGGGGCCGAGCGCCGACACCAACCGCGTCGGCACGTAACCGCCCGCGGGCGGGGGCGGCGCGGCTCCCGGACGGCTGCCCGGAGCGCCGGGGGCGCCCGGCGGCGGAGGCGCACCCGCGCCACCGCGCGCCTTCTTCGGCGGCGGCGCCGCCTTGCTGGTCGCCGCGTCCGCGATGTCCCCGGCGTTCGGCGCGAGCGGGCGCGCGGACGCACCCGGTCCCGCCGGGGTCTGCGGCCCGGCCGGCGCACCGCCCGGCCCCTGCGGATGCCCGTACGACGCGGGACCGGGCGACGAAGGCTGCGGCGGGCCGCCCTGCGCGGCACCGGGAGCCGGGGTGCCCCCGGGGACCGCCGGCGGGAGCGGGTACCCGTACACCGGCGCGCCCGAAGGCGGCGGAGGCGTCGGCGAACCACCCCGACCCGCACCCGGCACACCCGGAGGCGGCGTGGGCGTACCACCCCGACCAGCACCCGGCACGCCCGGAACCGTCGGCGGCGCGGGCACGGCCGCGTGCGGCGCCGGAGTACCGCCCGGAGCCGCCGGCGGAGGCGGATACGCGTACACCGGCGCGCCCGAAGGCGGCGGAGGCGTCGGCGAACCACCCCGACCCGCACCCGGCACACCCGGAGGCGGCGTCGGCGAACCACCCTGACCCGCACCCGGCACACCCGGAGGCGGCGTCGGCGTACCGCCCTGACCGGCGCCCGGCTCGCCGGGAGTTCCGGGCGCGCCCGATGGCCGCGCGGTACCGGGAGGCGCGGGCACGCCGCCCGGTACGGCCGAGGCGTCGAGGGCCGGGGCGACCGCCGTCGGCGGGAGCCGGCTGCCGCCCGCCATCAGCGCCGTCGGCGCGTCCGGCGCGGCCGCCGGCGGGCGCGCGTCCTCCGGGCCGCCCAGCGGCGGCGCGAACACCGTCGCGGGCAGCGGCACGGACCGGTCGTCCTCACCGGCCTCCGCGTTCGTGTCCGTACCGGCCCAAGGTGTGGCACCGGCGGGCACGTCCGCCGGAGCGGGCGCCCCCGGCGCCCCACCGGCCCCGGGCGCCCCGGCACCACCGCGCGTCCCGCCGTCCGCTCCCGCCGGAGCCCCGGCCCGCGACCCGGCCGGCCCGCCCGTACCCGGGGCGGCGGCACCGGCGGCGCCCCCGTCCGCGACGGCCGCACCACCCGGCACCGGTTCCGCACCCGCGCTCGCCGCGTCCGGCGTACGCTCCGGCCGCCGGTCACCGATCCCCAGCTTGTCCGCGGCATCCTGCAACCACTCCGGCGGCGTCAGCAGGAACGACGTCTGGTTGAGGTCCACCCGGGCGGCGGGCGCCGGCACCGCGTCCCGCGGCTCCCCGGCACCGCCGTACCGCTCCTCGTACCGGCGGATCACCTCACCCACCGGCAGGGCCGGCCACAGCGTGGCCTCCCCGCTGTCCCGCGCGATGACGAGCCGCTGCCCGCCCGCGTCCGACCGCGGGCCCTCCGCCCGGTCCTCGCCCCACACCACGAACCCCAGCTCGAACTCCCGCACCCGCACCTCACGGTGCTGGTACGCGGGCACGTCGGCGTTGATCCACTCCTCGGCGCGCTCCTGCGCCTGCGCGTAGGTCACCATCGCTCGCAGCTCACTCCCCCGCCGGACCGGACGGCGCCGGACCGGAAGACACCGGGACGACCCGGGCGAACCCACCGTCGACCATCAGATCGGCCACCGTCTCCAACTCCGGCGGACTGCCCGCCAGCTGGGACAGGAAGGCGTCGAAATCCGCACCGCACGGCAGCAGCAGGCGCTCCACCCGCTCCGCCGGCGACCACGACGGATCCACGTCCCGCACATCGTCGTACGCGCAGAACCACACCGTGCCGACCCGCTCGCCCTTCACCTTCACCGCGAGCAGCCCGCCCTGCACGAAACCCACCCCGAGGTAGTCCTTCGTCAGGTGGTCCCGCAGACACTTGTTCACGTACACCAGGTCGTTGACCGCGGCCTCGTCCCGCACCGTGAAGAACGGCTGGTCCACCAGCAGCCCCAGCTCGGCGTCGAGCGCCGTGCCGACCGGCGCGCAACCGCCCGCCGCCTTCAGGAACGAACGGTAGGCACCGGGCAGCCGGTAGCCGAGGTCCTCCTCGACCCCCTGCACCTGAGCCTCCGTCACCGCCACACCCGACTTCGGCAGCCCGAAGTGCGCCGGCCGCGACTCCTGCAACGGCCGCGTCCCGCGCTTGGCGTGGTCCACCACCGTCGTCGCCAGCCCGCCGTGGTGCCGCAGCAGCGCCTTCACCTCGACCGGGACCAGTTCGAGCCGCCGCGTACCCGCCACGTGGTGCCACGTCCAGCCGTGCGGCGTCGCCACGTCCGGCAGCGTGTCCCACCACTCGTGCCCCGACGCCGCCAGCGCCGCGTTCGCCGACACGTAGTCCGTCAGCCGCAGTTCGTCGACCCCGAACCCCGCCGGCGGCTCGGCGATCTCCACCGCCACGCGCGCGTACGGCGAGAAATCCGGCAGACCGCGGTCGTCGACCCGTACCCCCCTGGGGTGACGCGCCGCCCGCACCGGATCCGGGAAGTGCACGACCTGCCCGGCGTACGCCGCGTTCGGCGGCACTCCTCGCCCCCCGGCCTGGCGGCTGGGCGGCGCCCCCAGCCCGAGCCCACCTGTCGTCATGGCGGTTGCCCCCTGCGGCATCTTCTCTGGCCTGAACGGCGGTGTCGATCGCGGACGCCGACAGCCTATGCGGTACGCGCACCCCGGTCACCGGCCACCGCGCCCGCGCCACCCGCACCCCCCGCCACCACGCCACCCGGCGCCCGCCCCGCCGGCCGCGACCCCGCGGCCCACCGCCGTGACCCCCCGTCACCCCACCGTCACGACATGCCCGGAACGGGCGTGTCGCGGCGCCCCAGCTTCCCCACCCGCCACGGCATTTGGCACCCTGTGTCCTCTGGGGGACGCCCGGGGAGGAAAAACGACCATGAACACCGTGCAGACCGGAGGTGCCGACGTGCGGGCCGGCGACCCTCGCATCGACTGGAGCGGCACCGACACACCCCCCGCACCCGCCCTGCGGCACCGGCGCGACGGCATCCTGCCCACCGTCGCCGCCGCCCTCTCCGTCCGCGGCGCCACCCTCACCGGCACCGCCGCCCGCGGCGACCAGCCCCCCGCCCTGCACCCCCTCGTCCGGGACTTCCTCGACAGCCTCGCCAGCGCCCAACGCGACCGCTCCACCGGCCGCTGCGCCGAGACCCTCCTCATCTCCCGGCACATCACCACCGCCGACGCCGCCCGCAGCAAACGCGCCGCCCGCCGGCCCATGACCAACGGCGAAGCCCGCAAAGCCCTCAAACACGCCAAACTCACCGCCCGCCGCATACGCGAGGACGGCGACCCCCTCCACGGCAGCTTCGCCACCCCCTGCCGCGCCTGCGCCGCCCTCAGCGCCCACTTCGGCGTACGCGTCGTCGACACCGCCGCCACCGGCGGCTGACCTCGGCCGCCACGGGCACCACCACGCCACTCACCCGCACGCGCACGACGAACGAAGGGCAGATGCACACCGACCGCACCCCCTCACCCCACCCCGGCCGCACCCGGCCGGGGACAGCCCCGTCCCGCTTCCCCGCACCCGTCGACACCGCCCTGCGCGCCGCCGGCTGGCAGCCCGGACGCTGGGACATAAAGCAGGCCGAGATCTGGGCCGACACCCTGCGCGCACACACCTCACCCGCCGGACACCGGCACACCGTGTTCCCCGCCGCCGTCGAAGCCTGGGCCGAATTCGGCGGCCTGCGCATCACCCCCGGCGGAACCGGCCGCCAGATCGCCCCCGCCACCCTCCACCTCGACCCCCTGCACGGCCTCCACCTCGCCCGCACCCTCGGCGACCTCGGCCGCGCCCTCGGCACCGAACTGTGCCCCCTCGGCGAGGAGACCGACACCGCCGCCCTCCTCGCCATCGACGCCGAGGGCCGCGTCTACAGCATCGACCACACCGGCGACTGGTACCTCGGCCCCGACACCGACCACGCCCTGACCGCCCTCGCCACCGGCATACCACCGGTCCGCCTCACCGCCGGCTGACCCCCGGCCGCGGACACCGGCCCCCCGCCGGAACAAGGGCACCCCCCGCCTACACCGCCGGGATCACCGCCGACACCCGGAAACCCCCCGCGTCCGTGGGCCCCGACACGAACACACCGCCCAGCGCCACGACCCGCTCCCGCATCCCCACCAGGCCGTTGCCACCCGACGGCAGCCCCGCCGCCGACGCCGACGCCGGCTCCGGCGGCGGCTCGTTCTCCACCTGCATCGCGATCTCCGACACCCGGTGCGCCAACCGCACGTACGTCTTCGCGCCCGCCGCGTGCTTGTGCACGTTCGTCAACGCCTCCTGCACCACCCGGTACGCCGTCTGCTCGATCTCCCCCGCGTACGCCCGCACCTCCCCCTCCACCGACAGGTCCACCACCATCCCCGCGGCGGACGACTGCCCGATCAGCTCCTCCAGCTCCGACAGACACGGCCCCTCCACCGCCCCCTCCGCCACGGCCACCCTCGACGCCGCCACCGCGGCCGCCTCACCGACCGCCGCGAGCGGCACCTCCGCCGCACGCCGGCCCGCACCCTCCCCCGCCCGCAGCACACCGAGCATCTCCCGCAGCTCCGTCAGCGCCTGCCGGCCCATGTCCCCCACCAGCGCGGCGTTCCGCACCGCCTTCTCCGGGTCCTTCCGCGCCACCACCTGCAACGCCGCCGCGTGCACCACCATCAGACTCACCCGGTGCGCGACCACGTCGTGCATCTCCCGCGCGATCCGCGTCCGCTCCTCGTTGCGCGCCCACTCGGCCCGCTCCTCCGCCCGCTCCGCGAGCAACTGCAACTCCCGCTCCAGCGAATCCGCCCGCTCCCGCAGACTCTCCATCAGCCGCCGCCGCGCCCCCACGTACAGCCCCAGCAGCACCGGCGGAGCCGTCAGCCCCAGCGACGTCGTCACCGCGGCGAACGGCACGAACCAGTCACCCAGTGTCAGGTCGCCGCGCGCCATGTCCTGGCTCACCCGCACGAACGTCACCACCGCCGTGCCCAGCGACGACATCCCCGCCAGCGCCCCGATCACCCGCCGCGGCAGCTCGCACGCGGACAGCGTGTACAGCCCGACGACCCCCATCACGAAGCCCATCTCGGCCGGCGTGATCGCGATCGCCACCAGCACCACGGCGACCGGCCACTTCCGGCGCACCAGCAGCACCGATCCGGCGAGCAGCCCGAACAGCACCCCCACGGACACCGGGATCCCGGCGTCCCGGGCGAACGGCACCCCCTCCGCCGCGCACTCCGCGGCGGACAGCACCGCGAGGCCCCCGTCGAGCAGGGCGCTGCGCCACCTCGCCCACCACCAGGGCCCGGTCAAGGCCCTGGCCTGGTCTTCCCCCGTCGTGGTCATGCCTCCAGCCTACGGGCGGCCGGCGGGGCGTTTCCGGTGAGTTTCACCGACCTCCACACACCACACTCCGTAACCGGACGACCTCGGAACCGCCCCCCGTCCCTCGAACTGGTGAACCCTTCCCGTTCGACACCGGAAGCACCGGTTCCGGCCGGACGGTATGGCCATGGGACACCCACACGGCCCCCGCGCCGACTTCGCCGCCCTCCGCGACCGGGCGGTCGCCCTGCGCCGCGCCGGCCACAGCCTCCGGCAGATCCGGGACGAGCTGAAGGTCTTCAACAACGACCTCCTCCACCGCCTCGTGCAGGGCGAACCGCCACCCGAATGGACCAGGCGCCCACGAGCCAGGGACGACCTGCGGGCCCGGGCCCGGGAGCTGCGGCTCCAGGGCTGGACCTACGACCGCATCGAGGCGGAACTGGGCTGCTCCCGCAGCTCGGTCTCCCTGTGGGTACGGGACCTGCCGCGCCCGGAGCGGCGCTACACGCCCGAGGAGCAGCGAGCCCTCATGCGGGCGGGTCTGGCGAGGCGCCGCGCGGCGGACGAGGAGAAGCGCGTGGAGACCAGGGCGGCCGCGCTGCGGGAGGTCGGCGACCTCTCGGACCGGGAACTGCTCCTGGCGGGCGTCGCGCTCTACTGGGCGGAAGGGGCCAAGAGCAAGCCCTACGACCGCCGCGAGCGGGCGGTGTTCGTGAACAGCGACCCCGGGGTGATCCGGACCTACCTCGCCTGGCTGGACCTGCTCGGCGTGGAACGCGAGCGCCTGGCCTTCCGGCTGCTCATCCACGAGTCGGCGGACGTCGAGGCGGCCCACCGCCACTGGGCGGGGATCGCCGGCGTGGACGTGTCGGCGTTCGCCAGGCCGACGCTCAAGCGGCACAACCCCAAAACGGTCCGCAAGAACACCGGGGAGGACTACCACGGCTGCCTCGTGATCGCGGTGGCCGGAAGTGCCCACCTCTACAACCGGATCGAGGGCTGGTGGGAGGGAATCGTGGCTGAGGCGAAGGCACGTCTCGGGTAAGGTCTGAGGCGCTGTCCCCCGTGGTGTAACTGGCAGCACACTGGTTTTTGGTACCAGCAGGACAAGGTTCGAATCCTTGCGGGGGAGCCACAGCACACACGACCTACGTTCGGGCCCTGACCACGGTGTCAGGGCCCGCACTCATATCCCCGGGAAGTCCCCCCGGTATCCTGCGGCTGTCACCCCCACCATCGAAGCCGAAGGGCAACCCCGTGAGCGCCATCCGCCCGGCCGCCGTCGTCGTTCTCGCAGCGGGTGAGGGCACCCGTATGAAGTCGGCCACACCGAAGGTCCTGCACGACATCTGCGGCCGTTCCCTGGTCGGTCACGTGCTGGCCGCCGCCCGTGAGTTGGACCCCGCGCACCTGGTCGTGGTCGTGGGCCACGCCCGTGAGCAGGTCACCGCGCACCTGACCGAGATCGACCCCGGTGTGCGGACGGCCGTGCAGGCCGAGCAGAACGGCACCGGGCACGCCGTGCGCATGGGGCTGGAGGAGCTGGGCGGGGCCGTGGACGGCACCGTGGTCGTCGTCTGCGGGGACACCCCGCTGCTGACCGCCGACACCCTCGCGCGCCTCGCCGGGACGCACCAGGCCGACGGCAACGCCGTGACGGTGCTCACCGCCGAGGTGCCGGACGCGACCGGGTACGGCCGGATCGTGCGGGACGACGCGACGGGCGCCGTCACCGCGATCGTGGAGCACAAGGACGCCACGGACGCCCAGCGGTCGATCCGGGAGATCAACAGCGGGGTGTTCGCCTTCGACGGGCAGTTGCTGGCGGACGCGCTGAAGAAGGTGCGGACGGACAACAGCCAGGGTGAGGAGTACCTCACGGACGTGCTCGGGATCCTGCGGGAGGCCGGGCACCGGGTGGGGGCCTCGGTGGCCGCCGACCACCGGGAGATCGCCGGGATCAACAACCGGGTGCAGCTCTCGCAGGCGCGGCGCATCCTGAACGACCGGCTGCTGACGCGGGCGATGCTGGACGGGGTGACCGTCGTGGACCCGGCGTCGACCTGGGTGGACGTGACGGTGACCTTCGAGCGGGACGCCGTCGTGCACCCGAACACGCTGCTCACCGGTGCGACGCGGCTCGGCGAGGGCGCCGAGGTGGGTCCGAACAGCCGGCTGAAGGACACCGTGGTGGGCGCGGGGGCGCGGGTGGACAACACCGTGTCCGACGGTGCCGTGGTGGGCGCGGGGGCGGGTGTGGGACCGTTCGCTTACCTGCGTCCGGGGACCCGGCTGGGTGCCAAGGGCAAGATCGGGACGTACGTGGAGACGAAGAACGCGTCGATCGGGGAGGGGACGAAGGTGCCCCACCTGTCGTACGTGGGGGACGCGACGATCGGTGAGTACACGAACATCGGTGCGGCGAGCGTGTTCGTGAACTACGACGGTCAGGACAAGCACCACACGACGGTGGGGTCGCATTGCCGGACCGGTTCGGACAACATGTTTGTGGCTCCTGTCACGGTGGGGGACGGTGCCTATACCGCCGCGGGGTCCGTGATCACGAAGGACGTGCCGCCCGGTTCGCTGGCCGTGGCCCGTGGCCAGCAGCGGAATATCGAGGGCTGGGTGGCCCGGAAGCGTCCGGGGAGCGCGGCGGCGAAGGCTGCCGAGGCGGCGTCCGGGCAGGGCGGGAACGAGGACTGACCGGAAACGGGTGCGCCAAACACGGCGTACCGTGATAAGTGCACATCCGCACGTGTGCGCCCGCACCCTTACCAGCTGATTCGGCCTCTCATGCCCAGCCGAGAGGTCGCCGAGCAGCCGGCTGGCTGAGACAACCTCTGAGGAGACAGTGCTGTGACCGGGATCAAGACGACCGGCGAGAAGAAGTTGATGTTCTTCTCCGGCCGCGCCCACCCCGAGCTTGCCGAGGAGGTCGCCCAGCAGCTGGGTGTCGGGGTCGTCCCGACGAAGGCCTTCGACTTCGCGAACGGTGAGATCTATGTGCGTTACCAGGAGTCGGCTCGCGGTGCGGACTGCTTCCTGATCCAGAGCCACACGGCTCCGATCAACAAGTGGATCATGGAGCAGCTGATCATGATCGACGCGCTGAAGCGCGCGTCGGCCCGCTCCATCACGGTGATCGTGCCGTTCTACGGTTACGCGCGGCAGGACAAGAAGCACCGTGGCCGTGAACCGATCTCGGCGCGTCTGATCGCGGACCTGATGAAGACGGCGGGTGCGGACCGGATCCTGACGGTGGATCTGCACACGGACCAGATCCAGGGCTTCTTCGACGGTCCGGTGGACCACCTGTTCGCGCTGCCGCTGCTGGCGGACTACGTGGGCGGGAAGGTGGACCGGTCGAAGCTGACGGTGGTGTCGCCGGACGCGGGCCGGGTGCGGGTGGCGGACCGGTGGTGCGACCGGCTCGGTGCGCCGCTGGCGATCGTGCACAAGCGCCGGGACAAGGACGTGGCGAACCAGGTGACCGTCCACGAGGTCGTGGGTGAGGTCGAGGGCCGCGTGTGCGTGCTGGTGGACGACATGATCGACACCGGTGGGACGATCTGTGCGGCCGCCGACGCGCTGTTCGCGCACGGTGCCGAGGACGTGATCGTGACGGCGACGCACGGTGTGCTGTCGGGTCCGGCGGCGGACCGGCTGAAGAACTCGCGGGTGAGCGAGTTCGTGTTCACGAACACGCTGCCGACGCCGGGTGAGCTGGCGGCGGACATGGACAAGATCAAGGTGCTGTCGATCGCTCCGACGATCGCGAGCGCGGTGCGTGAGGTGTTCCAGGACGGCTCGGTGACCAGCCTCTTCGACGAGCAGTGAGGTTTCTGCCCGGTCGTCGCCGGCGTTAGCCGTCGATCGTTTTGGGTGCGGCCTCCCTTGCCGAGTAGACTGTTCCAGTTGCTCGGCGAGGGAGGCCGTGTCCGTTCCCGCGGACGCGGTGATCCGTTATCGACGCGCTCTTCGTAGCAGGCCGTTCGTGGCCGGGTGACCACGTCCGTTCCTGATTTCCACGAGGAGTGATCCCCATGTCCGAGGTGAAGCTCGCCGCCGAGTCCCGTACCGAGTTCGGCAAGGGTGCGGCCCGTCGCATCCGCCGCGAGAACAAGGTGCCGGTCGTTCTCTACGGTCACGGCACCGAGCCGGTGCACCTGACCCTGCCGGGTCACGAGCTGCTGCTGGCGCTGCGTACGCCGAACGTCCTGATCTCGCTGGACGTCGACGGCAAGGGCGGCGAGCTGGCGATCCCGAAGTCGGTGCAGCGCGACCCGCTGAAGGGCTTCCTGGAGCACGTCGACCTGCTGCTGGTCAAGCGGGGCGAGAAGGTCACGGTCGAGATTCCGGTGCACACCGAGGGCGAGCTGGCCCCGGGCGGCAACCTGCTGGAGCACGTCCTGCCCGCGCTGCCGGTCGAGACCGAGGCCACGCACATCCCCGAGGCCGTGACGGTGTCCGTGGAGGGCCTGGAGGCCGGTGCCTCCGTCTACGCCAAGGACATCTCGCTGCCGAAGGGCGTCTCGCTGGCCGTGGACGCGGACGCGGTGGTGCTGCAGGTGCTGCAGGCGCAGGCCGAGGAGACCGAGGGCGAGGGCACCGAGGGCGAAGAGGCCGCCGAGGCCTGATCCCGCCTTCGGGGTCTTGGACCTCGTAGCCGTCATTTCGTCAGCCGCTGTTCCCTGCCGGGGGCAGCGGCTGGCGCGTATCAAGGAGACATGGACGTGACCACTCCCGCCAGCGGCCCCTGGCTGATCGTCGGGCTCGGCAATCCCGGTCCGGAGTACGCCATGAACCGGCACAATGTCGGCTTCATGGTGGCCGACCTGCTCGCGGAGCGGATCGGGGGGAAGTTCAAGCGGGCGGGCAAGGCGCAGGCGCAGGTGCTGGAGGGCCGGATCGGTCCGGCCGGGCCGGCCGGCCGCCGGGTGGTGCTGGCGAAGCCGATGTCGTACATGAACCTGTCCGGCGGTCCGGTGAACGCGCTGAGGGATTTCTACAAGGTGCCGTTGGCGAACGTCGTGGCGGTCCACGACGAGCTGGACATCGACCACGGCACGCTGCGGCTGAAGCTGGGCGGCGGTGACAACGGGCACAACGGCCTGAAGTCGATGACGAAGGCGATGGGGCCGGACTACCACCGGGTGCGGTTCGGGATCGGCCGGCCGCCGGGGCGGATGCAGGTCGCGGACTTCGTGCTGAGGGACTTCTCGTCGGCCGAGCGCAAGGAGCTGGACTACTTCGTGGACCGTGCGGCGGACGCGGTGGAGTGTCTGGTGACCGAGGGGCTGGAGCGGGCGCAGAGCGCGTACAACTCCTGACTTGTCCGGTCTGGCCGCCCCCGGAGTTGACCGGCCGTAGGGATATGGCCAATGATCCCGGCCATGCCTGCCACAGCCAGTACCGCTCGTCAGGCGTCCGTGTCCGCGGTGCGGTTCGGGCGGGTCACGATGATGGGTGCGCTCGCCGCGCTGATCCTGTTCGCCGGGGTGTGGGGTTCCTGGGGGACCGCGCAGCACGTGATGCTGACCAAGGGGCGTGAGCGGGGCACGGTCCGGGTGACGGAGTGCGCCGGGGATGTGTGCGCCGGTCCGTTCACGCCCGGGTCGGCGGGGGCGCGCCCGCGTGCGCGGGTGGAGGTCGAGGGGTCCGTCGCGGTGCGCGTGGGGAGCACGTACGACGTGGTGCTCAAGCCGGGTACCGGGGACGCGGTGCGGTCCGGGCCGGCGGGGGTCCTGCTGGCCTGGGTGCCGCTGGGCGGTGCGCTGCTGCTGGCGTCGGTGGTGGTGGCGGGCGGGATGCGGCTGGTCCGGCCGGCGTGGGTGCTGGGGCCGGCCGGGGCGGGGCTGCTGACGGCGGCGTTCGTGGCGTCGCGGTAGCCGGGCCGGAGTTTCGGAGAAGGTGCGGAAGACGGGGGTGCCCCCGGGGTCGTGACGACTCCGGGGGCACCTTCGTGCGCGGGGCGCGGGTCAGCCGGTGTTGCGCAGGCCGGCGGCCACGCCGTTGACGGTGAGGAGCAGGGCGCGGGAGAGCAGCGGGTCGGGTTCGGCGGCGTCGCGCTGCCGCTTGAGCAGGGCGACCTGGAGGTAGGAGATCGGGTCCAGGTAGGCGTCGCGGATGGCGAAGGTCTGCTTGAGGGCGGGCTGGGCGTCGAGGAGTTCCTGTTCGCCGGTGATCCGGAGGACCTCGCGGACGGTCAGCTCGTGCTCGGCCCTGATGGTGTCGAAGACGTGCTTGAGCTCGTCGGGGACGAGGGTGTCGACGTAGTGCTGGGCGATGCGCAGGTCGGTCTTGGCGAGGGTCATCTCGACGTTGGAGATGAAGTTGCGGAAGAAGTGCCACTGTTCGTGCATCTCGCCGAGCACGGTGTCCAGGCCGGTCTCCCGCAGCGCCTTGAGGCCGGAGCCGACGCCGAACCAGCCGGGCACGATCTGCCGGGACTGGGTCCAGCCGAACACCCACGGGATGGCGCGCAGGCCGTCGAGCGAGACGCCCGAGCCGGGGCGGCGGGAGGGCCGCGAGCCGAGGTGCAGCTCGGCGAGCTGGTCGACGGGCGTGGAGGCGAGGAAGTACGTCGGCAGGTCGGGGTCCTCGACGAGCCGGCGGTAGGCGGCGTGGGCGGCGTCGGAGACGACGTCCATGGCGGCGTCCCAGCGGGCGAGGGCCTCGTGGGACTGGCGGGGGGCGGTGTGCAGGGCGGACGCCTGGAGGGTGGCGGCGACGGTCAGTTCCAGGTTCTCCCGGGCGAGGGAGGGGATGAGGTACTTGTCGGAGATGACCTCGCCCTGTTCGGTGACCTTGATCTCGCCCTCCAGGGTGCCCCAGGGCTGGGCGAGGATGGCGTCGTGGGAGGGGCCGCCGCCGCGGCCGACGGTGCCGCCGCGGCCGTGGAAGAGGCGCAGGCGTACGCCGTAGCGGTGGGCGACGTCGCGCAGCCGGCGCTGGGCGCGGTGGATCTCCCACTGGCTGGTGGTGATGCCGCCGAACTTGGAGGAGTCGGAGTAGCCGAGCATGACCTCCTGGACGTCACCGCGCAGCGCGACCAGGCGCCGGTAGGACGGGTCGGAGAGCATGTCCTCCAGGATGGTGTCGGCGGCCTTGAGTTCGTCGGTGGTCTCCAGGAGGGGGACGATGCCGATCCTGGCCCAGCCGGCGTGCAGGTCGAGCAGGCCGGCCTCGCGGGCGAGGACGGCGGCGGCGAAGACGTCGTCGGCGCCCTGGCACATGGAGATGATGTAGGACTCGATGACCTCGGGGCCGAAGACCTCCAGGGCCTTCTTGACGGTCTGGAAGACGCCGAGGGTCTTGGCGCCGGCGGCGTCGACGGGTGCCGGGGTGGGGGCGAGCGGCCTGCGGGAGCGCAGTTCCTTGGCGAGGAGCTTGGCGCGGTACTCGCGGGGCATGTCGGCGTAGCGCCAGGACTCCTCGCCGAGCCGGTCGAAGAGCTGGCCGAGGGCGTGATGGTGGGCGTCGGCGTGTTCGCGGACGTCCATGGTGGCGAGCTGGAGGCCGAAGGCGGCGAGGGTGCGGATGGTGCGGGCGATGCGGCCGTCGGCGAACAGGCCGCCGCGGTGGGCGCGCAGGGAGGTCTGGACGATCCGCAGGTCGGCCAGCAGCTCGGCGGTGCCGAGGTAGTCGCGGCCCTCCTCGTGCGCGGTGCCCTTGGCGAGGCGCTGCTTGGTGTTCTCCAGCTTCTGCCGGATGCAGGTGGCCTTGAGCCGGTAGGGCTCCTCGGCGTTGAGTCGCTTGTAGCGGGGGCTGATCTCGGGGAGGAGTTCGAGGTCGGCCTTGAGGGAGTCGAGGAGTTCCTCGGTGGCCCCGGTGTAGCGGATGGAGTTGGAGAGCAGGCCGCGCAGCTCGTCGATCATCTGCAGGGCGTCGTTGATGCCGTGTTCGTGCTGGAGGATGAGGACGTCCCAGGTGACCTGGGGGGTGACGTTGGGGTTGCCGTCGCGGTCGCCGCCGATCCAGGTGCCGAAGGTGAGGGGGCGGGTCTCGTCGGGGAGCCGGACGCCGACGCGCTCCAGTTCGGCGGTGAGGTCCTCCAGGACGTCGCCGACGGCGTCGGCGTGCAGTTCGTCGAGGTAGTAGATGGCGTTGCGGGCCTCGTCGGCGGGTTCGGGGCGTACGACGCGCAGTTCGTCGGTCTGCCAGACGAGGTCGATGTTCTCGGCGAGGCGGGTGTCGTGGCGGCGGCGGTCGGAGTCGAGGACGGGGGTGTCCAGGAGCGCGGCGACGCGCCGGAGCTTGTTGAGGACGGAGCGGCGCGCGGCCTCGGTGGGGTGGGCGGTGAACACCGGGCGGACGTTCAGGTGGCGGACGGCCTGCCCGAGGTGCTCGGGGTCGGCGTCCTTGAGCCGGTCGGCGGTGCGGGCGAGGAGGCCGCCCTCGGCCGCGCGCCGGGCGCGCAGCTCGCGGCCGCGGTGCACCTGCTCGGTGATGTTGGCGAGGTGGAAGTAGGTGGAGAAGGCGCGGACCAGCTTGGCCGCGGTCTCCAGTTCGGTGCCGCGCAGCAGCTCGGCGGCGGCTTCGCCGTCCTCGCGGGTGAGGCGGCGGACCTTCTCGACCAGTTCGAGGAGTTCGGGGCCCTCCTGCCGGACGAGGGTCTCGCCGAGGAGATCACCCAGCCGGCGGATGTCGGCGCGCAGCTCGCTGCTGGTCGTGGTGGTCTGGTCGTCGGCACTGCTCACAGGTGCGGCTCCTTGCAGTGTTGAAGCTCGTCTGGAGGGGAACCCGGCCGGCTGCCGCTCGGCGGGCGCCGCATGCGGGCCGGAGCGTCCGGGGAGAAACTTCAGCGGACCGCGCTGTCCGACCGAGTCCAAGGATAGGTGGCGATGTGGACGCGCAGGGTCTGGGGCTCTTGTGGCCGTGTGACACGCTGCCATACTTACGACGCCGTAGGTTACGGGACCGTAGGGAAGTATCGTCGAGTGCCGTCCGGTCCCGGCGGCCCGGCATCTGTCTCGACCCTCGACCCCACAGGGGACGCGCATGACCTCAAGTTCCGATGCGATCGAAGAACCCCGTAAGGCCGCGGACGACTCCGCACCCTCCGCCACGCTGGGCGGCGAGCAGAAGCGTTCGATCGAGCAGATGGCACTGCTCCTGTTCATCATCGTGCCGTTCGTGGCGCTGGTGGCGGCCGTTCCGCTGGCCTGGGGCCGGGGGGTGAGCTGGCTCGATCTGGGCCTGCTGGTGTTCTTCTACTTCCTGGGCTGTCACGGCATCACGATCGGTTTCCACCGGTACTTCACGCATGGTTCGTTCAAGGCGAAGCGGCCCCTGCGGATCGCGCTGGCGGTCATGGGGTCGATGGCGGTGGAGGGCCCGCTGGTGCGGTGGGTCGCCGATCACCGCAGGCACCACAAGTTCTCCGACGCGGAGGGCGACCCGCACTCGCCGTGGCGGTTCGGCGAGACGCTCCCGGCGCTGATGAAGGGCCTGTGGTGGGCGCACATCGGCTGGATGTTCGACGAGGAGCAGACCCCGCAGGACAAGTACGCGCCGGATCTGATCAAGGATTCGGCGATCCGGGCGATCTCCCGCCAGTTCGTCCTGTGGACGGTCCTGTCGCTGGCGCTGCCGGCGCTGATCGGCGGTCTGGTGACGATGTCGTGGTGGGGTGCGTGCACGGCCTTCTTCTGGGGGTCCCTCGTCCGGGTGGCCCTGCTGCACCACGTGACGTGGTCGATCAACTCGATCTGCCATGCGGTGGGCAAGCGGCCGTTCCGGTCGCGGGACCGTTCGGGCAACGTGTGGTGGCTGGCGGTGCTGTCCTGCGGCGAGTCGTGGCACAACCTGCACCACGCCGATCCGACCTCGGCGCGGCACGGGGTGATGCGCGGCCAGATCGACTCGTCGGCCCGGTTCATCCGCTGGTTCGAGCTGCTCGGCTGGGCGTACGACGTGCGCTGGCCGTCACGCTCGCGTATCGATTCGCGGCGTGACACCGGGGAAGGCGGCTCCCGGCGCCGGAGGGAAACAGCCGAGGCGGCATGATTGACGCCGTGGCGACCGACTCCAGCACCTCCAGCAACGACAAACCGCGGCGGGCCCGCCGGACCCGCATGACCGGCGTCGAGCGCCGCCAGCAGTTGCTGGAGATCGGTCGCACCCTGTTCGCGGCGAAGGGCTTCGAGGGCACGTCGGTGGAGGAGATCGCGGCGAAGGCCGGGGTGTCCAAGCCGGTGGTGTACGAGCACTTCGGCGGCAAGGAGGGGCTGTACGCGGTGGTGGTGGACCGCGAGATGCGGCGCCTGCTGGAGATGGTGACCGGCTCGCTGACGGCCGGGCATCCGCGGGAGCTGTGCGAGCAGGCCGCGTTCGCGCTGCTGGACTACATCGAGGAGTACACGGACGGTTTCCGGATCCTGGTGCGGGACTCCCCCATCCCGCAGTCCACGGGGTCGTTCGCCTCGCTGATCTCGGACATCGCCACCCAGGTGGAGGACATCCTGGGCCGTGAGTTCAAGAGCCGGGGCTTCGATCCGAAGCTCGCCCCGCTGTACGCGCAGGCGCTGGTCGGGATGGTCGCGCTGACCGGGCAGTGGTGGCTGGACGTGCGCCGCCCGAAGAAGGCGGAGGTGGCGGCGCACCTGGTGAACCTGGCGTGGCACGGCCTGGACGGGCTGGAGCCGAAGCCGCGGCTGATCGGGCACCGCAAGAACTGAACCGGCCCGGTTCACCGTCCCGTGCGGGCGACGGCGAAGAGGCGGCGGAACGGCAGGACGGTGCCGTAGGGGGTGCCGGGGTAGGCGGTGCGCAGCAGGTCCCGGTACTCGGTGAGGAAGGCGTCGCGGGCCTCGGGGTCGTCGGCGAGGGCGGTCAGGGCGGGCCGGAGTCCGGTGCCCTTCACCCAGTCGAGGACGGGGTCCTCGCCCGGCAGGACGTGGAAGTACGTGGTCCGCCAGACGTCGGCCGCGCAGCCGAGGCGGGTGAGGCGGTCCAGGTAGGCGCCGGGGGCGGGGACGGAGTCGGGGGCGCGCAGGACGCCGGCGAGGCGGCCGCGCCAGCGGGGGCCGGCGGCGAGGTCGCGCATCAGGGCGTGCAGGGGCGCGTCGGTGTTGTCGGGGACCTGGAAGGCGAAGGTGCCGCCGGGGGTCAGGGCGGCGGTCCAGTCGCCGAACCGGTCGGTGTGGCCCGGCACCCACTGGAGGGTGGCGTTGGAGACGATCACGTCGTACGGCTCGGCGGGTGTCCAGGTGCGCAGGTCGGCGTGGGCGAAGTCCAGGCGGCCGCCGCCTGCGGTGGGTCCCTCGTGCTCGGTGTGGGCCCTGTCGAGCATCTCGGGGGAGTTGTCGTACCCGGTGATGCGGGCGGTGGGCCAGCGGTCGGCGAGCAGGGTGGTGGCGTTGCCGGGGCCGCAGCCGAGGTCGGCGACGCGGGGCCGGTCGGCCGGCGGGTCCTGGATCCGCGCGAGGAGGTCGGCGAGGGGGCGGGCCCGGTGGCCGGCGTGACGGAGGTACTGGGCGGGGTCCCAGAGGGGCTGCGTCATGGCTCCCACTGTCCCGCCACATTTCTCTCGATGTCAAGACACTTGAGATCAAGAGACTTCACGTCGACACAACCACTACACTGATCTCCATGGAGGACGAGGTCGATCGGCTGGTCGCAGCGTGGCGCCGGGAGCGCCCGGACCTCGACGTGGAGCCGCTGGAAGTGCTGAGCCGGGTGAGCCGCCTCGCCCGGCACCTGGACCGCGCGCGCCGGCTCGCCTTCGCCGAGCACCAGTTGGAGCCGTGGGAGTTCGACGTGCTGACCGCGCTGCGGCGCGCGGGCACGCCGTACCAGCTCTCCCCGGGCCAGTTGCTGACGCAGACGCTGGTCACCTCGGGCACGATGACCAACCGGATCGACCGGCTGGCGAAGAAGGGCCTGGTGGAGCGGTTGCCGGACCCGAGCGACCGGCGGGGCGTGCTGGTCCGGCTGACCGACGAGGGCCGGGACCGCGCGGACCAGTCGCTGGCGGGGCTGCTGGCGCAGGAGCGGGCGATCCTTGCCGAGCTGTCGCGTACGCAGCGCGTCGAACTGGCCGGGCTGCTACGCCAGTTGACCGCCCCGTTCGACAACATCCCCGGTTAGGTCGGCCGGTCCCACGCCCGCCCGCCGGGCCAGTGCGACGGCGGCCAGCGTGGAGTGGACGCCCAGCTTGCCGAGGACGTTCTGCATGTGGGTGCGGACGGTGTGCGGGGAGAGGAACAGCCGCTCGGCGACCGCCTTGCGGCCGAGCCCGGCGACCATGCAGCGCAGCACCTCGCGCTCGCGGGGGGTGAGGGACTCCACCAGGCGCTCGCTCTCGGTGCGGTGCCGGCGGGCGGCCGTCAGCTCCTTGAGCACCCCGGTGAGCAGCGCGGGCGGGAGGTGCGTCTCGTCGCGCAGCACGCCGCGGATCACCGTCAGCAGCCGGGACAGGGAGCAGTCCTTGGCGACCCAGCCGGAGGCGCCGGCCTGGAGGGCGAGGGCCGCGCGGCGCGGGTCGTCCTTCTCGGCGAGGACGACGGTCCGTACGGCGGGCTGGGTGGTGCGGACCCCGGCGACCAGGGAGATCCCGTCGACCAGCCCCTCCTCGTTGCCCTCGCGCACCGGTACGGCCGGGCGGGCGCCGGGCAGGTTGCCGCCCAGGTCGGCGTCGACGAGGAGGACGTCGTAGCGGCGGTTCTCGCCGGCCGCGCGCTCCAGGCAGCGCAGCGCGGCCGGGCCGCTGCCCGCGGCGAAGACGTCGACGTCCGGCTCGGCGGCCAAGGCGGCGGCGAGCGACTCGGCGAAGATGCGGTGGTCGTCGACGACCAGGACTCGGATGCGAACCACTAAACCCCCTCCCCCAGGCTCCGCGCGGAGCAGGGGATACCCAAGGTCCGGAGATGCTCCGGAATAGGCCGGCCCGGGCGTGCCCGGTGAAAGGTCGGTCGGGAGGACGACGACAGGCACGGCAGGACACCCGCGGACGAGGACGCGCGCCGCACGGCCGCCGCCGTTGCGGAGACTGCCATCCCCACCGTGGGCGCCGTACCCGCCCGTCTCGCCCCCTGAGCGGCACCGGCCCCCACCGGTGCTGTTCCACAGAGTACGGATGCGAGCACGCAGCGGAAGGACATTCGCAGAACTGACCGTCCGGCATGTTCCCGGTGCGCCGCGTGTTCGTAACGGGACGGAAGTCGACAACGCCCGGCCCGATCGGCTCCGCCCCCGGCCGCGGGCCACCGGTACCGCGCCTCCCCCGGCACCGGCCGCCGCGCGCGGCACCCGCCCCGACGGCGGCTCATCCGGGCGCGGGGGAGGCGGAGTGGGCGGCGGCGGGTGGACCGGCCGCGGAGGGATCCGGGGCCCGGGCGCGCGGGCCGGCGGGGGCGGCTCCGCGGACCGCCGGGGACGGGGCACCGGCGGGCGGGGGACGAGCGGCGGCGCCGGGGCGTCGTCGGCCGGCGGCGGACCTCCGGCCCGCAGCCGTTCGACGGTCCGCTCGGCCCGGCGGCGGGCCCGGGGGGCGTCGTCGCGCCGGAAGCGCAGTCGCGCGGAGGCGGGGGCGGGCAGCCCGAGCACCCGTCCGGGACCGCGGCGGCGCTCGGCGGCGACCAGCTCGTGCCCGAGCGGGTACGCGATCCGCTCGGCCCGCTCCCGCCCGGGCACCGGCCCCGCGATCTCGACGTGCCCCCGCCCGTCGAACCGGGACCGGATCTCCCCGTCCCCCATCAGCGGTCCCCGTGGCGGGGCGGCCGGGAGCCGCCCTCGCGACCCGTCGGCCGTTCCTCCCACACCGTGTCCGGCCTCCCCCTGCCCGTCGCGCGCCGCCGGGTCCGGCGGTGTCGGACATGGAGGGTACCGGCGCCAACTGGCTTGCCGCCCACGGTAGTTGGGTTCCCCGCGGCGGGCTGGGGAAAGACGCGTCAGGTCAGTCGGTGGGCTCCCGCGGACGGTACCGCCTCGAAGATCCCGGGGGGTGTGCGGCCGGCCGTGGTGAAGGCCGCTTCGACGGCCTTCGTGAGGGTGTCGGCGTCCGCCGCCTCCGCCAGGACGATCGCCGAGCCGCCGAAGCCGCCGCCGGTCATCCGGGCGCCCAGGGCGCCCGCGGCGAGGGCCGTGTCGACGACCAGGTCGAGTTCGGGGCAGGAGACGCGGAAGTCGTCGCGCAGCGAGGCGTGCCCCTCGGTGAGGAGGGGGCCGATCGCGCGGGTCTCGCCGGAGCGCAGCAGGCCGGCGACGCGCTCCACCCGGTGGTTCTCGGTCACCACGTGCCGGACCAGCCGGACCAGTTCCTCCTCGTCGCCGAGGCGGGCGAGGGCCGCCGCCAGCCCGGCGTACGGCACGTCCCGCAGGGCGTCGACGCCGAGCACGGCCGCGGCCTTCTCGCAGCCGGCCCGGCGCCTGCCGTACTCGCCGCCGCTGTGGGCGTGCTCGACCCGGGTGTCCACCACCAGCAGGCGCAGGCCCTCGGCCGCGAGGTCGAAGGGGATCTGCCGCCGGGACAGGTCGCGGGTGTCCAGGAAGAGGGCGTGGCCCGGCTCGCAGCACGCCGACGCCGTCTGGTCCATGATCCCGGTGGGGGCGCCGACGTAGACGTTCTCGGCGCGCCGGCACAGCCGGGCCAGGTCCCGGCGGGGCAGGCCGAGCCCGTGGAGGTCGTCCAGTGCGAGGGCGGTGACGACCTCCAGCGCGGCCGACGAGGACAGGCCCGCGCCGGCCGGCACGGTGGAGGAGAGGTGGACGTCGGCGCCGGTGACGTCGTGGCCCGCCTCGCGCAGCGCCCAGACGACGCCCGCCGGGTACGCCGTCCAGTCGTCGTCGCCCCGCGGGGTGAGGGCGTCGAGCCGCAGTTCGGTGACCGGTGCGCGCCCGGCCCCGATGTCCGCCGAGTGCAGGCGCAGGACGCCGTCGGTGCGGCGGGAGACCGCCGCGAGCGTCCGGTGCGGCAGCGCGAACGGCATGACGAAGCCGTCGTTGTAGTCGGTGTGCTCACCGATCAGGTTGACGCGGCCCGGTGCCGCCCAGACGCCCTCCGGCTCCGCCCCGTACAGCTCGGCGAAGCGCTCCGCGACCTGCTGTGCCCCCACTAGTGCTCCTCCGCGATGCTCCGGGTGAACTTCCAGGCGTCCGCGACGATGCCCGCGAGGTCCGCGCGGGACGGGTTCCAGCCGAGCTTCGCGCGGGCGGTGTCCGCGGAGGCGACGAGGATCGCGGGGTCGCCGCCCCGGCGGGGGGCCACCACTTCGGGGATCGGGTGGCCGGTGACCTCGCGGACGGTCTCGACGACCTGGCGGACGGAGAAGCCGCTGCCGTTGCCGAGGTTGCAGATCAGGTGCTCGCCCGGGGCGGCGGCCGCGAGGGCGAGCAGGTGGGCGTCGGCCAGGTCCGCGACGTGGATGTAGTCGCGCACGCAGGTGCCGTCGGGGGTCGGGTAGTCGTCGCCGTAGACCGAGATGGCGTCGCGGCGGCCCTGGGCGACCTGGAGGACCAGCGGGATGAGGTGCGACTCGGGGTCGTGCCGCTCGCCGTACGCGCCGTAGGCGCCGGCCACGTTGAAGTAGCGCAGCGACACGGCGGCCAGGCCGTGGGCGGTGGCCTCGCCGGTGATCATGTGGTCGACGGCGAGCTTGGAGGCGCCGTAGGGGCTGGTGGGGCGGGTCGGGGCGGTCTCCGGGATCGGGACCTGCTCCGGCTCGCCGTAGGTGGCCGCGGTGGAGGAGAAGACCAGCCGGCCGACCCCCGCGTCGCGCATCGCGGCGAGCAGGGCCATGGTGCCGCCGACGTTGTTGTCCCAGTACTTCTCCGGCTTCACGACCGACTCGCCGACCTGCGAGAACGCGGCGAAGTGCAGCACGCCGTCGAAGGAGGGGTCGAGCCACTTGGCGGCGTCGCGGATGTCGCCCTCGACGAACGCGGCACCGGTGGGGACGCCCGCGCGGAAGCCGGTGGAGAGGTTGTCGAGGACGGTGACCTCGTGGCCGGCCTCCAGCAGATGCTGGGCCACGACACTGCCGACGTATCCCGCGCCACCCGTCACCAGGTACTTCATCAACTCGCTACCTCTCGCAGTCGCTCGGCCGCGCGTTCCGGCGGCACGTCGTTGATGAACACGTTCATGCCGGACTCGGAACCCGCGAGAAACTTCAGCTTGCCGGAAGTGCGTCGGATGGTGAAAAGCTCGAGGTGGAGCGCGAAATCGTCCCGCGTCACGCCGTCGAGCCCCTCCGGGGTGCCGAACGGGGCCTGGTGCCAGGCCGCGATGTACGGGGTCGGAGGCTCGCCCTCGCCGAAGATCCGGTCGAAGCGCCTCAAGAGTTCCAGGTAGAGCTGGGGGAATTCTGTGCGCGCCGCCTCGTCGAGCGCGAGCAGGTCGGGGACGCGGCGCTTCGGGTACAGGTGGACCTCGTACGGCCAGTGCGCCGCGTACGGTACGAAGGCCGCCCAGTGTTCACCCTCAAGGACGACCCGTTCGGCGGCGAGTTCGCGTTCCAGGACGGCGTCGAAGAGGTTCCCGCCGCCGGTCGCGGCCCGGTGCGCGGCGAGCGAGCGGAGCATCAGCGCGGTGCGCGGGGTGGTGAAGGGGTAGGCGTAGATCTGCCCGTGCGGGTGGCCCAGGGTCACGCCGATCTCGGCCCCGCGGTTCTCGAAGCAGAAGACCTGCTCCACGGAGGGCAGGTGCGACAGCTCCGCGGTGCGGTCCGTCCACGCGTCCAGCACCAGGCGCGCCTGTTCGGGGGTGAGGTCCGCGAAGGAGGCGTCGTGGTCGGGGGTGAAGCAGACGACCTCGCAGCGGCCGGAGTCGCCGGCGAGGGAGGGGAAGCGGTTCTCGAAGACGGCGACGTCGTAGGAGGAGTCGGGGATCTCGCCGAGCCGGCCGCCGCGGGCCGGGCAGAGCGGGCACTCGCCGGCCGGCGGGTGGTAGGTGCGGCCCTGGCGGTGGGAGGCGACGGCGACGCGGTCGCCGAGCAGCGGGTCGGGGCGGATCTCGGAGGTGGTGACCGTGCGGTCCAGGGGGCGGCGGTCGACGGCGTCCCGCACGGTGTCGTCCCGGAGGTCGTAGTAGATCAGCTCGCGACCGTCGGCCAGCCGGGTCGAGGTCTTCTTCACGCCGGGCTCCTCTGCGTCCCGCACCAATGACTCAACACAATCAAACATAACAGAGCACAACACGACAACGCCGTGGATCATCACAATCAAACAAAGAAAACAAACAGAACTGTTCAACAACTGAACAGCGAGGCGTAGGTTCCGCTCTGATCAGTTCGCGCGACGAAGCGAGTTCTTCATGCAGATCCCCACATCCGGCACCACCGAACTGGCGGCGGAGCTACGCCTGCCCACCAACTGGCTGGACTACGCGATCCTGGCGATCTACTTCATCGTCGTCCTGGGCATCGGACTCGCCGCCCGGCGGTCGGTGCGGACCAGCCTCGACTTCTTCCTCTCCGGACGTTCGCTGCCCGCCTGGATCACCGGTCTCGCCTTCATCTCGGCCAACCTGGCGGCCACCGAGATCCTGGGCATGGCCGCGAACAGCGCCCAGTACGGCGCCTACACGGTCCACTGGTACTGGATCGGCGCCATCCCCGCCATGGTCTTCCTGGGCCTCGTGATGATGCCTTTCTACTACGGCAGCAAGGTCCGCTCGGTCCCCGAGTTCCTGCTGCTGCGCTTCGACCGGGCCGCCCACCTGCTCAGCTCGGTCCTGTTCGCGTTCGCCGCGATCCTCATCGCCGGCGTCAACCTCTACGCCCTCGCGATCGTCGTCCAGGCCCTGCTCGGCTGGCCCCAGTGGGTCGCCATCGTCGTGGCCGGCGCCTTCGTGCTCGCGTACATCACCCTCGGCGGCCTGTCCTCGGCGATCTACAACGAGGTGCTCCAGTTCTTCGTGATCCTCGCCGCGCTCATCCCGATCACCGTGCTCGGCCTGAAGAAGGCCGGCGGCTGGGACGGCCTGACCGGCAAGCTCACCGCGGCCCACGGCGCCGACTTCACCACGGCCTGGGGCGGCACCGGCATCGGCCACGCCAACCCGCTGGGAGCCAACTGGCTCACCATCGTCCTCGGCCTCGGCTTCGTGCTCTCCTTCGGCTACTGGACCACCAACTTCGCCGAGGTGCAGCGCGCCCTGTCCGCGAAGAACCTCTCCGCCGGGCAGCGGACCCCGCTGATCGCCGCCTTCCCGAAGATCTTCATCGTCTTCCTGGTGATGATTCCCGGCCTGGCCGCCGCCGCGCTCGTCCCCGGCTTCGGCACCCCCGCCTCCGGGTACCAGTACAACGACGCCATCCCCTACCTGATGCAGGAGCTGCTGCCCAACGGCGTGCTCGGCATCGCCGTCACCGGTCTGCTCGCGGCCTTCATGGCGGGCATGGCGGCGAACGTGTCGTCGTTCAACACGGTGTTCACCAACGACATCTGGGCGAAGTACGTGGTGCGCGGCCGCGAGGACGCCTACTACGTGCGGTTCGGCCGCCTGATCACCGCGATCGGCGTCGGCGCCTCCGTCGGCACGGCGTTCCTCGCCTCCTCGTTCTCGAACATCATGAGCTACCTCCAGACGCTGTTCTCCTTCTTCAACGTGCCGATGTTCGTCGTCTTCATCGTCGGCATGTTCTGGAAGCGCGCGTCCGCCAAGTCCGGCTTCTGGGGGCTGCTCGCCGGCACCGCGACCGCGATGGTGAACTACTTCGTGTTCTACGAGAAGGGCATCATCTCCCTCCCCTCCGACCAGGGCGCCAACTTCGTCTCCGCCATCGCGGGCTTCGTCGCCGGCGCGGTCGTGATGGTCGCGGTGTCCCTGTTCACCGAGCCGAAGCCGGTGGCGGAACTCCAGGGCCTGGTCTACGGCACCCGTTCCCCCGGCATGTCCGAACCACCCGCCGCGGGCGACGACGCGTGGTACCGCAAGCCCGCCCTGCTGGGCTGGGGCGCCGTCGTCCTGGCCGCCGCCTGCTACATCCCGTTCTCGTTCTGACGCGGGAGGACCGAGGAGACCATGACCGAGCATCCCGAGCAGCCCCGCCGGCCGCACTACACCGAGCAGGACCTCCAGCGGGAGGTCACCGAGCTGGAGACCAGGTCGGCGACCGCCGCCCGCATCTTCGACCTGCGCCGCATCATCGGCGGCCTGTTCGTCGTCTACGGCGTCATCGTCACGATCACCGGCATCACCGACTCCCAGGCCGCCATCGACAAGGCCGAGGGCGTCAACATCAACCTCTGGACCGGGATCGGCATGCTGGTCCTCGGCGTCTTCTTCCTGGCCTGGCTGAAGCTGCGGCCGACTCCTCCGCCGCCGCCCGCCGAGGGCCTGCCCGGGGAGCCGGAGGGGAAGTAGGACGCCCTGCCCGGGTACGGGCGCGCGGGGCCTTGCCGACCGCTCCCGCGCCCCTACCCCGGGCCGGTCCCGCGCGGGGAGCCCGCGCGGTCCAGCAGGCCCGTCCGCGCGGCCAGCGCGGCCGCCTCCAGCCGCGACCCCACGCCCAGCTTCATCAGCACCCGCTGCACATGCGTACGGGCCGTGCTGGGGGCGATGCCCATCCCGGCCGCGATGAGCCGGGTGTCCTCCCCGTCGGCCACCCGGACCAGGACCTCCACCTCACGCGGCGTCAGGATCTCCAGCAGCCGCTGGGCCTCGTCGTCGGGCTGCGCGGCGGGGTTCAGCAGCTCCCCGAAGGCGCCCTGGAGGAGCTGCGGCGCCACCGCCGCCTCCCCGGACCGGGCCTTCATGATGGCCCGCTCCACCCCTTCGATCCGCTCGTCGTGCCGTACGTACCCCGACGCGCCCGCGGCGAAGGCCGCCGCGATCCCGCGCGGCGACGGGACTGGACCCAGCACCAGCACCGCCACCTGCGGGCGCTCCCGCTTGATCTTCACCACCGGGTCGAAGACCCCGGGGTCGGCCGGTGCCGCCGTGCCCAGCAGGCACACCTCCGGCGCCCGTGCGATCACCAGGTCCGCCGCGCCCGCGGCCGGCGCCGCCGCGGCGACCACCCGGTGCCCGCGCAGCTTCAGCGCCGACGCCAGCGCCTCCGCGAGCAGGCGGTGGTCGTCGACGACGATGAGCCGCACTCCCATAGAGCAACCCCCCACTCCCCCCGGCCCCCGCCCTGCATGCCCCCCGGAAGCTACACGCTTGTTCGACGTCGCGCTGCCCCTCCCGACGAGAAGTGCCCCGGATCGGCGAATCACGGGGCACTTCTCGGCACGTCACTCGTCCGGGCGAGTCCGGCGGGCGGTCAGCCGCCCGCGCCGAACACCACCACCAGGTACTGCTTGGTGTAGGCGCTGGACTTGTGGGCGTACACGGCCGACATGTAGAGGCGGCCGCCGCCGTAGATCAGCTCGGCGTAGTCCGGCAGCAGGCTGGTCTCCGCCTCGCGCACGCCCCGCTCGGCGGGGTTCTCCAGCAGCTTCGCCGAGGCGAACGAACCGCTGTCGATGCTGACGACCTGGCCGCCCTTGTTGTACGGCGGCGCCTTGTAGGCGAGCAGGTTGCGGCCGTCGGTGCGCAGCGGGGAGATCGTGTAGCCGTCGCCGGCCTCGGCGCGCTGGCCGGTGGGCTTGCCGGTGTTCAGGTCGAAGGCGACGATCTCGTTGGTCCGGGAGTACTCGCCCTTGCCCTCGTGCTGCTGGGTCGCCAGGTACAGTCGGCCGTTGCCGGCGGCCACCTGCTTGCAGCCGTCGATCTGGGTGAGCCCGTTGCAGCGGCCCAGGTACGTGTCCTTGGGCGCGGGGATGCGGGCGAGCAGCCGGCCGGTCGCGCCGTCGACGGAGAAGTAGTCCGAGACGTTGGTGCCGCTGCCCCCGACCACCAGCGGGTCGGTGGAGGCGACGGCCGCGTAGTCGACGCCGTCGGGCATCTTGTACTCGGAGAGCACCTTCCCGCTCGCCGGGTCGACGTTCTGGATGTGCAGCTGCCGGTTGTCGTACGTGCCGCACCGCCGCACGGCGACCAGGCGGGAGCCGCCGCCGTACCCCTCGTCGAAGCAGGTGTCGTCCGGCTTGGGCTGCCACAGCAGCTTGCCGGAGGCGATGTCGAACGCGGCGCCGCCCTCCAGGCTGCCGACCGCGACGGTGTGCTGGGCGACCGTCACGTTCTGCCAGCTCAGCGGCCGGTCACCCGAGTCGACCGACTTCGTCCACAGCTTCTTGCCGGTGGCGAGGTCGATCGCCGCGACCTGGCTGCACCCCGCGAAGGAGCCCTTCGCGGGCGTCTTCGGCTGGTAGACGACCGCGGTCCGGCCGGCGTCGTCGACGCGGCCGCCGGCCGCGCAGACGGGGCCGGGCAGCTTGAGGGTCCAGAGCTTGCTGCCGCCGGCCGGGTCGTAGCCGACGATCTCGGCGACACCGCTCTTGGCGTACACCTTGTCGGTCAGCCAGGAGCCCGCGGTGACGACCGTGTCCTCCGTCTGGGGCAGCGGCACCTGGAAGAGCACCTTGGAGGCCGGGTCGTCCGGCACCTTCTCCTTGCCACCACCGCCCGTGCCGCCCGTGCCGCCGGAGCCGCCCGTGCCCTTCGGACCACCGGAGGAGGCGGTGTCCCGCGGTGCGTCGTCGCCGGAGGACTTGGCGTACCAGACGCCGCCGCCGACGATCAGCGCGATCGCGACGACCGCCGCGGCGACGATGACCAGCACGGTGTTGTTCCGGCGGCCGCCGGTCCCCGGCCCGGACGGCGGCACGGCGGTCGGCGGCTGCGCCGGGTGCGGATGGCCGTACCCCGGCTGCACGCCCTGCATGGGCTGCGTGGGCTGGGCGTAGGGGTTGTACGCCGGCGGCGGCTGCTGGGCGTACGGGTTCTGCGGTGCGCCCGGGTGGCCGTAGCCCGGCTGCGGGGCCTGCGGCGGCGGGGCCTGGGGGTAGCCGTAGCCCGGCTGCGGGGGCTGCGGCGGGGGCGCCTGCGGGTAGCCGTAGCCGGGCTGCGGCGGCTGGTTCGGCGGTTGGTTCGGGGGCTGGTGGGGCGGCGGGGGTGGCTGGGTCATGACACGGGTACCTCGGTGGCGTGCGGAAGGCCGGGCGGCGGGACGGGCCCGGGGGACGGGGCTGAGGGCGGGCCGGGGCGGTGCGCCCGGCTCAGTTGCCGAAGGCCATGATCAGCTTCTCCTTCGAGGCGTCGTTGCCGGACAGCCGGCCCGAGGAGACGAGGAGGCGTCCACCGCTCCAGTCGAGGACGCCGTCGTAGAAGGCGTTCTCGGCGCCGGCGGCTGCCGCGGGATTGCGCAGCAGCCCGGACGTCCGGTGGGCGGAGCCGGCGAGGGGCACCGACACCACCTGGCCGCCCGTGTCGTACGACGGCTGCACGTACGCGATGAGCTTGCCGCCCTCGACCTTCAGCGGGGCCATCGGCCGGTCGCCGGGGGACTTGACCCGCCACTTCTCCTTGCCGTCGGCGAGGCCGACGGCGACGACCTCGTTGGCGCTGACGGTGGCGTCGGTGGGCAGGTACAGCGTGTCGGCGTCGGCCACGACGCCCTGGCAGGCCTGGAGCTTGCGCTGCAGGATCGCCCAGCCGCAGCGGGGGGCGAACTTCTCGTTCACCTTGACCTCCGAGCGGAACCTGCCGTCCTTGGTGAAGGTGGAGATGTTCCAGGTCTTCGCGTCCCGGTTGGTCAGGTAGACGACGAGCGGGTCGACCGAGAACGTGCGGCTGACCTCCCAGCCCTTCTTGACCTTCTGGGTCCAGCGCACCTTGCCGGTGGCCGGGTCGAGTTCCTGGATCTCCTCGTGCTCGTCGGAGCCGCCGACACCGCAGGAGGCCACCTGGACCAGCCGGTCGGTGCCGCCCGCGAAGGCGGCCGGGAAGCACGCCTCGCCGTACCGCTTCTTGTCGTAGAGCTTCTTGCCGCTGTCGATGTCGTAGGCCGTGCCGGACTGCGAACGGCCCACCATCAGCGTCTTGCCGCTCACCGACAGCTCGACGCTGAGCGCGCTGTCGAACAGGCCGCCGTCGGCGACCGCGCCGCTCCAGCCCTTCGCGCCGGTGCGCAGGTCGATCTGCTGGAGCCGGTTGCACTTGGCGCGCTCGCCGTCGCCGTTCATGTACGCCACGACGATCTTGTCGTCGGCCGACTTGCGGGTGGTGACCGCGCAGATCTTCTGCGGGAGGGCGACCGGGCCCCAGGCGGCGGTGCCGTCGGCGGTGCGGAAGGCGAAGACCTGCTTGTAGGCCGCCTTCACGACGGTGTCCCCGGTGACCCACATGCCGGGCGCGTCGGCGCCGGACGCCGGGGCGTCGGGCGCCGGCTTGTACCAGAGCACCTTGGCCTCGCCGGCCTGGCGGCCCGCGTTGAGGTTCTCCGGGTCCTCGCCGCCGGCGGCCGACGGCGAGGCGGACGCGGACGCGGGAGCGGACGCGGAGGAGGACGCGGACTGCTTGGGGTCGTCGCTCGGCCCGGCGACGGGCTTCTTCCCGCCGCCGCCGTCACCGGTGAGCGCGAAGACCGTGCCGCCGATGACGGCCAGCGCGGCCACCGCGGCGCCGACGATCAGCACCGCCTTCTTCCGGGAGGCCGGGGCGCCACCGGCCGGGGCGCCGGGCGCGCCCGGGTACGGGGGCTGCTGCGGGTGGCCGTAGCCGGGCTGCGGGGCGCCGTACGGGCCCTGCTGCGGGGGCTGCTGGGGGTAGCCGTAGGGGCCGGGGGCGCCGGCGTACGGACCCGGCTGCTGCGGGGCACCGTAGCCCGGCTGCGGCTGGGGCGGGGACCCGGCGGGCGGCTGGGGCGCGCCGAACGCACCCTGCGCCGGGGGGCTTTGAGGTGCCCCGAACCCGCCCTGCGGCGGCGGGGACTGGGGCGCGCCGAACCCGCCCTGCGCCGGGGGAGTCTGCGGGGCGCCGAACCCGCCCTGCGGCGGCGGGGGTTGGGAGGCGCCGGAGTCACCTTGGGCCGGCGGTGCCGCCGGGGGCGTCTGCGGGGGGCCGAATCCGCCGGGTTTCGGCGGCTGTTCCTGCGGTGCGCCGGATCCGCCCTGCGGCGGCTGGTCGGGCGGCTGAGTCATCAGCGCTCTCCCCCTCGTTCACTGATTTTTAGCCACGCCCCGAGGTTCATGACAGACCCAAGGGTCGTTCTCAGACAGTTCTCGGACGGCTCTTTCTATCACCGGGACCGACGCCCGGCGGGCCCGCGGCCACCGCTGTTCCCAAGGGAGAACCGCCCTGTGATGCCCTCGTTACGCGCCTTCACGCCCCCTTCACGCCGCGCACGCGCCCGGCGCGCACGCGGCCGGAACACGCCGCTCACTCCCCGGAGCGCGGCGGAGCGCACGCCCGCCGGTCACGGCGGCGTGCGCTCGGTCGCGTTCCTGAGGCGCGCGCCTCAGGCGTCCTCGGCCAGCTCCAGCCAGCGCAGCTCCAGTTCCTCGCGCTCCCCGGCGAGGTCGCGCAGCCGGCCGTCCAGCTCGGCCACCTTCGCGAAGTCGGTGGCGTTCTCGGCGATCTGGGCGTGCAGCTTGGCCTCCTTCTCGGAGACCTTGTCCAACTGCCGCTCGATCTTCTGGAGTTCCTTCTTCGCGGCCCGCTGGTCGGCGGCGCTCTTCTCGGTGCCGGACGGCGTGGGCGCGGAGGCGGCGGACTGCGCCGCGACGGCCTCCTCCATGCGCGCGCGCCGCTCCAGGTACTCGTCGATCCCGCGCGGCAGCATGCGCAGCGCGCCGTCGCCGAGGAGGGCGAACACCCGGTCGGTGGTGCGCTCGACGAAGAACCGGTCGTGGGAGATGACGACCATCGAGCCGGGCCAGCCGTCGAGGACGTCCTCGAGCTGGGTGAGGGTCTCGATGTCGAGGTCGTTGGTGGGCTCGTCGAGGAAGAGGACGTTGGGCTCGTCCATCAGCAGCCGCAGCAGCTGGAGCCGGCGGCGCTCACCGCCGGAGAGGTCGCCGACCGGCGTCCACTGCTTCTCCTTGCCGAAGCCGAACGTCTCGCAGAGCTGCCCGGCCGTCATCTCGCGGCCCTTGCCGAGGTCGACGCGCTCGCGGACGCTCTGCACGGCCTCCAGGACCCGCCAGGTGGGGTCGAGTTCGTCGACCTCCTGGGAGAGGTAGGCGAGCCTGACGGTCCTGCCGACGGCGACGCGCCCGCCCGCGGGCTGCGTCTCGCCGTCCGTGCGGGCCGCGACGGCCATGGCGCGCAGCAGGGAGGTCTTGCCGGCGCCGTTGACGCCGACGAGACCGATCCGGTCGCCGGGGCCGAGCTGCCAGGTGATGTGCTTCAGCAGCACCTTGGGGCCGGCCTGGACGGTGACGTCCTCCAGGTCGAACACGGTCTTGCCGAGCCGCGAGGAGGCGAACTTCATCAGCTCGCTGCTGTCCCGGGGCGGCGGCACGTCCGCGATCAGCTCGTTGGCGGCCTCGACCCGGAAGCGCGGCTTGGACGTGCGGGCGGGGGCACCGCGCCGCAGCCAGGCCAGCTCCTTGCGGACCAGGTTCTGCCGCTTGGCCTCCTCGGTGGCCGCGATCCGCTCGCGCTCGGCCCGGGCGAAGACGTAGTCGGAGTAGCCGCCCTCGTACTCGTAGACGTCGCCGCGCTGCACGTCCCACATGCGGGTGCAGACCTGGTCCAGGAACCAGCGGTCGTGGGTGACGCAGACCAGCGCCGAACGCCGGTTGCGCAGGTGCTCGGCGAGCCAGGCGATGCCCTCGACGTCGAGGTGGTTGGTGGGCTCGTCGAGGACGAGCAGGTCCTGTTCCTCGATGAGCAGCTTGGCGAGGGCGATGCGGCGCCGCTCGCCGCCGGACAGCGGTCCGATGACGGTGTCGAGCCCCTTCGGGAAGCCCGGCAGGTCCAGCCCGCCGAACAGTCCGGTGAGCACGTCCCTGACCTTGGCGTTGCCGGCCCACTCGTGGTCCGCCAGGTCGCCGATGACCTCGTGGCGGACGGTCGCGGCGGGGTCGAGCGAGTCGTGCTGCGTGAGCACGCCCAGGCGCAGCCCGCCGGAGTGGGTGACCCGCCCGGTGTCGGCCTCCTCCAGCTTGGCGAGCATGCGGATGAGGGTGGTCTTGCCGTCGCCGTTGCGTCCGACGACCCCGATCCGGTCCCCTTCCGACACGCCGAGCGAGACGCCGTCCAGCAGGGCACGGGTGCCGTACACCTTGCTGACGTTCTCGACATTGACCAGGTTGACGGCCATTTCACTCCTGTGCGCGGGGATCGGTCAGCCTCCCAGCGTAGTCCGCGGCGGAGGGGGCGTTCTCCGCCCGGCTACGCCGTCAGCACGGTCGCGCCCGGCGCGGGGGCCGTCGCCGTGCGCACGGTGCGGCAGGTGCCGCGGGCGCGGAGCGCGTCGGCGATCTCCGTGGCCGACTCCGGGTCCCGGGCGAGGAAGGCCGTGGTGGGGCCCGAGCCGGAGACCAGGGCGGTGAGGGCGCCGGCCGCGCGTCCCGCGGCGAGGGTGGCGGACAGCTCCGGGAAGAGGGAGAGGGCGGCGGGCTGGAGGTCGTTGGAGACGACGGCCGCGAGCGCGTCGGGGTCGCCCTTCGCCAGCGCGCCGAGCAGTTCGGGCGAGGCCTCGGGGGCGGGGATGTCGCGTCCCTCGGCGAGGCGGTCGAACTCGCGGAAGACCGCCGGGGTGGACAGTCCGCCGCGGGCCATCGCGAACACCCAGTGGAAGGTGCCGCCGGTCTCCAGGGGGGTCAGCCGTTCGCCGCGCCCGACGCCCAGCGCGGCGCCGCCGACCAGGCTGAAGGGCACGTCGCTGCCCAGTTCGGCGCAGATGTCGAGCAGCTCCGCACGGGAGGCGCCCGTGCCCCAGAGCGTGTCGCAGGCGAGGAGCGCGCCGGCGCCGTCCGCGCTGCCGCCCGCCATGCCGCCGGCGACCGGGATGTCCTTGGCGATGTGGATGTGCACCGCGGGTTCGAGGCCCCGCCGCCCGGCGAGCGCGATCGCGGCGCGCGCGGCCAGGTTGGTGCGGTCCAGGGGGACCTGGTCCGCGTCCGGGCCCGCGCAGGTGATCCGGAGCTCGGCCGCGGGGGTCACCGTGACCTCGTCGTACAGGCCGACGGCGAGGAAGACGTTGGCGAGGTCGTGGAAGCCGTCCGGCCGGGCGGCGCCGACGGCGAGCTGGACGTTGACCTTGGCCGGGACCCTGACCCTGACGCTCACTCGCCCGTCCTCTCGTGGGCGTCCTTGTGCTCGGCGATGCGGGCGAACTCCTCGACCGTCAGCGACTCCCCGCGCGCCTGCGGCGAGACCCCGGCGGCGACCAGGGCCGCCTCGGCCGCCGCCGCGGAGCCGGCCCAGCCGGTGAGCGCCGCGCGCAGCGTCTTGCGGCGCTGGGCGAAGGCCGCGTCGACCGCCGCGAAGACCTCGGCCTTGGTGGCGGTGGTCCTGACGGGCTCGGTCCGCCGGACGAGGGAGACCAGCCCGCTGTCGACGTTCGGCGCCGGCCAGAAGACGTTGCGGCCGATGGCCCCGGCCCGCTTCACCTCCGCGTACCAGTTGGCCTTCACGGACGGCACGCCGTACACCTTGGAGCCGGGGGCGGCGGCGAGCCGGTCGGCGACCTCGGACTGCACCATCACGAGCGTCCGCTCGATGGTCGGGAACGTGTCGAGCATGTGCAGCAGCACGGGGACGGCGACGTTGTACGGCAGGTTCGCCACCAGCGCGGTCGGCGCGGGGCCGGGGAGCGCGCCGACGTGCATGGCGTCGGAGTGGACCAGCGCGAACCGGTCGGCCCGTTCCGGCATGCGCGCGGCGATGGTCGCGGGCAGCGCGCCGGCCAGGGTGTCGTCGATCTCGACGGCGGTGACCCGGTCGGCGGCCTCCAGCAGCGCGAGGGTGAGCGAGCCGAGTCCCGGTCCGACCTCGACGACGACGTCGTCGGGGCGCACGCCGGCGGTGCGGACGATGCGGCGGACGGTGTTGGCGTCGATCACGAAGTTCTGGCCGCGCTGCTTGGTGGGGCGGACACCGAGCACCGCCGCGAGCTCACGGATGTCGGCGGGGCCGAGGAGGGCGTCGGGGGTGGGGCTGGTCACGGGACAAGGGTACGGGCCCCCGGGAACCCACTCCGCCACACGGGCCCGACGCCCCGGCCGGACCGGGCGGCAGGCGGCGCGCGGAGGGCGGGGGCGGAGGGCGGAGGGTGGTCGGACCCGGGGCGGTCGGACCGGGGGCGGTCGGACCGGGGGCGGTCGGACCCGGGGGGTCCGGCCGCGGCCCGCGCCACCCGGCGACGGGCCGCGGCGCCGCCGGGCGGAGCCCTCCGCCGTCACCCCCGCAGCCGGGCCCCGCAGTGGGGCCAGGGGCTCGTGCCGCGGCGCAGGTACAGCTTCTTCGCCCGGTACGTCTGTTCCTCCGCCGGGGCGTCCTGGGGGCGGCCGGTGCCGCCGAGGCTCCGCCAGGTGCGGGCGTCGAACTGGTAGAGGCCGCCGTACGTGCCGGAGGGGTCGACCGCGTGCGGCCGGCCACCGGACTCGCAGGCGGCGAGCCCGTGCCAGTCGAGGTGGTCGGCGCCGCGCACGGAGCGCGGCCGGGACCTGGTGCCGAACCTGACCAGTTGCTTGCGCGGTGCGCGCACCACCTCGGTCCGCTCCCGGCGCGCCTTCTGCCGGACCCCGTTGACGGTGCGCACGAGGTAGGTGGTGCGGCGCAGGCCGGGCCGGCCGGGCCGGACCACGACCTCGGTGCCCTTGAAGAGCGAGGGGTCCTCGGTCCGCTCGACCCCGAACGGGATCCGCTCCTCCCGGACCTCGTGCCGGCCGCTCACCCGCAGCACGGTCACCGTCTGCCCGTCGCGCGGGAAGCTGCCCTGCGGGACGGAGGTGGTGTCCTCGCCGTGCAGGGCGATCCCGGCCTCCTCGACCGCCTCGCGGACGGTGGCCGCGTTGGTGCGGACGGTGCGGGACCGGCCGTCCGCCATGACCGTGACGGCGCGCTCGGTGCGCACCTCGAGCGTGAGCCCGGCACGTCCGATGCGCTGGGAGCGTGCGGTGGACAGGTACGCGCCCTCGACACGCACCCCCAGCTCCTCCAGCGCGCCCTCGACCGTGCGGGCCGTCGTCCACACCTCCTGCCGCCGGCCGTCCAGCGTGAGCCGCAGGAGGCGCCCGTACCGCACCGCGACCGCCTCGCCGCTCGCGAGCGCCACCCGGGGAGCGGGCGCGACCGTGTCGTGCGCCCCGGTGCGCACGCCTTCCTCGGCGAGCAGGTGGCCCACGTCGTCGGCGAAGGTGTGCAGGGTCCGCTGCCGGCCGTCGACGGTCAGCTCGACGACCTTGTCCTCGGCGACGAAGGCGGTGGTGCCGCCCGCCAGGAAGGCCACGACCAGCGCCTGGGGCAGGAGCCGGCGCACGGCGGACTCCGGGCGTTCGCCGAAGCGCGTTCTTCGGCGCCGCCCGGACCGCCCGCGCGGCCCGGCGGGCGGTCCGGCGGGCGGTCCGGGCGGTCCGGGCGGCGCGCCGTCCTCGTACCGGGGGCCGGTGGCGCGGGGGTCCCCGCCGTGCCCGGGTCCGTCCTGCGGCGGGCGCCCGGCACGGTCCCGCACGGCCCCGGCCGCCGCGGTCACCGCGGCCCCGGTCTCCGTCGTCCCGATCGCCACGGTTGCGGCCGCCACGGTCTCGGCCGCCGCGGTCCTGATCGTCAGGGTTCCGGTCCGCGCCGTCCCGGCATGCCGCCAGGGCAGCTCCTGCTCGTCGGGCCGCGTGTGCTCCGGCGCCGGCGCCCCGGTGGGTGTTCGCGCCCCGCGGCCGGGCCGGTGGACGTCCTCGTGCGGGCCGGGCGGGGCGCCGCCCGGTGCGGCCGGGGGCACGGCACGGGGGACGGGCGCCTGAAAGGTCTGCTTCCGCGAGATGCTCATGCCGATACGCTCCAGAAGGCCGCGGAGGCCGGAGGGGTCCGGATCGGGGCCAGAACCTAGCCGAGCGCCGGTCACTCTCCAAAGCGGCGCGAGCACACAACGTGACCGATCGATGCCAACCGGGCCGACCGGGCGTTACCCGTCGGTCACGATTCACTCACTCTCAGTAGTCGAAGGCGCGGGCGGTGTTCGCACCCAGCGCCGTCGCCAGCGCGTCCTCGTCGATGCCCCGTACGGCGGCCATCGCCCGGACCGTGACCGGGACGAGGTACGGGGCGTTGGGCCGCCCGCGGTACGGCGCCGGGGTCAGGAAGGGCGCGTCGGTCTCCACGAGGACCAGCTCCAGCGGGGCGACGGCGAGGGCATCCCGCAGGTTCTGGGCGTTCTTGAAGGTGACGTTGCCCGCGAAGGACATGAAGTAGCCCTCGCGGGCGCAGATCCCGGCCATCTCGGCGTCGCCGGAGTAGCAGTGGAAGACGGTGCGCTCGGGGGCGCCCTCCTCCTTCAGGATCCGCAGCACGTCGGCGTGGGCGTCGCGGTCGTGGATGACGAGCGCCTTGCCGTGCCGTTTGGCGATCTCGATGTGGGCGCGGAAGGACCGCTCCTGCGCGTCCTTGCCCTCGGGCCCGGTGCGGAAGTGGTCGAGCCCGGTCTCGCCCACGCCCCTGACCTGGGGCAGTGCGGCGAGCCGGTCGATCTCGGCGAGCGCCTCGTCCAGGGCCGCGTCGCCGCCGGGCCGCCGGGCGCCCTGCCGGGACCATCCGTCGGGGTCGCCGTGCACGATGCGCGGGGCCTCGTTGGGGTGGAGGGCGACGGTCGCGTGGACGCCGTCGTGGGCGGCCGCGGTCTCGGCGGCCCAGCGCGAGCCCGCGATGTCGCAGCCGACCTGGACGACGGTCGTGACGCCCACGGAAGCCGCCTTCGCCAGGCCCTCCTCGACCGTGCCGGACTGCATGTCGAGGTGGGTGTGGGAGTCGGCGACGGGCACCCGCAGCGGGGCCGGGAGCGGCGGTGCCGCGTTCTTGTCGTCGTCCCTGGGGCGCTGGCCGGCGTTCGAAGGCATGCCCCGATCCTACGAAAGGGGCATGCCGGCCCGGACCGGAGATCCGTTCAGCCCGCCTTGCGCTGGAACGGGTGCAGCAGGTCGGACAGGTGCCAGTGGTGCCCGTGCGCCGGGACCGCCGCCCCGCCGCCCGCGGCCGGTACCCGGGGCGCCTCGGCCGGCCCGGCCTGCGGCACCGGGTGGTGCAGCCGGTCGGCGGCGCTGCGCACCGAGGAGACCTGGCCCGCGCGCATGATCCGCACGACGTGGCCGTCGCAGTTCTGGCAGCTCGGCCGGCTCAGCGGCGACGGCACCACCAGCCCGTCGGCCACGTAGCACACGAATTCCGCCCCCTCGGCGTCCGTGTGGTGCTCTATCTCGTACGACTGTTCCCAGCCGTGCCCGCAATGCATGCAGGCGAACGAATACGACTCGTGGACGATGGCTGTGGCCGTACCGCGCAGGCCGGTCCGCCCTGCTGTGTCACTCATGCCAGCTCCTCTTGTCCGCTGGACAAGCACCCCGGCGTACGGGCTCCCCCCGCCGGTTCCCGGGGCGTGGGACGGGTGCGTCCCTCCGACCAGTGGACGCCTCCCACCGGGGCGAACGCATGCGGCCTGTCGAGTGTTGGAGTCGATTTGGGCTCCGCTTGCCCAAGCGCTCCGGGTGGGGGAGCTGGGCTTTGCCTTCACCGCCGGCCTTTTGCCCGCGCATGGGGCGCACGCTCAGCCGAGACGCGCCCCGCTCAGAGGACGGGCGCCGGGACGCCCGCGGAACGGGCCGGGAAGCCCAGAGAACCGGCCAGGAAGCCGACGGGCCCGGCCGGGAGACCCGGAGACCGGCCGGGGCGCTCAGCCGGCCGCCTTCTTGGCCTCCACCACCGCGTCGAACACCACCCGCTTGGGCAGCCCGGCCTGCGCCGCCACCGCCGCGATGGCCTCCTTGCGGCGCTCGCCGGCCTCCTCGCGCACCCGCACCCGGCGCACCAGCTCCTCGGCGTCCAGCTCCTCGGGCCCGGTCTCGGGCGCGCCCTCGACCACGACGGTGATCTCCCCGCGCACGCCCTCCGCGGCCCACTCGGCCAGCTCGGCCAGCGGACCGCGCCGCACCTCCTCGTAGGTCTTGGTCAGCTCGCGGCAGACGGCGGCCCGCCGGTCCGCGCCGAAGACCTCGGCCATGGCGGCGAGGGTGTCGTCGAGCCGGTGCGGGGCCTCGAAGTAGACGAGGGTGCGCCGCTCGCCCGCGACCTCGCGCAGCCGGGAGAGGCGTTCGCCGGCCTTGCGCGGCAGGAAGCCCTCGAAGCAGAACCGGTCGACGGGCAGCCCGGACAGGGCGAGCGCGGTGAGCACGGCGGACGGCCCGGGGACGGCGGTGACCCGGACGTCCTCCGCCACGGCGGCCGCGACCAGCCGGTAGCCCGGGTCGGAGACGGAGGGCATGCCGGCGTCGGTCACCAGCAGCACGCGCGCGCCGCCGAGCAGCTCGGCGACCAGTTCGGGGGTGCGGGCGGACTCGTTGCCCTCGAAGTACGACACCACGCGGCCGCCGGGCGTGACGCCCAGCGCCTGGGTCAGCCGACGCAGCCGCCGCGTGTCCTCGGCGGCGATCACGTCGGCGCCGGCCAGCTCCTCGGCGAGCCGGGGCGGCGCGTCCGCGATGTCGCCGATGGGGGTACCTGCGAGGACAAGGGTTCCAGTCACCCCCCCATCCTCCCAGGAGTTCCCGGGCGGGCTCCGGGGCGGGCGGGGCGGCGGAATCCGACCGTGTCCCGACCGGTACCGCGCATGCGCGGGACTCGCACAGCACGGTTCCCTACGATGGCGCGGTGACCAGTACCGCGTCCTCCATGGACCTCCGGCAGGGCCGGGCACCAGACGACCCGCGGCCGTCGTGGCAGCGGCGGCTGCGCCGATTCGGATACGCACCGGCCGGGGACGCGCCCGCGGGCGACGTCCGCGACCGGCTGGTTCCGCCGTACACGCAGCCGAGCCCCCGGCTGTGGCGGGCGCTCGGCGCGGGGCCGGTCCTCGCCGGCCGGATCACGCGCTGGTCGGGCTGGGCCGGGCCGCTGCTGGTGACGCTGCTGGCGGGCGTGCTGCGGTTCTGGCGGTTGGGCAGCCCGGACGCGGTGATATTCGACGAGACGTACTACGCGAAGGACGCCTGGGCGCTCGTCCACCGCGGTTTCGAGGTGAGCTGGGACCAGTACGGCAAGAACGCCAACGACATGGTCCTCAGTCAGCACGGCCGCCTGGCGCTGCCCACGGACCCCGCGTACGTGGTGCACCCGCCGGTCGGCAAGTACGTGATCGGGCTCGGGGAGCTGGTCTTCGGGTTCGACCCGTTCGGCTGGCGGTTCATGACGGCGCTGCTGGGGACGCTGAGCGTGCTGATGCTGTGCCGGATCGGGCGGCGCGTCTTCCGCTCGACGTTCCTCGGCTGCCTCGCGGGCACGCTGATGGCGGTGGACGGCCTGCACTTCGTGATGAGCCGGACCTCGCTCCTCGACGGCGTGCTGATGTTCTTCGTGGTGGCCGCGTTCGGCTGTCTGGTCCTCGACCGGGACCGGGCGCGGGCGAGACTGGCCGCCGCACTGCCCGCGGGGCCGGACGGCCGGGTCCGGCCGGACGCACAGCTCGCCGACACCTTCCGCTTCGGGTGGCGGCCCTGGCGCTGGGCGGCCGGGGCGATGCTGGGGCTGGCCGCCGGCACGAAGTGGAACGGCCTGTACGTCATGGTCGCGTTCTGCGTGATGACGGTCCTGTGGGACGTCGGCACCCGCAAGGTGGCCGGCGCCCGGCGCCCGTACGCCGCCGTCCTCAAGTACGACACCGGCATGGCCTTCCTGGCGACGGTCCCGGTGGCGCTGGTGGTCTACCTGGCGTCCTGGACCGGCTGGATCCTCTCCGCGTCCGACGGCACGGGCGGCTACTACCGGAACTGGGCGGCGACCGACGGCAAGGGCGGCACCTGGGCGTTCCTGCCGGACTGGCTGCGCAGCCTGTGGCACTACGAGCACGAGGTGTACAAGTTCCACGTCCACCTCGACCAGCCGCACACGTACCAGTCGAATCCGTGGAGCTGGATCGTGCTGGGCCGCCCGGTGTCGTACTTCTACGAGTCCCCCTCCCCCGGCACGGGCGGCTGCCCGGCCGACGCGGGCGAGAAGTGCGCCCGCGAGGTGCTGGCGCTCGGCACGCCGGTGCTGTGGTGGGCGGCCTGCTTCGCGCTCGTCTACGTGCTGTGGCGCTGGGCGTTCCGCCGGGACTGGCGGGCCGGTGCCATCGCGTGCGGGATCGCGGCGGGCTACCTGCCCTGGTTCCTGTACCAGGAGCGGACGATCTTCCTCTTCTACGCGGTCGTCTTCCTGCCGTTCCTGTGCCTGGCGGTGGCGATGATGATCGGCGCGATCATCGGGCCACCGGGTTCCGGCGACACCCGCCGGGTGGTCGGCGCCACCGCGGCGGGCGTACTGGTGCTGCTGATCGTCTGGAACTTCATCTACTTCTGGCCGATCTACACCGGCCAGGCGATCCCGATCGACCAGTGGCGGTCGCGGATGTGGCTGGACACGTGGGTGTGACGCGGGGATGACCGGCCCCGGGGAGCAGTACCGGCGGCCGTTCCCGGGTGACCCGCACTGCGACCTGCCGGCCGATCTGACCGGCCGGCAGGGCCCCGCGGTGGGGTAACGGTTTCGACACGTGCGGTCACCGGGGCCCCCACGACCGCTTACAGTGCTCCCGCGGAAGCCTGTATTGAACACGTTCAATACAGGGGGGACGGGAAGGGGAGCCGCGCCATGCGCAAGGGGGTCAAGGCCACCGTCACGGCCGGTGTGTGCGTCGCGCTGCTCGGCGGCGCCGGATACGGGGTGTACACCTTCGCGGCCGCGCTGCGCGGCGACGACGGCCCGGGCCGCCCGGCGGTGCCCACGGGGCCGCCCGACGCCTCCGAGGTGCGGGCGACGACCTCCGCGTTCTTCGCCGCCTGGCAGCGGGGAGACGCGGCGGCCGCGGCCTCGTACACGAACTACCCGCAGGCGGCCCGGGACCTGCTCACGGCCTACCGCGGTGCCGCGCACATCGGCGGGGTGCGGATCACGCCCGGCCGGACCACCGGGGACACCGTGCCGTTCGCGGTGGCGGCGACGGTGTCGTACCGCGGCACGTCCCGCCCGCTGTCCTACCGCGGCACGCTGACCGTCGTCCGGGGCCGGACCTCGCACCGGGCGCTGGTCGACTGGCGGCCCTCCGTCGTCCACCCGCGCCTGCGCGAGGGGGACACGCTCGCCACCGGCGCGTCGGCCGCCCCGGAGATCCGGCCCGTGGACCGGGACGGGCGGCTACTGACCCGGCAGCGGTACCCGTCCCTCGGCCCGGTCCTGGACGAGCTGCGCCGGCGGTACGGCGGCGCGGCGGGCGGCCGGCCCGGCGCGGAACTGGTGATACGCCACCAGGCGGGGGCCGACGGCACCCGGCCCGCGGACACCCCGCTGGCGACCCTCGCCGAGGGCAGGCCCGGCAGGCTCGTGACCACGCTCAGCGCGAGCGTCCAGGCGGCTGCCGAGACGGCCGTCATGAAGTACCCCGAGTCGTCCGTGGCGGCCGTCAAGCCGAGCACCGGCGAGATCCTCGCCGTCGCCGACAACCGGCGGGACGGCTTCGGCGCGGCCCTCCTCGGCGAACGCGCCCCCGGCTCCACGATGAAGATCGTCAGCGCGGCGGCCCTCATCGACCTCGGCAAGGCCCGCGCGGACGGCCCGGCGCCCTGCCCGCCGTCGGCCGTCTGGCAGGGCCAGACCTTCCACAACCTCGAGGGGCTGGCGCCCGACGGGCACGCCACGCTCGCCGACAGCTTCGCCCGCTCCTGCAACACGGCCTTCGTCAAGTTCGCGGACGAGGTGGCGCCGGACACCCTCACCCGCGAGGCCGAGGACCGGTTCGGGCTCGGGCGGAACGACTGGCAGATCGGCGTGCCGTCCTTCGACGGCCGGGTGCCGGCCGCCGCCGGGCCCGACACGGCGGCGGCCCTGATCGGCCAGGGCCAGGTCCAGATGAGCCCGCTGAACATGGCGTCCGTGACGGCGACCGCGACGACCGGCGTCTTCCGCCAGCCGGTGATCGTGCCGCTCTCACTCGACGGGCGGCACCCGGCCCGGGCGCGCGGCCTGTCGCCGGGCACCGTGCGGCAACTGCGCGCGATGATGAACCGCACCGCGCGCAGCGGCACCGCGGCCGGTGTGATGGCCGGGCTGAGCGGCGACGTCGGCGCGAAGACCGGTTCCGCCGAGGTCGACGGGGAGGAGAGGCCGGACAGCTGGTTCGCCGGATACCGGGACGACGTGGCGGCGGCGGCCCTGGTCCAGGACGGCGGACACGGCGTCGACGCCGCCGGTCCGATTGTCGCAAGCGTGCTACGGAACACCGCCTGACGTGTCCCGGGGAGGCGGGGACCTTAAGGTGAAGGCCGTCGTTGGGGAGTTGTGCGGGCTGCGAAGATCCCGGAAAGGCGCGGAGGAACCGAGGCTGTGGGCAAGAGAAGACGCGTCGCCGAACGACGGCGGAAGACCGGGCCCGCCGTGCTCGGCGGGATGATCGCCGTCGTGGCCGGCGGCGCCGGGTTCGGCGTCTACGCGCTGTACGACGGCGGCGCCTCGGCCGACGAGGGGTCCGCGGCCCACCGCAAGACGGTGCGGACCGGCCCGCTCACCGCGACCGAGGTCCACACGGCCGCCACCCGCTTCCTCACCGCCTGGCAGCACGGCAGGGCCGCCGAGGCCGCGGCCGTCACCGACGAGCCGTCCGCCGCCGGCAAGCTGCTCACCGGCTACACCAAGGACGCCCACCTGACGGGCGTCACCGTCACCCCCAAGGCGCCGAAGGGCGCGCAGGTCCCGTTCACCGTGCGGGCGACGGTCGCCTACCGGGGCGTCAGCAAGCCCCTGGCCTACGACAGCTCGCTCACCGTGGCCCGCCGGGCGAGCGACGGCGCGCCGCTGGTCGACTGGAGCGCCGCCGTCGTCCACCCGGACCTGCGCGACGGCGACACCCTCGTGACCGGCGAGTCCGGCACCCCGCCCGTGAAGGCGCTGGACCGCGACGGCACCGAGATCACGACCGCGCGGTACCCGTCCCTGGGCACGGTGCTGGACGGCCTGCGGGAGAAGTACGGCAAGCAGGCGGGCGGCACGGCGGGCGTCGAGCTGCGCGTGGTGCGGGGCAAGGCGGCCAAGGAGGCCAAGCTCTCCGACAAGACGCTGCTGGAGCTGAGCAAGGGCACCCCGGGCACCGTGCGCACGACGCTCAGCCCCGCGTTCCAGGCGGAGGCCGAGCGGCTGGTGGCCAAGCGCGCGCGTGCCTCGGTGGTGGTCCTGCGGCCCTCGACCGGTGAGGTCCTCGCCGCCGCCAACAATGGCCACGGCTTCGACGTCGCCCTCCAGGGCTCCCTCGCGCCCGGCTCCACCATGAAGATCATCACGTCGTCGCTGCTGCTCGAAAAGGTCCTGGCCGGGGTGGACAGGAAGCACCCCTGCCCCAAGACGTTCACCTACGGCGGCTGGAAGTTCCACAACGACAAGGACTTCGAGATCAAGGGCGGCACCTTCAAGGCGAGCTTCGCCCGGTCCTGCAACACGGCGTTCATCAGCCAGGCGAAGAAGCTGAAGGACGACGACCTGACCAAGCAGGCCCAGCAGGTCTTCGGTCTGTCGATGAACAACTGGGCGATCGGCGTGCCCACCTTCGACGGCTCGGTCCCGGTGCAGTCGGCGGCCCAGATGGCGGCCTCGCTGATCGGGCAGGGCGGGGTGCGCATGAACCCGCTGAACATGGCCTCGGTCGCGGCGACCGTGCGCTCGGGCACCTTCCACCAGCCGTACCTGGTCGCGCCCTCCGTCGACCACCGCACGCTGGCCACCGCCTCGCGCAAGATGTCGCCCGGGACGCTGTCCCAGCTTCGCGAGCTGATGCGGTACACGGCCGAGTCCGGCACGGCCGCCGAGGCCATGTCGGGGCTCGGCCCGGACTACGGCGCGAAGACCGGTTCGGCCGAGGTCGACGGCCAGAAGAAGCCGAACGGCTGGTTCTCCGCCTACCGCGGCGACCTCGCCGCCGCGGGCGTCGTCCAGGCGGGCGGGCACGGCGGCGACACGGCCGGGCCGATAGTGGCGAAGCTGCTGAGGCTCGGGGGCTGATCAGGTCCGCACCGGTTCGGCGGTGTACGTCCGCCGCAGGAACCTGAGCAGGGCCCTCGACTCGAACTGGACCACCTCGACGCCGTCGTCGGTGTGGAACTCCACGACGGCCTGCACCCGGCCGCAGGGCCACACCCGCACGTCCCCGCTCTCGGCCGGCGCCCGCAGTCCCCGTTCGAGCAGCGCGCGCGAGAAGGTCCACTCGTGCGGTCCGGGCAGGCCGACCCGCACCGACCGGGGGTCCCGGTCGGGGTCGTACCGCAGCAGGACGGGGACGGCCCCCGGGTCCTCCTCGTCCGTGACGATGTGAGCACGCGCGTACTGTTCGACCACAGACATCGGACCGCCCTCTCACGCACCGTGACGTATGCGAAAGCCCTGCATCCGCTTGTCCCTCAAGAGTCGCACATCTCCCGGTGGGCGCCTTCCGGAACAGGTGCCCGCCCCCGCGGAAAGAGGAGACAACGTCTCTCTTGCAAGGCATTCGCAACAAGGGCCTAAAATCGTCGGGTGCACGTACCTGACGGATTCATAGACGCCCCGACCTCCGCGGTCACCGGAGTGGTCGCCGCCGGCGCCCTCGCGGTGAGCCTGCGCGGTGCCCGCCGCGAACTCGACGAGCGCACCGCCCCGCTGGCCGGCCTGGTGGCGGCGTTCATCTTCGCCGTGCAGATGCTGAACTTCCCGGTCGCCGCCGGGACCAGCGGCCATCTGCTCGGCGGGGCGCTCGCCGCGATCCTCGTCGGCCCGTACACGGCCGTGCTGTGCGTGTCGGTCGTCCTGCTGATGCAGGGCGTGCTGTTCGCCGACGGCGGGCTGACCGCGCTCGGCGTGAACATCACCGACATGGCGATCGTCACCACCGTCGTGGCGTACGCCGTCTTCCGCGGCCTGCTCGCCGTGCTTCCCCGCAAACGGCGCTCGGTGACCGTGGCCTCCTTCGTCGCCGCGCTGGTGTCGGTGCCCGCCGCCGCGGTCGCCTTCACGCTGATCTACGCGATCGGCGGCACCACCGACGTCTCCATCGGCAAGGTCGCGACCGCGATGGTCGGCGTGCACGTGCTGATCGGCATCGGCGAGGCGGTCATCACCGCGCTCACCGTCGGCGCCGTCATCGCGGTCCGCCCGGACCTGGTGTACGGCGCGCGCGGCCTGCGCCGGCGCCTCCAGCTCCGGGTGAACGGCGAGCTGGTCGACGCCCCGGCGCCGGCCGCGCCCGTGGCGGCGCGCACCTCGCGGCGCACGCTGTGGGTGACCGGCCTGGTCACCTCCCTCGTCCTCGCCGGCTTCGTCAGCTTCTACGCCTCCGCGAACCCCGACGGCCTGGAGAAGGTCGCGCACGACAAGGGCATCGACAAGAAGACGGAGGAGCACGCCTCGTCCGACTCGCCGCTGGCCGACTACGGCGTCAAGGACATCACCGACGCGCGGCTCTCCGGCGGCCTCGCCGGTGTGATCGGCGTCGGCGTCACCGTCGTCGCGGGCAGCGCGGTCTTCTGGGCGCTGCGCAGGCGGCGCGACAACGACGCCTCCCCCGCGAACACCGGCGTCTGAGATGGGAGCGGGACACGCGCACCGGCTGTACCGACACGGGCACTCGCCCGTGCACGGTCTGCCGCCGCACACCAAGCTCGCCGCCACGTTCCTGTTCGTGGTGGTCGTGGTGTCGACCCCGCGCGAGGCCATGTGGGCCTTCGCCGGGTACGCCGTGCTGCTCGCGGCCGTCGCCCACCGCGCGCGCGTGCCCGCCGGCTTCCTGCTCCGACGGCTGCTGATCGAGGTGCCGTTCGTCGCGTTCGCCGTCCTCATGCCGTTCGTGGCGGAGGGCGAGCGGGTGCACGTGCTCGGGCTCTCGCTCAGCGTGAACGGGCTGTGGGGCGCCTGGAACGTGCTCGCCAAGGGCACGCTCGGCGTCGCCGCCTCCGTGCTGCTCGCCGCCACCACCGAGCTGCGCGAACTGCTGCTCGGGCTCCAGCGGTTGAAGCTGCCGCCGCTGCTCGTGCAGATCGCCTCCTTCATGATCCGCTACGGCGACGTCATCACCGACGAGATGCGGCGGATGCGGATCGCCCGCGAGTCGCGCGGCTTCGAGGCGAAGGGCGTGCGGCACTGGGGCGTGCTCGCCAAGTCCGCCGGGGCGCTGTTCATCCGCTCCTACGAGCGCGGGGAGCGCGTGCACCTGGCGATGGTGAGCCGGGGCTACGCCGGCGCGATGCCGGTCATCGACGAGGTGACCGCGTCCCGCGCGCAGTGGCGGCACGCCCTGGCACTCCCCTGTGCCGCCCTCGTCGTCTGTCTGCTGGGATGGTTCCTGTGACTGCTTCTCTGGAGGTCTCCGGCCTCGCGTACGCCTATCCGGACGGGCACCAGGCCCTGTTCGGCGTGGACTTCTCCCTGGCCCGCGGCGAACGGGTGGCCCTGCTCGGTCCCAACGGCGCCGGCAAGACGACCCTGGTGCTGCACCTCAACGGCATCCTGGGCGGCGGCACCGGCAGGGTGACCGTGGCCGGGCTGCCGGTCGGCAAGGAGCACATGGCCGCGATCCGGCAGAAGGTCGGCATCGTCTTCCAGGACCCCGACGACCAGCTCTTCATGCCGACCGTGCGGGAGGACGTGGCGTTCGGCCCGGCCGCCGCCGGGATCAAGGGGGCCGCGCTGGAGGAGCGGGTGGGCACCGCCCTGGAGCGGGTCGGCATGCGGGACTTCGCCGACCGGCCGCCGCACCACCTCTCCTTCGGGCAGCGCCGCCGCGTCGCGGTGGCCACCGTGCTCGCCATGGAGCCGGAGATCCTGGTCCTGGACGAGCCGTCCTCGAACCTCGACCCGGCCTCCCGCCGCGAACTCGCCGACATCCTGCGCTCCCTGGACGTCACGGTCCTCATGGTCACCCACGACCTGCCGTACGCCCTGGAGCTGTGCCCGCGCGCGCTCGTCCTCAGCGACGGCGCGATCGTGGCGGACGGCCCGACCGGCACGCTGCTCTCCGACGACGCGCTGATGCGGGCGCACCGCCTGGAGCTGCCGTTCGGCTTCGACCCGAGGTCCGTGGCCATGGGCGCGTGACGCACCGGCCGGGAAACTGAGAGGCACCTCACGTCCGGCCCCGTCCCACCGCGGAATCGCGGGCGGGCGGCCGGTGTTTCCCCCACTGTCGCAGGCGAGGGACCCGAGGGACCCGAGGGAAGGGACGGCGGGCGTGGACGTGAACGGCACGGTGGCCGAGGGCTTCGAGCCGGTCAGGGAGGCGTTCGCGGCGAACTTCGCGCGGCTCGGCGAGCGCGGCGCGGCCGTCGCCGTCTACCGCGAGGGGCACCGGGTCGTGGACCTGTGGGCCGGCACCAGGGACATCGACGGCGAGGCCCCCTGGGAGAGCGGGACCGCGCAGATCGTGCGCTCCGCCACCAAGGGCGTCGCCGCCGCCGCGCTGCTGCTCCTGCACCAGCGCGGCGAACTGGACCTGGACGCCCCGGTCGGCACGTACTGGCCCGAGTACAAGACGGCCGGCAAGGAACGCACGCTGGTACGGGACCTGCTCGCGCACCGCGCGGGCGTGCCCGTCCTGGACCGCCCGCTGACCCCCGCCGAGGCCGTCGACCCCGATCTGGGCGCCGCGGCGGTCGCCGCCCAGGCCCCCGTCTGGGAGCCGGGCACGGACCACGGCTACCACGCCCAGACCTACGGCTGGCTGACCGGCGAACTGCTGCGCCGGGTCACCGGCCGCCCGGTCGGCGCCTGGCTGGCGGACGAGATCGCCGGGCCGGTCGGCGCGGACCTGTGGCTCGGTCTGCCGGCGGCGGAGCGGGCGCGCGCGGGCCGCGTCGGACCGGCCGCGGCGCCCGAGACCGCGGACGGGCTGAAGATCCGCCCCAAGCGCGCGGTGGCCGAGGCGTACGCCGACCCGGACTCCCTCACCCGGCGCGCGTTCGCCGCGATCACGCCGCTGCCCGACGAGAACGACCCCGCCTACCGTGCCGCGGCCCTGCCCGCCTCGGGCGGCATCGCCACCGCCGACGGGCTGGCCCGCTTCTACGCCTCGCTCATCGGCGACGTGGACGGCGGCACCCGCCTGTTCACCCCGCGGACCATGGAACTGGCCCGGGCCGAGCGCTCCGCGGGGCCGGACCGGGTGCTGGTCGTCCCCACCCGCTTCGGCCTCGGCCACATGCTGCACGGCGCCGCGTCCCCGCTGCTCTCCCCGGGCTCCTTCGGCCACCCCGGGCGCGGCGGCGCCCTCGGCTTCGCCGACCCGGACACCGGGATCGCCTTCGGCTACGTCACCAACGGCTTCCGGCAGAGCGTGACGGCGGACCCGAGGGCGCAGTCGCTGGTGCGGGCGGTACGCACGGCGCTCGCCCCCGCGGTCTAGACGCGGGCGCGGGCGCGCCGGAGCGGGTCACACGTGGATCGGGTGCGAGACCCGCCCGGACTCCGCGTCGATCTCGTCGTGGGCCTTGCTCAGCAGCCGCAGGGCCAGTTCGTTGAGCGCGCGGGCACCGGCGATCTCCTCGCCCACCCGCGGCTGGTTGGAGTCGACCTGGTGCCTGCTGGCGCGGCCGTGCGCCCGCACCTCGGTGCCGTCGGCCAGGCGCACCATGGCGACCGCGCGCGTGTGCTGCTCGTCCTCCTCCTTGAACTCCAGCTCGACGTGCCATCCGACAGCGGTGTGCGTCGTCATCGCGACCACCTCCGAAATCCACTGCTTCCAGGGTGCGCCACCGTCCCCGCCCCGGCACGTCGGCACCGCGGCCGCTACCCGGCGCGCAGCATCAGCCCTATGCCCACCACCAGCAGGCCCGCCGCCGCGATCCGGGGCGCGCCGAAGCGCTCGCGGAAGAAGAGCGCGCCGATGGCCGCGCCGACGATGACGGACGACTCGCGCAGCGCCGCGACCGGGGCGAGCGGCGCGCGGGTCTGCGCCCACAGGACCAGCGCGTACGCGGCGACGGACAGGGCGGCGCCGAGCAGCCCGAGGACGGCGTACGGGCGCAGCAGCCGTACGGTGTCGCCCCGCCTGCGCGCGTACAGGTACGCGGGGACGACCGCGCCCTGCACGGCCATCAGCCACGCCGTGTACCCGAGGGGCGCGTGCGCGGCGCGGACCCCCATGCCGTCGAGCACCGTGTAGGCGGCGATGGTGAGGCCGGTCGCCAGGGCCGCGCCGATGGCCGGCCAGTCCGGCCGCCTCTCGCGCAGCCCCCACAGGCCGACGCCGGTCAGGCCGAGGCAGGACACGGCGATGCCGGCCCCGGCCCAGGCGCCGGGCACCTCGTGGGCGAAGACGGCGGCGAGCACGGTGACCACCAGCGGGGCGCTGCCGCGCGCGAGGGGGTACGCCTGCCCGAAGTCGCCGAGCCGGAAGGAGGTCATCAGCAGGGCGTAGTAGACGACGTGCACGGCCGCCGAGGCGAACAGGTACGGCCAGGCGGGTCCCGCCGGGAACGCCACGAAGGGGATCGCCGCGAGCCCGATGAGCAGTCCGCCCCCGGAGATCAGGGCGAAGCCGGCGAGCTTGTCGGTGATGCGGTGGGCGATGGCGTTCCAGCTCGCGTGCGTGACGGCGGCCAGCAGCACGGCCGCCGTCACGAGCGGTGTCACGCCGTCCGCTCGCGCACGTCCACCAGTGTCGCGCCCGCGTGGGCGACGAGGTCCCGCGGACCGATCGGGAAGACGGTGTGCGGCGTCCCGGCGGCCGCCCACACCTGGTCGTGGGCGAGGAGGGAGCGGTCGGCGAGGACCCGGGTGCGCGTACGGTGCCCGAACGGCGGGACGCCGCCGATGGCGTACCCGGTGGTCTCGCGGACGATCCCGGCGTCGGCGCGGGTGACCTTCGCGGCCCCCAGTTCCTGCCGCACCCGCTCCACGTCCACGCGGGAGGCGCCGTCCATCAGCACCAGCACCGGCACCCCGTCGGCGGCGAAGACCAGCGACTTGCAGATCTGGCTCAGCTCGCACCCGATCGCGGCCGCGGCCTCGGCGGCGGTCCGGGTGGCGTCGGGGAAGCGCCGGGTGCGGGAGAGGACCTCGTCCAGTCCGAGCGTGCGCAGCGCTTCGGCGAACCGGGGGTGGGCGCCGAACTCCTCGGCGCCGGTGGCGGTTGTCGTCGTCATGGTGGGCACACTACGGCTCACCCGGCGGCGTGCGTGAGGAAGTGCGCCCAGGCGCCGGGGGTGAGCGTCAGCCGGGCGGTCCCGGGAGACTTCGAGTCGCGGACGTGGACGGCGGTGGGGGTGGTGGCCACCTCGACGCAGTCGTTGATGTCGCTGCTGTCGCTGTAACTGCTCTTGAACCAGCGGAGCTCCGACGACGTGTTCATAGTCTCCCCAGCACGTGCTCGACGAAGGCCAGCGACTCCCGCGGTGTGAGAGCCTGCGCCCGGATCTTGCCGAAGCGCAGTTCAAGGATACGAAGCTCACGGGGAGTTTGAACCGGCCGACCGTTGAACGCGCCTGAGGAACGGCCGACCCCCGTGCCGTCGGCGAACTTCAGGAGATGGATCATGCCGTGGTGGACACCGGCGTGCTCGGCGCAGTCGGTCGGCATGACCTGGAGGCTGACGTTGCGCAGTCGCGCCACCTCCAGGAGGTGTTCGAGCTGCCTTCTCAGCACCGCCCGCCCACCGAGGGGACGTTCCAGCGTCACCTGCTCCTGGACGAAACTGAGCGTCGGGGCGGGGTCCCGCTCGAAGATGGCCTTCCTCGCCATTCTGGCGGCGGTGCCCCGCTCGATTTCGTCCTCCGAGTACGCGGGCTGTGCCATCTCGAACAGTGCCCGCGCGTACTCCGGCGCCTGCAAGAGCCCTTGGATGTTGTGGTTGCTGTACACGAGGACCTCCATCGCACGGTCCTCCAGCGCCTTCAGCTCCCGTACCCGCTTCGGATACCGGGCCTTCCTCATGTCGTCCATGAACGCCCGCAGATGCCCCTGGGCCTTCAGGACCTGGTCCGCCCGGTCCAGGAACTCGGGCCGGGGGATCCGCTGTCCGCTCTCCATCTTGCGGATCATGTCCTCGCCGTAGCCGGTGAGGGCCCCCAGGTCCGCGGCGCGCATCCCCGCCGACTCCCGGCACACCCGCAGCAGGCGCCCCACCGCCTGCACGACCGGTTCGATCTCGTCGCCCGGTTCCACGTCCCACCCGGACTCGTCCACGTCCTCGTTCACGTGCCACCTCCGTCGCCAGCCGTACCCGTACAACGCGCGGGACAGCCGGGACAGCACGGGACAGACGCCGGACAGCGGAAAGCCGGTGAGGGTGCGGCCCCGTCCCCACGGGCACCCTCACCGGCGGCTCTGTGCCGGACGCCGGGCGTCAGGCGTTGACCAGCTCCTTCTCCTCGTCGCGGTCGGCGTGGGTGCGGAGCCCCTCGCCCTCGACGTCGACGTTGGGCAGCGCGCGGTCCAGCCACTTCGGCAGCCACCAGGCCCGCTTGCCGAGCAGGGCGAGGACCGCCGGGACGATGGCCATGCGGACGACGAACGCGTCGAAGAAGACGGCGATCGCGAGGCCGAAGCCGATCATCTTGATCATCGACTCGCTGGAGCCGATGAAGCCGGAGAAGACGGCGATCATGATGACGGCGGCGGCGGTCACGACCCGTGCGCCGTGCCGGAAGCCGGTCACCACGGCCTGGGTGGGCTTCTCGCCGTGGACGTACGCCTCCCGCATCCGGGTCACGAGGAACACCTCGTAGTCCATCGCGAGGCCGAAGACGACGCCCACCATGAAGATCGGCATCATCGACATGACCGGGCCGGTCTCCTCGACGTTCAACAGGCCGGACAGCCAGCCCCACTGGAAGACCGCGACGACGGCGCCGAGCGCGGCGAGGACGGACAGCAGGAAGCCGAGGGCCGCCTTCAGCGGGACCAGGACGGACCGGAAGACCACGATCAGCAGCAGGAAGGCCAGGCCGACGACGAGCGCCAGGTACGGCAGCAGGGCGTCGTTCAGCTTCTGCGAGACGTCGATGTTCATCGCGGTGGAGCCGGTGACGAGCACCTCGGAGCCGGTCTTCGCGGCGATGTCCGCGCCCTTGCCGCGGATGGCGTGGACGAGGTCCTCGGTGGTGGTCGAGGACGGCTTGGAGTCGGGGATCACCGTGATGGTCGCGGTGTCGCCGGCCTTGTTGGGCGCGGCCGGGGTGACCGTGACGACGTCCTTCAGGCCCTTGATCTCGTCGCCGACCCGGGTGAAGACGGCCTTCGGGTCGGCGCTGTCCTTGGCGTCGACGACGACCATCAGCGGGCCGTTGAAGCCGGGTCCGAAGCCCTCGGAGAGCAGGTCGTAGGCGCGGCGCTGGGTGGTGGAGACCGGCTGGGAGCCGTCGTCGGGCAGGCCCAGTTGCAGCGAGGTGGCCGGGAGTGCCGCGGCGCCGAGGCCGAGGACGCCGAGCACGAGGACGGCGACCGGGCGGCGGACCACGAACCTGGCCCAGCGGGTGCCCATGTTGGGGCGCTCCGGCCGCTTCGGGGTGCGGCCGCCGCCGAGCAGCCTGCTCTTCTGGCCGGCCGGCCTGACCTTGCGGCCGGCGTAGCCGAGCAGCGCCGGGATCATCGTCAGGGCGATGAGCACGGCGATGGCGACGGTGCCCGCCGCGGCGACGCCCATCTTCGTCAGCATCGGGATGTTGACGACGGAGAGGCCGACGAGGGCGATGACGACGGTCAGTCCGGCGAAGACGACCGCCGAGCCCGCCGTGCCGACGGCGCGGCCCGCGGCCTCCTCGCGCTCGCGGCCCTCGGCGAGTTCGGCGCGGTAGCGGGAGACGATGAACAGGGCGTAGTCGATGCCGACGGCGAGGCCGATCATCGTCGCCAGGGTGGAGGTGGTGGAGCCGAGGTCCAGCGTGCTGGCGAGCGCGGTGATCGAGGCGACGCCGATGCCGACGCCGATGATCGCGGTCAGCAGCGGCAGACCGGCGGCGAGGAGCGAGCCGAAGGTGATGACGAGGACGACAGCGGCGATCGCGATGCCGATGACCTCGCTGGAGCCGGTCTCGGGCGTCGCGCTCAGCGCGTCACCGCCGACCTCGACGGTCAGCCCGGCGTCCCGCGCGTGCTGCGCGGCCGCCTTCAGGGCGTCCCTGGAGGAGTCCGCCAGCTCCATGCCGGAGACGTCGTACTTCACCGAGGCGTAGGCGACGGCGCCGCTGCGGCTGACGGCGTGTGCGGTGTAGGGGTCGGCGACGGAGGCGACCTCGGAGCCGCTCGCCAGCTCCTTGACGGTCTTCTCGACGGCCGCCTTGTGGGCGGCTGCCGTCACCTTCTCGCCGTCGGGGGCCTTGAAGACGACACGGGCGGTGGCGCCGTCGGCGCTCATCCCGGGGAAGCGCTGTTCCAGCAGGTCGAAGGCTTTCTGCGCCTCGGTGCCGGGGATGGAGAAGGACGTGTTGCCGGCGGCCGGCGCGGACGCGGCGCCCACCCCGGCGAGGGTGAGCAGCGCGACCCATATGAGGGCGACGAAGTGCCGTCGCCGGAAGGCGAGACGGCCGAGTTTGTAGAGGAACGTGGCCACGGAGGCGTACTCCCGGTCAGGTCGTGGGGTTCTGGGCAGGGGCGATCAGCCCGACGACGTGAGCGGTGACGTCAGGTGGAGCCGGTGGAAGGGGACCGCTGGGGACTCAGCCGGTCGGGACGCCGAGGGCGGGGAGGACCACGGCGTCGATGTACGAGATGAGGAAGGCCTGGTCGGGCGGCTGGTCGTCGAGCAGCGCGCGGGTGGCGAAGCCGCCGACCATCATGTGCAGCAGGAAGTCGATCGCCGGGCAGTCCGGTCGGACCTCGCCCCGGTCGATCGCCCGTTGCAGGACCTGCCGGAACCCGCCCATCTCGGGATCGATGAGCTGTTCCCGGAACGCCTCGCGCAGATCGTCGTTGTGGTGCATCGCCATGGCGACGCCCCGCATCAGCGCGGAGTTCCGCTCCATGGTGCAGTCGTCCTCCAGCGCCGTCAGGGCGTGCAGGTCACCACGGAGGGAGCCGGTGTCGATGTCCTCCACGCGGCCCCGCTTGCCGTGCCGCAGGGCCTGGACGACCAGTTGGGCCTTGCCGCCCCACTGGCGGTAGAGCGTGGCCTTGCTGGACCGGGTGCGGGCGGCCACGGCGTCCATGGTGAGGGCGTCGTAGCCGACCTCGCGGAGCAGGTCGAGCACGGCCTCGTACAGCTCGGCCTCGCGCTCGGGCGTGATCCGGCTGCGGCGTGCCGCCGCGACGGCCTCGGTCATGCCCGCCACCTTCCCGCTCCGCGACCTTCTTCGTCGTACATCCACGAAGATACCCCGCCCATAAACGAAACGAAACGGTTTCGTACGTGGGTTGGGTCACGAAGGTGAAGGCCCCGTAAGCATCCGCGGCGCCCCGCTCCCGCCGGCCACGAGTTGCTGCCGCGGTGTGCCCGGAAAAGCATGGGGAGGTGAGCTATCTGCGCTTCCCCCACCTGAGCGGCGACCTTCTGTGCTTCGTGGCCGAGGACGACCTCTGGCTGGCCCGCCTCGACGCGCCGGACCGCGCCTGGCGGCTCACCGCGGACCGCACCAAGGCCGGGCACCCGCGCTTCTCGCCGGACGGCCGCCTGATCGCCTACACGAACTGGCGCAGCCTCGTCCCCGAGATCCACCTCGTCGACGTGGACGCCGGCGGGCCCGCGCGGCAGCTCACGTACTGGGGCAGCCTCGACACCCAGGTGTGCGGCTGGACCCCGGACGGCGAGATCCTGGCCGTGGCCTCCCACGGCCAGCCCTTCTCCTACTTCACCTGGGCCTACAAGGTCGCCGCGGACGGCGACCCGGGCGGCCGGCTGCCGTGGGGCCCGGTCACCGAGATCCAGGTCGCCGACGTCGCCGGAGAGCACAAGACGCTGCTGCTCACCGGCACCCCACCGCACGAACCGGCCTCCTGGAAGCGGTACCGCGGCGGTGCCACGGGCCGCCTCTGGGTGCACGGGCAGCGCCTGCTGCCCGACCTCGGCGGCCACCTCGCCTCCCCGATGTTCGTCGCCGGCCGGATCGCCTTCCTCTCCGACCACGAGGGCGTCGGCAACCTCTACTCCTGCGCCCACGACGGCACCGACCTGCGCCGCCACAGCGACCACGACGCCTTCTACGCCCGGCACGCGGCCGGCGACGGCGACCGGGTGGTCTACCAGTGCGCGGGCGACCTGTGGCTGGTGGACGACTTCTCCGCGAGCGGCGAACCGCGCCGGCTCGACGTCCGGCTCTCCGGACCGCGCACCGGCCGCCGCTCCTACCAGGTGCCGGCCGCGCAGAACACCGACGGCATCTCGGTCGACGAGACCGGCCGGGCCAGCGCGGTCGTCGTCCGCGGGAGCCTGCACTGGCTCACCCACCGCGACGGCCCGGCCCGGACGATCACCGACACGCCCGGCGTCCGGGTCCGGCTGCCGGAGATGCTGGGCTCCACCGGGCAGGTCGCCTACGTCACCGACGCCGAGGGCGAGGACGCCGTCGAGATCGCCCAGCTCCCCCGCGCCACCGGCGACCGCGCCCCCCGCCGGCTGGCCTCCGGCGCGCTGGGCCGCGTACTGGAGATGGTCTGCGACCCGCTGGGCGAACGGCTGGCCGTCGCCTCGCACGACGGACGGCTCCTGCTGATCGACGTCACGGAGGAGGAAGGGACGGGGGGAACGGAGGCAGAGCAGGCCGACGGGGCTGCCGCGGCGGCGCGGGCGCCCGGAGGAACCGCGGGCGCCGGGGTCGTCGCCGAGCTGGTGCGGTCCGTCAACGGGCCGGTGCGCGACCTGGCCTTCTCCCCCGACGGCTCCTGGCTCACCTGGTCGCACCCCGGCATCGGCCGCTCCCTGCGCCAGATCAAGCTGGCCCGCATCAAGGACCGGCTGATCGTGGACGTCACCGACGGCCGCTTCGAGGACGAGAACCCGGTCTTCACCCGCGACGGCCGCTACCTCGCCTTCCTCTCCTGGCGCGGCTTCGACCCGGTCTACGACGTCCACACCGGCGACCTGTCCTTCCCGCTCGGCTGCCGCCCCTACCTCGTGACACTGTCCTCGGCGACCCCCTCCCCCTTCGCCCTCAACCCGGAGGGCCGTCCGGCCGCCGGCGGGCTCGACCCGCTGGAGGACGAGGAGAGCGGCGAGAGCGGGACGGTGACGGTCGAGGTCGAGGGGCTGGCCAACCGGGTCACCCCGTTCCCCGTCGTCGCCTCCAAGTACTCCGCGCTGTCCCCGGTGGCGGGCGGCGGCCTGGTCTGGCTGCGCTGGCCGATCTCCGGCGCGCTCGGCGAGACCTTCGTCAACCCCGCGGACGTCAGCGGGCGCCCGACCCTGGAGCACTTCACCCTCACCAAGGCGAAGAAGTCCGAACTGGTCGGCCACCTCGACTGGTTCGCGGTCAGCGGCGACGGCACCCGGCTGGTCGTGGTGGACGAGGGCGAGCTGCGGGCGGTGCCGTCGACCGAGCCCGGCGACGGCGACACGACCGTCTGGATCGACCTGCGCCGCATCCTGCACCTGGTGGACCCGCCCGCCGAGTGGCGCCAGGCGTACGAGGAGGCGGGGCGGCTGATCCGCGCCTACTACTGGGACCCGGGCATGTGCGGCATCGACTGGGACGCGGTGCTCGCCCAGTACCGCCCGCTCGTCGAACGGGTCGCCTCCCCGGACGAGTTCGCCGACCTGCTGCGCGAGGTCCTCGGCGAACTCGGCACCTCCCACGCCTACGTCACCGCCGCGCGCCGCAACGAGGGGCCGCCGCACTACCAGCGCCGGCAGGGCCTCCTCGGCGCCAACCTGGTCCGCCGCGACGGGCACTGGACGATCCGGCGCATCCTGCCCGGCGACTCCTCCGACTCCAAGGCCCGCTCGCCGCTGGCCGGCACGGGCATCCGCGAGGGCGCCGTCCTGACCCACGTCGACGGCCGCCCGGTCGACCCGGTCACCGGCCCCGCCCCGCTGCTGGCCGGCTCGGGCGGCACCACGGTGGAGCTGACGTTCACCTCGGGCGAGGACGGCTCCGGGCGGGCCCGGCGGGTCGCCGTCGTCCCCCTCGTCGACGAACGGCCGCTGCGCTACCAGGACTGGGTCGCCAAACGCCGCGCGGTCGTCAGGGAGTTGAGCGGCGGCGCGTGCGGCTATCTACACATCCCCGACATGGGCGGCTCCGGCTGGGCCCAGTTCAACCGCGACGTGCGCATGGAGGTGTCCCGGCCCGCCCTGATCGTGGACGTGCGCGGCAACGCGGGCGGGCACATCAGCGAACTCGTCATCGAGAAGCTGACCCGTACGATCCTGGGCTGGGACCTGACCCGGAACGCGCAGCCGGTGTCGTACACCTCCAACGCGCCCCGCGGGCCGGTGGTGGCCCTGGCCGACGAGGCGACCTCGTCGGACGGCGACATGATCACCGCGGCCTTCAAGCTGCTGGCCCTCGGCCCGGTCGTCGGCCAGCGGACCTGGGGCGGGGTCGTCGGCATGACCGGCCGGCACCGCCTCGGCGACGGGACGGTCATCACCGTGCCGATGAACGCGGCCTGGTTCGAACCCTACGGCTGGTCCGTCGAGAACCACGGCGTCTCCCCCGACGTGGAGGTCCTGCGCACCCCCCTGGACTGGGCGGAGGGCCGCTACCCCGTCCTGGACGACGCCGTCCGGCTCGCCCTCGACCTGCTCCGGGTCACGCCCGCGGCGGTCCCCCCGGACTACGGCGACGTACCGAACCGGGCGAGGCCGAAGCTGCCCCCGCGCACCTCGTGACGGCCCGGCCCCCGCGCGCCGCCACGAGCACGGGGTGCCCTCCGCTCCGGAGGGCACCCCGCGTCGGTCCCGGCCGGAGCCGGGCGCGGCGTCAGGCGTCGTAGTCCCGGTCGTACCGGTCCTCCGGCTGCCGCTCCGTCTCCCCGACGTCACGGAGGTTCTGGCCGCCCCGCTGGGGCTGCTGCGGGTGCTGGGCGTGGCCGCCGCCCTGACGGCCGCCCTGCTGGCCGCGCTGGCCGGCCCTCTCGCGGCCCTGGCCCGCCTTCTCCTTGGCCTGGCGGGACTTGTCCTGCGTCTCGTCCTTGATACCCATGTGGGTTCACTCCCGTATCGGGTGGGGGGTTCGGCCCCTCGCTGGAGCCACGACCAGATTCACACGGCCCAACACGGAGTGCATGTCGATCAGTTACGGTGCGTGGCGCGCGCCGCCTCGTCCGCCTCCCCACCTGCGCCGACGAGCCCGGACCGCATGCCCTGGAGCCGGGGCGCGAACCGTTTCATCTCGCGCTGGCCGACCGTCCCGATGAGCGCCGGCAGATATCCGCGCACCCCCTGCATGCCGCGCAGCCACCACTGCCCGTACACGTGGGACGAGCGCCGTTCGATCCCGGCGACGAGCCGGTCCACGGCGGGCCCCAGCGGGTAGGTCTTGTTCGACGGCCAGGGCAGCCGCTGCCGCAGCTCCCGCATGACGTCGTCCTGGTCCGCGCCGCGCACCATGTCCGTGTCGGTCCAGGACAGGTAGCCGACACCGACGCGCACGCCCTGGTGGCCGACCTCGGCGCGCAGGCTGTGCGCGTACGCCTCCACGCCCGACTTGGACGCGCAGTACGCCGTCATCATCGGCGCGGGCGTGATCGCGGCGAGCGAGGCGATCTGGAGCAGGTAGCCGCGGCTCTCGGCCAGCACCGGCAGGAAGGCGCGCGCGGTCACCGCCGAACCGATCAGGTTCACCTCGATCACCCGCCGCCACGCCCGCGGATCGGAGTCGGCGAACGGACCGCCGGTCGCCACACCGGCGTTGGCGACCACGATGTCGACCTTCCCGAAGTGCTCCTTCACCTCCCGGGCGACCCGGGCCATGGCCTCGTCGTCGGTGACGTCGGCGTACCAGTGGGCGCTCTCGCCGTGCAGCCGGCCGGAGACCTCCTTGAGCGCCTCCTCCTCCAGCCCGACCAGCGCGACCTTCGCCCCGCGCGCGGACAGCTTGCGCGCCAGCAGCTCACCGACGCCGCGCGCCGCTCCCGTGACGACGGCGACCTGTCCTTCGAGGCTGACCCTGCTCATGCGCCCTCCTTGATCTGCGCGGGGGTGGAACGGTGTGCGTGCGCGTCCCCGGGGCCGGCCCCCGTGACGTGGGCGGTGACGAGCTCCCGGATCCGGCCGGTGACCGCCTCGGGGGCCTCGATCGGGGTCATGTGGCCGATGCCGGGCAGCTCGGTGAGCCCGAGGCACCGCGGCAGCGCGGCGACCAGCGCGCGGGCGTGCACCGGGGGCGTGAGCCGGTCGGACGAGCCGTGCAGCACCGCGGTCGGCACCTCCAACTCCCGTACACCGTGGTCGAGATCGAGCCCCTCCAGCACGGCCGCCCAGGCGTGGCGCGCGCCGCGCGGGCAGGCGTGCACGATCCGGGCGCACGCCTCCACCCGGTGCGGGGCCGAACCGGCGCCCATGGTGGCGTACTTGAGGACGCTCTTCGCCACCGGTGTGACCGGCCCGAGCGGGGCGCGCGAGCCGAGGACGCGTCCGGTGAGCCAGGTGCGCACCCGCCCGGCGCGCAGCGGCACCACGCGCGCCTCGGCGACCAGCCGCGAGCTGCCCGTGCTGCACAGCAGGACGGCGGCGGTGTGGGCGCGGAAGCGGGGGCGCCCGGCCGACGCCATGATCGCCATGCCGCCCATGGAGTGGCCGGCGAGCAGTGCCTTCTCGCCGGGCGCGAGCGTCGCGGCCAGCACCGCTTCGAGGTCGTCCGCCAGCGCCCCGGTGGTACAGGCGGGGTTCGCGGGGCTGCGCCCGTGCCCCCGCTGGTCGTAGGCGATCACCCGGTGGTCCGCCGCCAGGTCGCGTATCTGGGCCGCCCAGAACGCGGTCGAACAGGTCCAGCCGTGCGCGAGGACGACGGCGGGCGCGCCCTCGGGGCCGTGCACCTCCACGTGCAGCCGTGCGCCGTCGGCGGAGGTGACGGTGAGCGTGCGGACGGGGACGGGCGGGGCGTAGGGGCCGTCCTGGACGGAGGCGGGCCGGCTCATGCGGTGACCTCGCTCGGCTCCCGGGTGACCGGCGCGTCGGCCGCGGGCCTGCGCAGCACCTCGTACTCGGCCAGGTCCACCCGCCGGGTGGCGGTGCGGAACTCGGTCGTCGTGCCCGGCCAGATGGTGGTGTTGCGGCCGCTCGCGTCCAGGTACCAGCTCGTGCAGCCGCCGGTGTTCCACACGGTCCGCTTCATGCGCTCCTGGACCTTGTGGTTCCAGGACCCGACGGCGGCGGGCCGGGCGTCGAGGGCGGCGCCCGGGCCGAGGACGTCGAGCTGGCGCAGGTAGTCGGCCAGGTAGTTGAGCTGGGACTCGATCATCAGGATCATCGAGGAGTTCCCGAGGCCGGTGTTGGGGCCGATGATCGTCATGAAGTTCGGGAAGCCGGCCGCGGTGGCGCCGCGCAGCGCCCGCATGCCGTCCTTCCAGGACTCCGCGAGCGTGCCGCCCGCCGCGCCGACCACCCGCTCGGCGATGGGCATGTCGGTGACGTGGAAGCCGGTGCCGAAGACGATCGCGTCGACCTCGGCCTCGGTGCCGTCGGCGGCGACGACCGTCGACCCGCGGACCTCGGCGAGACCACTGGCGACGACGTCCACGTTGGGCCGGGCCAGCGCCGGGTAGTACGTGCTGGACAGCAGGATCCGCTTGCAGCCGATGCGGTAGTCCGGGGTGAGCTTGGCGCGCAGGGCCGGGTCCTTGACGGACCGGGCCATGTTCCGCTTGGCGAGCTGTTCGACCAGGCCCAGTTCGTCGGGGCGCTTGGTGAACGCCTGCACCTGGAGTTCCCGGATGCCCCACAGCAGTCCGCGCCGGGCCCGGGCGGTGACGGGCAGCCGCCGGTGCAGCCACCGCTCGGCGCCGCTGATGGCCCGGTCGACCCGGGGCATCACCCACGGCGGGGTGCGCTGGAAGAGGGTGAGCCGGCCGACCTGCGGCTGGAGGGCGGGCACGATCTGGATCGCGGAGGCGCCGGTGCCGACCATGGCGACGCGCTTGCCGCGCAGGTCGTAGTCGTGGTCCCAGCGGGCGGAGTGGAACACCTTGCCGGGGAAGGACGAGAGCCCCGGGACGTCGGGGACCTTCGGGTCGGACAGCGGGCCGGTGGCGGAGACGACGACGTCGGCGCTGAGCGAGCCGCGCGTGGTCTCGATGTTCCACCGCAGGTTGGCGGCGTCCCAGGTCATCAGCTTGACCTCGGAGTCGAGGCGGAGGTGCGGGCGCAGTCCGAAGAGGTCGGTGACGTGCTCCAGGTAGGCGCGGATGTGCCGCTGTCCGGAGAAGGTGCGCGGCCACTCCGGGTTGGGCGCGAAGGAGAAGGAGTAGAGGTGCGAGGGCACGTCGCAGGCGCACCCGGGGTAACTGTTGTCCCGCCAGGTACCGCCGACGCTGCCCGCCCGCTCCAGGACGACGAAGTCGGTGACTCCCTCGCGGCGCAGCCGCACGGCGGCGCCCAGCCCGCCGAACCCGGACCCGATCACCGCCACCCGTACATGCTCGTGCTCGGCCATCCCGAAGCCTCCACGCATCACCTAGGAACTCTGCCAGTGAACACTGGCGCAATGGGACTGTAGAACAGTCGCGTACCGAGCGGTAGGGGGCGGGAGAAGGAAGTTACCGGCGGTACGCCATAGGCTGCGGGCGTGGCAGAGGACGCAGCACACCCGCAGACCCCGGAGCCGGCCCGCCCCGGTGCCCCGCGCGAGTACCGCATGACGGAACTGGCCCGGCTGGCCGGCATCACCGTGCGCACCCTGCGCTTCTACCGGGAGCGCAAGCTGCTTCCGCCACCGCGCCGCGAGGGCCGCATAGCCTGGTACGACGACCACCACCTGGCCCGGCTGCGCACCATCGCGGCGCTGCTGGAGCGCGGCCACACCCTGAGCGGCATCGCGGAGCTCGCCGAGGCGTTCGACCACGGCCGGGACGTCGCGGACCTGCTGGGCGTGGGCACCCCCACGGAGGAGGAGCCGGTCCGCCTCACGCCCGAGGAGCTCGCCGCCCGCTTCGAGGGCGAGGTCACGCCCGAGAACCTCGCCGCCGCCATGGACCTGGGCTACCTGGGCACGGACGGCGACGAGATCGTGCACATCAGCCGCCGCCTGCTGGACGTCTCCTCCGCGCTGGTCCGCGAGGGCATCCCGCTCGCCGAGGTGCTGGCGGCCGCCGCCCGGGTCCGCGAGCACGCCGAGGCGCTGGCCGCGCTCTTCTCGGACGTCATCCTGCGCCACGGCCCCGAGGAGAACGTGCACCGCCTGCGCCCGCTGGCCCGCAGCGTGGTGGAGGCGGAGCTGTCCCTGGCGCTCGACCGCCGGCTGAGCGGCGCCGAGCGGGCCGGGGGGGGTTCGTTCGGATCAGCCCGGGTCCGACCTGATCCGCACGGAACCCCCTAGCGGTCCTTCCTCAGGGTGACCTTCCCGGCCTTCTTGGTGATCAGCGCGCCGCCGACGCTCATGGAGACGAGCAGGTCGTACTTCCCGGCCGGCAGGTCCGAGACGTCGATCCCGCCGGTCCCCGAGGTGAAGTACCCGAAGTCGTAGTTCCCGAGGTCCCCCGGCTGCTTGTGCGGCCGCACCGACCCGGGGTTCCGCTTCGCGCCGAGGGCGTAGGAGAACGTCCCGGGCTTCCCCGCGAGCACGAGGTAGTAGAAGGCGTGCGTCTCCCGGTCCGCGTTCCGGCCGGGCAGGAAGAGGACCCCCTCGGCGTGGACCTTCCGCTCGCTCTCCGCGGCCCGCGCGACCGAGAAGCAGACGCCCGGGGAGTCGACCCCGACGATGCTCCTCTTGACCAGCTTCAGCCCGCCCTTGCCGCCGCGGAACAGCAGCTCCGAGTCGCCGCACACCTGCCGCCGGTCCACCGCCGCGGACGACACGAGCCTGGTGCGCCGCTCGATCCCCTCGGACTCGCAGGCGATGCCGACCGACACGTCGTACGTGCCCCGCGGGAGACCGTCGAACGCCAGCCCGGGCCGCGAGGCGAAACCGCCCTTGTCGTACGCGCAGGCGTACTCGTCGAAGTAGTCCCGGTAGAGCCGGACCTCACCGGTCGTCTCCAGCGGGTACGTCCACGTCCGGCCGTCCGCCTCCAGGACCAGCCGCTTGGTCTCGTCGTTCGGCCCCCCGGGCGCCTGGCCCGGCAGGAACGCGCGCCCCTTCAGCTCCAGCCCGCCGTCCGCGAACACGGCACGGGTGAGCACGGCCAGGGCGGTGTCCTGCCGGCGCAGCTCGGCGAGGTGCTCGGCGGCGGCCTCCGGGTCCTCGGGCCCGGAGCCGATCCGGACGTCCCCCCAGCGGGGCGCGACGCCCTCCGTCACGGCGTACACGATGCTCAGGATGGACGGCAGCGCCTGCCGGACCACCTCGTCGTGCCGCTGCACCGTCGGCGAGTCCACGAACAGGAAGTTGAAGTTCTCGTACGCCCGCAGCGCGGGGAGGTAGTGCACGACTTCCTGCTCGTACTGGTAGTCCCCCGGCGAGGAGACCACGTATATGTTCCGGCCGCGGTCGGTGTCCGCCGCGAGGACGTCCTTCATCACGGCGTCCATGACCGCCACGTTCGCGTCCGGCTGCCCCTCGCCGAGCACCGCGTCCCCGAGCTGTCCGTGGCCCTTGGAATAACTGCCCAGGAAATACTGGGGCGTGGAGGCCACGATGTTCTTGTAGTCGTATTTCAGGCCGTAGTAGAGCGCCGCGCTGCCGCCCTTGGACGCGCCCAGCAGGGTCACCTCGTCACGCGTCACCCGCAGCCGGCGCATGAAGTCCCGGATCAGCTCCTGGACGGAGTCCGAAACGCTGAAATCCATGTCCCGCGCCACGTAGTAGGAGGCCGCGCCGTCGAAGTGGTCGCGTATGCGCAGGACGTTGCACTTCACGCTGTCCAGCGCGTTCCCGAACCCGTACGTGCTGCCCACGGACGAGAAGACCACCAGCAGATGCCGGTGGTCTCCCTGAGCGGCCCGGAACTGGAACTCCACCGGCCACTTCCCGTGCGTCTCCACGTCCTCCTGGTAGGCGCGGACCATCCGGGACGCGTAGTTGGGCGACAGCGGGGGCACGGCATTGCTCATGATCGCGTGGGGGCTTCCTGGCCGGGGATGCGTACGGCGTGCTCCGGCGGAGTATACGGAGTGGCCACTCCCGGTTCACCCGGCCGTGGCCACGGCCCCGAGGCCGGCCCGGCGGGCGGCCCCGTCAGCGGTCGTAGACGGCCGTGACCGGCGCGTGGTCGCTCCACCGCTCGGCGTGGCTCGCGGCACGCTCCACGAACGCCTTCACGCAGCGCTCCGCCAGCCCCGGGGTGGCGACCTGGAGGTCGATGCGCCAGCCGGTGTCGTTGTCGAAGGCCCGCCCGCGGTACGACCACCACGTGTACGGCCCCTCGGCCTGGGGGTGCTGCGCCCGCACGACGTCGACGTAGCCGCCGTCCCGCGCGTCGAGCACCCGGCCGAGCCACTCGCGCTCCTCCGGCAGGAAGCCGGAGTTCTTGGTGTTGCCGCGCCAGTTCCGCAGGTCCGCCTGCTGGTGGGCGATGTTCCAGTCGCCGCAGACCAGCACCTCGCGCCCCTGGGCGGCGGCCCGCTCGCGCAGCTCCTTGAGATGGGCGAGGAACTCGCCCATGAAGCGGACCTTCTCGTCCTGGCGCTCGGTGCCGACCTCGCCGGAGGGCAGGTAGAGGGAGGCGACCGTCACACCCGGCAGATCGGCCTCGACGTACCGGCCGCTGCCGTCGAACTCGGCCGACCCGAAGCCGACGCGCACCGCGTCGGGCTCACGGCGCGTGTAGAGGGAGACCCCCGCGCGGCCCTTGGCGGCGGCGGGCGCGTGCACGGCGTGCCAGCCCTCGGGGCCGCGGACGTGCTCGGGGAGCTGCTGCGGCTCCGCCCGCACCTCCTGGAGGCACACCACGTCGGCGGAGGTACCGGCGAGCCACTCCACGAAGCCCTTCTTCGCGGCGGCCCGCAGTCCGTTCACGTTCACCGAGGTCACAGTCAGCACCAGGGCACGATACCGGCACACTGGTCGCTGTCCGCACGGCCCTCACTTTGCATAGGCATACGATAGTGCACATGAACATCCGCCGGGTTCGCTTCGACCACCCCGACGCCCTGAAGCTCAACGACGAGGTCCAGGCCGAGTACCACCTGCGCTACGGCGACGGGGGCGACGCCACGGCCCTGGCCGCCGCCGACTTCGACCCGCCCCGTGGCGTGTACCTGATCGGGTACGACGAGCGGGACCGCCCGGTGGCGACCGGCGGCTGGCGCAGCCAGGACACCAACGGCGAGGGCAACGAGGACGGCGACGCCGAACTCAAGCGCATGTTCGTCGTCGAGGAGATGCGCGGCCGGGGCCTGGCGCGCCGCATGCTCGCGGCCCTGGAGGAGGACGCCCGCACGGCCGGCCGGATCCGCATGGTCCTGGAGACGGGCACCAAGCAGCCGGAGGCCATCGCCCTGTACGCCTCCAGCGGCTACGCGCCGTGCGCGAAGTTCGGCTTCTACCGCGAGTACGAGGAGAGCCGCTGCTACGCCAAGCGGCTCTGACCCGCCCCCGGGCCCCCGCCAGCGAGATCACCGGGGGCCCGCGGCCGCGCCCGCCCCGTGAACGGCGAAGACCCCGTGAACGACGAAGATCCCGCCGATCGCGATGATCGGCGGGATCTTCGTTCACCGCTCCCGAACTGACTCGGAGGCAGTTGTGCGTGGACCTGAGGGGATTCGAACCCCTGGCCCCCTCGATGCGAACGAGGTGCGCTACCGGACTGCGCCACAGGCCCTTGCAACGAGTGAAACTCTAGCATCCCGATCCGGGTGCCCGGAAATCCGCTCCCTGGTCAGGGCGGCACGGCTACTCGTTGGCCGCGCGCGGGCGGTCGCCGTCCTCGTACTGGTCGAAGAGCGGCGTGCGCCCGTGCTCCCGCGACCGGCGCGCGGCGGCACCGGCGGCGGACCCGCCGCGCGAGCGCGTCCGGGCGCGCGGGACCGCGTCGCCGCGGCCGGCCGCCGGCTGCTCGCCGGACGCGCGCTCCGGCTCGCCCGGCTCGGTCCGCGACGCGCGGCCCGTGTCCTGCTCCGGCACGACCGCGCTGGAGCGCGCCGAACTCCAGGTGCCGGGCGCGCCGAGATCCACGTCGGAGGTGGCGCGCGGGGCGACGGGCGCGGTCACGTACGTCGGCAGGGGCACCGGGACCGGGTCCCAGCTGTCCCCGTGGCCGGGCCGCCGCTGCCGCTCCCGCTGCTGGTCGACCCACTCGGCGTGGTCGGTCTGCTCCACGAGCGCGCGCCGGTCGGCGGCGAGCGCGGACAGCCCGGTGCCGGTGTCCCGGACCTCGGCGGCCTCGTCGGGGCCGGCGCCCTCCTCGGCGGACGCGCGCCGGCGCGGCTGGCGCTCGCGCAGGCGCTGGGCGGCGGCCTCGGCGCTGCGGCGGTCCATCTGGTAGGCGAACCGGCGGCGCTCCTGCGTCCGCAGGTAGGCGATGTAGCCGCTGAGCATCAGGGCCGGTACGGCGGGCACCCACAGGAGCGCGAGTCCGCCGACGGCGGCGAAGACCGCGCCGACCGTGAAGGCGAGGAAGAGCATCACCGTGGTGCGCCGGCGGCGCGCGAGCACCTTCGAGCGCCGGGCGCGTGCCGCGGCCGTCTGCGCCGAGGCCGCGCGCCGCGCCACCGCTTCACGCTGCGGTGCGGACGGGGACGGGGGTTCGGCCTCGGGCACGGGCACCTCGTCGCGCACCGGTTCCGTACCGGCGGGCGTCTCGGGCCCGGTCTCCTCGGTGACCTGACGGGTGGTCGGGGGCACGGCGAAGGCCCGGACGTCCACCGAGTCGGTGATCGCGTCCGGGTCGCCGGCGTCCGGCTCCCCCTCCTGGGCGGAGCGCGCCCGCAGGTCCCTGGCGTACCGGCGCTCCATGCCCGCCCGTCCGGAAAGCAGCCGGATGGCGGTGCTGAAGCGTTCCGTCGGACGGGCCTCGTTCAGCTCGTCCTGCCTACGGAGCCACATCGGCACCAAGTAGGCGGCCCAGGCCCCGACAATGACTGCGTAGATGAGGCCGCTGCTGCTCACGTCTCACACCGTAGAGGGGTTTCCCCGAGGCCATCCGCCAATTGGGCCGGTGTGTCGCACGATCTGGCTGATATTTCCAGCATTTTTTGCGACCGATGCGATCACCGAGCCGGCACGGTCGGCAATTTCCCGGACCCGGAGCGGACAGCCGTCGTCAATTTCGAACATACATTCAATTCAGGGGCGCTCGGCGGGATTCCCGGACGCGTTCCGAGCATTCCGCGCGGGGTCCGGTGTTTCCGTCGCCTCTCCGGAACCGGCCGCCCGGCCGGCGCGCCGGTCCGCCTGCGAGCGCGCCCGGTGCCAGCGCGCGAGCAGCCCGTCGGGCGCCTCCTCCGCGGTGAGGGCGAAGACCATGTGGTCGCGCCAGGCGCCGTCGATGTGCAGGTAGCGGGGCCGCAGCCCCTCCTCGCGGAAGCCGAGCTTCTCCACGACCCGCCGGCTCGGCCGGTTCTCCGGGCGGATGCAGACCTCGACCCGGTGCAGGCCGACGGTGCGGAAGCAGTGGTCCACCGCCAGCGCGACCGCCGTCGGCATCACTCCGCGCCCGGCCACCTCCTCGTCCACCCAGTAGCCGACGTGCCCCGAGCACATCGAGCCCCAGGTGATCCCGGCCACCGTCAACTGCCCGACGAGCCGACCCCGGTACTGGATGACGAACGGCAGCATGCGGCCCGCGCCGGCCTCCGAGCGCAGGTGCCGGACCATCTGGCGGTAGGTCGGCCGGTGCGCGACCGGCCCGCTCGGTGTGGGCGGCGGGATGGTCGCCTCCCAGGGGCGCAGCCAGTCGCGGTTGCGCCGGTTCACCTCGCGCCAGGCCCGCTGGTCGCGCAGCTTTATCGGCCGGAGGACGACGTCGCCGTCCGCCAGTACGACGGGCCAGGAGGAGGCGTTCAGCTCGCACCCCCGGGGGCGGGGCCGCGATGGTCACCGCCGCGGATCTGGTCGACGGCGTGCACCAGCAGGGGCTCCAGCACGGCGAGGCCGTCGCGCACCCCGCCGCTCGACCCGGGCAGGTTGACGATCAGCGTGCCGCCGGCCACGCCCGCCAGGCCCCGCGACAGCGCGGCGGTCGGCACCTTGTCCCGCCCGTACGCGCGGACGGCCTCCGCGATGCCCGGCACCTCGTAGTCGATCACGGCGCGGGTCGCCTCGGGGGTCCGGTCGGTGGGCGAGATGCCGGTGCCGCCGGTGGTGACGACGACGTCGTACCCGGCGGTCACGGCCTCCCGCAGCGCCGCACGGACCGGTTCCCCGTCCGGCACCACCCGCGGCCCGTCCACGGCGAACCCGAGGTCCCGCAGGGCCCGCGCGATCAGCGGGCCGCCCCTGTCCTCGTAGACACCGGCGGCGGCCCGGTTGGAGGCGGTGACCACCAGCGCGGTGTGGTGCGCGGGCGGTGCTCCCGCCCGGGTGTCGTCCGTCATGACCGGCTCCAGTCGCCCGACTTGCCGCCCGTCTTCTCCTCCACCCGCACGTCCGTGATGACCGCTCCCTTGTCGACCGCCTTCACCATGTCGACCACGGTGAGCGCGGCGACCGACACCGCGGTGAGGGCCTCCATCTCGACGCCCGTGCGGTCCGTGGTCTTCACGGTGGCCCGGATCTCCACGGCGTCGTCCGCGACCGACAGGTCCAGTTTCACACCGGACACCGCCAGCGGGTGGCACAGCGGGATCAGATCCGGGGTGCGCTTGGCGCCCATGATCCCGGCGATGCGCGCGGTGGCCAGGGCGTCGCCCTTGGGCATCCCCTCCCCGCGCAGCAGTTCCACCACGCGGGGTGAGACGAGGACCCGTCCGCTCGCGCGGGCGGTGCGGGCGGTCACGTCCTTGCCGGACACGTCGACCATGCGGGCCGCACCCGCCTCGTCGATGTGCGTCAGTCGTTCCTGCACAGGGCGTCCGGGGGTCTCCCCCCGGGAAGGCACAGTCATGGTGTGTGGCGCTCCCGGTCCGGGCCCGTCGCGGTGCGGAGCGCGGGCCTTGCTGTGCGCGACACGCTACCGCCAAGCCGGCGCGCGCAGCGGACCAGGATCGTCCAGTGGACGGGCACCCGTGCGCGTCAGCCGAGCAGGACGACCTCCACCTCGCTGCCGGGCTCGGCGGACTCCACGTCCTCGGGGAGGACGATCAGCGCGTCGGCCTGCGCCAGCGCCGCGATCAGGTGGGACCCGGCGCCGCCCACCGGGGACACCTCGCCCTCGGCGTACGCCCCGCGCAGGAACTGGCGGCGGCCCCGGGGCGAGCGGAGCGCGCCGTCCGCCTTCAGCACGGCCCGCACGTGCGGGCGCCGGAGGTCGGTGAGTCCCATCAGGGCGCGGATCGCGGGGCGGACGAACAGCTCGAAGGAGACGTACGACGACACCGGGTTGCCGGGCAGCGCCAGCAGCGGGGTGTGGTCGGGCCCGACGGAACCGAAGCCCTGGGGCTTGCCGGGCTGCATGGCGAGCTTGCGGAACTCGACCCCGCCGCCGGCCACGTCCTCGTCGCCGACCTGGGACAGCGCCTCCTTGACCACGTCGTAGGCGCCCACGCTCACCCCGCCGGTGGTCACCAGCAGGTCGGCGCGGATGAGCTGGTCCTCGATGGTGGAGCGGAGGGTCTCGGCGTCGTCGGCGACGGCGCCCACCCGGTAGGCGATGGCGCCCGCGTCCCGCGCGGCGGCGGTCAGGGAGAAGCTGTTGGAGTCGTAGATCTGGCCGTCGGCGAGCTGCTCGCCGGGCTGGACGAGTTCGCTGCCGGTGGACAGGACGACCACCCGCGGCCGCGGCCGCACCCGCACCGTGCCGCGGCCGATCGCGGCGAGCAGCGCGATCTGCGGCGGGCCGAGGATCGTGCCCGCCGCCAGGGCCCGGTCGCCGGCCCGCACGTCGCTGCCCTTGGCGCGCACGTGCGCGCGTGCCTGCGCGGGGCGGTACACGTGCACGTGCCCGGCGGCCCCCTCCGGGGCCAGGCTGCGCGCCCGCATGCCGCTCACCGGGCCCTCGCCGAGCCCGCCGTCGGTCCACTCCACGGGGACGACGGCCTCCGCGCCCGGCGGCAGCGGGGCGCCGGTCATGATGCGCGCGGCCTGCCCGGGGCCGACCCGCACCGGAGCGGACGCGCCCGCCGCGACGTCCCCGACGACCTCCAGGACGGCCGGGAACTCCTCACCCGCGCCCTCGACGTCCGCGACCCGCACCGCGTACCCGTCCATGGAGCTGTTGTCGAACAGCGGCAGGGACACCGGCACCGTGACGTCGTCGACCAGGACGCAGCCCTGGGCGTCGAGCAGTTGCAGCTCGATGGGTTCGAGGGGGCGGACGGTCGAGAGGATGTCCTCCAGGTGCTCGTCCACCGACCACAGGTCGTCCGGGCCGGCGGGGCGGGTCGCGGCGCTGCTCAAGATTGCTGCATCTCCTCGGCTACGTAACTTCGAAGCCAGGCCCGGAAGTCCGGGCCCAGGTCTTCACGTTCGCACGCGAGTCTGACAATGGCACGCAGGTAGTCGCCACGGTCGCCGGTGTCATAGCGGCGGCCCTGGAAGACGACGCCGTGCACGGGACCGCCGACCTTCTCGTCCTGCGCGAGCTGCTGGAGGGCGTCGGTGAGCTGGATCTCGCCGCCGCGGCCCGGCTCGGTGGTGCGCAGGATGCCGAAGACGTGCGGGTCGAGGACGTAGCGTCCGATGATCGCGTAGCGCGACGGGGCGTCCACCGGGTCCGGCTTCTCGACCAGTCCGGTCACCTTCACGACGTCGCCGTCGGCGGTGGCCTCCACCGCCGCGCAGCCGTAGAGGTGGATCTGCTCGGGCGCGACCTCCATGAGGGCGACCACGCTGCCGCCGTGCCGCTCCTGCACCTCGATCATGCGCCGCAGCAGCGGGTCCCGGGGGTCGATCAGGTCGTCGCCGAGGAGGACGGCGAAGGGTTCCTGACCGACGTGCGGCGCGGCGCACAGCACGGCATGACCGAGTCCCCGGGGATCGCCCTGGCGCACGTAGTGCATGGTGGCCAGATCGCTGGACTGCTGCACCTTGGCGAGCCGGGCGGCGTCGCCCTTCTTCTGCAGCGCGGACTCCAGCTCGTAATTGCGGTCGAAGTGGTCCTCCAGCGGGCGCTTGTTGCGCCCGGTGACCATGAGGACGTCATCGAGCCCCGCCGCCACGGCCTCCTCGACCACGTACTGGATCGCAGGCTTGTCGACGACGGGCAGCATCTCCTTGGGAGTGGCCTTGGTGGCCGGCAGGAACCGGGTGCCGAGGCCGGCTGCGGGGATGACAGCCTTGCTGATCCTGTGGGACTGAGTCATGCCCGCCACCATATCCGGTGCCTTTGCTGGAAATGCGTGGCTCCGGTTGATTCGCCCTCATATGAACTGCATTGCGAAAGGCGCGGAAAAGACCAGTGGAACACGTCGGACGCACGGGCGAGCCTGACAAGCGCATGTTGCGCCGAAGGCTCCTGGAGGTGAGGAACAGGTTGACGGCGGATGACGTCCGCGAGGCGGGCCGCGCGCTGGCGGAACGCGCCCTGGAGCTGCCCGAACTGGCGCGCGGGGGCACGGTGGCGGCGTACGTCTCCGTGGGGCGCGAACCCAGCACGCTCGCGCTGCTGGACGCGCTGCGCGCGCGGGGCGTACGCGTCCTGCTGCCCGCCCTCCTGCCCGACAACGACCTGGACTGGGGCGAGTACACCGGTCCCGAATCCCTCGCGCGGGTCGAGCGCGTGGGAAAGATGACGCTTTCCGAACCCTCCGGGCCGCGGCTGGGCCCGGCGGCGGTGACGGCCGCGGACGCCGTCCTGCTGCCCGGACTCGCGGTGGACGCGCGCGGGGTCCGGCTGGGCCGCGGCGGCGGCTCGTACGACCGCGTGCTGGCCCGGCTGGAGCGCGCGGGCGCGCGGCCCCGGCTCGTGGTCCTGCTGTACGACGACGAGGTCGTGGCGCGCGTCCCGGCGGAGGCGCACGACAAGCCGGTGCACGCGGTGGTGACCCCCTCCATGGTGCGCCGCTTCCCGTCCGCCTGACCGGGGACCCGCGTCCCGGGTCCTTCGGCGCGCCCCGGGCACGGGAACGGCCCCCCACGCGCGCGTGGGGGGCCGTTCCCGTGCCGTGCCGTCCGGCGGCCGGAGCCGCCGGGGAGGGGTCAGGGCTGGAGGACCAGCGTGTCGCTGGTGTTCTTGTCCACCGCCTTGCCCGAGAACGACCAGGGCAGCAGTTCGCCCTTGGCCCACTTGCCGGTCTGGTCGGTGTAGTGGGCGCTGAACGCGTGCCCGGAGGCGCCGGACAGGTTGATCCACTTCGACTTGTCGAGGTCGGCGAGGTTGACCACCATCCGCATGGACGGCACCCAGATCACGTTGTAGCCGCCGGCGGCGTTCCAGCCGGACGCGTTCACCGTGGCCTCGCCGCCGCTGAGCTTCCAGGGGCCGCGGTTCAGGATGTACTGGACGACCTTGGGGCCCTCGGTGCCGAGCGTCTGGTTCTTCAGGAACAGGCGGTGCAACCGGCCCCAGCTCCAGGTGTCGATGTCCTTGCCGAGCTTGGCGGTCAGCTCCCAGCGGGCGTCGATCATCGCGCGGGCGAAGAGCTGGTCGCGGTTCTTCGCGGCGGGACGGGTGCCCGAGGCGGGGGTCTTCCACCAGTCGCTGTCCGGCTTGTCCATCAGCCTGCGCACGACCTCGAACCAGCGGTCGCCGCCGTCCGGCTGCGCCTGGCCGCCGTCGCGCTGGCCGCACTCGCGCACCTTGGTGTCGTCGTCCACCGGGCCGGTGCTGTCGATCTTGTGGACCCACAGGCACTGTCCCTTGACGCGCACCTCCTTGGGCAGCTTGTTGCCGAAGGCCAGCTTGAGGATGTTGCGCCACACCGCGTTGAAGTAGGCGGCCGCGGCGGAGTCGGCGTCCTGGGTGTAGTCCCAGCCCTCCAGCAGCTCCTGCGCCTTGCGGACCTCCGGGTCGCGGAGGTCGAGCTTGAGCAGCTTGGGCACCAGCAGCTTGGCGATCTCGCTGCTGTTGTCGAGCTGCATCTGCCGCATGTCGTCCGTGGAGACCTTGCCACCATTCTTGATCTTGGACTCGATCAGGTCGGTGATCCGCTGGCTGCGGGCGCCGTAGCCCCAGTCGGTGGTGAGGGTGTGCGGGTAGGAGGCCTGGTCGACCACGGCCTGGTTGGCGGTGACGATGTAGCCGCGCTCCGGGTCGTACTCGTGGGGCAGCTCGTCCTGGTCGATGAAGCCCTTCCAGCGGTACTTCGGCTCCCAGCCCGGCACGGGCAGGGCGCCGGAGTCGTCGGCGGAGCGCTCGGGGATCCTGCCGGGCAGCGTGTAGCCGATGTGGTTGTCGGTGCTCGCGTAGATCAGGTTCTGCGACGGCACGTCGAACTGGGCCGCCGCCGCGCGGAAGGCGTCCCAGTCGCCGGCCTTGTCGAGGGCGAACACGGCGTCCATGGAGGTGCCCGGGTCCAGCGCGGTCCAGCGCAGGGCGATGCCGTAGCCGTCGCCGCGGTCGGGCGCGGCGGTGTTCACGGACGCCTTCCTGCCGACCTGCACGAGTTCGTCGTCGCGGTCGGAGAGCAGCGGCATGCCGTCCTGCGTCTGGCGGACGACGATCGTCTTGGACTTGCCGCCGGCGACCTCGATCGTCTCCTCGCGGGTCCTGAAGGGCTTGACCTTGCCGTCGTAGAGGTAGCCGTTCGCGCTGACCTTCTCCAGGTAGAGGTCGGTGACGTCGACACCGGAGTTGGTCATGCCCCAGGCGATCTTCGCGTTGTGACCGATGATCACACCGGGCATGCCGGCAAAGGTGTAGCCGCTGACGTCGTACTGGCACTTGGCGGAGACGTCACGGCAGTGCAGGCCCATCTGGTACCAGACGGACGGCAGGGACGCCGACAGGTGCGGGTCGTTGGCGAGCAGCGGCTTGCCGGTGATGGTGTTCTTCCCGGCGACCACCCAGGAGTTGGAGCCGATGCCCTGGCCGTTCACACCGACGGCGGTGGGCAGGTCGTCCAGGACGTGGTAGAGGCCGCCGAGCTGGCTCGTCAGGCCCGCGTCCGTCCCCGTCGGGGCGGAGGAGCCGGACGTGCCGGTCGTGCCCCCGGTGCCCGACGTGCCCTCGGTGCCGGACGTGCCCTCGGTGCCGGACGTGCCGTCGGTGCCCGACGTGCCCTCGGCGGAACCGCTGCCGCCCTGCTGGAAGGTCCGGGTCCCCTCGTCGTACCCGCCCTCCTGCACGATCGGCTTGTTGCGGCCGTAGGGGTACGCCGGGTAGAGGTCCTGGATCTGCTGCGGGCCGAGCCGGCCCGACATCAGGGCGCGGTCGATCTCGTCCTGCATGTTCCCGCGCAGGTCCCAGGCCATCGCCTTCAGCCACGAGACGGAGTCGACCGGGGTCCACGCGCCCGGCTTGTAGTCGTTGGTGAAGCCCAGCGCCGCGTACTCCAGGGAGATGTCCTTGCCCTCCTTGCCCTGGAGGTAGGCGTTGACGCCCTTGGCGTACGCCTGGAGGTACTTCTTGGTGGAGGCCGACAGCTTGTGGTCGTACTCCTGCCGGGCGACCCGGTCCCAGCCGAGGGTGCGCAGGAACGCGTCGTTCTCGACCTGGCCCTTGCCGAACATCTCCGACAGGCGCCCCGAGGTCATGTGCCGGCGCACGTCCATCTCGTAGAACCGGTCCTGCGCCTGGACGTAGCCCTGCGCCATGAACAGGTCCTCGTCGGAGGACGCGTAGATCTGCGGGATGCCGTAGCCGTCCCGCTTGACGTCGACCGGTCCGGACAGCCCGTCGAGCTTGAGCGAACCCGTGGTCTGCGGGAAGGAGGCGCGGACCGTGCTGACCGACCAGTACCCGCCGTAGGCGATGCCTCCGACGAGGGCGAGGACCAGCACGAGGACGAGCAGTCGGGCTTTGCGCCCCTTTTTCCTGCCGGACTTGACGGACGTGGCACCCGTGGTGGCGGTGTCACCCGTTGTGGCGGTGGTGTTGGGGGGCATCGCTGTCCTTGCTGTCCTAACGCGAGCGGCAGGTCGGGCTGTGACTTCGAATGAGCGCTGGAGCAACCATAGGCGCAGGGCCACGCCCCGCTTGACGCGGAGTCGGGAACCGGCGCGCACGAGCATTCGATCTTCCCCCGCGAACGTCAAGAAAGCGTCAAGAGTTAGGTAAGGTAACGAAGTACCCGGAGATCCTCGGAGGAGGGAACGCCCGCTGACTGTCCACCACCTCAACCAGCTCCTGCTCATCTGCTCCGTCGTCCTGCTCGTCGCCGTGGCGGCCGTCCGGGTCTCCTCGCGCAGCGGCCTCCCCAGCCTGCTCGTCTACCTGGGGATCGGCGTGCTGATGGGGCAGGACGGCCTCGGCCACATTCATTTCAACAGCGCCGCGGTGACCCAGGTCATGGGATACGCGGCCCTGGTCGTGATCCTCGCCGAGGGCGGCCTCGGCACGAAGTGGAAAGAGATCCGGCCCGTCCTGCCGTCCGCCTCCGTGCTGGCGACGGCGGGGGTCGCGGTGAGCGTGGGGGTCACCGCGGCGGGCGCGCACTACCTGATCGGGCTGGACTGGCGGCAGGCGCTCATCATCGGTGCGGTGGTGTCCTCGACGGACGCGGCGGCGGTCTTCTCCGTGCTGCGCAAGATCCCCCTCCCCGCGCGCGTGACGGGCACGCTGGAGGCGGAGTCCGGCTTCAACGACGCCCCCGTGGTCATCCTGGTCGTCGCCTTCTCCACGGCGGGGCCGGTCGAGCACTGGTACGTCCTGATCGGCGAGATACTCCTGGAACTGGCCATCGGCGCGGCCCTGGGGCTCGCCGTGGGCTGGTTCGGCTCCTGGGGGCTCAAGCACGTGGCACTGCCCGCGTCCGGCCTCTACCCGATCGCCGTGCTCGCGATCGCCGTCACGGCGTACGCCGCCGGCGCCCTGGCGCACGGCAGCGGCTTCCTGGCCGTCTACCTCGCCTCGATGGTGCTCGGCAACGCCCGGCTGCCCCACTGGCCCGCCACCCGGGGCTTCGCCGAGGGACTCGGCTGGATCGCGCAGATCGGCATGTTCGTCGTGCTGGGCCTGCTGGTCACCCCGCACGAGCTGGGCGACGACGTCGTGCCCGCCCTGGTGATCGGGCTGGTGCTGACCATGGTGGCCCGGCCGCTGAGCGTGATGCTCAGCCTGGCGCCGTTCCGGGTGCCCTGGCAGGAGCAGACGCTCATGTCCTGGGCCGGGCTGCGCGGCGCCGTGCCCATCATCCTGGCGACCATCCCCATGGTGAACGGCGTCGCGGGCAGCCACCGCGTCTTCAACATCGTCTTCGTCCTGGTCGTCGTCTACACCCTCGTCCAGGGGCCGACCCTGCCCTGGCTGGCGAACAGACTGCGGCTGGGCGAGAAGGGCGAGGCGTCCGACCTCGGCATCGAGTCGGCGCCCCTGGAGCGGCTGCGCGGGCACCTGCTCTCCGTCTCCGTGCCCGAGGGCTCGCGGATGCACGGTGTGGAGGTCGGCGAGCTGCGGCTGCCGCCCGGCGCGGCCGTCACCCTGGTCGTACGCGAGGACGAGTCGTTCGTGCCGCTGCCCACGACGGTGCTGCGGCGCGGCGACGAACTGCTGGTCGTCGCCACCGACCCGGTGCGCGACGCGGCGGAGCGGCGGCTGCGCGCCGTCGCGCACGGCGGCAAGCTGGCGGACTGGCTGGGCGCGGGCGACGGACGGTGAGCACCCGCGCGCCGGGGTACGCCCCGGGCGCGGGAAGGGATCCGCGGCTCCGGCACGCGGGGCGGGAGCGGGCTCCCCGGCGCGCGAGGGCGGGGCGGGAGACGCGCGCGTCACGGGCGGGTGTCACCCGCCTCACGCGCGCGCCGATCACAGGTGAACGGGGCGCACGGTGCTCTCTTTCACAGGTGCACAAGCCGTTGATCCCTGTACGATAAAGGCACCCTGATCGAACCAACTCTGCCTGACGCAGAGCTGGCGCGACCGTATGGCGGCCGGCAGCCCTCTGGAGCGGCACCGGTATCTACCGCAGTTCCGCGCAAGAGGACAGCTCTCGGCGCCCCCGCACGGGCGCGCTACCAGGCGGGAGAAAGGCACGGGCCGTGGCGTCCACGGTCACCACCGACCCGGCGGAGAACCCGTCGGCGTCGACCCGCCCGGGATACGGACAACTGCTGCGCACCCGCGGCGCCTGGACGTTCCTGCTCCCCGGCTTCGCCGCACGTCAGCCGTTCGCGATGCTCACCATCTCGATCGTGCTGCTCGTCCAGCACACCACCGGCTCGTACGGCGCGGCAGGCGCCGCGGCGGCCGCCACCGGCGTCTCCATGGCGCTGTTCGCGCCGTACAGCGGCCGTCTCGCCGACCGGTACGGCCAGCGCGCCGTGCTGCTGCCCGGGGTGCTGGTGCACTCCGTGGCGGGGCTGTCCCTGACGGCGCTCGCGCTGGCGCACGCGCCCCTGTGGGCGCTGTTCCTGGCGGCCGTCCCGACCGGTGCCTCGGTGCCGCAGGTCGGCCCGATGGTCCGCGCCCGCTGGGGCGTGAAGCTCCAGGGCTCGCCCCTGATGGCCACCGCGACGGCGTTCGAGTCGGTCACGGACGAGCTGACCTTCGTCTTCGGGCCGCTGCTGGCGACCGCGCTGTGCAGCACCGTGACCCCGGCCGCGGGCCTGGTCACGGAGAGCGCGCTGACCATCGTCGGCGGTCTGCTCTTCGCCGCGCAGAAGAGCACGCAGCCCCCGGTGAGCACCGACGGCGGGCACGCGCGCGTGGAGCACGCGTCGGCCCTGAGCCTGCCGGGCGTGCGCGTCCTGATCGTGACCTTCCTGGGCATCGGCTCGGTCTTCGGCGGCATGCAGGTCGCGCTCGCGGCCTTCACCGAGTCGATCGGCGAGCCCGGCCTGAACGGCGTCCTGTACGGCGTCTTCGCCGCCGGCAACATGCTGTCCGGCGTCGCCTGCGGCGCGATCGCCTGGAAGGTGGCCCCCCAGCGGCGCCTGCTCGTCGGCTACACGGCGCTCGCCCTGGCGGCGTCCGCCCTGTGGACGGCCCACTCCGTGCTGCTGCTCGCGGCGCTCGGCCTGCTGGTCGGCGTGTGCATCGCGCCCGCGCTGATCACGGGCTACACGCTGGTCGAAGGACTGGTCCCGGCCGGTGCCCGCACCGAGGCGTTCACCTGGCTGACCGGTGCGGTGGGCCTCGGCCAGGCCGCCGCCGTCACGGTCGCCGGACAGCTCGAGGACCGGCTGTGGGACGGCGCGGGCTTCCTGGTGCCGATGGCCGGCACGGTGCTCGCGCTGGTGACCCTGGTGGCGCTGCGCTCGCGGCTCGTGCCGCCGCCGCGCAACCGCACGGTCGCGCGTGGCGTCGGTCACCGCGTCCCGGCGACGGTGGACTGATCCCCGGGAATACGTCACTATGGACCATCGTTAGCACTCATTGAGTGAGAGTGCCAGGAGGAAGACAGTGCCGACCTACCAGTACCAGTGCACCGAGTGCGGCGAGGGCCTCGAGGCGGTGCAGAAGTTCACCGACGACGCCCTGACCGAGTGCCCCAGCTGCAACGGCCGCCTGAAGAAGGTGTTCTCCGCGGTCGGCATCGTCTTCAAGGGCTCGGGCTTCTACCGCAACGATTCCCGCGGCTCGTCGTCGAGCAGCACCCCGGCGTCCAAGCCGGCCGGCTCGTCGTCCGACGCCAAGTCGTCCTCGTCCGACGCGAAGACGTCCTCCACGTCGTCGTCCTCGTCGTCGGCCTCGACCTCGTCGACGAGCTCTTCCAGCAGCAGCTCGGCCGCCTGAGACCTCTCACCCCCGACCCTGCCGTCACGCCGACGGCAGGGTCCTCGGCGTTCCCCCGCACCGGCTGACCCCGGCTCCGCCGCCCGCTAGGGTGCGGTTCATGGCGAACGCAGAGATCGGCGTAATAGGCGGTTCGGGCTTCTACTCCTTCCTCGACAACGTGACCGAGGTCCGGGTCGACACCCCGTACGGCGCGCCCAGCGACTCCCTCTTCCTCGGCGAGGCAGCCGGCCGCCGGGTCGCCTTCCTGCCCCGGCACGGCCGTGGCCACCACCTGCCGCCGCACCGCATCAACTACCGCGCCAACCTGTGGGCCCTGCGCTCGGTCGGGGTCCGGCAGGTGCTGGGCCCGTGCGCGGTGGGCGGACTGCGCCCCGAGTACGGTCCGGGCACCCTGCTCGTGCCGGACCAGTTCGCGGACCGCACGAAGTCCAGGGCGCAGACGTACTTCGACGGGCTGCCGCTGCCCGACGGCACCCTGCCGAACGTCGTGCACGTGTCCATGGCCGACCCCTACTGCCCCGCCGGGCGGGCCGCCGCGCTGAAGGCGGCCCGCGGACGCGACTGGGAGCCGGTGGACGGCGGCACGCTGGTCGTGGTCGAGGGCCCGCGCTTCTCCACGCGCGCCGAGTCGCTCTGGCACCGGGCCCAGGGCTGGTCGGTGGTGGGCATGACCGGCCACCCCGAGGCGGCGCTCGCCCGCGAACTGGAGCTCTGCTACACGTCGCTGACCCTGGTCACCGACCTCGACGCGGGCGCCGAGACCGGCGAGGGCGTCTCCCACGAGGAGGTGCTGCGGGTGTTCGCGGCCAATGTGGACCGGCTGCGCGGTGTGCTGTTCGACGCGGTGGCGGCGCTGCCGGAGACCGGGGCGCGGGACTGCGCGTGCGCGGGTGCGCTCGGCGGCATGGACCCGGGGTTCGCGCTTCCTTAGCAGGCCGGGGGCGGGTAGGGCGGTGTCGGTGGTCGGTACCGGTGCGCGGTGCCGGCGGCTGGTACCGGTGCGCGGTAGCGGTGGCTGGTACCGGTGCGGGGTGCCGTGCCGGTGGCTGGTGCCGGTGGGTGGTGGCGGCTGGTGTCGGTGTGCGGTGGCGGTGGCGGCGGGCGGGCCGGGCGGAACGTCCCGTTCGGGTGAGCGAGTTGTCCACACCCCGTAGGTGGTCCACCGGCTCGGGCGGGATCCGGCGCGCTGCCTCATCGTGGTCGGCGCAAGCAGTCCTCGTCGCAGGCGGTGATCCCCATGCCCTCGCCCTCCCCCGCCCACCCGTCCGGCCGTGCCTCGTCCCCGCCGCCCTTGCGCCTGCCGTGCCCGCCCGGCACGGACGCCCCGGCGACCCGCGGAGTCCCGTCGTTCGACCCGGTACGGGTGCGCGGCGGGCGCTACCGGGTGCAGCGGCTCGTCCGGCACCGCGGGCGGGCCGTCGCGGCCGGCCTCGCGATGACCGCGGCGGCGCTCGTGGCCGCGGGACCCCGCGTTGGTGCGGAACCGCAGACCGCGGACCGGCCCCGGGGCCGCCCGGCCGCACAGTCCCCGCACCGGACCATGGCGCCGGACCCGGCGGCCGGTCCGGCGGCGGGCCGCCTGGTGGCCGCGCCGGTACGCATCGCCGACGCCGCCACGGTGCGCCTGCTCCGGCCCGGCGACCGCGTCGACGTGGTCGCGGCGGAGGACCCGGCCACCGGGAGCGGCGCCCGGCTGCTCGCGCGCGGTGTGCGGGTGGCGGAGGTGCCCACCTGGCCGGACGGCGCCGAGGGCGGCGGGGCGCTGGTCGTCCTGTCGGCGCCCCGGGCCACGGCGGCCCGGCTGGTCGGCGCGGGCGCCGCCGCGCACCTCGCGGTGACGCTGTGCTGAACCGGCCCGCGCGCGCTACGGGCGGTCCGCCGCCGGACTTCTCGGCCGGGCCGGCTGACTGTACACGACGGCCGCCCCGTGCCGTAGGTTGCGGAGGGTTTTGTTCCACACCCTGTGCAAGCGAGGAGAGTCCCCGAGGTGAGCGCGAAGAACGAAGCGAGCGTCTGGCACGGCTTCAAGGCCTTCCTGATGCGCGGCAACGTCGTCGACTTGGCCGTCGCGGTCGTCATCGGCGCGGCCTTCACGAACATCGTCAACTCGGTGGTGAAGGGGATCATCAACCCGCTCGTCGGCGCGATCGGCACGCAGAGCCTCGACAACTACAGCTTCTGCCTGAAGGACCCGTGCCAGGTGGCCGCGGACGGCACGGTCAAGAGCGGAATCCCGATCATGTGGGGCTCCGTCCTCGGAGCCACCCTCACCTTCGTGATCACCGCGGCGGTGGTGTACTTCCTGATGGTCCTGCCGATGTCGAAGTACCTGGCCCGGCAGGCGGCCCGGAAGGCGGCGCGGGAGGGCACCAGGGAGATCGTCGAGGTGACCGAGCTGGAGGTGCTCAAGGAGATCCGCGACGCGCTGCTCGCCCAGCGCGGCGCCGGCCCCGGCGACCGCTAGCCGCGCCGGCGAGCGCCGTCCCGCGGTGGCCGCGGGCGGTCCGGAGGCGGGCGCGTACCGTCCTGTGCCGGCCGCGCGCCGTTCAGAGGTGGTGGGGCGGCTTCTCGTCGAGGAAGCGCTTCAGGTCGGCGGCGCCGTCACCGGCCGGGCGTTCGCCCCACCCGCGGTCGGTGTCGTCCGAGAACTGCTGGTCCAGCGGGTCGTCGAAGACCAGCGCCGGCTTCGGGGCACGCGGCTCGGGGCCGGGCGCGGGAGAGGTAGGCATGCCCCAAGGGTACGGCTCACGCCCCGGCGGGCCCGTGCCCCGGGGCGGCGTCGGAGGCCACCCCCGCCCACCCCTTGTGAATGCCTTCACAAGATTTCACGGCGGTTTTCTGCTGTGCTGGGGCCATGACGTCGAGTTCCGGTCAGGCATCCGCGCCCTCGGACGCGCCGCGGCCCCCGAGCCCCCTGCGGCGGCTCACCGCACGCGGACGCGACGAGGCGCACCGCGTCGCGTCCCCGCTCGAACTCTTCTTCGACCTCTGCTTCGTCGTGGCGGTGGCGCAGGCGGGCGGGCAGCTGGTGCACGCCGTCGCGGAGGGCCACGCGGTCCAGGGCATCCTCGACTACGCGATGGTGTTCTTCGCCATCTGGTGGGCCTGGATGAACTTCAGCTGGTTCGCCTCGGCGTACGACAACGACGACGTCCTCTACCGGGTCGTCACCCTGGTGCAGATCGCCGGTGTCCTGGTGCTGGCCGCCGGGATCCCCGGCGCCTTCACCCGCCACGACTTCCTGCTGGTCTGGCTCGGATACGTGATCATGCGGCTGGCGCTGGCCACGCAGTGGCTGCGGGCCGCGGGTTCGGCCTCGGGCGCCGAGCGGATCACGGCGCGGCGGTACGCGTGCGGGGTACTGCTGTGCCAGGTGGGCTGGCTGGGGCTGGTGCTGCTGCCCGAGCCGGCGCGCGCCTGGGTGTTCCTCGTGATGGTGATCGCGGAACTGTGCGTGCCGCTGTACGCCGAGAAGGACCACCGGACCTCCTGGCACCCGCACCACATCGCCGAGCGGTACGGCCTGTTCACCATCATCGTGCTGGGCGAGACGATCGCCGCGGCCACCGTCGCCGTGCAGTCGGCCGCGTCCGAGCACGACGCGCCGGCCGATCTGCTGCCCATCGCGGCGGGCGGGCTGCTCATCGTCTTCTCCGCGTGGTGGATCTACTTCGTGGTGCCCATCCACGGTCACCTGCGGACCAGCGGGCGGGCGTTCGTCTGGGGCTACGGCCACTACCTGGTCTTCGCCTCGGCGGCGGCCATCGGCGCGGGCCTGGAGGTGGCCGTGGAGCAGTCGGTCGGCAAGGCGCACCTGTCCACCCTGTCCGCGTCGGCCGCCGTCACCCTGCCGACGGCCCTGTACCTGCTGACCGTGTGGGCCCTGCACGCGCGGCACTTCAAGGTGGGACTGGTCCAGCAGGTCGTCCTGCCGGCCGCGGCCCTGCTGGTGCTCGGCTGCACCTTCCTCGGCGACTGGGCGGTGCTCGCCGCGGGGCTCGTGGCCTCGGCGGCGGTGGTGACGGGGGTGGCGCTGGCGACCCGCGCGGCCGCCCGGGAGCGTCCGGCGGACACCACCGCCGCGGCCGGCTGAGCCTCCCCGCGACGGCGCCGGACTGGGCCAGACTGGCGCCCATGACAGTCGACGCTCTGACGGACGTCGCCGGGCTGCGGGTGGGGCACGCCACCCTCACGGCCGGCGGCCGGCTCACCGGAACCACGGTCGTCCTCGCCCCGGAGGGCGGTGCCGTCGCCGCCGTGGACGTACGCGGCGGCGGCCCCGGCACCAAGGAGACCGACGCGCTCGACCCGCGCAACGTCGTGCAGAGGATCGACGCCGTCGTGCTGTCCGGCGGCAGCGCGTACGGGCTCGACGCGGCGTCCGGGGTGATGGCCTGGCTGGAGGAGCGGGGCCGCGGCGTGCGGGTGGGGCCGGACCCGGCGCACGTCGTACCGGTGGTGCCCGCCGCCTGCGTCTTCGACCTGGGGCGCGGCGGGGACTTCCGCGCGCGTCCGGACGCGGCGACGGGACGCGCGGCGGTGGAGGACGCGGCGGCGAGCCGTCCGGGCGCCCCGGTGCCCGAGGGGTGCGTGGGCGCGGGCACGGGCGCGGTCGCCGGACCGCTCAAGGGCGGGGTGGGCACCGCGAGCACGGTGCTCGACTCGGGGATCACGGTCGCGGCGCTGGTGGTGGCGAACGCCGCGGGTGCGGTGGCGGACCCCGGCACGGGGGTGCTGTACGGCGAGTTGTTCCAGGGCCGGGTCCGGTACCCGGCGCGGGACGTGCACGAGGCCGCGCGCCGGCGCCTGGCCGAGGCCGCCGCCCGGAACGCCCCGCCACCGCTCAACACGACGCTCGCGGTGGTCGCGACGGACGCCGGCCTCTCCAGGGCGCAGGCGCAGAAGCTGGCGGGCACCGCGCACGACGGGATCGCGCGCGCGGTACGGCCGGTGCACCTGCTGCACGACGGGGACACGGTGTTCGCGCTGGCGACCGGGGACCGCCCGCTGGACGCGCACCCGCTGGCCCTCAACGACGTCCTGGCCGCCGGGGCGGACACGGTGACGCGTGCGATCGTGCGTGCCGTGCGGGCCGCGGAACCGGTCGACGGACCGGGCGGGACGTGGCCGTCGTACGCGCAGTTGTACGGGACGTAGCCGCCGCGCAGTTGTACGGGACGCAGCCGCGGCGACCGGGCGGAAGGCCCGTGCGCGCCCGGCTGCGGAGCGGGCGCCGGGGCGCCGTCCGGGCGGGGCGGGCACCGGGCGCAAGGTGCTGATTGTCGCGGTTCTGTCACGTGATGGCGTTCATCGGATTTCCGGGGAACCTACCCCGGCGTCCGCGCCCTCTCTTCTCACGCAGCGGAACGGATCACTCACACCACACGAACCTGGAGCAGCCCGTGACAACGCCGGACATTGCAGCGCGGCGCGCACTCGGGGCCTGTGCCGCCCTGATGGTCGGCGCCCTCACCCTGACCGCCTGTGGCGGCGGTGGCGACGCGAACGACGACGGCAAGGGCGGCGGCACCGACTCCCCGAAGACGTCGACGGCGAAGATCGCGATATCCGCCAAGGACGGTTCCACCGGGGCGTCCATCAACGCCACCGGCGTACGGGTCAGCGACGGCAGGCTGACCGACGTGAAGATGACCGTGGCGGGGTCCGGCGAGGCCGTGCCCGGGGCGATCGCGGCGGACGGCCACAGCTGGAAGCCGAAGGAGCAGCTGGAGCGCGGGACCAAGTACCAGATATCCGCGACCGCGAAGGACTCCGGCGGCCGTCCGTCGGCGGCCAACGCCATCTTCACCACCGTCACCTCGGCGGGCAGCTTCATCGGCACCTACACGCCCGACAACGGCGCGACGGTCGGCGTGGGCATGCCGGTGTCGTTCACCTTCGACAAGGCGATCACCGACAAGAAGACCGTGCAGTCGCACATCACGGTCAACACCAGCAGCGGCCAGCAGGTGGCCGGGCACTGGTTCGGGGACCAGCGGCTGGACTTCCGGCCGCAGGACTACTGGAAGGCCGGCTCCAAGGTCACCATGAACATCGACCTGGACGGGGTCGAGGGCGCGAAGGGCGTCTACGGCGTGCAGAAGAAGACCGTCTCCTTCACCGTCGGGCGGTCGCAGGTCTCCACGGTCGACGTCAACACGCAGACGATGACGGTCGTGCGGGACGGCCGGACCCTCAAGTCGGTGCCGATCTCGGCGGGCAGCCCACAGAACACCACGTACAACGGGCAGATGGTGATCTCGGAGAAGTTCGTGCAGACCCGCATGAACGGCTCGACGGTCGGCTTCGGCGGGGAGTACGACATCCCGGACGTGCCGCACGCGATGCGGCTGACGTCGTCGGGGACGTTCATCCACGGCAACTACTGGTACAACAAGGGCAACCCGCCGTTCGGCCGGGAGGGCACCAGCCACGGCTGCGTCGGCCTCGCGGACGTGCAGGGGGCGCAGGGCGACACGCCGTCCAAGTGGTTCTACGACAACACGCTCATCGGGGACGTCGTGATCGTGAAGAACTCCCCCGACAAGACGGTCTCGCCCGACAACGGCCTCAACGGGTGGAACATGGACTGGAGCGCCTGGACCGCGGGAAGCGCCGCCTGACCGGCGTGCTTCACAGGAATCACGGGCCGCGCGGGAACTTTTCGCGCGGCCCGCGCGTTTTCCCGGCGTACGTTTTCTCGGTTCCCGGACACGATGTCCGACCGAGGGGCTACGGTATGCACCCACAAGGTGACATGCAGCAACGCCGGGAGAAACCTTGAGCGTTCCGTACGAGACCACAGCGTACGAGCCAGCCGAGTCGCCCGAGTCTCCGGAGGAGCATCTCGCGCGGCTCCTCGGTCGCGCCCTGAACTCCTTCGAGCTGCCCGACGAGGTGATAATGCGGCTCGACTGCCCGCTGGCGCACGACAGTTCGCTGCACTCCGCCTACCACAGCGCGGGGCTGCACCGGGAGACGTACCGCCACACCTGGCTGCTGGCCGACGGCTCGGCGGTCACCCTGTGGGAACTGGTGCACAACCCGGCGCCCGGCAGCGACCCCGAGCACGAGGTCTACGTCGACGAGGAGGAGTTGCAGACCGCCTCGGCGCGCCTCGGCCTGCTGCCGGACGCACGCGACTTCGAGCTGCCCCCGATGCGGCTGTGGGCGATCCCCGAGCCCCGGCACGTGTTCGCCTGCGACGGCTCCGCGGACCACGCGCGGCGGCTGCTGCGCCGGGCGGAGAACCCCGACCGGCCGGGCGCGCAGACCGCGGCGCTGCTGGCGACGGCGACCGCGCACCAGATCACGCAGGCGTTCGGTCGGCCCGGGCGGGCCGGGCGGACGAACCTGAGCTACGCGCTGTACGAGCACGCCTTCCTGCTGCCGGACGGCACCGAGACCTCCCTGTGGGAGGTGGAGCACACGGCGACGCCCGACGGGCGGCACATGTGCGAGGTGTACATGTCGGAGGAGGCGGCCCGGGACGCGATGGAGCGGCGCGCGGCACGGCGGGGGTGACGCCCGGGCCGCGAAGGGCGCCGCGAAGGGGTGAGGGCCTGCCCGGAAGCGGTGCGGGCCCGGCTCGTCAGCGGTGTCCCAGTTGCCGCATCAGCCCGGCGAACGCGTCCTGTTCGGCCGGGGTCAGCTCCACCTTCTCCAGCGCGGGACCGGCCTGGCGCTGCGGCGGCAGGACCGGGAGCCGCACGGCCGGGAGCTCGCGCAGCGCCTGCGCCCGGAAGCGGCGCAGCAGGCGCAGGACGACGAGTGCCCAGGCGGAACCGGCCAGGGCGACGGCGACCGCACCGATCCACTGGAGAGTCGAGACATCCTCAGGCATGCCTCCCAGTACACACCACGGTCCGGGACTTTGGCCCCGGACCGTGACGTATCTCGCAGGTGCCGTGAACAACTCACAGCGAACCAAAGGGACAAGAGGGCGGTGGCGGCGGTACGGCGGTCAGGCCGCTATCGGCTGCCTGGCGTCCGCCGGCGCGCCGGCCGGGCCCGCGGCGGGGCCGGTGGCAGCGGGCTCGGGGTTCTGCCTGCGCATCCCCTTGAGGAGCACCACCAGACCGGTGGTGACGCAGACGCCCGCCGCGATGGCCAGCAGGTAGAGGAGCGGGTTGCCGATCAGCGGGACCACGAAGACACCGCCGTGCGGGGCGCGCAGCGTGGCGCCGAAGGACATCGACAGGGCGCCGGTGACCGCGCCGCCCACCATGGACGACGGGATGACCCGCAGCGGGTCGGCCGCCGCGAACGGGATCGCGCCCTCGGAGATGAAGGACGCGCCCAGCACCCAGGCCGCCTTGCCGTTCTCCCGTTCGGCCGGGGTGAACAGCCGGCCGCGCACGGTGGTGGCGAGGGCCATCGCCAGCGGCGGCACCATGCCGGCCGCCATCACCGCGGCCATGATCCTCATGGCGGAGTCGCTGGGGTCGGTGACGGCGATGCCGGCGGTGGCGAAGGTGTAGGCGACCTTGTTGACCGGGCCGCCCAGGTCGAAGCACATCATCAGGCCGAGCAGGGCGCCGAGCAGGACGGCGTTGGTGCCGGTGAGGCCGCCCAGCCAGTCGGTGAGGCCCTTCTGCACGGAGGCGATGGGCTTGCCGATCACGACGAACATCAGGAAGCCGACGAGCGCCGAGGAGATCAGCGGGATCACCACCACCGGCATGATGCCGCGCACCGGCGCGGGGATCCGCACCTTCTGGATCGCCGTCACCACACCGCCGGCGATCAGACCGGCCGCCAGGCCGCCGAGGAAGCCCGCGTTGATGTCCAGCGCGATCGCGCCGCCCACGAAGCCGGGGACGAGGCCGGGCCGGTCGGCCATGCCGTAGGCGATGTAGCCGGCCAGCACCGGGACGAGGAACTTGAAGGCGACGCCGCCGATCTGGAACAGCAGGGCGCCCCAGCTTCCGGTCTGCGTCCACACGAAGTGGTCCATGACCGACGGCGCCTTGTTGACCTGCCAGCCGCCGATCGCGAAGCCCAGGGCGATGAGGAGACCGCCTGCGGCGACGAACGGCACCATGTAGCTGACGCCGGACATCAGCCATTTGCGAAGCTTGGTGCCGTAGCCCTCGGAGGAGTCGCCCGCGCGCTCCACCGGCGTGCCGGCCGGTGCGTGCGCCGGGGCGCCGGCCTCGCCGCGCGCCGCCTTCTCCCGTACCTGCGCGATGAGTTCGGCGGGGCGGTTGATGCCCGCCTTCACGCCGACGTCGACGACCGGCTTGCCCGCGAAGCGGTCCTTGTCGCGCACGGCGACGTCGTGCGCGAGGATCACGCCGTCCGCCGCCGCGATCACCGCCGGGTCGAGCCGGGTGAAGCCGGCCGAGCCCTGCGTCTCGACGACCAGCTCGACGCCCGCCTCCTGGCCGGCGTTCCGCAGGGACTCGGCCGCCATGTAGGTGTGCGCGATGCCGGTCGGGCAGGACGTGACGGCGACGATGCGGAAGGGCCGCGCGGCGGATCCGGCGGCGGTACCGGCGTCCGCGGCCGCGGCGCGCGGGTCCGCCGCGGCCGGGCCCCCGGGCGCGCCCGCGGTGCCTTCAGGGGTGCCCACGGTGTCCTCGGGGGTGCCCGGGGTGGCTGCGGCGGCACCGGAGCCGGTGGCGGCGCTCGGGTCGGCGCTCGGCTCCTGCTGGTCCGCGGGCGTCTCGTCGCCGCGGATCAGCGCCGCCGCCGTCCGCGCGTCGTCCGCCGCCCGCAGCGCGGAGGTGAACTCGGCGTCCATCAGCCGGCGGGCGAGGGCGGACAGGATGGTGAGGTGGGCGTCGTCGGCACCGGCCGGTGCCGCGATCAGGAAGATCAGGTCGGCCGGGCCGTCCGCGGCGCCGAAGTCGACGCCGGCGGCGCTGCGGCCGAAGGCCAGGGTCGGTTCGGTGACGTGGGCGCTGCGGCAGTGCGGGATGCCGATGCCGCCGTCGAGGCCGGTCGGCATCTGGGCCTCGCGGGCTGCGACGTCGGCGAGGAAGCCCTCCAGGTCGGTCACCCGGCCCCGGGCCATCATGCGTTCGGCCAGGGCGCGGGCCGCCGCTTCCTTGGTGTCCGCGGACAGGTCGAGGTCGACCAGGTCCGCGGTGATCATGTCGCTCATCGCGGGCTCCTCTGCACGCGTGCCGCCCGGGCAGCGGGGTGGGCGGAAGGGAGGACGGGGGTGCGGTGGGGGGTGGGGTGTCCGGCGGGGGCCGCGGCGGGTGGCCGGGGGCCCCGCCACGGCGGGTGCGGCGCGGTCGTACGGCGGCGGACCGGGGTGCTCATGACACCGGCTCCGTCAGTTCGCGGTCGAGCGGGATCTCGGCGGTGACGGTCACCGCGGCCGGGTCCAGATCGGCGGGGGCCGGCATGAGGCTGCCGGGGAGCTGGACGGCGGCCGCGCCGTGGGCGACGGCGCAGGCGAGGGCCTCGGGGCCGGTGCCGCCCGCGATGAGGAAGCCGGCCAGGGAGGCGTCGCCGGCGCCGACGTTGCTGCGGACGGCGGACACGCGCGCACTGCCGAACCAGGCGCCGGTGTCCGCCACCAGGAGCTGGCCGTCGGCGCCCAGGCTCGCGAGCACGGCGCGGGCGCCCATCGCACGCACCTCCTCGGCCGCCTTGAGCGCGTCGCCCACGGTCGCGAGGGGACGCCCGACGGCTTCCGCCAGTTCCCCGGCGTTCGGCTTGACCACGTCGGGCCGGGCGCGCAGGGCCTGGCGGAGCGCCGGTCCCGAGGTGTCCAGCGCGATCCGCGCGCCCCCGGCGTGCGCCCGCGTGACGACGTCGGCGTACCAGGAGGGCGCGAGGCCCCGGGGCAGGCTGCCGCAGCACGCGATCCAGTCGGCGTCGCGGGACTGCTCCCGGACCGCCTCCAGGAGGAGTTCCTCTTCCTCCGCGGACAACTGCGGGCCGGGCGCGTTGATCTTCGTCAGGACCCCGTCGGACTCGGCGAGGGCGATGTTGGAGCGGGTGGCACCGGCGACCGGTACCGGCACGGCCTCGATGCCCTGCGCGGCCAGCAGGTCGGCGACGAGGGTGCCCGGCGCGCCACCCAGGGGCAGGACGGCGACCGTACGGCGGCCGGCGGCGGCGACGGCGCGCGAGACGTTCACGCCCTTGCCGCCGGGGTCCATGCGCTCCACGGAGGCGCGGACGACCCCGCCGCGCTCCAGGGCGGGGACCTCGTAGGTGCGGTCCAGGGACGGGTTGGGGGTGACGGTGAGGATCATGCGCGCACCACTTCCGTGCCGTCGCGCTCGATGGCGGAGGCGTCTTCCGGGCTCAGCCCGCTGTCGGTGATCAGCAGGTCGACGTCGCCCAGCCGGCCGAAGCGGGCGAAGTGCTCCTGGCCGTGCTTGGCGGAGTCGGCGACGAGGACCACGCGGCGGGCGGCGGCGAGGGCCGCGCTCTTGACCGCCGCCTCGGCGAGGTCGGGGGTGGTCAGGCCGTGTTCGGCGGAGAAGCCGTTGGCGGCGACGAACAGGACGTCGGCCCGGATCTCGCCGTACGCGCGCAGCGCCCAGGCGTCGACCGCGGCCCGCGTGCGGGGGCGTACGCGGCCCCCGATCAGGTGGAGCTGGATGCCGGGGTGGTCCGCGAGCCGGGCGGCGATGGGCAGGCTGTGCGTGACGACGGTGAGGGACGCCTCCAGCGGGACGGCCGCGGCGAGGCGGGCGACCGTCGTGCCGGCGTCGAGGATGACCGTGCCCTCGGCCGGCAGTTCGGCGAGGGCCGCCCTGGCGATGCGGTCCTTCTCGTCGGCGGCGGTGGACTCGCGCTCGGCGAGGTCGGGCTCGAAGTCGAGGCGACCGGCCGGGATGGCGCCGCCGTGCACCCGGCGGACGAGCCCGGCGCGGTCGAGGGCCTTCAGGTCGCGGCGGATCGTCTCCGCCGTGACCTGGAACTCCTCGGCCAGCGACAGCACGTCCACCCGGCCGCCGTCACGGGCGAGCCGGAGGATCTCCTGCTGCCGTTCCGGTGCGTACATCTGCGCTCGCCTCCGCGTGGTGCGTGGGTCCCGTCGTCCGGATGTCCGACCGTTTCCGGTGGATGCCCGAACGTGTGGTTTCAGCGGCAGACTACATCCGTTTTTCCGGGAAGTAAACAGATTCGGGCTCGGCACGGACGGGAACGGACGTGAATGGATGTCCGCCGCCGCCGGAACGGGGACCGGTCCCGGACGGCGTCGAGCCCGGCACCGGAAGGTGCCGGGCTCGATGTCGTACCTGGTCGTACTAGGCAGTGCCGGGTCGTACCTGGTCAGTGCACCAGCTCGGGCTCCCGCTCGACCGCCGGCGCCTCCTGCGCGGCCCCCTCCACGTGCTGGGCCGGGCGCTTGGGCAGGGCGGACATCAGCACGAAGATCACGCCGAGGGTCCCGGCGACGTACCACAGCGCGTGCTGGAAGGCGTGGACGAAGGCCGGGCCGACCCGGTCCGGGGTCAGCCGGTCGCCGATCTGCCCGAAGAAGACCACCGACACCAGGCCCAGGCCGAGCGCGTTGCCCATCTGCTGCACGGTGTTGATCAGCCCGGACGCGGAACCGGCGTGCTCGCGCGGCACCTCCGAGAGCACCGCGTCGGTCAGCGGGGCGACGATCAGCCCCATGCCGAGGCCCATCACGACCAGCGGCAGGGCCATCTGCCAGGAGGCGATGGCGAGGCCGTAGTGGCGGGCCTCCGCCAGGTAGACCAGCACGCCGACGCACATCACCAGCGCACCCGCCTGGAGCACCTTCCGCCCGAACCGCGGGACGAGCTGCTGCACCGACAGCCCCGCCGCCACGGAGACCGCGATGGAGAACGGCACCCCGGTCAGCCCGGCCCGCAGCGGGCTCCAGCCCAGGCCGATCTGCATGTACAGCGTCCAGACCAGGAAGAAGATGCCGAGCGCGACGCCGAAGACGGTCTGCACGGCGATGCCCGCGGCGAAACTCTTCACCCGGAAGAGGGACGGTTCGACGAGCGGGGAACCGTCCCTCGCCGCCTTCCGTTTCTCGTACGACACCAGAGCGGCGAAGACGACCAGCGCGCCGCCCATGCACAGGTACCCCCACAGCGGCCAGCCCAGCTCACGGCCGCGGGTGAGCGGGTAGAGCAGCATCAGCAGGCCCAGCGAGACGAGGGCGACACCGACGAGGTCCAGCTTCAGCGCCTTCGGGGCCTTCGACTCGGTGATGAAGCGGCTGCCCAGGATCCAGGCCAGGACACCGACGGGGAGGTTGATGAGGAAGATGGGGCGCCATTCGAGACCGAACAGGTTCCACTCCGTCAGCAGCGCGCCGAGCAGCGGCCCGGAGACCGCGCCCAGACCGACGATCGCGCCGAACAGCCCGAAGACCTTGCCGCGTTCGTGGGCCGGGAAGGTGGCGTGCACGATCGACAGCACCTGCGGCACCATCAGCGCGGCCATGCCGCCCTGGAGGATGCGCGAGGCGACCAGCATCTCCGGGTTGGCGGCGAAACCGCACAGGGCGGAGGCCAGGGTGAAGCCGGCGATGCCGAGGAGGAACAGCCGCTTGCGGCCGTGGATGTCACCGAGCCGGCCGCCGGTGATCAGACCGGCGGCGAAGGCGAGGGCGTAGCCGGCGGTTATCCACTGGATCTGGCTGACCGAGGCGTGGGCGGTCCGTTCGATGGACGGGATGGCGATGTTCACGATCGTGACGTCCACCAGGTCCATGAAGGCAGCGGTCATCACGATGGCCAGGGCCAGCCAGCGGTTGCGGTCGGGCCCCGTCGCGGGGCCGTTCGAGGTGGTGGTCCCGCCCCCCTGGGCGGTGTTGCGGTCGTTCGGTGTCATGCGAGGAGGCTAGGAACCCATTAGGTCAGATCGTGTCCTAGTGGTGCGGCATGCTCGGGACATGACGACGGACACCCCGGCTCGGCTGCTGCAGCTCCTCTCGCTCCTCCAGACGCCCCGTGAGTGGCCCGGCGGCGAACTCGCGGACCGGCTCAGGGTCTCCCGGCGCACCGTGCGGCGGGACGTCGACCGGCTGCGGGAACTGGGCTATCCGGTGCAGGCCACGAAGGGTGCCGACGGCGGGTACCGGCTGGTCGCGGGCAAGGCGATGCCGCCGCTGGTGCTGGACGACGAGGAGGCGGTCGCGATCGCGGTCGGGCTGCGCGCCGGTGCCGGCCACGCCGTGGAAGGGGTGGACGAGGCCTCGGTGCGGGCCCTGGCCAAGCTGGAGCAGGTGCTGCCGGCCCGGCTGCGCCACCGGGTGTCCACGCTCCAGGCCGCCACCACCCCGCTGACCAGCGGGGACGGGCCGAGCATCGCACCGGAGACACTGACCGTGATGGCGTCGACGGTGGCGGGCCGCGAGCGGCTGCGGTTCGCCTACCGGGACAAGGACGGCAGCGGCTCCCGTCGGCTGACCGAGCCGCACCGGCTGGTGTCGACGGGGCGGCGCTGGTACCTGGTGGCGTACGACCTCGACCGGGCGGACTGGCGCACGTTCCGGGTCGACCGGGTCAGCGACCCGTTCGCCACCGGGGTCCGCTTCGCACCACGGGAGTTGCCGACGGGCAGCGCCGCCGAGTACCTGCGCCAGTCGATCAGCCGGCGGCAGGAGACGTACGCGTACGAGGTGCGGTTCGCCGCACCGGCCGGGCAGATCTCCCTGCGGATGCCGCAGGCGGTCGGGGTGCCCGAGGACGACGGCACGGGCGGCTGCGTCCTGCGGGGCACGACCGGTGAGCCCATGGAGTGGCTGGCGGTGCGGCTGGCGATGGCGGGGTGCGAGTTCTCGGTCCACGGACCGGCGGAACTGGCGGCGTGCGTACGGGAACTGGGAGGCCGGCTGAGCAGGGCCGGCACACCGGGCCCACCGGAAGCCTAGGCCGGGACGGACCGCCGGAAGCCTGGGCCGGGGAGGCGAGGCGGGCCGGGACAGGCGGCGCACGGTCCTCGCCTCCGCGCTCCCCTGGTACTGCCCGCCGGGTTCCCTCCCGGACTACCGCTCGGTTTCGGCCAAGAGACCGCCCCACGCGAAATCCCGCAGTGCGCGCAGGTTGCGCACGGCCAGGGCCGCCGGGCCCCCGGGGTCCGCGGGTGAGACCGTCGTGGCCGCCCAGGACTCCACGGCCACCCGCACGGCGGCGCCGGCCACGGCCGCGGCGAAGCGGAGATCAGGAGTGATCCGTGCCGGGCCGGAGGGAACGGGCGGTACGTCGGGGCCGCCCGCCCCCGCACCGCTCCCCCGCCCCGCCCGGCTCCCGCCGGGCTCCGCCGTACCCGCCACCACCCGTTCCCCCGGCCCCACTTCACGGCCGAGCACTTCACCCCCGAGCGCACCGGCAGCCCCGTCCTCCGGACGCTCCCCACGCCCCGCAGGACCCGCAGCCCCGTTCTCCGCGTGCTCCCCACTCCCCGCCGGACCCGCAGCCCGTTCCGCGAGGATCTCCGCCAGGGCGCCTTCCGACGCCTGGCACACCTCGGCCCAGACCTTGCGCAGGGCCGGGCTGGTGTCGGCCAATCGGATCAGGGTGCGGAGCCACTCCCAGGAAGCGGCCGAAACGCCGAGACCGGGAGTGAGCGTGCGCCGAACGGCGTGTTCCATGGCTTGCGGAAGGGCCAGTCCCGCCGGCGCCGTGCGGACCGCCTCGATCCAGCGCTGGGCCCCGGCCCCGTAGAGGGGCGCCACGGCCTCCTCCTTGGTGGCGAAATAGCGGTAGAACGTACGCGGTGCGATGCCCGCGGCCTGGGCGATGTCCTCGGCCCGGGTCGCCCGCAGTCCCTGCCGGACGAAGAGGGCCGCGGCCGCCCGGGCGATCTCCATCCGGGTCTCGGCCTTGCGCCGTTCGGTGAGAGAGGCCGGTGCGGAAGCGGAAAACGGCTGGTGGGAGGGGCCAGGGGCGGAACTCATCGGGGCAGGCTATGCCCGTGTGGCAGAATCTGCCATCCGGCGGTTCACCCCGGAGTTCAGGTACGGGGTGGGCCGTCGCCCCATTTGGCGGGCGAACCCGCACCTGCGGAGCACGCGCGGTCGTCGGGATTCCGCGCCGCACCGGCCCGCGCCCGAAACCGGCACCGCAGCGGCCCTCTCGCCCGGACGCACGGAAGCCCCGCCCCACCTCTCGGCACAGAAGAAGCCGGACTCCGGCGCCCGGGGGGGGGATAGGCGCCGAAGTCCGGCTGGGAGGTCCCGACGCCGGGGGGGATTGCGTCGGGACGTGGCTCACGTGGGTTCGGCCGGCCCGGGGGCCGTCCGCCGGGTGTGCTGTGGGGTGTGGTGGGGAGTGCGGTCCGTTTCCCGGAGCCCGATTCCGGGCCCGGAAGGGTTGTTCCCTCGGGCCCGGCCGTTGAAGCGACGGGACTACGCCATGTTTGCGCCGTCTTCCGCCACCCGGCGTGCGCGCCGCGCGGCCCGTCACCCCCGCAGGGGGCTCGAACCCGCCACGCGGCCCAGCCCGCCACGCGCCGGGGACCCGGTGTGCGGCCCGGCCCCGGCACCGCACACGTGCCGCGGGCCGCTCCGGAGCCCGTTGCGCCGCCGCGGACCGCTCGGGATCCCGCTACGCCGCCGCGTCGAAGCCGGTGTCGCGGGCCAGCTTCTTCAGTTCGAGCAGCGCGTGCTTCTCGATCTGGCGGATGCGCTCACGGGTCAGACCGTGCTCCTTGCCGACCTCGGTCAGGGTGCGCTCGCGGCCGTCATCGATGCCGTAGCGCATCTTGATGATGGACGCCGTGCGCTGGTCCAGGCGCCCGATCAGGTCGTCCAGTTCCTCGCTGCGCAGCAGGGTCAGGACGGACTGCTCGGGGGAGACCGCCGAGGTGTCCTCCAGCAGGTCGCCGAACTGGGTCTCGCCCTCGTCGTCCACCGCCATGTTGAGGGAGACCGGGTCCCGGGCCCAGTCGAGGACGTCGACGACGCGCTCCGGCGACGAGCCCAGCTCCGCGGCGATCTCCGCGGGCTCCGGGTCGCGGCCGTTCTCGCGGTTGAACTCGCGCTGCACGCGGCGGATGCGGCCCAGCTCCTCCACCAGGTGGACGGGGAGCCGGATCGTGCGGGACTGGTCGGCGATGGAGCGGGTGATGGCCTGCCTGATCCACCAGGTGGCGTACGTCGAGAACTTGAAGCCCTTGCGGTAGTCGAACTTCTCGACGGCGCGCACCAGGCCGGCGTTGCCCTCCTGGATCAGGTCGAGCAGGGGCAGACCGCTGCGCGGGTACCGCCGGGCGACCGCGACGACCAGACGGAGGTTGGAGCGGATGAAGACGTCCTTGGCCCGCTCACCGGCGGCGGCCAGGGCCTCCAGCTCCTCGACGGTGGCCTCCGTCTTCGACTCCTCCTCGCCGTCGAGGACCTGCCGCGCGAAGACACCCGCCTCGATGGTCTGGGACAGCTCGACCTCCTTGGCGGCGTCGAGCAGCGGCGTGCGCGCGATCTCGTCGAGGTACATGCCGACCAGGTCGCGGTCTGCGATCTCGCCGCCATGAGCGCGAACACTGCTTGCCGAGTCGGCCGTCTCGCCGGTGGCGGACTTACGACGGGCGACGGCACGGGTTGCCATGCGTGCTCCCTTGCGATGGTGGGCTGGCGGATGGTCCTGACGAACGCTCGGCACTGAAGCGACTCTCTGTGGGACTCTCTCCGAGTGCCCGGCATCCGAAGGAAACAACGACTGGAATCCGGACAGAATTCCCAACCCACCCTCCGATTTTTCTGATCATGCAGTACCCTGTTCCGCCACACGGGGAGGCAAGATGCGGTCGGAACGTACTGATGTGCAGGTCAGGCCGGGAGTCGAGGGTGACCTCACGGCCCTCACCGCGATCTACAACCACTACGTGCGTGAGACGGCGATCACATTCGACACCGCGGCCTTCACTCCGGAGGAGCGCCGGCCCTGGCTGCTCTCCCACCGGGAAGACGGCCCGCACCGGCTGATGGTTGCCGCCGAGACGGCCGCACAGGAGATCCTGGGGTACGCCACGTCCGGCCCGCACCGGGCGAAGCCCGCGTACGCCACGTCCGTGGAGACCTCGGTGTACGTCGCCCCGGGCGCGGTCCGGCGCGGGATCGGCACGCTCCTGTACGACACCCTGTTCGCGGCCCTGGCCGGCGAGGACGTGCACCGCGCCTTCGCCGGGATCACCCAGCCCAACGAGCCGTCCACCCGGCTGCACGAGGGTTTCGGCTTCCGGCCCGTCGGCACGTTCCGGGAGGTCGGCCGCAAGTTCGGCCGCTACTGGGACGTGGCCTGGTACGAGAAGGGGCTGTAGGCGGCCCCTCCACTCAGCCGAACTGCACCGACCGCTTCGCCATTCCCATCCAGAACCCGTCGATCACCGACTTCTGCGCGTCGAGGCCGCCGCCCGCGTCCGCCGCACCCATGGTCACGAACAGCGGGGCGAAGTGCTCGGTGCGCGGATGGGCGTAGCGGCCGGCCGGGGCCTTGGCCAGGAAGTCGAGCAGGGCGTCCCAGTCGCGGGACTCCAGGGCCCGCCGCCCCCAGTCGTCGAACTCGGCGGACCAGGTCGGCACGCCCGGGCCGGTGTGGCGCAGGGCGGCGAGGTTGTGGGTGAAGAAGCCGGATCCGACGATCAGCACGCCCTCGTCGCGCAGCGGGGCGAGCCTGCGGCCGACGTCCATGAGGCGGACCGGGTCGAGGGTGGGCAGGGAGACCTGGAGGACGGGGACGTCGGCGTCCGGGTACATCTCGACGAGGGGGACGTAGGCGCCGTGATCGAGACCGCGGCCGGGGATGTCCTGGACGGGCATGCCGGGGGCGCGCAGCAGCTTGCGGACCGACTCGGCGAGCGCCGGGGCGCCTGGGGCGCCGTACCGGACCCGGTAGTAGTGCTCGGGGAAGCCCCAGAAGTCGTGGACCAGGGGGACGGTCTCGACCGCGCCGAGGGCGAGCGGGGCCTCCTCCCAGTGGGCCGAGACCATCAGGATCGCCTTGGGCCGGGGCAGGCCGGCGGACCAGGCGGCGAGCTGGCCGGGCCACACGGGGTCGTCCGCGAGGGGCGGCGCGCCATGGCTGAGGTACAGGGCGGGCATGCGCTCCTGGGCGGTGGCGGACATGGCGGCTCCCGGCGTCTTGCAGATGCTTTAACTCTCAAGCTGTTCCTCGACCCTACCCCTCATTTGTTCAACATTCAAGGAGATGGCTCGTACAGTGGACCCCATGAACACGGCACCGGACCCCGCCGAGCCCCAGCGCTGGCTCAGCGACGAGGAGCAGGGCGTCTGGCGCGCCTACCTGAACGCCACCATGCTGCTGGAGGACCACCTCGACCGGCAGCTCCAGCGCGACGCGGGCATGCCGCACATCTACTACGGCCTCCTCGTCTGCCTCGTCGAGGCGCCGCGCCGCCGGCTGCGGATGACCGAACTGGCCATGCAGGCGAAGATCACCCGGTCCCGGCTCTCGCACGCGATCGCCCGGCTGGAGAAGAACGGCTGGGTGCGCCGCGAGGACTGTCCCTCCGACAAGCGCGGCCAGTTCGCCGTCCTCACCGACGAGGGCTCCGAGGTGCTGCGGCGCACCGCCCCGGGCCATGTGGCCGCCGTACGGCAGGCCCTGTTCGAGCGGCTGACCCCGGAACAGCAGCAGGCCCTCGGCGAGATCATGGGGATCGTCGCCGAGGGCCTCCAGCCCGACGAGGCGGGCGCCGACCTGCCCTGGCTGCGCTAGGCCGCCGGGGAGATCACCGTACGGGCGCTCAGTGGGCCACCACCGGCACCGGCAGCTCGTCCTCGGCGCCCTCGCCGGAGACGACGGTGGTGGTGCCCGGCCGCCCGGCGTTGACGAAGGTGAAGGCGATCAGCGCGGCCACCGCCAGGATGCCGACGGCGAACCAGATGGCCGCGGTGTAGCCGTGCACCAGGCCCTCGAGCTGGACGAGCTGCTGCTGCGGCCGGGCGGTCGCACCGGCGATGTGGTCCTTGACGTACGAGGTGGTCGCCGAGGCGGCGATGGTGTTCAGCAGGGCGGTGCCGATCGCGCCGCCCACCTGCTGCGAGGTGTTGACCATCGCGGAGGCGACACCGGCGTCCCGGGGCTGGACGCCCTGGGTGGCCAGGGACATCGCCGGCATGAACGCCGTACCCATGCCGAGGCCGAGCAGCAGCATCGCGGGCAGCAGCAGGGCGGCGTACGAGGAGTCGGTCTCCAGCTGGGTCAGCAGCAGCATGCCGACGCCGGCGACCAGGAAGCCGGGGCCCATCAGCAGCCGGGCCGGGACCCGGTTCATCAGCCGGGCGCCGATCTGGGTGGAGCCGGTGATCATGCCGCCGACCATCGGCAGGAACGCGAAGCCGGTCTTGACCGGCGAGTAGCCCTGCACGACCTGGAGGTAGTAGGTCAGGAAGAGGAACAGGCCGAACATGCCGATGATGGCGAGGCCGAGGGAGAGGTAGATGCCGCCGCGGTTGCGGTCGGTCACCACGCGCAGCGGCAGCAGCGGGGCCTTGACCCGGGACTCGACCAGCACGAAGACGAGCAGCAGCACCGCGGAGGAGACGAACATCCCCACGGTCACGGCGTCGCCCCAGCCGTCGGTCTCGGCCCGGGTGAAGCCGTACACCAGGGCGACCAGGCCGAGGGTGGACAGGACCACGCCGGGGATGTCGAGCGGGGCGCGGTTGCGGGCGCCCGCCGGCTCGCGGATGACGAAGTAGGCGCCGGCCGCGGCGACCACGGCGAACGGGATGTTCACGAAGAAGGTCCAGCGCCAGTTCAGGTACTCGGTGAGGAAGCCGCCGAGGATCAGGCCGACGGCGCCGCCGCCGCCCGCGATGGCGCCGTAGATGCCGAACGCCTTGGCGCGCTCCTTGGCGTCGGTGAACATCACCGCGAGCAGGGACAGCGCGGCCGGGGCGAGCAGCGCGCCGAAGACGCCCTGGAGGGCGCGGGCGCCGAACATCATCGGACCGGAGGTGGCGGCACCGCCGAGCGCCGAGGCGGCGGCGAAGCCGGCCAGGCCCAGGACGAAGGCGCGCTTGCGGCCCCACAGGTCGGCGATGCGGCCGCCGAACAGCAGCAGGCCGCCGAAGGCGAGGGCGTAGGCCGTGACGACCCACTGCCGGTTGCCGTCGGATATGCCGAGGTCGGTCTGGGCGCGGGGCAGGGCGATGTTCACGATGGTGGCGTCGAGGACGACCATCAGCTGGGCGAGCGCGATGAAGACGAGCGCTTTCCAGCGGTTGGCGTCACCGCTCGGGGCGGAGACGCCGGAAGCCTTGCTGGCTGTTGCGGACATGGAGGTACCCACTTCGGGACTTCGTGACTTCGCGACGCGGTGACTTCGTGACGTTGGAACTTCGGAACTTCGCTGCTTCGTGGCTTCGTGTCGGAGGGCGTCGCGGAAGACAGGTGACGGAAGACGTGACGGAATACGGTGACGAAAAATGCTGAGAAAACGGAGTAAGGCGGGAAGGTGAAGGGGCGAGGAGGACCGTGCGTCCGGGACGAACGGGCCGCCCCTGCCGGGGAGGACTCGGTGTACGGGCTGAACTAGTCGGTCAGTTCGGACAGGAGTCGCGCAGCTCCTTGATGTGCACGGCCCTGCCGGGCAGGGCGGAGCGGGCGGGTGCCCGCAGGCCGTCGAGGAAGATCTGGAGGTGCCGGTGGACGAAGCGGTCACCGCGGAGGCAGTCCGTGCCGGCCGGCGGCCGGCTCAACTGGCCCACGGCGACCAGCAGATCGCCGACGCCGACGTCCGGCCGGAGCTGTCCGGCCGCCTCGGCCCGGCCCATGATCTCCTCGACGAGCCGCTCGATGCGCTCGCGGGAGGCCTCCAGGTCGGGGTGGTGCTGGTCGAAGGTGCTGGACACCATGGGGCACAGCGCGCTGATCCGCTCGTCGGCGGCGGCGTGCACGAAGCGCTCCAGGGCGGCGAAGGCGTCCCCGGTCTCGGCGAGGGCCACTTCGGCCGCCTCGGCCGTGCGGTCCATCACGGAGCAGACGACCTCGCGGACGAGGGCGTCCCGGTCGGGGAAGTTGCGGTACACCGTGGCGTTGCCGACGCCGGCCCGGCGGGCGATCTCGTCGAGCGGCACGTCCGGGCCGTGCTCGACGAACATCTCCCGGGCGGCGGTGACGATGCGCTCCCGGTTGCGCAGGGCGTCGGCGCGGGGCCGGGACACCTTGCGTGTCGCGGGGGCCGTCGTGGCGGACACGGTCACTCCTCGGAACAGTGGTGGGCGATCCGGGGACTCGGTCCCCGTTTCGCTCGGACACAGGGCTAAACGGGGAAGGTGTCCCCGGTTATTTCCCGTCCGGCGGAAGAATCACTGTGACCTGAGCCACAATCATCTACCGCCGGGTTTCACCCCTCCGCCGACCCGCCTTCCCACCTTCGGCTCCTCCAGCGCGCGCCCCGCACGCCGCCGCCACAGGGTGAGCGCATGGGTGCAGCCGGAGACGGGCGGCTGCCGTGGCCCGAAAGGTCCCTGCATGCAGCCGCAGCCGCCGCCCCGCCGCCGCATACGCTCGCGCCGGGTGGCCGCCCTCTCCGTGGTGACCGCACTGACCCTCGCGGTCAGCACCTCGGCGGGGACCGGACACCTGACGGCGCCCACCACCTCCGGCCCCACCGGCCTGGCCCGCTCCGCGGCACTCGTCCCCTGCATGATCCACAGCGGCATGGCCGTGCAGATGACCGAGGGCCTGCCCACCCCGCCCGGCTACTCCCGTTCCACGGGCACGGTCCGCGCGCTGACCCTGATGGTCGACTTCTCCGACGCCCCCGGCCAGGGCAAGGCGACGGACCGCTTCCACGAGTTCTTCCCGCAGACCCAGGACTGGTTCCGCACCGCGTCGTACGGCCGGCTCGACTACCGCCCCGAGACCCCCATACCCGGCTGGCTGCGCATGCCGAAACGTTTCCAGGACTACGGCATAGAGCGCGGCGCCCCCTTCGACCCCGGGTACCGGGACCTGGTGCAGGACATCGTGGCCGCCGCCGACCCTTCCGTGGACTTCCGGGACTACGACCTGCTCAACGTGCTCGTCACCCCGAACGCCGGCCCCTCCGCCCTCGACACCGTGCTGTCCGTGACGTTCGCCGGCAACGACGACGCCCCGGTCGCCGACGGCGTCCGCATATCCAACGCCTCCTTCGTCTACTCGCGCCAGGACGACGGCTCCGGCTCCTACGACCGCACCGGCTACCGGGTGCTCCCGCACGAGAACGGCCACACCTTCGGCCTGCCCGACCTCTACACGCAGGAGGGCGGGGGCACGGTCGGGCACTGGGACATCATGAGCGAGGACTGGGGGGCCAACAACGACCTGCTCGGCTGGCACAAGTGGAAACTGGGCTGGCTGGACGGCGGCCAGGTCGGCTGCGCACCGGCCAAGGGCAGCGCGGACTACACCCTCACCCCCCTGTACGAGCCGGACGGCGGCAAACTGGTCCTGGTCCCGGTCGACAGCCGCACGACGTACGCGCTGGAGGTCCGCGCACAGGGCGGCAACGACGAGGAGGTCTGCCGCCCGGGCGTCCTCATCTACCGGATCGACTCCGCGGTCGACACCGGCCGCGGCCCGGTCACCGTCTTCGACAGCCACCGCGACAGCGGCGGCTGCACCCGCAGCCCCAACGTCCACGCGGAACTGTCCGACGCGCCCTTCGTCCCCGGCGAGAGCTTCAAGGACCCCCGGCTCGGCATCGCGGTACGGGTCCTGAGCAGGGACGGCAACAACTACCGAATCCGCATCACCCGCACCTGACCGGCCCACCGGCGTCTGACCGGGGCGCGTGCCTCCCGCCGGGGCCGACGCAGGGGTCCCGCTCCCGCTGGGACCGACGTGCGGGTCCCGCTCCCGATCGAGGCCGGCGCACGAGTCCTGCTTCCCGCCGCCGAGGCCGGCGCTCGGGCCCTGCTTCCGCCGCGCTCGGTCCGGCGTGCCGCATCCGCCGAGACTTCCTCCCCGGACCGCGTCCGGCGGCATCTCCGTGCCGGGCCCCGCTGCGCCCACGTCCCCCGGAGCCGCCCCGCCCACGCCGTGATCCGGTACCCTGTGGACCGAGCGCCCACCAGGACGCCAACGCACGCCTTCGTAGCTCAGGGGATAGAGCACCGCTCTCCTAAAGCGGGTGTCGCAGGTTCGAATCCTGCCGGGGGCACAGAGGAACACCAGGTCAGGGGCCCTTCCGTCCAGCGGGCGGGAGGGCTTCTGCGCCGCCTCCGGCTACTACCTGTGCGGCTTCAGCCGCACGCGGAGGCGAGGACCGCTTGCACGGAGCGCCGACGCCTCCGTGGTCCATGCCGAGGGCCCGGCCAGGTGCTGCGGCTCGACACCCACTCGGGGGTTGGGCTGGATGAGAAGAGTCGCCAGGGCCGCGGGCGACATGCTCCGCTGCCCGTTCGGCCGCCTCGGTGATCTCCTCCGAGTCCCCCGGGGTGAGCACGGTGCCGGCCGCGCCGGCTCTCCTGCTCACGGTCCTTCTGCGCCGCGCCGGGAATCGGCACGATCGAGGCGTGCTGGGCCAGCAGCCAGGCCAGCGCGATCTGCGCGGTGGCCGTGCCCTTGCGTGCGGCGATTGCCGACAGCGGGTCGTTCGGAACGGCTCCCAACGCCCCTCTGCTGACCGCACGCAGCAGAGCGTGCGGTCAGAGCCACTCCCAGCGCTTGAAAACGAAGTACAGCGTCAGGGAGACGACGACGATGACGGCGCTGGAAACGATGAAACCCGACTGGTGTGCGAAGCCGGGGTAGGGAAGGTTCTGTCCGTAGAAGCCAGTGATCGCCGTGGGCACGGCGATGATCGCGGCCCAGCTCGTCACCTTCTTCATGATCAGATTCATCCGGTTCGCCTGCACGGACAAGTTGGTCTCCATCACGGAAGCCACCAGGTCGCGCAGCGACTCCGTCCACTCGCCGGCACGCAGCACGTGGTCGTACACATCTCGGTAGTACGGCAGCAAGGCATCGTCGACGATGTCGAGGTCGGGGCGCATGAGGGCGTTGACGACCTCTCTCATGGGCAGGACCACGCGGCGGAGCCGGACCAGTGCTTTCCGCAGGACGTAGGACTGGCGCTGTACGGTCTGGATCTGCCGGCCGCCTTCGGCGAACAGCAGATCGTCCAGCTCCTCGATACGCTCGTCGAGCTGCCGTACGGCGGCGAAGTGCCCGTCGACGACATGGTCGAGCAGACCGTGCAGCAGAAACGCCACCCCATGCGCTGTCAGAGCCGGGGTGCGGTCCCAGCGGGCGACCAGCTCGTCGAGGACGAACGCGGCGTCCTTGCGGACCGTGATCAGTGCCTGCGGCGTGAGGATGACCGCGAGCTCGCTCATCGTCAGTCCCGCACTGTCCGGGTCGACGGCGACCGCGTAGACGCTGAGGAAGTGATGGGTGCGGTAGTTGTCGAGTTTCGCCCGCTGCCCCTCGTGCAGCGCGTCCTCGAGAGCCAGCTCATGGAGACCGAGTTCCTCGCCGACCGCCGTGAACTCGGCGCGATCCGGGCGGTACAGATCCAGCCACACGGTCGCTGAAGAGTCCGCCAGATGCCGGGAGATGTCCCGGACCGGGAAGTCCTCCTCGACCAGGGAACCGTCGCGGTACAGGCGGGTGCGGGCCATGTCGCGCACCCTAACGTCAGCGACGGAGCATTGGCGGACACCACTGCCGGAGATGCACCCCGACGGGCGGTGCTACCCCGGACGCCTTGGAGGCGGGGCACCAGACCATGGTGGAACCACCACCCGTGTCTCGTGGAGTGCCGTGGCGGCGGTGTTCCCGTCGGGTGTTCGCCGGGGCCGGCTTACAGCAGGGCGCCCAGCCACCACCGTCGGCACCGGTTCCTGAGCCGCGGCGATACCACGGCCACCGCGCGGTCGTGCGACGGGCAAGGGCGGCCCGACCGCGGAAGCGGCCCGGCCCTCGGGGTTTGCCCGTCCGGGCTTCCGTCTCACCGGGTCACCGGCGGTCAGCAGCGGTGTCAGGGCGCCACGCGGGACTTGATCACGCCACGGATGAAGTCGCACGTGTCGTCGGGGCTGAGGGCCTGGGCCCGAAGGTGGTCGTACAACATGCCGTAGTGCTGTACGTCCGACTGTTTCTCCAGGTAGAGGTCGCTGGTGAAGCGTTCCAGGTACACCACCCCCGCCTGGGGACTGTCGGCGAAGTGCAGGACGGAGAACTGTCCGCACAGACCGGAGTGGGCTCCCACCACGTGCGGGAGTACCTGCAGGGTGATGTGGGGCTCGGTCCCCAGTGCGTTGAGGTGCTCCAGTTGCTCGCGCACGATCTCGGGGCTGCCGACGAGACGACGCAGGACCGCTTCCTCCAGGACCACCCGCAGGCGCACCGGGGAGACCGGGTCGTAGATCCGGTGCTGGCGGCGCAGCCGTACGTTGAGGCGCCGGGCGGCCTGTTCGACGGTAATCGGGGGGAACGATTCTTCGATGACGGCCTGGGCGTAGGCGGGGGTCTGCAGCAGGCGGGTCCGAAGGCTGTCACAGGAAGACGCCTGTCGATCACGTGCCACGCCCCGTGGGCGCAGGGCAGGAAAAGCGGACTGTGACGTTGTCATTTTCCTCGGCCGACCGGTCCGGGCAGGGGGCCGGGAGGCGCGGAGACCCGGGCCGAACCAGGCCACCACAGCGGGTGAGCGGATATATGAATACCCCATGATTGCCCTGCATTCGGCGACTCAATTCCCAAAACCCACGACTCTCACACGTTTTCTGCGGCGCCTGGGAGATTCCTCCGTAATATGCACGACCAGATCAAGGCTCCCCGGGTGTTTGATTAGGGCCCGGCATGCCACGGCCCCCACAGAAAATGGCCTCCTGATGAAGCTGAAGATCCCTGAAATGGCTCGCCGCCGCGCTGTCTCCGGCGTGCTGGCCTCGACCCTCGCCGCGACGGTCGCCGCCGCCATGGTCGTCCTGTCACCTACTCAGGCAGTCGCCATCGCCACGCCGGTACCGCTGGCCACGACGGCGAGCTTCTCCGTTCTCGCGGGCGCGGGCGTCACCAACACCGGCCCCACGGTGATCAGCCACGACCTCGGAACGCACCCCAACCCGTCCATCACCGGCTTCCCGCCCGGCGAGGTGCTCGGCGCTGTGCACGCCGCCGACGCCGTGGCGCTTCAGGCCAAGTCCGACCTGGTCACGGCGTACAACGATGCGGCGGGCCAGGCCACGGACTTCGCACTCGCTGCGGGCATCGGCAACGGCACCACGCTGCTTCCGGGCGTCTACACCGCCACCTCCGGCGTCGGGCTCACCGGCGATCTGATTCTGGACGCCGGCGGGAACCCGAGTTCCGTCTGGGTGTTCCAGATTCCGGAGGCATTGACGACGGCGTCCTCCAGTCGGGTGCTCCTGACGAACGGCGCTTCGCCGTGCAACGTGTACTGGCAGATCGGGAGTTCGGCCACCCTCGGGACGAACTCCACCTTCGTGGGCACCATCATGGCTCTGACGGACATCCACGTGACCACGGGGACCAACATCGAGGGACGAGCACTGGCCCGCAACGGCGCCGTGACGCTCGACACCAACCGGATCTTCCTCAACTCCTGCTCGACCGGAACGACCAGCGGCACGACGACCGGTACCACCAGCGGCACGACGACCGGTACCACCAGCGGAGCGACGACCGGTACCACCACCGGTACCACGACGGGCACCACGACCGGAACGACCACCGGATCGACGACCGGCAGCACCACCGGCCTGGTCGGCGGAGGCTTGGTCACCGGCGGCCTGGTCAGCGGTGGTGTCCTGGGCGGCCCCATCGTCAACGTGACGGCCGGCGCGACTGCCGGGAACACCTCGGGCAACACATCGGGGAACACCGCGGGCAACACCGCGGGCAACAACGTCACCACGGGCAACACCGCGGGCAACAACGTCACCACGGGTAACACCGCGGGCAACACGGCGGGTCAGCAAGGCGGCGGCCAACCGGGCAAACACCATGGCAAGCCGGGCGAGCACGGCGGACCGGACCATGGCGGCGGGCATGACCACAACGGCAAGCCGGGCGGGGAACATCAGGGTGCGCCGGGCAAGCCGGACCACGGCCATGGTGATCGTCCCGGCGACAACGGCCATGACTACGGCGACGTCAGCCACTACGGCCACTACGGCCACTACGGCTACGGCAATGCGCCGAAGTCCGACGGTCAGGAAGGCCACGACAGCTAGTCGGCAGGTTGCGAGCCCGTACACCGGATGGCGGCGTGCGGAGGGATCCCTCGATTCCGCCGCACGCCGCCGATGCGGGTCCACGGAAAGCCTCTGACGCGGGCAGCGAGCATGGGAAAGCAAGGTGGGCGGTGTCCAGCGGAATTGATTCAGCGCACGTGCGGGACGGCCGACGGCGCCATGCCGTCGCCCCGCTCTCGGGAGAGTGGCGGCAAGACACTGCCCCACCCGGCAAGCAGTCCCTCGGTTCCAGAGCCGTGAGAGCCGTACTGCGCGCCGCCGTCCTGATGTGCCTGGTGGCGACCCTGGTTCATCTCGGTGCCGTCTTCCTTCATGTGGCGCCTCCCAATTCCGTCTCACAGCGGTACAGCCGGCAGGTCGACGCGTGGGTGTACCCCCTTTTCGAGCAGAACTGGCGGCTTTTCGCACCCAATCCCGACTCCGTCAACCGCAGGGTGTGGGCGAGGACCGCGCACACCGGGCCCGACGCCTCGACGCGGGTCAGCCCGTGGATCGACCTGACCGCCCTGGACCGTGCCGCCGTCGAACACGACCCGTTTCCCAGCCACACGGCTCAGAACCTCCTGCGCCGTGCCTGGACCTCCTACGTCGACACACACGGCGCTGACGACACGGCACGCTCGCCGCGGGCCGTGATGATGCAGAAGTACCTGAGCAACATCACCGCGGACCGCGTCGCAGGTCACCGCGGAGGCACGTTCGAGTTCATCCAGCTCCGGGTCGTCACAGCACCCGTCGCGCCGCCCGGCACGGCGGCCGGGCGGCGGCCGGCCACGCCGGTGGAGAACCGGCTCCTGCCCTGGTGGAAGGTGACCCCCCATGGGAAATGAGCAGATCCGCGAGTTCCCGGCCACCACGGCCGTACCCGGAGGGTCCGCGGGCGGGGCAGGGGCCCCTGCCACCGTCCACCGTCTGCTCCTCGCACGGACCGAGGGCGCCTGGGACCTTCTCACCGGACGACCGGTGTCCCTGTACGGCACGTCGGTGCTGCGGATCGGTTACGGCCTGCTCTACCTGGCCTTCCTCCTGCGGGAGTTCCCCCACCGGTACGAAATCTGGGGTCCCGACTCCCCGTGGACACGCGCACTGGCGGCACAGCTCTTCGACCAGACAGGCTGGTGGAGCTTGCTGATCCTGTCGGACAGCCGTGCCTATTTCGAGCTCTGCTACGTGCTGGCCCTCTTGACGTCCGTGCTCTTCATGCTGGGCTGGCGGACCCGGGCGACGTCCGTGCTGTTCGCCGCCGTCGTGGTCTCCTTCCACGCCAGGGCGATCTTCATGACGGACGGGGGTGACAACCTCCTGCTCCTGATGACCCTCTACCTCGTGCTCACCGCGTGCGGTCGGCGCTGGTCGCTGGACGCACGCCGAGAGCGGATCAAGGCGGCGCGCACGGACGGTGCGCGGACGCGCGGCCTTGTCGCGCAGGACCTGCGTGCGGCCCGCCGGACGCTGGTCACCGTGGTGCACAACTGCGGCGTCCTCGTGATCGCGGCGCAGGTCTGCGTCCTGTACGGATCGGCTGGTCTGTACAAGGTCCAGGGCTCCTTCTGGGACGACGGCAGCGCGCTGCACTACGTGCTGAACCTGGAACTCTTCCAGCCGTGGCCCGTGCTCTCCCAGGCCATGGACCGGTATCCGCTCGCGATGGCGGTCGTCGGCTATCTGACCGTTCTCACCCAGGTCGCCTTTCCGTTCGTGCTCTTCGGCCGGCTCAAGTACCCCGTCCTGGCCGTGCTGCTGGGCATGCACGTCGCCATCGCCGTGGTTCTCGGACTGCCGCTCTTCTCGGGCACGATGATCGTCGCGGACGCCGTGTTCCTTCCCGACCGCTTCTTCACATTCCTGCCTCACCTCCTTCGGCGCGGTGCCAGTCGACGCGACGTGCCGACGCCGGGGCAGGGAACAGGGCTCGGGTCCGTCCCCCAGCAGGGCGGCCTCCCGGCCGGCCGGCCGGAGTACAGACCGGTGTCAGGCCCGGCGAGCGGTCACGCCGGTGCGCCGCCCGGCCCGACGGTGGCGCGGCGGAAGCCGCGCGGACTCGTCATCAAGAAGCAACCGCCCCACTCGTGAACTCCCCGCGGAACGGCGACGTCTCCCGCGCGCCGGATGGCAGCACCAGGCGCCGGAACACAGTCCGCGGGACTCCGGCACTCGCCGAGGCACTGCCGGGGAATCACCAGGCCGGCACTCCACTCCATGGGGCCGCCGCTCCTCGCCACCGGGAAACGCGGAGTAGTGTGGACAGTACCGAGGGCATCTCGCACACCGGCTTCCACGCCGGGTCGTCCCCGGTGAGAGATGACACCCGGGCCGTCGCACAGGTGGCCCCGGAGACGGGTCCGTGCCATGTCGGCGACCTCTTACCCCAGCCTGGCGCACCGTGAGCCCGGCGCAGCCCCGGCCGTGCGCCTCGCGCTGAAGACCGACGGCGCCCCCCGCGGGCTGCTGGACGGAGCCTGGTGGCCGCGGTCCCGGGACCTCGCAAGTGAACTGCCGGCGCTCACCGACGTGTTGGACCCCCTGTGGGGCCGCATCACCCGTATCGCCGTCAACCCGGAGCACTGGCCGGTCATCCCCCGCAAGATCCCCGTGAACGGGCACATCGTCAAGGCCGGCTGGTTCACGCCGGAGATCGACCCGCACAAGCTGCTGCTGCTCTCCTACGGCACCGGCCGCTGGGATCTCCTCGTCGTCCCGCCCGAGACCGGAGCGGACTCGGCGGCCCGTCTGATGGCGGCCGCGTCCCAGTACGACGGCCCGCCCCTGACCGCGAGCGCGCTGATCGCCGCGGAGGAGGCCCGGCACGGCGTCCCGGCCACCGACCGGCCGCTGGGACCGGAGGAGGCGTGGGAGTACGAGGGCGGCGCCGCGGCGGTGTCCGCGGTCGTCCCGGGACAGACCAGTAGGCCGGGGCCGGTCAGCCGGCTGATCATCGGTATGTGAGGTGGCCGCCGTGAACGCCTTCCTGACGGCCATCGCTTTCCCGGTCCTCGCCGCACAGGCGGCGTGATCCACCGGCCCGGGCTCCGGCACGCCGGCAGGACCGCCGCGTACCGGTACAGCAGCCCCCGGCCCGGCCGCCGCGACCCCAGCCGTACCACGCACCACAGGTGATCATCCGGGTTCCCCGCCGTCCGCCCGGCCGCGCCCCGGCACCGTCGGCTCACTCCACGGCGACGCGCGCCGGCGTTTCACCCGGGCCCGAACCGGGCGGGGCGACCGCTGAGACGGCAACGGCCTGCGCGTCTTCCTCGACGTGTCACGGCACGCCGCCGAGACCCACGCGTCCCTGCCGACCGGCGTCCGCAACGCCTTGCGAAAGCCGGCTTGCACTCGGGGAACGAATCCTTCCGGCGTGGGACGTTTCGCCCGGACGGGCTCGGAGACCCGGTGAGCGGAGGTCGCGTCGCGTGCGGGTTCGGAAGTGAGCTGGCATTCAATTCGTCCACCCGCTCTGCCGTCCGGCTTCGATCGCGGGCGGCAGCGCTGTGCTGTGTCCAGGGCACTGCGCGGCGGCCGGTGCTGGTCCCGGAGCCGGCGCGCGTCCCGCGGCATCCGCCGCGACAGGGCAGCGGCGGGGTGGCCTCCCGCCCTCACCCCGCCGGCCCTCGGCTGTGAGGTGCGCGTCCTTCGACGCAGGCGCTTCCGGTTGCGGCCGGCGTACGGTTGAAGTACCGAGGGCATCGCGCACTCCGGCCCCCACGCCGGGTCGTCCTCGGCGAGAGACGAGTGAATCCGGGCCGCCCCCGTGGTCGGCGCGGAGACGGGTCGGCACCATGTCCGCCGCGGTCGAGACAACTCAGCGAACTCATCACGGCAGGAGCCGAGCGGAGCGCCTGCGCGGGTTCGCAACCCCGCCGAGGAGAGACGTGGTGGCCCTTTCCCGGCTGGACGTCCACCGGCGGAACCGAGGAGAGCGAACGCTCGTCACGCTTGTCGGCACCATCGGGCCGGCCACCACGCCGCTGCTACGGGCCTCGGTGGAGCAGTGCCTGCTGGACGGCGTCACCGAGATCGACATCGACCTGACCACGGTCGGTTCCTGCGACGCCAGGGGCTTGGACGTCCTCCTGTCGGCAGCTCGGCGCGCCGGCCGGGTCCACGCTCGCCTGCGGCTGCACCATCCGTGCGCTCAGATCGCCCGGCTCCTCGATGCCACCGGATCGACTTCGCTGCTCCTTGCGGCCCCCGTGAGCCCCGTGCCGCCCACCGCGTCAGGCGACCTCGTGAGTACCGCGACGCGGGCGCCCGAGGACCCCGGCCGTCGGCCGGACCGGCCGGTTCTCCGGGACGGTATCCGCCTCCGCCGGCTGACCCGCCGGCAGGCGGAAGACATGCGCGAGGACATCGCCGACCTGGCTGCGGAGTCCGTCGCGGGCACCGCCGGAGAGGCATACCACGACCGCGGAGACTTCCTGCACCGCCTGGCGGTCACCGCCCACCGCCCCGGCTTCGCCCTGCTGGTCGCCGAGACGACGGTGCTGGTCGGTTGCGCCTTCGGTTTCCCGGCGGGCTCTGACGGCTTTGACGGCCGGCAGGGCGGCGGAACGCTCCAGGAGGTCATCCAGCGGCTCACTTCCCGGGCACGGTTCGTCGTTCTCACCCAGGTCGTGGCCCATCCGCACGCACAGCACCGCGACATCGCCCGCCGGCTGCAACAGCGTCTGCTCACAGACCTGCACTCCTCCCTCGGGGTCACCCTGCTGCATCCTGCCGACCGAGCGGGACAAGCCGCCTTCTCGTCCTGGGGCTGGCAGAACATGGGTGAGGTCTTGGGGCTGCGCGGCGCCGTCGCCCCCTGCGTGCTGACCTTGTCCGCCGAAGGACAGCCCTTGGCACACCGGTGACGCGACCGTGTGGTGGCTGCGCGCCACACCGCCTGCCACAGCCGGGAGTAGTCTGGGACATACCGAGAACTTCCGGGCGCACCATGACGACGGCGCCCTTCCCGGCGAGTGACACGACACGGGCAGCCGGAAACCGCACGGCCCGGAACGGGATCGCACGATGAACGCCATCACAAAGCCCGCCGAGGCTACGGCGCCGGGTGACGGACACTCCTACCGCATGCCCTCGCCCCGGCTGCGCCTCACGCCGGACGTCAGCCATGGCCCGCTGGACGGCGCATGGTGGCCGCGCTGCGACGCACTGGAACTGGAGCTGCCCGCGCTGGTCGGTTCCCTGGATCCGGGCATCGGCACCACCACCCGCGTGACCGTGGGGACGGCCGCCTGGCCCGGCGCCCCGCAGAAGGTGATGGCACCCGGCCACGTCATCGAGGTGGTGCTGACCGATTCCGCCGCCGAGGCGCATGCCATCACCGTGGACTGCGGCACCGTGGGGCGCTGGGAACTGCTGGTGATACCCCCGGACGAGCCGGCCCGAGTGGCCACCCGGCTGCTGACCGCCGCTGCCGACCCCGCGAACCCGCTGTCGGCTCCGCGCCTGCTGGCACTCGCCGAGAGCGGCCCCGACGGACAGGACGCATGGGAGTCGGAAGGAGGAGCCGGACCCAGGTGAGCAGCCCGGCCGGCCTCGCTCGACCGGCGGGCCGGGCATTCACGACCGCATGATGGAGCCATGGCACCGACAGATCCGTTGTCATTCCGGCCCGCTCCCTCCCGAAGCGTGACCGCGGAAGGTGAGGGGATGGCGGCAGGACGGCGCCCGGACCGGTCCGAGAGCTTCGGGGAAGCGCTCCTGGGAAAGATCCTGGACGGCGCGCACGAACTCCCGCCCCATCTCATCGGGCCCCTGGTCGCCGACGTGATAGAGCGGCTCGGTGGCCGCCGTCCGCAGGTGCTGTTGCAGGACTACGGCCAGTTGGTGCTCGTGCCGCTGCCCGGCGAGGGACTCGTCGGCGGGGAACCCCAGGTGATCGACGACTCCGAGGCGGGCCGCTGCTTTCTCGACGCCGTCCCGGTCGAGGTGCCCCGGGAGGACGGCGTCCGGGTCCATCTGCCCCTGCTGGACGGCGGTGACCAGGTGGGGGTCATGGCGGTGACGCTGGACAGCGTCGATGACGACGACCGCCGCCTGCTGCTCAGGATCTCCGGCCTGGTGGCCGACCTCCTGGTGACCAAGCACGGCTATTCCGACCTGTTCTTCGACGTCCGACGCGATCAGGGGATGAGCGTCGCCGCGGAGATCCAGTGGTCCCTGCTGCCGCCGCTGGCCATGATCATGCCTCGGGTCGCCGTGGCCGGAATCCTGGAACCCGCCTACCACGTGGCCGGCGACAGCTTCGACTACGCGCTGAACGGTGACGTCCTCCACGTGGTCATGATCGACGCGATGGGCCACGGACTGGACGCGGCCACGATGGCCACCGTGGCCATCGGCGCCTACCGCCACGCCCGCCGCGCCGGCATCGGACTGCCGGAGATCTACGCGTTCATGGACCGCGCCGTGGCCGAGCAGTTCGGTCCCGAGCACTTCGTCACCGCGCAGATGCTGCAGCTGGACACGACGACGGGGCGGGTGCAGTGGGTCAACGCCGGACACCCGCCGCCGATCCTCGTCCGCGAGCACCGCGTCGCACAGCGTCTGGTCGCCCCGACGACCCTTCCCGTCGGCCTGGGCGGTTCGGAGCCTCGGGTGAGCGAACTGGGGCTGGTGCCCGGAGACCGAGTCCTCTGCTTCACCGACGGCGTGGTCGAGGAACACAAGAGCGGCGGGGAGGAGTTCGGGGAGGACCAGCTGATCGACTGTGTGAACCGGCTGGAGAGGACCGGCCGCGGCATCCGGGCGGTGACGCGCTCCCTGTCCCACACGCTCAAGCGGGCGCGCGGCGGACAGACCAGCGACGACGCGACGCTGCTCATGGTGGAGTGGCGCAGCTGACCTCGCCTCCCCGGCGTCCGTCACCGTCCAACGGCGGCGGCTACCACACATCCGTGCGACCACTTCCCCTCGCCGCCCGTGAACGCGGAGTAGTGTGGGCAGTACCGAGGGCATCTCGCACACCGGCTTCCACGCCGGGTCGTCCCCGGCGAAGGACGACACCCGGGCCGTCGCACAGGTGGCCCCGGAGACGGGTCCGTACCATGTCGGCGACCTCTTACCCCAGCCTGCCGCACCGTGAGCCCGTCGCAGCCCCGGCCGCGCGCCTCGCGCTGAAGACCGTCGGCGCCCCCCGCGGGCTGCTGGACGGAGCCTGGTGGCCACGGTCCCGGGACCTCGCGAGTGAACTGCCGGCGCTCACCGACGTGTTGGACCCCGTGTGGGGCCGCATCACCCGTATCGCCGTCAACCCGGCGACGCGAGCCCGGGGCGTGGACGCAGGCTCTGGAGCACCCGAGGATCCGACGAGCATCCGAACCGAGGCGTCATGACTCTTCCGCGGCTGAACATCTACCGGCACGACCGGGGGGCGCGGGCCCTGGTCACCCTGGCCGGTGTGATCGACCCCGCCACCGCGCCCCGGGTGCGCGCCGCTCTGGAGCAGTGTCTGCGGGACGGCATCACCCTCATCGACGTCGATCTGACCACCGTCGACCGCTGTGACGACAGCGGCCTGCGCGTCTTCCTCGACGTGTCGGAGCATGCCGCCGAGGCCCAGGCGTTCCTTCAGCTGCACCACCCCTCCCCGCAGACCGAACGACTGCTCATGGACACGGGCTCCGATGGTCTGCTCTACCCGATGAGGCCGGGAGGGGCGCGCCCTCAGCGAGCCTGACGTCGACAGAAGCGCCCAGGGGACGGCCCGCCGGTCGATCCGTACGCCGGCCGCGCCCCGCGCCGCCCCGTCAGCCCACAGAACCACGCCCGCTCCCCGTGTCGACGAGGATCTGTTCCGCGTCGCTGACATTGTCCGCCCGGACCGCCCTGGCCATCGCGGCACGGGCCGCATCCGGTGCCGCGCCGGGCGGGACGACCAGCAGCGAGAAGATGTCCCGGTCGCCCCGGGTGATCAGGACCGTGTCGTCACCGACCGGGAAGGAATCGACGTGCACCACGTGTCCGTCCACGACGATACGCGTCGGGAGGCCCTCCCAGGCGGTGGCATCCAGCCCCACACGGGACACGGGGCCGAGGTGGGCGACGAGGGCACTCAACAGGGCGGGCAGCTCGGCGCCGATGTCGCGCGAGCGCGGCCACCACGCGCCGTCGAGGACGCCTTTGCGTGATTCGGTCGTCTCCAGCCGGAGAAGCGCACATCCCGGCCGCACGGCCTCGTGGACGCCACTGGGCAGACGCCGGGGAACAGGTGGTGTGTCCGAGCTGGTCATGCTGACCACCCGTCTGTAGGACCGGTGCGACGGCGGGACTCCGCCCCGCAGTTCCCACGCTACTCCTGGCGCCACACGCACCGACGTCTGCAAGACCGCCTGCCCTCTCGCCCCTCCCCCGAGGGAACCCTCGGTGGTAGCGGGCGGTGCAGGCGGCACGGACCCGCCGGTCCATCACCCGGCGTGCCTCGGCTCTCCCTCGGCGTCGTGCGACGGCTCGTCCGGTGGCCATCCAGCACACATGAGGTCGGGAAGCCCCGTGAGCACTGGAGAGCCACGGAGTGGTGTTTTCCCAGGCCAGACGCACTCCGACCGACAGGCCACCCCACGCGCCCGGTCGTCGGTCAGCGTTCCGAGGTGCGGGATCCGCAGGCAGGGCAACAGCTCGGCCGGGATGTCGACCAAAGGGCGGGTGGTTGTACCGTTCGGCATGTCGGCGCTCCCAAGGCGTCGGCCGTCCCCCGGGAGGTGACCGCCTCCGCGGGGCTTTCTGGGCCCCGACGACGCTAGAAGCATGATGTGTCACACACCTATCTCGTGGTCCGCGGGGTGGGGGGATTCGGAACGAGGTCACTGCTGTGCTACGTGGGGCTGGGTGGAGGGGGAGTACTTGGAAATACCGGAGGCCTGGGCTCAGCCCGTCCAGTGGCGGGCATAGAGCGTGCGGGCTTCGCGGAGGTTGATGACCGTGTTCTCCTCGACGGCTTCCAGTGATGGCGCATAGGGACGGCCACCGTGCGCCCAGAGGAAGTGCACCAGGGCGTAGGCCGCGAGGAACAGGTAATGCGGGTGCGTGTAGGTCTTTATGCTCGCGGCGCTGCTGTAGAAGGGAGAGAAGGACTCGCCGTGGAACCGCTCGTTGCGGGCGGTGTAGAGCAGGCCGCACAGGAGGATACGGAGCCGGGCAGGGAGCGAGAGACCGATCCGGGTTCCCGCGATATCGAGGGTCTCCCCCGTCAAGGCCCGACGGAGCAGGGCAGCCCCGCGACGGGCGGTGTCGGTGTCCGGGGCGGCGTACTTCTCCTCGACGAGGGCCAGGAAGGCTCCGATCTCGGCAGGCAGCGCATCTCCGGGGCCGTAGCCGTTCGACAACCTCGTACGTGCACGGGCGCTGCTTGCGGCCGGTTCCCGGGTGATGAGCCGTTTGAAGAGGTACCCGCAGGTCTGGCTGGGGACGTCGCCGAGCAACGCTTCCATGACCGAGCCGGACAGACGCGGGTCAGTACTCAGACGCCCCAGCCCGTCCGTGATGTTCATACGGGTCGGAAACCACGTGCCAGTGGTCTTCTCGAGCACCTTCCATACCGAGTCGAAGGCGATGTCCGGTCGCCGGGGCAGAGCGTCGAAGGCTTCCAGCAGGAAGGAGACCTGCGTGTTGTACCAGAGGTCATCCGAATAAGTCAGCGGGAGCGGGACGAAGAACCGGGAACCGGCCCGTGCCACCCGCTCCGCGAACTGCTCCTCGATGAGCAGTCGACGGCGCTCTTCCAGGATTCCGGATCGACTCCACTCGGCGATGATGTCGATTCGCTCGCGCCGTTGGCGGGACCGCTTTTGCGAATCCATCGAACCGTCCCCCTCCACCGCCCCCCGGGAGAAGGGGAGCGCACTCTGCCGGCCGGTGACGATACCTCAGCTCAGCACAGCGCTTCTGCGATGGGGCGCCGCGTCGGTCTCAGGCACCGGATGCGCCGCCGGAGGCCGCGTTACGCGCCTGATCCACCGCCTCACCCCCTCCCGCTGTCGACCCGCTGTCGACCGATCTACGGTGCGCGTGGCGGTTGGTCATTCCCGGCTGGGCGCTCGTGGTATGAAGATCGGATTCACAGGTCCTTTACATGTGTCAATGATTCGAGGAGACTCGTGCGCATTCGTCCTGGCGCCCTCGCGGCACTGCCCCTGGCCGCCGCCGTGGCCGTCACCGTCGGCGTGACGCCCGTCGCCCACGCCGCGGCCCCCGGCAAGCAGCAGGTGAAGGTGACCGCCGGCCGGGAGTCCGCCCCCGGCAAGTGGACCGCGCTGAACCTGCAGGTCGGCCCCTACACCACCGGTCACGCCTACGTGGGCTTCTACCGCTCGACCGGGGAGAGCTACGCGGACCTCCAGAAGTACAACCCCAAGACGAAGAAGTGGGGGACGGTGCCCTACGGGGACGCCATCAACACGACGACCGGTGCCAAGCCGGTCACCATCAGCCTGCGGTTCATGCCGACCGACACCATCCCCGGCGGGAAGAGCACGACGCTCCACGTCGACGCCGCGCACTTCGTCGGCGGCCGCGTCCTCGACAGCGCCGGGACGACGACCACCCTGCGGGCCCCGGTACTGGCCCTCAGCAACCTCGGGAAGAAGGTCACCTTCGTCCGGGGCAAGGCGCACGAGTTCGGGCTGGCCATGCGCAACACCACCCAGCGCCCCTACATCGCCCTCAACCCCCTGCTGAACTTCCAGATCTACCCCTCCCGAGGCGGCAACGGGGCCCGCCCCAGCGACGTCCTGCTGCAGCAGTGGCGCACCGACGCCAAGGGCAAGGGCTCCTGGCGCACGGTCACCGTGAAGGTGGACCAGGGCCTGACGGCCTACGGTGTGACGCCCGCGAAGGCCGCGCTGAAGCCCGGCGCTTCCCTCGCCTACAAGTTCCGTCTGACCGTGCGTGCCACCGCCCCCAAGGGCGTGGACTCGCTGGCCGCGTCCGCGCTCATGCGCGAAGGGACGGCGCACGCCGCCTACGTGGACGCCTGGGGCTCCACCGTGCGCTGAGGCGGTGACCGCAGCGGTACGCACACCAGGTGAGAGAGCGGAGGGCCGGCCCGGGAGAGGTCTCCCCGGGCCGGCCCTCCGCCGTGCCGGGCGTCGTGCTCACGCACCGCCCGGGCGGGGTGTCAGCGGGAGCGGCCGCGGGGGACGATGCGCATCACCGCGGTGCCCAGGGCCACCAGGGCGAAGGCCGTCAGGCCCAGCCACACGCTGGTCATCATGCCGATACCGGTCGAGGCCAGCACGCCGCCGCCCAGCGTCGTTCCGGGGTTGTTGTACAAGGGTCCCTCCACATGGTCTTGTCGTCGTCGGTTCGTTCGTCGGTTCGCCGGTTCGCCGGTTCGCCGGTTTCCGGAGCGCCTGCTACCAGGCGCGTTCACGGCGGAACACGGAGTCCAGGTACGCCTCGGCGTGGCAGGCCTGGAGCAGGAAGTCGAAGAGCAGCTCGCCCGGGGCGACCACCGCGCCGTCAGCGGTTGCAGGGCGGGGGCGGCGGCGTGAGGGTGGAAGGAGAACCCACCATCGAGCGCCGAAGGAGCTTGTGATGTCTGCGAGCAAGGCGGAGCTGTACGCGCTCGACCTGACGGACGTGCGCTGGGTCAAGGGCAGCAGGAGCATGGACAAGACGACGCCTTACTGCGTCGAGGTGGCGGACCTCGGCGGCGGGGCCGTCGCCGTGCGCGACTCGGACCGCGGGGACCTGGCGCCGCTGCGGTTCACCGCGGAGGAATGGGCCGCCTTCCGGGAGGGTGTGCGCGAGGGCGAGTTCGGTTAGGACCCCCGCCCCGGGGAGGAGATCCGCACCCCGAGGAGCCCGAGGAGCCCGAGGAGCCCGAGGAGAAGGAGAGACCGTCGAGCCGTATCCGCCGGGTGGCGGGTACGGCCGTCCCGGTGGAGCCGCCGGGTCAGGACGGGGAGTGTTCCGGGGCGGGGCCGGTGCGGGGGCGGGCCGGAACCCGCCGGGCCGCCGCGGCCAGTGCCAGGGTGACGCCGATCGAGGCCGCCGCCATCGCGGCCATCGCCGCGGCGGGCGAGGCGGCTTGGGCCACCGCGCCGGCCAGTGCCGCGCTCGCGCCCTGGAGGGTCAGCATGCCGGCCGAGTGCAGTCCCAGGGCGTGGCCCGCGAGTTCGGCCGGGGTCAGCTCCATCAGCCGCTCCTGCTGCACGAGGCTCGCACCGAACCCGACGGAGGCGACCGCCACGCAGACCGCGGCGACGGGCACCGACGGGCGGGCCCAGAACACCAGGAACGGCGCCGCCAGCAGGAGCAGCAGCGGGGTGGCCAGCCGGGACCGTACGGCCGCGGGGAGCAGCCGGCCGACCGTCGCGTCCCCGGCGAGCATGCCGAGCGCCCCGCAGGCGAACAGGGCGCCGGCCGACCCGGGGGCGTAGGAGACGTAGAGGGACTCGCAGCCGACGACCAGGCCGTTGGGCAGCCACAGGCCCAGGTAGGTCAGGCGGCGCGGCCGGGACGACCACAGCAGGGCGTTGGTGCGCCGGGTCGCCGACGGCGAGGTGCGGCCCGTGGCCCGCGGCGGGCGCGCGGTCAGGCCGAGGCGGAGCACCAGCCCGGCGGCCAGGTACAGGGCCGCCGCGAGGAGCAGGCAGGTCCGCGGGGAGAGGGCGGTGAGCAGGGCGCCGCCGGCGGCGAAGCCGGCGATCTGCATGAGCCCGCTCGACATGTTGAACAGGGAACGCCCGGCGAGGTAGCCGTCCTTGGCGAGGATCTCGGTCAGCAGGCCCCAGCGGACCCCGCCGCCGAGGGAGGCGACCAGGCCCAGGACGAGGACGACGGCGAACACCGCGCCGACGGGCAGGCCGGGCAGCGCCTGCACCGCCGTGCCGGCCGCGAAGGCCAGCGCGATCGCCGACAGGGCCGTGCGCGGGGGCAGCCGGTCGGATCCGGAGAGCAGGAAGGTGGCGCCGAGCACCTGGGCGAGCGAGGGGCCGAACATGCTCACCGCCGACAGCAGCGGGGAGCCGGTGGCCCGGAACACGAGCGTGCCGAGGGCGAGTCCGCCGACGGTCTGCGCGGCGGTCTGCGCGGCCGTGCCGAGGAAGAGCGGCGTGAACTCCGGGGTGCGCAGGAGGGCGCGGTAGCTGGGCATGTCCGGGAGTCTCGGCGGCGCCGGCGCGGGCTCGTTATTGTTTCGCGGTACCGCGAAAGGTCGTGCCGGGCCGGGCCGTACCTGGCCGAGCGGTACGGGAGCGGGCCGCGCCGACCGGACCCGCACCACCAGAACCCGCACCACCAGAACCCGCACCACCGAGACCGACCGCATCCGTACCGCCGGGACCAGGAGGGGGCTTCGTCGTTGGGGTGGTGGCAGCTCAACGCCGACACGCTCGCCCGGAGCCGGTTCGCCGTCTCGCCGCTCGCCGAGACCTTCGCCTGCCTGAAGCTGCTGCACGCGGGCGAGGGCGCGCACCCCGGTGAGCAGGAGTGGCTGCGGGCCCACCTGCCCGCCTACCGGGCCTGGCTGGCGGCCGAGCCGGTGACGGCGGCGCTGGTGCGGGCCGGGCTCGGCCGGGAGTGGATCGCCGACTTCCTGACCCCGGCGCCCCGCGCGGGGGAGGCGTTCGCGGACGAGGTCGCCCGGGTCCGCGCGGTGGCGCCCGGCGCGGCCCGCGCCCACCTGCGCACCGCGCTGGCCGGTCCGCTGCCCGCCGGGCTGGACCGGGACGACCTGCCCGAGCGGGCCGCCGGCCTGCTGGAGCGGGTGTGGGAGGAGACCGTACGGCCGTACTGGACGCGGCGCCGCCGGGTGCTGGAGGCGGACGTGGTGGGGCGGACCGCGCAGATGAGCCGGGGCGGCTGGGCGAGCGCGCTGGACTCGCTGCGGCCCGGGCGGACGCGGTGGCTCGGCGAGAACCGGTTCCAGATCAATCTGCACGAGTACCCGCCGCGGGAGATCTCCGGGGCCGAGCTGCTCCTCGTGCCGGTGACCCCGCAGCGGCACGGCTGGGTGGCCTGGGAGGACGGCGAGCGGTACGCGGTGGTGTACCCCTGCGCCGGGGTCCTCGCCGGGGCGGCCGGCCGGGCGGTTCCGGAGGGCCTCGGCGCGCTGCTGGGCGCGGCCCGGGCCGGGGTGCTGGTGCTGCTCGGCTCACCGCTGAGCACCAGCCAGCTCACCGCCGTCACCGGGCAGGGGCTCGGCTCGGTGGGGCGCCATCTGAGGGTGCTGCGGGAGGCGGGGCTGGTGGAACGGTGGCGGGCCGGGCGCTCCGTGCTGTACGTGCGGACGGCCGCCGGCGACGTCCTGGTCGAGGCCGGACAGGGGGCCGGGGCTAGCATCCGGGCATGACGTCTTCTTCCGAACACAACGGCTCGCCGCTGGACACCGCGATCGGGGCCCTGCGGGGCGGGTCCGCGGATCTCCCGCAGTTCGCGGGCAAGGCCGTGCTCATCGTGAACGTGGCCTCCAAGTGCGGGCTGACCCCGCAGTACGCCGGGCTGGAGAAGCTCCAGGAGCGGTACGCCGAACGGGGTTTCACCGTGCTGGGCGTGCCCTGCAACCAGTTCCTCGGCCAGGAGCCCGGCAGCGCCGAGGAGATCGCCGAGTTCTGCTCGGCGACGTACGGCGTGACCTTCCCGCTGACCGAGAAGGTGGAGGTGAACGGCGACGGCCAGCACCCGCTGTACGAGCGGCTTGTCGGCTTCGCCGACGCCGAGGGGCACACCGGTGACATCCGTTGGAACTTCGAGAAGTTCCTGATCGGCCGGGACGGCCGGGTCGTGGCGCGGTTCTCGCCGCAGACCGAGCCGGAGTCGGCCGAGGTCGTCGCCGCGATCGAGGACCAGCTCGGCTGAGAGCGGGGGAAGAGCCCTCTCGGCAAGGACGGCGACCGGTCGAGAGGGCTCATCCGCTGGTGCTACCGCCGGCTGTGCCCGGCGGGGTCAGGGAGTACCCCTCACGCCTTGACCGAGGTCACGAAGGCGTTCCACGCGTCGGCGGGGAAGGCCAGGACCGGGCCCCCGGTGATCTTGGAGTCGCGGACGGCGAGCTCGGCGGCGGTGGGCGACCGGACCTCGACGCAGGCGCCGTTGCCCGCGGAATAGGAGGACTTCGTCCACGTCTCCGAAGCGCCCTGAATCAGTGCCATGTCCACTCCTGTTGCGAGTTGCGGTGGTGCGGTTCGCGCCAACCATGTCGACTGACTGGCGCGATCGACGCTACCGGTCAACTTCCGCCCGCGGAGCGGCCGTTCACTCGACCGGATGGCATCTGCCGGGCGAGCCTTCCAGTGGAGTGGACCAACGGTGTACGATCCCGCTCCGCATGCGGCTCGGGCTCAGTCGGCGTACGTTTTCGCCACGTCCGCGATGCATTGCCGGGATGCCTCCACATTGTGGGACTGTGCCCGCAGATGCTCGTACATCACCGCGTACTTCTGCACGTCCTGGGCCTTCTCCAGGTACAGGTCGCTGGTGACGCCCTCCAGGTAGACCACGCTGGAGTCGGCCGCGTCGGCGAACTCCAGGATGGCGTACTGGCCGTTGAGCCCGGGGTGCGCGCCCACCTCGAAGGGCAGCACCTGCACGGTGACGTGCGGCAACTGGGACATCTCGACGAGGTGCTCCAACTGCTCCCGCATGATCAAACTGCTGCCGACGACCCGCCGCAGCGCGGCCTCGTCCAGCACCACCCACAGCCGGAGCGGGTTGTGCCGGGCGGTGATGCGCTCCTGCCGCCGCATCCGGACCTGGACGCGCTTGTCGATCTCGGCGGTCGACGTCTCCGGCAACGCACCCCGCACCAGCGCCTCGGCGTAGGAGCGGGTCTGCAGGAGGCCGGTCACCAACTGGGGTTCGTACACCCGCAGCGACTCGGCGTCGGTCTCCAGGCCGATGTACACGCTGTACGGGATGTCCCCGAAGGTGTGCCACCAGCCCTGCTGCCGCGAGTCCCGGGCCATCTCCATCAGGGAATCGACGATCCGCTGGTCCTCGACCTCGTAGACCCCGCACAGGTCGCGCACGTCGCGCTGGCTGATGCTCCGCCGACCGTTCTCCAGCCTGCTGATCTTCGACTGCGACACGAGCAGCCGGTCCGCCACCTCTTCGGCCGTCATGCCCTTGAGTTCGCGCAGTCTGCGCAGCTCCTGGCCCAGCCGGCGCCGCCTGACGGTGGGATTGACATTGGACGCCACGGACGCGCACCTCCGGCTGCCTGCTTGTTCTTGACACTATCCGTATCTGCTGTTGAGCAGACTGCCACCAACGCGCTTTCCACCGCTGGGAAACGAGGGATATGCGGCGCTCACCGACGCGCGCGGGCAGGGCTCGCGGGCCCGCGGGCTCCCCGCCCGGGCCGCCCCGTACGGCGACCCCCGGGGGCCTGTCCGGCGGGTCCGGACGCAGCCGAGCGGGGCGGCGAGACCACTGGTGTCTCGCCGCCCCGCTCGGACCGGCGGCTCCCGAACCGGCTCGTGCGGACCGGGGTTCCGGCTCAGTGGGCCACGGCGCGCGCCATGGACCCGTGGTGCGGCTGCATCGGGACTCCGCGCGCGGGCTCCGCGACCCGGGGGCCGGGCGGGGCCGGGCGGCCGGCCGGGGCCGGACCGCGGCGCGGCTGTACGGCCGCACCGTTCTGCACGTCCATCACCGCATGGGCGACGAGCCCGCCCATGGGGTCGTGCCGGATCAGGTCCCGCAGCCGGGACCGGGACGAGCGCCCCTCGTTGCCCGGATACAGGTGCTTGCCGAGCCCGACGGCGTGCGCCAGGGCGGCGAGCGCCGCGGTCCGCGGGTCCGGCGGCACGCCGGTGCGGATCGCGGAGTCCAGCCGGGATCGGATCTCCCGGCTGATGGCGGTGTCCGTCGCCTGGTAACGCGTCGTCGGCAGCACCCCGCACATCTGGCCGGCCACGGCGGCGACCATGCCGCACCGCTCCAGATGCGAGAGGTAGGTCTGCCTGAGCCCCAGCCGGGGCCCGCCGATCCAATGGACGGCACGCACGGGAGCGCCACGCCTTCGCAGCAACTCCAACGCGCAGTCCAGAGTCGGATCTCCTGTCGGCCGTGGCACCACCACGGCGATACGATCCCCGTCTGGGGCTATCCGTCCGGCCAGCGCCAGCTCCACTAGCTGCGCACCGGCCAGACCGAGGTCGAGCGACTGCGGCTGTGCAGTGGTACCCGTGGCCGGGTCCAGTGCCAGCAGCAGAAGCTCCTCCGGAAGTGTTCTGCGGCTCCTGCCCATCCATGCCTCCCCGCGTGGATGAATGACAGGGTGACCCCTCTCACATTGGTCTGTCGAGGGTGCGTGACCGGTTCGTAAGGGAACCGGTAGGTATGTCGTTCTCGTCTACCACAGGGGCCAAGTCCTCACACAGGACACTGGTACATGGTTCGGACAGGGCGCACGGGTGTGCGCGCGACGCATGGAGGAGGCATCGGTGGCGGGCGAGTCCCCCGACAGGTCGAAGCAGCGTGAGTCGTCGGCGGAACCGACGTCGGGGAGCGCGGGTTCGGTTCCCGAGGCGCGCGATCCGCGGCTCACGGTGGCCAGGGGGCAGGACTCCCCGGCCGGTGCCGCCGACACGGCGACGAAGGTCCTGACGGTACGACCCGACACCCCGGCCGAGTCCGAACGGCCGGCCGCCCCCGACGGCAACTCCCCCTCGTCCGGCGGGGACACCGCCCTGCGCGCGGCGGCGTCGGCCTGGGTCCGCGAGCCGGGAGCCGGCACGACTGCAAAGTCCGGGCGGAACGCGGACGCGAAGTCCGGGGCGCCCTCCACCGCGGAGCCAGAGGCGGAGGCGGAGTCGGAGTCCGGGACCGCGGCGTCCGGCACGGCGGCCGGGACGGGTACGCCGTCCGACGCGGCGGCCGGGACCGGGACTTCGTCCGGCACGAAGGGCGGAGCGGGCGCCTCGTCCGGCGCGCGGACGGAGGGTGACGTGCCGTCCGGCTCGGGCGGCGAGGCCGAGGCGTCCTCGGACGAGCCGGCGGACGCGGACGACGAGGCCGCAGGGCCCTCGGACGCGGGCGGCGACGGCACGGACGGCGGCGCGGCGAGCGGCGCGGCGGACGGCGGCGACGGCGACGCGGACGGCATGCGCGCGGACGCCCCGGAGGCCGATGCCGGTGCCGGGGCGGGCGCGGAGGCCGGGGAAGGGGACCGGCCCGAGTCCGCCCCCAAGGCTGTCATGGACGCGAAGGCCGGGCCGTCCACCGGAACCCTCGCGGACGCGAAGCCCGAGGGCACCGCCGCCGGGTCCGACGCGGACGCGAAGCCCGACGCGGACGCCGAGGGCGAGACCGCCGGGAGCGCCGGGAGCGCCGGGAGCGCCGAGGCCGACGCGGACGCCGAGGGGCGGGACGCGGACGCCAAGAGCGGGACCGCCAAGAGCAAGGCCGGCAAGAGCAGGACCGCCGGGAGCGCCAAGGCCGCCGAGACCGCCAAGGCCGCCGCGGCCGCCAAGGCCGCCGAGACCGCCAAGGCCGCCGCGGCCGCCAAGGCCGCCGAGACCGCCAAGGACGCCAAGGCCGCCGAGGCCGCCAAGGGCGAGGAAGCCGAAGGCGGGAACGCCGAGGGCAAGGCCGGGGGCGAGGGCGGCGGTGCTCCGAAGGGGGCCGCCGACGGGAAGGGCACGGGTGGCGCGGGCGGGAAGGCCGACGTCGTCGACCAGCCGACCACCGCCTTCAAGGCCCTCCAGGCCGACAAGTCCGGCGTCGACCAGCCGACCACCATGCTCAAGGTCGGTGGCGCGCCCGCGACGGCCCCCGAGTCCGCCGCCGAGCGCACCAGCAAGTTCGTCGCGCTCAAGGACGACACGCGCCCGCCGCGCAAAACCCCGGCCGCCGCCTCCGACGCCACCACCGCCGTCCCGAAGATCGGCCCCGACCTCACCACCCAGCAGCCGCTGCCGCCCAAGCCCCCGCTGGACCTCCTGGCGGAGCTGACGAACACGCCCCCGCCCCCGGAGACCCCGGTCCGCACGATCGTGCGCCGGGTCAAGATCTGGACCCCCCTGGTCCTGCTCCTGGTGATCGTCTTCGCGGTCGTGCAGGCGTTCCGCCCGCTGCCGACGCCCACCCTCGCACTCACCGGCCAGGAGACCTACACCTTCGACGGCCGGACGAACCTGCCGTGGCCGGGCGAGGGCCAGGGCTGGATGGACGGCGACGGCATCGGCACGATGGGCCGCTTCGGCGAGCAGACGCCCGTCGCGATCGGCTCCGTCGCCAAGACCATGACCTCGTACATCATCCTGCGCGACCACCCGCTGAAGGAGGGGCAGGAAGGCCCCAAGATCAAGATCGACCCGACGGCGGAGAAGGAGGGCGGCTACAACAAGGCCGGCGAGTCCACCCTCGACACCGTCAAGGCGGGCGACCACCTGAGCGAGAAGCAGGCCCTGTCGGCCGTCCTCATCCCCTCCGCCAACAACATCGCGCGGCTCCTCGCGCGCTGGGACGCGGGCTCGGAGGCGGCCTTCGTCAAGAAGATGAACGCCACCGCCAAGCAGCTCGGGATGACCCACACCACGTACACCGACCCCTCGGGTCTGAAGGAGACCACCGTCTCCACCGCCGAGGACCAGGTGAAGCTCGGCCGCGCGTTCGTCAAGGTCCCGGCGCTGGTCTCCATCAGCAGCGCGGCGAGCTGGACCGACCCGTCCGGCAAGTTCTGGCCCAACTACAACGAGCTGCCCTACCGCATCGGCGCGATCGGCATCAAGACCGGCAGCACCACCAAGGCCGGCGGCAACCTGCTCTTCGCCGCCCGCAAGAAGGTCGGCGGCGAGACGGTGACCGTCGTCGGCGCTGTCCTCGGCCAGCACAAGCGGGAGATCCTCGAAACGGTCAACACGGTCAGCAAGACCGCGCTGCTCGCCGCCGAGGACGCGCTGACCTCGGCGAAGATCATGAAGAAGGGTGACGTGGTCGGCTACGTCGACGACGGGCTCGGCGGCCACACCCCCGTCGTGGTCACCCAGGACGTCACGGCGGCCGGGTGGGCCGGCCTGAAGGTGAAGCTGTCCTTCGCCGCCGGCACCGTGCCGCACACCGCGAAGGCCGGCACCCGGGTCGGCACGCTCACCGTGGGCGACGGCACGTCCGGCGCCGTGAAGGTCCCGGTGGCCCTCCAGAAGGACCTCGCCGAGCCCGGTTTCGGCGCCAAGCTGACGCGTCTGCGCTGACCGCACGCACCGCCCGCCCCTCCGCGCACCCCGTCGCCGGATCCCCCACCCGGGAGCTTCGCGGCGGGGTGCGTGCTAGCGTCACGAAACGGGGCAGGTCGCCGGTCACGGGACGGGGCCGGGAACTGGACGGGAAGCGGCCGGGAACACTGTGGGAAGCGGCCGAGAACAGAAAACGGGACACGGGGAGTGCCTTCAGGTGGCCACAGCCGAGCCGACACGCGCCGACGGCGCCGAGCCGGGGCCGGTTTCCGGTCCGCGAATACGTCTGTCCACGACCGACGCCGCCACGGCCAGGTCCGTCGGCGAGCGGGCCACCCCGCCGGCCGGCACGGACGGTGACGACGGCGGTGCGGACCGTCCGGGTGGGCCCGGCCGGGTGCTCGGCGCCCTGGAGCCGCTCCGGCAGCGGATGCTGCGGCACCCCGCACTGTCCATGACCATCCTGTCCGGCATCCTGCACATCGTCTGGGTCTTCACGTTCGCGAACAGCGGTGGCGATCTCGCCGCGCAGGACGCGTGGGCGGAGTTCGTCGGCCGGCACCCCGACTCGGCGTACAACCTCGCCTGGTACGGGGGCATGCACCCGGTGTCGTACAGCGTGGTCTCGCCGTACCTGATGTCGGTGCTCGGCGTCCGGACGACGATGATGATCGCCGGGACGGTCTCGGCGGGCCTGCTGACGATGCTCCTCGTGCGCGGCCGGGCGGTGCGGAACCCGCTGTGGGTGGCGCTCGCCGGGGTCTTCGCGCTGATCTGCAACGCGATCTCCGGGCGGGTCACCTTCGGGCTCGGCACCATGTTCGCGCTGGGCGCGGTCGCCGCGGTGTTCTGCTGGCCGCACCGGTGGCGGTACAAGCGCTGGGCGAAGGCGCTGGTCGCCGCCCCGCTGGCCGCGCTCGCCACGATGGCCTCGCCGGTCGCGGGCCTGTTCGTGGGGCTGGTCGCGGCCGCGCTGTTCCTCCAGAAGCGGCGGCCGGGCGCGTGGGCGCTGGGGCTCGCCCCGTCGGCGGTGGTCGCGGTGTCGGCCTGGCTGTTCCCGTTCTCCGGCACCCAGCCGATGGGCTTCGGCTCGGTGGTCATGCCGCTGCTGTACGGCCTGCTGTGCCTGTTCCTGGTGCCGAAGGAGTGGGTGACCGTCCGGCTGACGGCCGCCGTCTACAGCCTCGGCGTCGTCCTGGTGTGGCTGATCAGCTCGCAGATCGGCTCCAACATCTCGCGGCTGCCGATGATGTTCGCGGGCGCGGTCCTGATCGCCGCCCTGCCGTACACCGTGCCGAAGACCCGCAAGTGGTACGTGACCGTGCTGGCCTTCCTCGGCTTCGTCGGCTGGCTCGGCTACAAGTCGGTGGACGACATCATCCACACCACGCCGGCCGCCTCCTGGGCGCGGGAGCTGGCCCCGCTCGTCAACGAGCTCCAGAAGGTCGGCGCCGAGAAGGGCCGCGTCGAGGTGGTCCCGGCCCGCTCGCACCGGGAGGCGTCCGCGCTCGCGCCGTACGTGAACCTGGCCCGCGGCTGGAACCGGCAGGCCGACATGGAGCGCAACCCGCTCTTCTACGACGACACGCTCAACTCCGCGACCTACCACGAGTGGCTCCAGCGGTGGGCGGTGCACTTCGTGGTGCTGCCCAAGGACAACGTGGACGGGGACGGCGGCGAGCGCGCGCTGCTGCGGCGCGGGATGCCCTACCTGGAGCAGGTGTGGGGCGACACCAACTGGCAGTTGTTCAAGGTCACCGACCCGGCGCCGCTCGCCGAGCCGAACGCGGTGGTGGACCGGGCCGAGCAGGGCGAGATGACGCTGCGGGTGCGCAAGGCCGGGCGCATACTGATCCGGATCCCGTACTCGCCGTGGCTGAGCATCGTCGACGAGCACGGCAAGAGCGTGAAGCCGCCGCAGCCGGAGCGCGGTGAGCCCCGGACCTACCGGAACGTCGACGGCTGCCTGATGCAGACGCCGGAGGACGGCAACGGCGACAAGTGGACGATGCTGCTCGCCCCGCGGGCCGGGACGTACCACCTGGCCGCGCCGTACCAGCTCCCGCGCGGTACGCCGTGCCCGGACGAGCTGAAGTGACGGTCCCGCGCGCCTCGGCTCAGGCGCGCGGGTAGCGCGCCAGCCAGCCCGGGGAGGAGCCGGCCGGGCCGTGCAGGGCCGGGCCCTGGGTCATCTCCATCGCGAAGTCGTCGGCCAGTTCCAGGATGGTGGGGCGGCCCTCCAGCTCGGCCAGCCAGGCCGGGGGGAGGGCCGTCTCGCCGTGCAGGGCGCCGAGGAGGCCCCCGGTCAGCGCGCCCGCCGCGGCCGACGGACCGCTCTGGTTCACCGCCAGGCAGAGGCCGTGGCGCACGTCCTCCCCCACCAGCGCGCAGTACACCGACGCGGCCAGCAGCCCGTCCGCCGTCGCGTCCCCGGCCAGTTCCTCCACCCGGGCCGAGGTCGGCATCCCCTGCCGCACGGCGCCGAGGGCGTGCTGGAGGGCGTCGGACACCGGCTCGTGGCCGGGACGGGCGGCGAGCAGGGCGAGCGCCCGCTGCACGGCGCCGTCCAGGCTGTCGCCCCGGGCCAGCGCGTGCACGATCACCGCGTACGCGCCCGCCGACAGGTAGGCGACGGGGTGCCCGTGGGTCTGGGCCGCGCACTCCACGGCCAGTTGGGCGACGAGCTGCGGCTCCCAGCCGACCAGCAGCCCGAACGGCGCCGAGCGGGCGACCGGCTCCGGCCCCGGCTCCTCGGGGTTCTTCGGCTTCTCCAGCGTGCCCAGGGTCTCGTCGCCGAGCCCGATGAGCAGCGCGCGGGTCGGGTCCCGGCGGGCGTAGAGCCACTCCTCGCGGGCCAGCCACCCGGCGTCCTCGCGGCGCTCGTCGGGGCCCCAGTCCCGCTGGGTGGCCGCCCAGCGCAGGTAGGCCCGGTGCAGGTCGGTCGGCGGGTGCCAGGCGCCGGTGTCGCGGCGCACCTGCGCGCGGATCAGCCCGTCCACGCTGAACAGGGTGAGCTGGGTGTGGTGGGTGATCGTGCCGCGCCGGCCGTGCGCGACGGCCAGGTCGAGCAGCCCCTCGCCGCCGTACGCGGTCCGTATCTCCGCCAGGGACAGCGCGTCGGCGGGGCCGCCCAGCGCGTCCCCCACCGCGGCGCCGAGCAGGGTGCCGCGCACCCTGCTGCGGAAGTCCTGCTGCTCGGCACGGCCCCACACGGCACGGGACGTCGTGCTCACCAGACCTCCCACGGCACCGTCCGCCTGTACGACGCAAGGCACTGTAATCGACCGGGAACGATCCGTTCAGGGGGACAAATCGGCCCTGCGGGACCCGTGGGCCGCGGCGGACCGCGTTCACCGGGTCGTGAATACGCCGGACCAGGGACGCCGGGACTCCCTACCCTCGTGCGTGACGGAAACGACACGGAGGGTGAGCATGGAGGACGAGGAGGCCACGGCCGTACTCAGGGCCGTCGGGCGGCAGATCAGGCTGTGGCGGGAGGCCGCCGGGCTGAAGCAGGGCGAGTTGGGCGCGCGGATCGGCTACGGCGAGGACCTGGTCTCCGCGGTGGAGCGCGCGGTACGGGTTCCCCAGCCGGACTTCCTGGACGCGGCGGACGAGGTGCTGGGCGCGGGCGGGAAGCTGTCCGCGATGAAGGAGGACGTGGAGAAGGCCAGGTACCCGAAGAACGTCCGGGACCTGAAGAAGCTGGAGGACGAGGCGGTCGAGATGGGTGCCTACGCCGCCCTGCACATCCACGGACTGCTCCAGACCCCCGAGTACGCGCAGGCGTTGTACGAGATGCGGCGCCCCGCGTACTCCGAGGAGGAGATCGACCGCCTCGTCACTGCCCGCATGTCGCGGAAGGCCGTGTTCGAGCGGGTACCGAAGCCGCTCATCACCTTCGTGCTGGAGGAGGTGACGCTGCGCCGACCGATCGGAGGCAGACTGGTTCTGCGCAAGCAGCTCCAACACCTGCTGGAGCTGGCGGCGTTGAGGCACGTGGAGATCCAGGTGATGCCCATCGACCGGGAGGACCACGCGGGCATCATGGGCTCGTTCCGCGTGCTGAAGCTCCGCGGGGGCGAAACGATGGGCCAGATCGAAGGGCAGCTCTACAACCGTGTGATCAGTCATCCACAGGAAGTGCAGACCCTGGAGATGCGCTATGGAATGATCCGAGCGCAGTCACTCTCGCCACGGGAATCCGTGGCTCTCATCGAGAAGATGCTGGGAGAAGAGACATGACCACCGACATGCCGGCCTGGCGCAAGAGCAGCTACAGCGGCAACGACGGTCCCGACTGCGTGGAGGTGGCCATAACCCCCGCCGCCATCCGCGTCCGGGACTCCAAGGACAAGGACCGCGCCCACCTGGTCGTCACCGGCGCCTCGTGGACCGCCTTCCTGACCTTCGCGGCCGAAAGCCGCTGACACGCAGGGAAGATCGGGAAGAATTCCGATCATGACCATGACCACCACGCCCACGCGCCACACCGGCCTCAGCCTCGCCGCCGGTGTCCTCACCGGCATAGTCGCCCTCTACATCGCGCTCGTCGCCCTCGGGAACATCACCGACTTCGGGACGAACCAGCAGTTCGTACGGCATGTGCTGGCGATGGACACGACGTTCAAGGACGACGACCTGATGTGGCGCGCGATCGGCAGCACCGCGCTCCAGGACACCGCCTACGTCCTGATCATCGCCTGGGAGACGGCGGCGGCGCTCGTCCTCGTCTGGGGCACCTGGCTGTGGGCGCGGCGCGACCACGACCGGGCCCGCCGGTTCTCCACCTACGGGCTGCTGATGCTCCTGCTGCTGTTCGGCGCCGGGTTCATCGCGATCGGCGGGGAGTGGTTCGCGATGTGGCAGTCCAAGACGTGGAACGGGCTGGACGCGGCGACCCGGGTGTCCATGCTCAGCGGGGTGGCCCTGATCGTCAACCAGCTCCCCGCCGGCCGCCGGGACGCTAGCTGACGACGGCCACCCGGGTGCCCTGGTCGCCGAAGGACCACAGCGCGGCCCCGTCCTCCTTGTGGAGGCGGATGCCGCCCAGCTTCTGGCCGTTCGCCGGGGGCGGCGAGGAGCCGTCCAGGGCGTTGGAGAAGGCCACGTTCACGCCGTCCGCCTTGGTGAAGTACATGACGTGCTCGATCTGCACGCCGTCCGAGCCCTTGAGGGACTGGGTGCGCAGCGTGATCGAGTAGCGGCCGGGCTGCGGTTCCACCGTGCCCGGCCACACCGCGAACGTGCGGATGGCCTTGCCGGTCGCGTCGACCAGCCACACCCGCTTCCCGGCCACCGAGTAGACGATCCGGCGGCCCTCGCCCGAGTCGTCCGGCAGGGCGGGCGCGGACGGCTCCTTCGGCGGCGCCGAGGCGTGCGGGCTCGCCGACGCCGACACGCCGGGCCTGGTCACGGCGGCGGTGGGGTGCGGTGCGTGGTCGGCCTGTATCGCGAGGGCGACGACGGCGGCGGTCGCCCCCGCCGTCAGACCGGTGACCCAGGCCCACGAGGGCAGTCGGGCAGCCACGGGACGTTTCTCCTCCGCTACGGGGCCCCGTCCGGGATCGGGGGTCGGATCATCGTACTCAGTCCAGGACCGGGAGCAGTTCCGGCAGGTGCCCGTCGGACGCCTCGGCCGCCCGCCGCCGCTCCTCGGGGACCTCGCCGTACAGCGTGGTGCGCGGCTTCGCGGGGCGGCCGGCCGCCTCCGCCACCGCGACCAGGTCCCGGACCGACTTGTACGAGCCGTAGGACGAGCCCGCCATGCGGGAGATCGTCTCCTCCATCAGCGTCCCGCCGAGGTCGTTGGCTCCGGAGCGGAGCATCTCCGCCGCCCCCTCCGCGCCCAGCTTGACCCAGCTCGTCTGGATGTTGGGGATCCACGGGTGCAGCAGCAGCCGCGCCATCGCCGTCACCGCCCGGTTGTCGCGCACGGTCGGGCCGGGGCGGGCGATGCCGGCCAGGTACACCGGCGCGTTCGTGTGGATGAAGGGCAGGGTCACGAACTCCGTGAAGCCGCCCGTCTCCCGCTGGATCCCGGCCAGCGTGCGCAGGTGGCCGAGCCAGTGCCGGGGCTGGTCCACGTGCCCGTACATCATCGTGGAGGACGAGCGGATGCCCAGCTCGTGCGCGGTCCTGATCACCTCGATCCAGGTGGCCGCGGGCAGCTTGCCCTTGGTCAGCACCCAGCGCACCTCGTCGTCGAGGATCTCCGCCGCCGTGCCCGGCACGGAGTCCAGGCCGGCCTCCTTGGCGGCCGTGAGCCACTCGCGGACCGACATGCCGGTGCGGGTCGCGCCGTTCACCACCTCCATCGGGGAGAAGGCGTGCACGTGCATCCCGGGGACGCGCTCCTTCACGGCCCGCGCGATGTCGAAGTACGCCGTACCGGGCAGATCGGGATGAATGCCGCCCTGCATGCACACCTCGACCGCGCCCACGTCCCACGCCTGCCGGGCGCGGTCCGCCACCTGCTCCAGCGAGAGCGTGTACGCGTCCGCGTCCGTGCGGCGCTGCGCGAAGGCGCAGAACCGGCAGCCGGTGTAGCAGACGTTGGTGAAGTTGATGTTGCGGGTGACGATGTAGGTGACGTCGTCGCCGACCGCCGACCTGCGGACGTCGTCGGCCACCCGGCACAGCGCGTCCAGCGCCGGGCCGTCCGCGTGCAGCAGGGCGAGCGCCTCCGCGTCGGTCAGCCGGGGCGGGTCGTCGGCGGCCGTGCGCAGCGCGCCGCGCACGTCGGTGTCGATGCGCTCCGGGGCCATGCCGGGGGCCGCCGCCTCGCGCAGCGCCTCCCAGTCGCCGTACACCTCGTCGAAGTCGGCGCGCCGGTCGCCGGTGCGGCCCTCGGTGTCGATGGAGGCGTGCAGGTCGGTGCGGCCGGCGGCGGTGAACGCCTCCTCCGGCTCCTGCCAGGGGCGGCCCTCGACCGGCGCGTCCGGCAGGGCCAGGCCGGTGGCGGGGTCGGCCAGGGCGGACACGTGCGGGCGCAGCCGGGGGTCCAGCCACGGTTCGCCGCGGCGCACGAAATCCGGGTATACACAAAGGCGTTCACGGAGTTCGAACCCGGCGGCCCGGGAGTGGCCGGCGAGTTCCTCGATCCGCGGCCAGGGGCGCTCGGGGTTGACGTGGTCGATGGTCAGCGGGGACACCCCGCCCCAGTCGTCGATCCCGGCGCCGATCAGCCGCCCGTACTCGGAGTCGACCAGGTTCGGCGGGGCCTGGAGGCAGGCGCTCGGGCCCATGATGTGCCGGGCGACGGCCACCGTGGCGACCAGGTCGTCCAGTTCGGCGTCCGGCATGCGGCGCATCGCCGTGTCCGGCTTGGCGCGGAAGTTCTGGACGATCAGCTCCTGGATGCCGTGGTAGGCGCGGGAGACCTTGCGGAGGGCGAACAGCGACTCGGCGCGCTCCTCGTACGTCTCGCCGATGCCGATGAGCAGGCCGGAGGTGAAGGGCACGGAGGAGCGGCCGGCGTCCTCCAGGACGCGCAGGCGGACGGCCGGCTCCTTGTCCGGGGAGCCGTGGTGCGGGCCGCCGGGCTCGGACCACAGGCGGGTGGCGGTCGTCTCCAGCATCATGCCCATGCTCGGCGCGACCGGCTTCAGCCGCTGGAAGTCCGTCCAGGTCATGACGCCCGGGTTGAGGTGGGGCAGCAGGCCCGTCTCCTCCAGGATGCGGACGGAGACGGCCCGGACGTAGGCGATGGTGTCGTCGTAGCCGTGCGCGTCGAGCCACTCGCGCGCCTCCGGCCAGCGGTCCTCCGGCTTGTCGCCGAGGGTGATCAGGGCTTCCTTGCAGCCGAGGGCGGCGCCCTTGCGGGCGATGTCCAGCACCTCGTCGGGCGACATGAACATCCCGTGCCCGGCGCGGCGCAGCTTGCCGGGCACGGTGACGAACGTGCAGTAGTGGCACTTGTCCCGGCAGAGCCGGGTGAGGGGGATGAACACGCTCTTCGAGTACGTGATGACGCCGGGCCTGCCCGCCGCCTCCAGACCCGCGTCCCGCACCCGGGCCGCGGAGGCCGCGAGTGCGGTCAGGTCCGCACCGCGCGCCTGGAGGAGCACCGCCGCCTCGGCGACGTCGAGGGCGACGCCGTCCCGGGCGCGTTTGAGCGCGCGACGCATGGAGTTCTCGGTCGGCCCGGTTCCGGAGGTCGCGGAAGTCGTCATTTCTTGAGCATACGTTCGCGCTGATCACGCCCGGGCGGTGCCGCCCGGCGGTGGGCCGCGGGGCCCGGGGCGCGCGGGGCGGGGGCGGTCTCCCGGCGGGTCCCGTGCCGTGCACCGCGGCGCTTTCCGTGATCTTCCGTCAGTTCCGTGGCCGTGCCTCCGGGATGCGAAGGCCGTGTGAGGGCCTTGTGGACCACGCACCCCGCCCTGTGATCGGCGTCTCGCACGGCTGACGCAACTGCCCGGAACAAGGCAAACTGACGGGGTTGTTCGTGATGCCGAAGGGGACGAACGCATGGACGGTGGGCCGCGAGTACCCGAGCAGCGGCGCGCCGGCTCCGGAGCCACCGCGGAGTCCGGCCCGCTGCGCTTCTGCGTGCTCGGACCGGTACGGGCCTGGCGCGGCGAGGAGGCGCTCCACACGGGCTCCCCCCAGCAGCGCGCCCTGCTGGCCGCCCTGCTGCTGCGGGAGGGCCGTACGGCCACCGCGGCGGAGCTGATCGACGCGCTGTGGGGGCCCGAGCCGCCGTCCCAGGCGCTGGCGGCGGTCCGCACGTACGCGTCCCGGCTGCGCAAGGTCCTCGACCCCGGGGTCCTGGTCAGCGAGTCCGGCGGCTACGCCGTGCGCACGCCCGGCGCGGGTGCGCTGGACCTGGTGGTGGCTCAGGACCTGGCGGCGGAGGCGGAGAAGGCCCGCGGCGCCGGTGACCTCGGCGGGGCCCGGACCCTGCTGAACCGGGCGCTGGCGCTCTGGGACGGCGAGCCCCTCGCCGGTGTGCCCGGCCCGTACGCCGAGGGGCAGCGGGCCCGGCTGGCGGAGTGGCGGCTCGGCCTGCTGGAGTCCCGGCTCGACCTGGACCTGGAGCAGGGCTGCCACGCCGAGGCGGTCTCGGAGCTGACGGCCCTGACGGCGGCGCACCCGCTGCGGGAGCGGCTGCGCGAACTGCTGATGCTGGCGCTGTACCGCGGCGGCCGGCAGGCGGAGGCGCTGGCCGTGTACGCCGACACCCGCCGCCTGCTGGCGGAGGAGCTGGGCGTGGACCCGCGCCCCGGCCTGAGCGAGCTCCAGCAGCGCATCCTCCAGGCGGACCCGGCCCTGGCGGAGCCCTCGGCGCCGATGGCGGAGCCGGCCGCCGCGCTCGTCCGGCCCGCGCAACTCCCGGCCTCGGTGCCGGACTTCACGGGCCGTACCTCCTTCGTGTCCGAGCTGAGCGAGGTGCTGTCCTGCGCGTCGGAGGCGGAGGGGCGGGTGATGGCGGTGTCGGCGCTGGCCGGGATCGGCGGTGTCGGCAAGACGACGCTGGCGGTCCACGTGGCCCACCGCGCCCGGACCGCCTTCCCCGACGGCCAGCTCTACGTGGACCTCCAGGGCGCGGGCCCGCGCCCGGCGGAACCGGAGGCGGTGCTGGGCTCGTTCCTGCGCGCGCTGGGCACACCGGACACGTCGGTCCCCGACTCCCTGGCGGAGCGGGCGGCCCTGTACCGCTCGGTGCTGGACGGCCGCCGGGTCCTGGTCCTGCTGGACAACGCGAAGGACGCGGCCCAGGTGCGTCCGCTGCTGCCCGGCACGGAGGGCTGCGCGGCGCTGGTCACCTCCCGGGTGCGGATGCTGGACCTGGCCGGCGCCCACCTGGTCGACCTGGACGTCATGTCCCCGGAGGAGGCCCTCGCCCTCTTCACGAGGATCGTGGGCGAGGAGCGGGTGGCGTCGGAGCGGGACGCGGCGCTGGACGTGGTCGCGGCCTGCGGCTTCCTCCCGCTGGCGATCCGCATCGCCGCCTCCCGCCTGGCGTCCCGCCGCACCTGGACGGTCTCCGTGCTTGCGGCGAAGCTGGCCGACGAGCGGCGCCGCCTGGACGAGCTCCAGGCCGGCGACCTGGCGGTCAAGGCCACCTTCGAACTCGGCTACGGCCAGCTGGAGCCGCCCCAGGCCCGCGCCTTCCGCCTGCTGGGCCTGGCGGACGGCCCGGACATGTCCCTGGCCGCCGCGGCCGCGGTCCTGGACCTCCCCCAGGAGGACGCGGAGGACCTCCTGGAGTCCCTGGTGGACACGTCCCTCCTGGAGTCGGCGGCCCCGGGCCGCTACCGCTTCCACGACCTGGTGCGGCTGTACGCCCGCGCCTGCGCGGACCGCGACGAGCTCCCGCCCAGCGAGCGCGAGGCGGCGATGTCGCGGCTGCTGGACTTCTACCTGGCGACGGCGGCCCGGGTGTACGCCATCGAGCGGCCGGGCGACCGCACGGTCACCCACCTGGCACCGACGTCGTACCAGGGCCTGGCGTTCAGCGGGCGGGCGGCGGCCCTCGACTGGCTGTTCGCGGAGGCGCAGTGCCTCCTGTCCTGCGCGCGGCAGCAGACCGCGGGCAGCGGGCTCGGCCGCGCCGTGGACCTGCTGTGGGCCGCGAAGGACCTGGCGGAGTCGGGCGCCAACTCCAAGCAGTACGAGGCGGCGGCGCGGGCCCTGCGGGACGCGGCCCGCGAGGACGGCGACGCCCGGGCGGAGAGCCGGGCCCGGACCGCGCTCTCGAACGTCCACCTGGCGTCCGGGCGCTACCCCGAGGCGGACGAGGAGGCGCGGTGCGCCGTCTCTCTCGCCACCGCGACGGGAGACGCCGCCCCCATCGGCTGGGCCTCCACCGACCGGGGCATCATCGCGCTCAGCCAGGGCCGTTACGAGGAGGCCGAGAAGCTCTTCACCACGGCGCGGGAGGGCTACCGGGCGGACGGCAACCGGCCGGGCGAGGCCAACTCGCTGTGCAACCTGTCGCGGCTCTACGAGCGCATGAACCGCACCGCCGAGGCGGTCAGCCTGGCCGAGCAGGGCGTCACCATCTTCCAGCAGCTCGGGATGACCCTGCGTCTGGCGAACGGCCGCTACGCGCTCGGCGTCGCGCTGCTGGGCGCGGGGCGGCACACCGACGCCCTGCTGCAACTGTCGGACGCCCTGGACATGTTCAGGAGCAACCGGCAGCGCCTGTGGGAGGGGACGACCCACTTCCGCATCGCCCAGCTCCACCTGACCGCCGGCCGTCCGGCCCAGGCCGCGCAGCACGCCGAACAGGCCCTGGCCACCGGGTTCATCGGCGGCGACCTGATCCGGGGCAGCGTGCTGCACACGCTGGGCAAGAGCCTGGGCGCCCTCGGCCAGTCGGACCGGGCCCGCGCCTGCTGGCGGGAGGCGCTGCTGCTGCTGGAGCAGTCGGGCGTGCCCGAAGCCGACCAGGTGCGCGCGCTGCTGGCGCCGCTGGAGACGTCCTGACCCGCGGGTCCGCGGCGTTCATCGAACGTTTATGGCCGCCTGTCAGGCTGAGTGCAACGGCCGGACGCGTCGGGGGCGTCGGGACCGTGGGGGCCCACGGGGGGTGGGCTCATGGCACGCGCCTCTGTCCGGCGATACTCGGGGGAGTCACCGGACAGAGGCGACCGACGCACCTGACACCACTCCTAGGGGGAGCCGAACATGAGCAGCATCGAGAAGCAGACGATCGACGTCACCACCAAGGAGAACCACGCTCCTTTGCCGCCGGCCCTCGGCGACGGTCCGAACCCGGACGTCCAGACGCCCGTGTCCGTGCCCGTGAGCGACGAGCAGATCACCACGCTCGAGAACCACGCACCTGCTCCGCCGGCCCTTGACCTGGGCCGCAAGTAGTCGGAGCCATCGGCGGGGGGATCGGCCGCGGCGGCGCGGAGGGGGAGCCGCCGCGGCCGAGGTGCGTCCAGCGCAAGATCCAAGCCGTTCCCCGGCGGGAAGTGTTCGCCGCACCGAACGGGACCCGCCCCGGCGGTTAACGTCGGATCCGCCGACAACGGCACCACAACGGGAGGACCCCATGACGCTCACCCAGAAGATCGTGGCCGGCGCGGCCCTGATCCTCGGTGCGACCGCCGCCGCCGCGAGCCCGGCGCTGGCCGACAACCACTCGCCGGTCCCGCCGCACGGCTCCACGGCCGTCTCCGCCGCGGGGCAGCAGGCCCGCTGACCGAGCGCGTACACGACGGAGGGGCCGGGCTCACGCCCGGCCCCTCCGTCGTGCCCCCGCACGTCCCCTTCACCGCGGGTCAGTTCTTCAGCCGCGCCCGCTCGGCGACGTCGCAGTGGTCCAGCAGGTCGAAGTGGGCCGTCCGCGTGAACGGAACCCGGACCCGCGCGGTGCCGCGGGCGGGCACGGTGACGTCCGCGCGGCCCGAGTCGATGGCGGGCGGGCTGTCCGGGAGGAACAGCACGTCGACGGTGAAGGCGGCCCTGCGGTCGTTCGGGTTGGTGACCTCGACCGTGGCGTAGGGGGCGGCCGGGGTGGCGCAGCCGATCAGCCGCGCCGTGCCGTCCCGCGTGGCCCTGCCGCCGCCGGCGGAGGGCGTGGCGGTGGAGCGGTGGGTGCGCCGGTAGGAGCCGCCGCCGGTGCCGGTGCCGTCGGAGCCGTCGTCCGCGCCGTACGAGGGCTCGTCCGCGCGTCCGCCCGAGTAGCCGCCCGACGAGCCGCCCGAGGTGGACGACGTCGAGGTGTCGTGGTCCTGGCGGGAGCTGCTGCATCCGCCGCCGCCTCCGCTCCCGTGGCGGCTGCCGTGGTGCCGGCTCGTGGAGAAGCCGGTCAGGGCGAGCACCACCAGGGTCAGTACGGCCGTGAACTTGAGCGAGCGCCGCTGTTTAGGCGTGTACATGCCGGAACCTTATCCGTCGCGGCCCGGGGCCCGCACCGCATGGCGGGTGGCGTGCGCCCGGGGTAGCGTCGGCCCTGGACGGCCGCCGTCCGGAGCCCTTCCGTGTGAACCCGTACGACGGCCGTCACGCACTACGCGGTCCGCGCGGTTCCCGTCCCCTTCTCCGCGTCCAGCGCGTACACGCACCGGTCCTTGCTGCACGCGTACACCACGCCGTCCTTGACCACCGGGGAGCCGGTGATCTCGCCGCCCGTGGCGAGCTTCCAGCGCAGCCGGCCGTCGTCGGCCTTCAGGGTGTAGAGGAGGTGGTCGGTGGAGCCGAAGTGGATGCGGCCCTCGGCCACGGCGGGCGCGCCCACGACGTCACCGCCCGCCTGGAAGCGCCACTTGGGGGTGCCGGTGACCGCGTCCAGGGTGTACAGGCCCTTGCCGCTGCCGACGTGGACGTGTCCGGCGGCGACCAGCACCGGGTCGGTCGAGGAGCGGGACTCGGTGGCGATGCGCCAGCGGTCGCGGCCGTCGGCGGCGTCGAGGGCGTAGACCGTGCCGAGGTAGTCGGCGAGGTAGATGCCGCCGCCGGTGACGGCGGGGCCGGGGGCGAAGGCCGGCGGGCACAGGAAGACGGCGGGGGCCTCGAAGTGCCAGCGGACCCGGCCGGTCGCCGCCTCGATGGCGAGGACCCGGGTGCCGGCGCAGACGTAGACGCAGCCGTCGGCGCCCGGGGTCAGCCGGACCGGGACGCCGCCGCAGGAGGCCGCGTCGCCGATCGGGTACGACCAGCGCTCCTCGCCGGTGCGGGCCTGAAGGGCGCGCAGCCGGGCGTCCTGCCAGACGTAGACCGTGCCGTCGTGCACGGCGGGCCCCGCCTCCGGGGACTCGAAGTCGGTCTGGCAGCCGGTGATCTCCCACAGCTTCTGCCCGCCGGAGGCCTCCCACGCCTGCACGCCGCCGCCGCGGGTGCCGGTGACGACGGTGCCCCGGTCGGCCGCGAGGGAGTACACCCAGGCGTCCGTGGACAGCCGCCACAGATCGGCGCCCTGGCGGGCCTCCAGGGCGAACAGCGTGGGGCCGTCGGAGGCGTGGATGCGGCCGTCCGCCACGGCCATCGACCAGGCGACGTCCCGCGTCTTGAACCTGCGGCGGCCGGTGGCCACGTCCAGGGCGTGCACCTCGAAGGAGGTGACGTAGACCAGGTCGCCGTCGACGGCGGGGGTGCCCCAGACGTCGTTGGACATGCGGAACCGCCAGGGCCGCCAGCCCGCCGCCGGCTCCGGCGGCGCGGGCGGGACCGGCGGGAGGGCCGGGTCGGCGCCGGCCGGGCCGGGACGCGGCCGGGACCAGCTCGCCACCAGGCCGGCCTCGGGCGGGGGCGCCTTCACGGCGGCGGCGCGGGCGTCGGCGACCCGGGGGCCGGGGCCGATGGACACCTGGGCGCCGGCCAGCCGGACCGGGCCGGTGCCGGGGGCGCCCACCGGGACCGGCACGGGCGCGGAGGGCGGGACCGGGGGGTCGTACGGCGGCGGCGGGGGCACGGTCTGCCGGGCGCCGCTGCGCGGGCCGCCGGCCGTGACCGGGACGGGCTTGGCGGCGGGACGCCCGCCGCGGCGGGACTCGATGAGGCCGACGGCCCTCTCCGGCAGCCAGGCCGAGGCGGTGCCGCTGTCGTCGCTGCCGGAGCCGAACAGGTGCGGGGCGAGCTGGGCCTGGAGGTCGGCCGGGGACGGACGGCCCGCGGCCTCCATCTGCATGCAGACCTCGATCAGCGGGCGCAGCTCGTCCGGCAGGCCGCTGAGGTCCGGGCCCTCCCGGAGCAGCATGAAGACGGTCTCCACCGGGTTGGCGCCGTGGAAGGGCGGATGGCCGGTGGCGGCGAAGACCAGCATGGAGCCGAGGGAGAAGACGTCGCTGGCGCCGGTGACGCTGCGGGAGTCCTTCGCCTGCTCGGGAGACATGTAGGCGGGGGTGCCGACGGCGACGTTCGTCATCGTCAGCCGGGTGTTCGAGACACCGGAGGCGATACCGAAGTCGATCACCCGGGGGCCGTCCTCGACCACCAGCACGTTGGACGGCTTCAGGTCGCGGTGGACGAGTCCGGCGCCGTGGATGGACTGGAGGGCCTCGGCCACGCCCGCCGCGAGCCAGCGCACGGCCTGCGCCGGGAGCGGCCCGCACTCGTTCACTATCTCTTCCAGCGAGGGCGCGGGCACGTAGGCGGTGGCCAGCCAGGGCACGGCGGCGCGCGGATCGGCGTCGACCACGGCCGCGGTGTAGAAGCCGGAGACCGCGCGGGCCGCCTCCACCTCACGGGTGAAGCGGACCCGGAAGAGCTGGTCCTCGGCCAGTTCGGTGCGCACCGTCTTGATCGCCACGCGCCGGCCGGACGCGGAACGCGCGAGATAGACCAGCCCCATGCCGCCGGCCCCCAGCCGGCCCAGCACCTCGAACGGCCCGATCCGCCGCGGATCGTGCTGCGTCAGCTGATCCACCACTTGCCTGCCACCTCCCCGTACGAGCCGCGCCGCCCACCTGCGCACGCGGCCGAAGTGCAGCGTCTCACCACCGCACCGCCATGGCGGCACGCACCCCGATTCTTCCTGGCCGGGCGGCCGGTTGCGAACCCGCTGACAATCAGGGTGTCTCGTGTCGGATCACTGCAAAGCGGAACTATCGCCGCTGCAACAGCGCGAACGACGCCCCCTGATTGTCGGTGACGACGGCCACCCGCCCGTACGACGCCTCGAAGGGCGGGGCCTGCACCCGCCCGCCGCCGCGCCGGACGGCCCCGACGGCGTCGTCGAGGTCCGCGACCCGGAAGTGGGTGACGAAGTGCGGGGGCATCTCCACCGGGAACAGGTCGGTGACGTCCGCGCGGCCGAAGTCGGGCCGGGCGCCGGCGCCGAACAGCGCCTCGTGGAAGAGGCCGCCGTAGAAGGCGTTGGCCGCGGCGGTGTCCCGGGTGTAGAGCTGGGCCCAGGTGAAGGTGCCCGGCTCGTGCCGCCGGCCGAAGCCGGGGTGGGTGCCGGGCTGCCACAGGCCGAACACCGCGCCGTCCGGGTCGGTGGCGAGGGCGGCGACGCCGAGGTCGCCGACCGGGGAGGGGGCCACGACCAGCCGGCCGCCGGCCGCCGTGATCCGCCGGCCGAGGGCCTCGGCGTCGGAGGTGGCGAAGGACACCGTCCAGACGGTGGGCATGCGGCCGTCCGTCTTGGGGGCCAGCGAGCAGACCCGGTCGCCGTCCAGCAGGGCCCACACCGAGGAGCCGTACGCCTCCTCGAAGGTCCACCCGAAGAGGTCCCCGTAGAACCGCCTGCCCGCCTCGACGTCGGGGAGCCGGACGTCCACCCAGCAGGGGACGCCCTCCCCGTATGCCTCTTCGTTCGCGGATGCCCTGTTTTCGGCCATGCCGCCAAAGTAACCGGGTCGCGCGCACCGCGCAGACCAGGCACACCACCCCCGAAACCCCCGCGCACCCCATTTGCACTCGGCCGAATCGCGCTCCGATCACCCCTCGGTAAGCTGACGACATGACAGGACAAGTGCGTACCGTCGACGGCCGCGTGGCCGGCCGGCGTGGGCAGGCGACCCGGCAGAAGCTGCTCGACTGCCTCAGCGAGATGCTCAGCTCCTCCCCCTACCGGGACGTCAAGGTCATCGATGTGGCGCGCAAGGCGGGCACTTCACCGGCGACCTTCTACCAGTACTTCCCCGACGTCGAAGGCGCCGTCCTGGAGATCGCCGAACAGATGGCGGCCGAGGGCGCCGGGCTGGCCGGACTCCTCGAAGGGCGCACCTGGACCGGCAAGTCCGGCTGGCAGACCGCCCAGGAACTGGTCGAGGGGTTCCTGGAGTTCTGGCGCCGCAACGACGCCATCCTGCGCGTCGTCGACCTCGGTGCGGCCGAAGGGGACAAACGGTTCTACAAGATCCGCATGAAGATCCTCAACTCGGTCAACAACTCCCTCGCCGACTCCATCGCGCAGCTCCAGGCCAAGGGCCGCGTCGACAAGGACGTGAACCCGGCGGCGGTGGCCGGCGCGCTGGTGGCGATGCTCGCGGCGGTGGCGGGCCACCAGAAGGGCTTCTCCTCGTCGGGCGTGAAGCCGGCGGAACTCAAGCCGAACCTGGCCCTGTTGGTGCACCTGGGCGTGACCGGCAAGAAGCCGTCCAAGTAGGCGCGCCCTTTTATCCGTAGACCTTTGCCCGTACGTCCACGTCCTGCACGTCCACGCTCTGTACGTCCACGTCCTGTACGTCCACGTCCTGTCTGACGGGCGGTGGTTCACCCGGTGAGCCACCGCCCGCCGCCGTCTGCGCCGGCAGCGGGCGGACGGTGGCCGGGCGGTGACGGGGGTGCCCCGGCCCGCCGGCTGATCGGCGCCTGCGGACGGTCGGCGTCCCCGGGCGGCATCTCCGCGCGGCGCCTGCGGGCGCGAGCAGGTCCGCTCCTCGGGATCGGTGGTGTGGGGGCGGGACTGAGACCCGGGCGGGCGGTGATACTCGCCCCATGGCACAAAAGGATTTCCACGAGCTGCTCCGGTCGCTGCGGGTCTGGGACTCCGGGGTGACGCGGTTGCGGCCGTTCGACCCGGACACCGCCCCGCCCACCCCGCTGACCCTGTTCACCACCTGGTTCGCGGAGGCCGTGGCGGCGGGGCAGCCGGAGCCGCACACCATGTCGCTGGCGACCGCGGACGAGGAGGGGCGGCCTGACGTGCGGATCGTGGTGCTGCACGGCGCCGACGCGGACGGCTGGTCCTTCGCGACGCACGCCACGAGCCGCAAGGGCCGCGCGCTGAGCGCCCGGCCGTACGCCGCCCTCGCCTTCTACTGGCCGGTGCTCGGACGGCAGGTGCGGGTGCGCGGGCCGGTCCTCGCGGCCCCGGCCGAGGAGAGCCGGGCCGACCTGCGCGCGCGGTCCACGGGGGCGCTCGCCGCCGCGCTGACCGGACGGCAGAGCGAGGAGCTGGCCTCGGTGGGCGAGCTGGACGAGGCGTCGCGGGCGGCCTGGGAGCGGGCCCGGGCGCACCCGGACGAGCCGTCGCCGACCTGGACCCTGTACCGGCTGCGGCCGGAGACCGTGGAGTTCTTCCAGGGCGACCCGGAGCGGCGGCACGTCCGCCTGGAGTACCGGAGCACGGAGTTCGGCTGGAGCCGGGGCCTGCTCTGGCCATGAGGGCCGCGGGCCGCCGAGCGGCCATATCGCGTCCGCTGAGCTGACGGTACGTCAGTTACGCCGCCCCGCCGCCGGTTGCGGCAGGGTCGCCCGCGAACGGACCGCACTCCACGCGATGTTCGCCCGCGGCCCGCGTCCCACACGGCCGGCGCACCCTTCCCGCACACACGTGATCAATCCGCAACCAATTCCGGTCTTGACCGAGACCCATCAACCTGGTGGGTGATTACGCTCGCGCTCATGGCCGTCTCCCGCCCCCCTGCCACACACCTCTCGGCGACCCCCGCCGACCGCCCGGTCTACGTGATCGGCGCCGGGCCCGGCGGCCTCGCCGTCGCCCACGCGCTGCGGGAACGGGGCGTGCGCGCCGTGGTCCTGGAGAAGTCCGACGGGGTGGGCGCCTCCTGGCGCGGCCACTACGACCGGCTGCGCCTGCACACCACCCGGCGGCTGTCCGCGCTGCCGGGCCTGCGCATACCCCGCAGGTTCGGGCGCTGGGTGGCCCGGGACGACCTGGTGCGGTACCTGGAGAAGTACGCCGAGCACCACGAGCTGGAGATCGTCACCGGGGTGGAGGTCCACCGCGTCGAGCGGACCGGGGACGGCACCGGCTGGCTGCTGCACGCCTCCGGCGGCCGGGAGCTGACCGGCAGCGCGGTCGTCGTCGCCACCGGCCACAACCACACCCCGCGGCTGCCCGACTGGCCGGGCCGCGCTGCGTACCGCGGCGAGCTGCTGCACGCCCGCAGCTACCGCGACGCCGGGCCGTACCAGGACCGGGACGTGCTCGTCGTCGGCATCGGCAACACGGGCGCGGAGATCGCCGTGGACCTGGCGGAGGGCGGCGCCGCGCGGGTGCGGCTGGCGGTGCGCACGGCGCCGCACATCCTGCGCCGGTCGACCTTCGGCTGGGCCTCCCAGTACACGGGCGTCCTGGTCCGGCGGCTGCCGGTGTGGCTCGTGGACCGGCTCGCCGGGCCGGTGGAGCGGCTCGGCACCCCGGACCTGTCCGGGCACGGGCTGCCGCGGCCGTCCGCCGGCCTGTACAGCCGGGTGCGGCAGGGCGCGATCCCGGTCCAGGACGCCGGGCTGATCGACGCCGTGCGCGAGGGCCGGGTGGAGATCGTGGCCGCCGTGGAGTCCTTCGAGGGCGGCGAGGTGGTGCTCGCCGACGGCAGCCGCGTCTCGCCCGACGCGGTGATCGCGGCGACCGGGTACGTCCGCGCGCTGGAGGGTCTCGTCGGGCACCTCGGGGTGCTGGACGAGCGCGGCAGACCGGTGGCGCGCGGCGGCCGCGCCCCCAGGCAGGCGCCGGGCCTGTACTTCACCGGGTTCACCAACCCCATCAGCGGCATGCTGCGGGAACTGGCCATCGACGCGGGGCGGATCGCGCGCGCGGTCGCGAAGAGCCTGCGCACCCGGTAGCGGGGAGCGTCACTCCCGCGGGAACGCCCCGCTTCACCGTGCCCGGCGGGCCGTGCCGGGCCTTCGCGGTGAGCGGGGCGGACGGGTGCGCGGGGGTTCAGGGCCCGGCGGGCGCCGGGAGGGCCGGGGCGGTGCGCCGGACGACCAGGGACATCAGGGCGGCCGCCGCGCACAGCGCGCCCGCCGCGTACCAGACGAGGTCGTAGGAGCCGAAGACGTCCCGGGCGAGTCCGCCGAGGTAGGCGACGGCGGCCGCGCCGACCTGGTGGGAGGCGAGCACCCAGCCGAAGACGATGGCGCTGTCCTCGCCGAACTGCTCCCGGCACAGCGCCAGGGTGGGCGGCACGGTGGCCACCCAGTCGAGGCCGTAGAAGACGATGAAGAAGATCATCGGCGGGTGCACGGCGGGCCCCAGCAGCATCGGCAGGAAGAGCAGGGACAGACCGCGCAGGGCGTAGTAGACGGCGAGCAGCCGGCGCGGTTCGAAGCGGTCGGTGAACCAGCCGGAGGCGATCGTGCCGACGACGTCGAACACGCCGATGACCGCGAGCAGCGAGGCCGCCGTCGTCACCGGCATGCCGTGGTCGTGCTCGGCGGGCACGAAGTGCGTCTGCACCAGCCCGTTGGTCGAGGCGCCGCAGATCGCGAAGGCGCCGGCGAGCAGCCAGAACGTGCCGTTGCGGACGGAGGAGGCCAGGACGCCGAGCGTGCGGCGGGCCGCGCCGGCGACGGGCGGCGGCTTGGGCACGAACTCCTTCGCCCCGTACGGTGCCACGCCCACGTCGGCCGGGTGGTCGCGCAGCAGGAGCCAGACCAGCGGGACCACGGCCAGCGCGGTCAGGGCGACCGTGACCGCGGCGGGTCGCCAGCCGTGCCGCTCGACGACCCAGGACAGCAGCGGCAGGAAGACGAGCTGGCCGGAGGCGGAGGCCGCGGTGAGGATGCCGCTGACCAGGCCGCGCCGCTCGGTGAACCAGCGGTTGGTGACCGTCGCGGCGAACGCCAGCGCCATCGAACCGGTGCCGAGCCCCACCAGCAGGCCCCAGCACAGGAGCAGTTGCCAGGCCGCCGTCATCCACACCGTCAGCCCGGAGCCGGTGGCGATCACGGTGAGCGCGACCGCCACCACCCGGCGGATGCCGAAGCGGTCCATCAGCGCGGCGGCGAACGGCGCGGTGAGGCCGTAGAGCGCGAGGTTGACCGAGACGGCCGCGCCGATCGTGCCGCGGGACCAGCCGAACTCCTGGTGCAGCGGGTCGATGAACAGGCCGGGCAGGGACCGGAAGGCCGCCGCGCCGGTGATCGTCACGAACGTGACGGCGGCGACGAACCAGGCCCGGTGCACCCGGCGGCGCCGGCCGGTCCGGGTCTCGGCGGGGGGTGCGGCTGAGGTGGTCTGAGTCACGCGCCCAGCGTGCGCCGCGCGGCCGCGCGCATCGAGTGGCCCGAAAGTCACACTTCGCTATGATCGGGCCATGACGAGTGCCGAGGAGTTCCGGCCGCACCGGGTCGCCGTGCTCGCCCTGGACGGCCTGCTGCCCTTCGAACTGGGCATCCCGCACCGCATCTTCGGCCGCCCCCGGGACGCGCAGGGCCGCTACCTCTACGAGGTCGTGACCTGCTCGGTCCGGCCGCCCGGCCGGGTCGAGACGGACGCCGACTTCGCCGTGCACGTCGCGCACGGCCCCGAGGCGCTGGCCGCGGCCGACACCGTGATCGTCCCGGCGTCGTACGAGAACGGGCCGCTGATGGAGGAGGGACGGCTCACCGACGACATGGCCGCCGCCCTCGCCCTCGTCCGCCCGGGCACCCGGCTCGCCTCCATCTGCACCGGCGTCTACGTCCTCGCCGCCGCGGGCCGCCTGGACGGCCGCCGCGCGACCACGCACTGGGCCGACGCCGAGCGCTTCCAGCGGATGTTCCCGAAGGTCCGGGTGGACGCGGACGTGCTCTTCATCGACGACGGCGACGTGCTGACCTCGGCCGGGGTGGCCGCCGGGATCGACCTGTGCCTGCACATGGTGCGCCAGGACTTCGGCGCGGCCGTCGCCAACGACGTGGCCCGCCGCACCGTCGTACCGCCCCACCGCGACGGCGGTCAGGCCCAGTACATCCACCGCCCGGTCCCCGACCCGCAGTTGGCCACGACGACCGCCGCCCGCGCCTGGGCGCTGGACCGGCTGCACGAGCCGGTCCAGCTCCGGGACATGGCCGCCCGGGAGGCGATGTCGGTGCGCACCTTCACCCGCCGCTTCCGCGAGGAGACCGGCGTCAGTCCCGGTCAGTGGCTGGCCCGGCAACGTGTGGAGCGCGCGCGGCAGTTGCTGGAGTCCACCGGGCTGCCGATGGACCGGGTGGCCCGGGAGTCCGGCTTCGGCACGGCCCAGTCGCTGCGCCAGCACCTACAGGCGGCGCTCGGGGTCACGCCCACCGCCTACCGCCGCACCTTCCGGGCCGGCGGCGGCACCGGCCGGTCCGACGGCACCGGCCCGGGCTGACCGCCCGGCGCGCCGCTCGCCCCACCAGCCGACCGACGTCAGCAGCAGGGTCAGGGCCACGCCGGCGAGGATCGCCGTCGAGGGCGCGGCCAGCGGCAGCAGGGCACCGGCGAGGGAGCCGGTGGCGGCGTAACCGGCGCCCACCGCGGCGTACATGACCGAGTAGCCGGCGGCCAGGGCGTGCGGCGGGAGCACCTCGCGCAGGGCCAGGTTGCGGGTGAGCATCGCGCCGGACTGGAGCAGCCCCGCCAGGGACAGCGCCACCGCCATGCCCGGCGCGGCGGGTATCAGCGCGACCAGGGTCACGGCCGCCGCCATCCCCACCGTCAGCACCACGCTGCGGGTGCTCAGCCGGCCCGGCCAGGACCGCAGGCCGTACACGAAGGCGCCCACGGCCGAGGCCACCGACATCGCGGTGAGCAGCGGGCCCGCCCAGCCGACGCCGACACCGCGCTGCTCCAGCAGGGCGGGCAGGACGAGTTCGGCGAGGGCCAGCAGGGACAGGCTCGCCGCGCCCGTGACGTACACCGGCCAGGCGCGGGCCAGCACGCGCAGCCTCGACGCGCCCCGTCCGTCCGGGCCGCCCCGCCCGTCCGGGCCGTCCGCCGCCCAGCCGGCCGGCAGGAGCCACAGGCCCCCCGCGGAGGACGCCATCAGAGCGGCCGCGAGCAGCGGCGGCAGGCGCGGGTCGACGCCGAGGGCGAGGCCGGTGACGGCGGCCGGAGAGAGTGCCCAGACCCCGAACGTGAGCATCGACTCCAGGGACAGCGCCTGGGCCGCCGCGTGCCCCGGGACCAGCGAGGTGAGCAGCGCCCGCAGCCCGCCGGGCGCCGCGGCGGGGCCCGCGCCGGCGAGGAGGGCGAACCCGGCGAGCGCCGCGGCGGGCGCGCCGGGGAACGCGCCGAGGCCCGCGAAGCCGGCGGCGCCCGCGGCCAGTCCGGCGGCCAGCTGCGGTCGGGCCCGCCGGGGGTCCATGCGCATGCCGAGCACGGGGGCGCCGACGATCTCGCCGAGGACGTAGGCGGCGGCGAGGGCCGCGCCCAGCGAGTAGCCGCCGGGGTGCTCACGGACCAGGAAGACCAGGGCCAGCGGGGCCATGGCCACCGGCATCCGGGCGCCGACGGCCACCGGCACCCAGGTCAGGACCGGCCGGGATACGACGTCGCGGTAGCTCATGCCCCGACGGTAGGCGCCGGCACCGACACCTGCCGAGCCGTTTCCCCGCGCCTGTGGAAAACTCCCGCCCGCACCGGCCGGCGGCGGCCGGCGAGCCGCTGCGCGAGGAGCCCGGCGGAAAGGTGACGGGTGGTCAGGAGCCGAGCGCCGCGTGCGCCCCCGGGGCCGCCGGAGGGCCTGGCCGCGGCCGGGTCCGCCGCGAACGGCGCGCTCACCTTCGCGGTCTTCCCGCCCGGGACCGGGCATGTGCGGCTGCCCGTGGCGCACGCCCCGCACCTTGTGGAGACGGGGATGCTCCAAGGCCGGAACCGGTATTCCGAAAAGTTGTCCACAGCCTGTGGAGAAACGGAACGGCGCGCGGCCCCGCCGCCGGCGACGCCCGAACCGTTCACCGGCGCGCCGGGGGCGCCCGTGGCACCGGTGGTGGCGGTCCTCCGGACGACGGCGGCACCGGGGCCACGGCCGGGCCAGCACCACCCGCCACCCGGCGCGTCGACGCCCACCGGACCGGCCGGGCGTCCGGGGCACGGGCGCCGCCGCGGACACGGGCGGCGGCACCCCGTCCGCGGTGCCCGGGCACGGCCGCGTGCCCGGCACGCACGGGCGCCGGGCGCTACACCGTCTCGAAGGTGAAGCCCTCGTACGCGCCCGGCCCGCCGCCGTGGGCCGCCGCCGCGTCCTCCCGGGGCCGCGTACAGCGGTCCAGCTCGCACCAGATGCTCTTGCCGCCGCCCTCCTGGCGCCAGCCCCAGCGGTCGGCGAGGCAGTCCACCAGCGCCAGCCCGCGCCCGCCGGTGGCGTCACGGCCGGCACAACGGGGCACGGGCGCACGGGAGCTGGTGTCGGCGACCTCGACCCGCACCGTGGCCGACGCGCCGCTCCCGGTCGCCGGGCCGGGCAGGCGCAGCCGCAGCACGGCGGGGCGGCCGGTGTGCACCACGGCGTTGGTCACCAGCTCGGAGACGAGCAGGACGAGGGTCTCGGCCAGCGGCTCCTCGGCCGCTATCCCCGACCCGGCGAGCCGCGAGCGGGCCCACTTGCGGGCCCGCCCCACCTCCGCGGGGTCGGGCCGGATCTCCAGCTGCACTTGAAGCACCTGCACCGCTCACACCATCCGAACCGGCGGACACATGGCCCCGCCCCGTCCGCGCGCCACGGCGTCGGCCGCGGCGGCGATCACGGCGAGGGCCACGATCGTAGCCATTCTCTGCATGCCCAGAACAACAGCCAGAGCAAGGGTCACGGATCGTGACTCCCCTGCGAGACAGCATGGTTGACGTACAGTCACCCCAACAAGCGCTTCGGGCATATTCCCGCGCGAAGGAGTACGCGTAGGGCATACTGTGCGACGCGCTCGCCGGGGAGTCGAACAGGCGGGGCCGAGGGCCCGGATCGCCCCGCGAGCAGCGGCGCACACCGTACGGCCCGGCGCCGCCCCAGGGGCACCGCCGGCACGGCTCGTACGCGCGGCCACTCGCATCCCCCACAAGGTACCGGAGCGGATGCCCGACTCCGGGCCGTGACGAGCCCCGCGAACGGCCCGGCCCGGCGCCCACGCTCCGTGATCACACCATGCCACGATCCGTGACATCGTTGGCCATTGCCCTGCCGGGCGCGCCGACCGGGGCCCCCGGCCGTTCAGTCCGCCCGCTCCAGCGTGCGGGTGCGCCCGTCCACCGTGTCCTGTCTCCGCGCCGCGCAACTGTCCGTGCAGGGGCGGCCGGAGCGGCTGGAGGTGCGGAAGATGCCGGCGCCCCGGCTGCGGGAGCGGTTCTCCTGAGCCGGATCGCCCCGGCCGCCGCCCGCGCTTACAGCCGGCTCATGCTCGCCGCCGCGTAGAGCACGTCCCGGACCGCCCGGCGGTCGCCGTCCTGGCCCGCCGCGACGTCCTCCGGAACCACGTGCCCCGCGGCCAGCTTGCAGAACTCGACGCCGTCGAGGGCGATGTGGGCCACCTCCAGGTCCGCGGAGCCGACCGCCGCCGGCGAGTCCAGAGGGATCAGCCACTCGCCGCCCGCCGCGCCCTCGATCTCCAGCCGCAGGCTGCGGCCGGGGGCGCCGGCCTCGACCAGGTGGGGGCTCTGGCGGCCCGGTTCGGACAGGCCCGCGCGGCGGCGCTCGGCGAGCACCGTCGGCAGCAGGCGGGCCGCCAGGTCGATCATCCGGTGGAGGTGCGGCGGCGCGGGCGGCTCGTACGGGTAGTCCACCGCGTCCGCGATGTCCTCGGCGTGCACCCAGCACTCGAAGGCGCGGTCCAGCATCGCGTCGCGCAGCGTCAGGGTGAAGTCGCCGTAGGGCACCGCGAGTCCGCCCGCGTGCCCGCCGGTGAAGGACACCGTCCGCACCAGGCCGTGGCTCTGCTCACGCCACGGCCCGCGCACCGCGCGGGTCGGCGGCAGGTGCGAGGCGCGCCAGAACGCCTCCGTGCGGCCTGCCGGACCCGTGGCAGCCGGCTCCAATGCCTTGGCCGGGTCGGCCAGTTCGGCCAGCGGGTCCGTCAGGCCGAGCGCGGCGGCGACCAGTCCGTCCACCGACAGCGGGTGCGCGATCACCCCGGCGACCGTCGTGTCGCGGCCCGCGGCCGTGTCGGCCTCGAACCAGCGCAGCCGCACCGGCGCGTCCCACTCCGCCTCCCCGAAGTCCTGGAGCAGCGCGTCGAGCCGGGCGGTCTCGGCGTCGTACGGCTCCGCCCAGCCGGGCACCGGGATGCGCGGCGGACGGCGGCTCAGGCAGCCGTGCAGCACATGGGTGCGCAAGGAGGGGTGCGGGTCCAGGCTCTCCGGCTGGTGCAGCAGGCCGACCGCCTCGCGCAGCCGGCGCGCCTCGTCGGCGCAGGACCCGCAGCCGCCCAGGTGTTCCTCCACGGCCGCCGTCTCGGCGGCCGAGCACGCGGCCAGCGCCCAGGCGCCGAGCAGCGATTTCAGGACGTCGTGGGACAGGTCGAGCGGCACGGGTGCGAGGTCCCCCAGGTCGGTGCGGCCGGGCAAGGGCAGCCCGCTGTCCTCCACGGAGGCGCGGGGCGCGGGTATGCGCGGGGCCGGGCCCGGCGCGTCTCCCCCGGCGCCACCCGCGGAGCCCCCCGCGCCGCCGCCGGAGCCACGGGAGCCACGGGAGCCACGGGATTCACCGTCCGGCCGGTCCGCCGCGCCGCCGGGCGGGCCGGCGCCCTCGGGCGGCCGGTCCCCGGGGGCCCGGCGGCGGCGCGCCGGATCGCCGTCGCGGCCGTCGCGGCCTTCACGAGCGTCACGGCCGCCGCGGCCGTCACGGCCTTCACGGGCGTCGTGGCCGTCACGGCGGGGGTGACCGTCACCGCCGTCGTGCGCCTCGGACCCGCCCGTCCCGTTCACATCGCGCCCCGGTACCCCGGCGGAGTGCCCGCGTCGTGGGCGGTGGACAGGAGCTGGAGGCCGAGACGGAGCCGGCGGCGGGCCTCCTCCTCGGTGACACCGAGGTCGGCGGCGGTCTGCCGGTAGTCGCGGCGCTGGAAGTAGGCCGAGTCCAGGGCGGCCCGGAGCGGGGCGGGCATGGAGTGGACGATGAAGTCGGCGCGGGCGGCGACCGAGGCGCGGCGGACCTCGCCCTCCACCTCCTCGCGCGGCGAACGGTCCCGTTCCTGCCGGTCGCGCAGCCGCTGCACGGCGACCCGGTGGGTGACCGCGGCGATCCAGGAGCGCAGCAGGCCCTGCCTGGGATCGTAGGTCTCGGGATGCTCCCAGAGGTGGACGAAGACCTCGCGGGTGACGGCGTCGGCGGCCCGGTCGTCCGCGAGGACGCGGTGGGCGAGGCTGTGCACGAGGGAGGCGAAGCGGTCGTACAGCTCGCCGAGGGCCGCCGCCTCACCGCGGGCGAGCCGCTGCTGCATCTTGCGGTCCCAGCGCGGCGGTACGTCGCTCCCGGTCATACGGTCCCCTCCCCTCGCCGTGTCCGGCCCGTCCAGCCTGCCGGTCCTGCCTTCTCGAATGTAGTCGGCACCTCCTGCGGCGCACGCCCCTTTGTGGCAATGTGCGCCCTTGGAGGCGCCGCAGGTGATAGTGCCCCCTTCACACTTCCTCCACGCGGGCCGCAGGCGTATCTGATCGAATAGGATCGATACTGACCGAAACAAGACCCTTGATGATCACCAGCCGTTTGCCGCGTCACGTTTCAGGGAACGGCCGCTGGGCAGCCGCGCGGAATGAAACGTAGGAGCTACTTCCGTTTCCGGGTGGTTCCGCGCGATCCGGCGAGCGGAGGGGCGAAGCCGTGGCTTTCCATGTGACCGACGTCGAACAGGGCGAGTGGGCCGTCCTCCGGGTCTCCGGGGAACTGGACCTGATCACGTCGCCGGTACTGCGCCAGCGCGTGCACGACGTCGTCGCGGAGGGCCACCACAGCCTCGTCGTGGACCTGTCCGACGTGTTCTTCTGCGACTCCAGCGGGGTCGGCGTGCTCATCGCCGCCCGCCGGCTGATCCGCTCCTGCCAGGGCCGGCTGCGGCTGATCCTGCCGGACCGGGGCGCCGAGGACGGCTCGCACGTCAACCGCGTGCTCGGCGCGCTCGGCGTACGCCGGCTCTTCGACGTCCGCCCCGACCTGGCGGCCGCCACCACGGACGAGGCCGGCCCGCTCTCCGCCTGAGCCGCCGTCACACCCCACCACCCGGCACCCCGGCCGCACGCACTCCGATCACACAGGTGTCGACCACACAGGCGTCGGCCCCACGTGCGCCGAACACACAGACGTCGCGCACACAGGCGTCGCGCACACAGATGTCGGCCACACAGTTGTCGCGGAATTCACCCGGTCTTGGCATAAAAGCCGGTTTTCCGCCGCCCGGTGGCCATCCGCGTCGTACGCTCCAGCCAGGCCGGCCGCCGGTCGGCGACACCCCAGGCACGACCTCCACGTAAGGCGGCCCGAAGAGACATGGTCAGCACCGAGTACGAACGCAGGATCGCCGCCCGGTTCGCCGGATTCGACCAGGACGGCAACGGATACATCGACCGCGAGGACTTCAGCGCCGCGGCCAAGGCGCTGCTCACCGAGTTCGCCGTGCCCGCCCGCTCCGACAAGGGGCAGGCGCTGTACTCCGGGGCGGAGGCGTTCTGGCAGGGCATGGCCGGCATCGCCGACCGGGACGGCGACCAGCGCATCACCCGCGCGGAGTTCGTCACCGGCGCGGTCAAGCGGCTGCGCGACAACCCCGGCCGCTTCGCCGAGATCGCCCGCCCCTTCCTGCACGCGGCGCTGGCGGTGGCGGACGCGGACGGCGACGGGCACCTCGACGTCACCGACACCGCCCGGGTGCTGCGGGTCCTGCACGTGCCGGCGGACGTCGCCGAGGCGACCGCCGCCGCCCTGGACGCCGACGGGGACGGCAGGATCGGCGAGGCCGACATCGTCCCGGCCTTCGCCCGCTACTTCACGGTGCCCGAGCAGGCGTGACCCCTCCCGGGGCCGGCGCCCTACGCGAACACCACCGTCCGCCGGCCGTTGAGCAGGATGCGCCGCTCCGCGTGCCACTTCACCGCCCGCGCCAGGGCCTGGCACTCCACGTCGCGGCCGATGGCGACGAGCTGGTCCGGCATCACGTCGTGCCCGACCCGCTCGACCTCCTGCTCGATGATCGGCCCCTCGTCCAGGTCCGCGGTGACGTAGTGCGCCGTGGCCCCGATCAGCTTCACACCCCGCGCGTGCGCCTGGTGGTACGGCTTGGCACCCTTGAAGCTCGGCAGGAACGAGTGGTGGATGTTGATGATCCGCCCGCTGAGCGCCTTGCACAGGTCGTCCGAGAGGACCTGCATGTACCGGGCGAGGACGACCAGTTCGACCCGCTCCTCGCGGACGATCTCCAGCAGCCGGGCCTCCGACTCCGCCTTCGTGTCCTTGGTGACCGGGATGTGGTGGAAGGGGATGTTGTAGGAGCCCACCAGCTCCTTGAAGTCGGTGTGATTCGACACCACGCCCACGATCTCCACCGGCAGCGCGCCGATCCGCGCCCGGAACAGCAGGTCGTTGAGGCAGTGCCCGAACCGGCTGACCATGAGCAGGATGCGCATCTTCTCGTCGGCCCGGTGGATCTGCCAGGCCATCTGGAAGGAGTCGCCGATCGCGGCGAAGCTCGCCCGCAGCTTGTCCACCGTCACCGGCGCCTCGGCCGAGAAGTGGACGCGCATGAAGAACAGTCCCGTGTCGTGGTCGCCGAACTGCTGGCTGTCCTCGATGTTGCAGCCGGTCATGAACAGGTAGCTGGACACGGCGTGCACGATGCCTTTTTTGTCCGGGCAGGAGAGCGTGAGGACGTACTGGTCGGCCGGTACTGCGGCGGAGGAGGCGGACTGCTCAGTCATGCACCACAGGGTCCCATACCGGGCACCCGCGCGCGGGGCGCCGTCCGCTAGGCGGACCTGGTCAGGATCCGCAGCACCTCCAGGGTCTGCGGCGGCGTGTCGGGGTCGTCCCCGTCACTCACCGACATCCGCACGTGCGCGTCCCGCGCCGCCCGCACCGCGTCCGGCCAGCCCTCGTGCTCCAGGTAGGCGGCGACCGGCGCGTCCGGGCCGACCTGGTGCATGATCCGCAGCACCCGCAGCACGGCGGTGTCGACGAGGGCCGCCTCCTGCGAGTCGCGGAATACGGTACCGACGTACTTCTCCGCCGACCAGTTGTCCAGCCAGGTGTCCTCCACCAGCCGGTACACGGCGTCCGTGACGTCGCCGTACCCGTCCACGCCGGCCAGCCAGACGTCCCGCTGGAACACCGGGTCGGAGAGCATGTGCAGCGCCGAGCGCACGTTGCCGCGCCACCGCCACCACGGCATGTCGTTCAGGGGCATGCCGCCCATGGTGGAGGAGCGACGGCCGCGACGGGAAGAGTTCTCCGAACCTTGCACGGTCACCGATCGTACGTTCCTCGGCCGGCCGGTGACAGCGGCCCCCGTATTTCACCTCCCGGCCACCCTTCGGCCACCCCGGATCACTCGCGGGTTAGCGGTGTGGGGGAATCGTGCGTGTTCATGACCGGCAGGCGACGCACGATCCGCTCCATCCGCCAGTTCCTTCCCCGGCCCGTCAGAGCGACCGTCCTCTGCGCGGGCGCCCTGGCCGCCACAGCGTCGCTCACTGCCGCATGCGGGGTCGTCCCCGGTGCCACGGGGGGCTCCGGGGACGACCCGGTCAAGGTGATGACCTGGGCACCGCAGGACACCGACGCGACCAACAAGCCCGGCATGCCCGCGATGGCCCTCGCCTACGCGAAGTGGCTCAACTCCCACGGGGGTGTGGGCGGCCGCAGGCTGGAGGTGCTGACCTGCAACGACCACAACGACAGCGTGGGCGCCGCGAAGTGCGCCCGGCGCGCCGCGAACGAGGGCGTGGTCGCGGTGGTCGGCTCCTACAGCCAGTTCGGCGACTCCTACCTCGCCCCGCTGGAAGGCGCCGGCATCCCCTACCTAGGCGGCTACGGCGTCACCAACGACGAGTTCACCGGCGCCCTGTCCTACCCCGTCAACGGCGGCCAGCCCGCTCTCCTGGCGGGCCTCGGCAAGGCCCTCGCGGGCGGCTGCGGCAACGTCACCCTGGTCCGCCCCGACAGCATCGCCGGCGACGAACTGCCCGCGCTGCTCGACTCTGGCCTGCGCTCCGGCGGCCACCCGGACGCCGACGACCAGCTCGCCGCCGAGAACGCCACCGAGTACGCCGGGCAGGCCGACCGGGCGCTGCGCGACGCCACCCGCAACGCGGCGCGCGAGGGCTGCGTGGTGCCCGCGCTCGGGGACCGCACGGACACCTTCATGGACTCGTTCCGGCGGGCCCGCGCGAACCACCCGGGCGTGCGCACGGCCACCGTCCTCGGCAGCGTCGACCAGACGGTCGTCGACAGCACCGGCGGGGCGGCCGGACCGTACGAGGGGGCGTACATCACCAGCTGGTACCCGGTCGCCTCCGACTTCCGCTGGAACCCCATGAAGAAGGTGATCAACGAGCAGGCGTTCGGCGACAACCGCATCGACCCGGCGGACGCCGGCGTGCAGACCACGTGGATCGCCTACACCGTGCTCAAGGCCGTCCTGGACGAGATCGGCGGCGGCGAGGTGAGCGCCGACACCGTGCGGCGCACCCTCAACGACGGGCTGCGGATCTCCACCGGCGGCCTCACCCCGCCCCTGCGCTGGCCCTACCAGAGCAGGCTCGCCGTGGTCGGCCTGCCGCGGCTGGTCAACGCCGACGTCACCCTTCAGGTGGTCCGGGACGGCAAGCTGGTCGCGGCCCCCAAGGGCATCGGCGGCGCCGACGGCATCGCGAACATGACCTCGGTCCTGGAGCACGCCGAGGTACCGTGACGGGCCCCGCGCGCGGGGCCCGCCGGGGCCGGGCCGGTGGTCAGAGCTGGGTGGGCTGGCGCTGGGTCAGGCCGTACTTCTGCGCGACCGTGTTCCACAGCCCCGCCGCCCGGCCCTTCTGCTGGCTGGCGGTGCCGCTCTGCCGGTCCCCGGCCTTCGACTCGTCGGTGGAGCGGGCGTGGCCCTTGCGGCAGACCTTGTGGCCCTTGGCCTGGCCGGCCCAGGCCGCGTAGTGGTTGTCGGCCGCGGCGGACGCCTGCCACGCCTTGGTCAGGGCGTCCCTCAACTGGCCCTGCGCGGCGAGCTTGTCCGTGGTCAGCTTGGCGAGCCGGGACACCAGGTCGTTGCGCTGCCTGGCCGCGTCCCGCAGGCTCGCGGCGGCCTGGTCGAGGTTGTGGCAGCCTCTGACGTCGGCCACCGCCTGGATCACCGAGGCCCGGCTGCTGCCGCTGTCCGCGAGCAGCTTGTCCAGCTCGACCGCCTGCTGCCGGGCGGGGTCGACGGTGGGCGAGGGGGACGGGGAGGAGGGCTGGGTGGCCGGGGAGGTGGCGGCGACCGTCTGGTCCTTGGCGTCCCCGCCCTGCTCCTTGTCGCCCCCGCCGCTGAGCAGCGCGCCGGCGCCGACACCGACCACGATCAGGCCGACGCCGACGGCGGCGATCAGCGGGACGCGCGAGCGGCCGGTGCGCCGCCCGCCGCCGTCCGGCTCCGCGCCATAGGGCGGCTGCGCCGGGCGGTACGACGACTGCGCCGGGCCGGGGTAGGCGTCCGGCTGCTGCATCAGCGGGAGTTGCTGGGTGGACCCGGCCGGGCCGTCGTCGCCCGCCGGGCCGCCGCGGAAGAGGTTGTCGAACTCGGCGGGCGGCTGCCGGTCCCCGCCCTGGCCCTGGCCCTGGTCCTGGCCCTGGGCGGTGTACGGCGGTATGTACTGCGTGGCCTCCGCCTCGGCGGACGCGGGCGCCCCGTGCCGGGGCACCTGGCCGAGGTAGCGGGTCTCCTCGCCGCCGCCCGCCACCGGCGGGATGTACTGGGTGGCCGCCTCGTGCACGGACCCGCCGGGCCCCGCGGCGACCGGCGGGATGTACTGGGTGGCCCCGTCGGCCGGAGCGGCCTGCACCGGCGGGATGTACTGGGTGGCGCCGTCGTCCGGGGCGGCCGGCACGGGCGGGAGGTACTGGGTCGCGCCGTCGGCCTGCGGCGGCAGCGGGGCGCCCGCGGCGGCCGGATACGCGGGCGGCAGCGGCGCGCCGGACTGCCCCTGGTACGGCTGCTGGGGCTGGGCGTGCTGCTGGTACGAGGCGTCCGGTGCGCCGTACGCGCCCTGCCGGTCCGCGCCGTAGCCGTGCGGATCCGGCCGGCCGCCGTAGGACGGGGACTCGGCGCCGTAGGACGGGGACTCGGCGCCGTAACCGTAGGACGGGGCCGGGGCGCCCTCCGGGGGCAGCGGGCCGGGGCCGGCGGCCGGCGGCTGCCCGGGGCCGGACCACTGGGCGGCCGCCGGGTGCCACTCCTGGCCCGGCTGGGGCGCCTGCTCCCGGGGGCCCCAGGAGCCGTCCCACGCCTGCCCTCCCGCGGGGGTGGCGGGCGCGGGCCCCGCGGTCGTGCCCGGCAACAGGGGCTCGCCTCCGTCGGAGGGCAGCACGATGCCTTCGTGCGCGGCCCGCGCCGAGGGCTCCTCGCCCTGTCCACTCTGCGTCACCGGGACTCCTACCAGTGGGGGACCTTGTGAATCGTCGGGCCACGCTACCGGGTTCCCCGAGCCGGGTGCCACGCAGCTCCGGGCGTGATCCGGCTCCCTGTGACGGCAGTAACAGAACCGGCCCGCGATGCGCTGTTAGGGGGCACCCGGCGCGCACCGGGTGCCGTCCTCCCGTGTCCGGCGCTCCGCGGGGCCGGTGCTCAGGCGGCCGGCTGGAGTTCGAGGCGCGCCCCGAACTCCCGTACCACCGCCTCGTCCCGGAACGGCTCCAGGCGCTGCTGGAGGTCCTCCAGGTACTCGGCGCCCCGGTTGGAGCGGAGCGTCTCCAGCAGCTCCACCGCCTTCATGCCGGTGCTGCACGCCTGCTCGACCTCGCGCTGCTGCACCTGGGCCGTGGCGAGCAGCACGTAGCCGATCGCGCGCCGGCGGGCCCGGGACGCGGGATGCCCGGCCAGCGACTGCTCGGCGTACCGGGCCGCCGGCTCGGGCTGGCCGAGGTCGCGGTAGCAGTGCGCCAGCTCGTCGGCCAGGTAGGCCTCGTCGAAGTGCGCGATCCACGCCGGGTCGTCGCCCGGCGCGCCGTCCGCACGCTCCATCGCCGTGACCGCCCGCCCGCCGGACGCCTGCGCCGCGCGCACGTCGCCCAGCAGGGCGTGCCCGCGCGCCTCGGCGGCGTGGAACATCGCCTCCGCGCGCGGGGTCACGTGCCCGCGCGCCCCTTCCTGGGCCGCGCGGGCCAGTTGGGCGATCTCGCGCGGGTTGCCGAGCTGGGCGGCCAGGTGGCTCATGGACGCGGCGAGCACGTACCCGCCGTACCCGCGGTCCCCGGCGGCCTGCGCGAGCCGCAGCGACTGGATGTAGTACCGCTGGGCGAGGCCGGGCTGGCCGGTGTCGACGGCCATGTACCCGGCCAGTTCGGTCAGCCGGGCGACGGCGGCGAAGAGGTCCCGGCCCACCGCCTCCCGGTACGAGCCCGCCAGCAGCCCGGAGACGACGCTGTTGAGGTAGTGCACGACGACCGGGCGCACGTGCCCGCTGCCGTACTGGTGGTCGAGGTCGACCAGGGCCTGGGTCATGGACCGGACGGCGGCCACGTCCGCCTGGCCGACCCGGGGGCCGGCCTGGCGGGCCACCTGCGCGTCGGGGGCCGAGATCAGCCAGTCGCGGCTGGGCTCGACCAGCGCGGAGGCGGCGACGGAGGAACCGGACAGGAAGTCCCGGCGCCCCACGTCGCTGCGCCACAACTCGCAGACCTGTTCGATGGCGCCCAGCACGGTCGGCGAGAACTGGAGGCCGACCCCGGAGGCGAGGTTCTTGCCGTTGGCCATGCCGATCTCGTCGATGGTGACCGTGCGGCCGAGCTTGCGCCCGAGCGCCTCGGCGATGATCGCCGGGGCCCGGCCCCGCGGCTGCTGTCCGCGCAGCCAGCGGGCCACGGACGTCTTGTCGTAGCGCAGGTCGAGCCCGTGCTCGGCGCCGCACATGTTGACCCGCCGGGCCAGCCCGGCGTTCGAGCACCCCGCTTCCTGGATGAGTGCCTGCAGCCGTTCGTTCGGCTGCCTCGCCACGAGAGGCCTTGCGGCCATGTGCTACCCCCTGCGTTGCGATCCCCTGGAGCGTGCAGCTCCGGCCGGAAGATCACTGCCCACCTGACATTCCGTCAATGCGTGACATGTGCGATTTGCCGGGGTAAAAGCTGATGCCACCCCGACCCTGGCTACCCACTTCACTCCCCGCCTCCTCCTACGCGCCCCCGGACGTGCACCCATGCGCCCCGACGGCCGGACCGGTGCTCCTCCCCCGCGCGCGCTCCGGCCGTAACCCGAGGTGAGCGCGGGAGTTGAGTGGGGCGTGGAAGAGACGATCGCGGGCGCCCAGAACACTCAGATTGCCGGTCACATCCCGCAGCAGCGCGGGGAGACGCTGCTGGAGAGCGCCGTACGTTATGCCGGGGAACGGCACTGGGACGTGTTCCCGGGCACGTGGCTGGAAGCCGTCGGCGGGACGCAGCGCTGCTCGTGCGACGACGCCACCTGCTCTGCGCCGGGTGCGCACCCCGCGCGCCCCGACTGGGCGGCCCAGGCGACCGGCAGCCCGTCCGTCGCACGCCGGCTGTGGCAGCAGCAGCCGACGGCTTCGGTCCTGCTGCCGACGGGGCGGACGTTCGACGCGCTGTCCGTCCCGGAGAGCGCGGGCTTCCTGGCACTGGCCCGGATGGAGCGGATGGAGCTGACGCTCGGTCCGGTCGCCCTGGCCCCGGACCGGCGCATGCGGTTCTTCGTGCTCCCCGGGGCCGCGGCGAAGGCGGCGGAGCTGGTGCGCTCGCTCGGCTGGCGGCCGCCGTCGCTGGATCTGGTGGCGCTGGGCGAGGGGGCGTACGTGGCGGCGCCGCCGACGCGGTTCGGATCGCGGGGCGCGGTGCAATGGGTCCGCCGGCCGACGCCGGCGAACCGGTGGCTACCGGACGCGGAGGAACTGATCTCGCCCCTCGCCTACGCGTGCGGACGGGACCGGTGACCGGTCCCCGCGCAGTCCGGCCTCCGCGCCGCCCGGTCGCCGCGGCCTCCGGTCCCCGCGACGTCCGGCCCGGGTGAGCCGTGGCGGTGGTCCCCGGCGGGGCGCGGACCAGCCACGGACGGGCGGAGCGCCCGCGGGGTTGCGCGCCCGCCGCCCGGCGGGCGGGACCGCCTCAGTCCTCCGGCAGCGAGTCGAGGAACGGCGCGACGGCCGCCTGCCAGGCGGACGGCACGTCGTAGTGCGCGAGGTGCCCCGCGTCCACCTCCGCGTACGTCCCCCGCGGCAGCACCCGCACCATCTCCTGCGCCTCCGCCCGCCCCAGCTCGCCGTCCACGCCCCGGACCACCAGCGTGGGGCAGCGCACCTGGGCCAGCTCGTCCCAGTGGGCGTCGTAGACCCACGTCTCCCGGGAGGCGAGCATGTGCTCGGGCTCGAACACGGGCCGCCAGCCGTCCTCGCCCTCCCGCATCACCTCGGCGTAGAACGCGCCGCGGGCCGGGCTCGGCCGCTCCAGCCGGGGGTCGTCCTCACCGAACCACTTGCGGACGTCGGCCAGGCTGGCGAAGGGGACGGGCCAGGAACGGAACCAGTCGGCCCACTCGCGCTGCGACGCCGCGCCGGGCGCGGCGGCCCGCATGTCGCAGATGACCAGTGCGCGCACCAGGTCGGGGCGCCCGGCGGCGAGCCGCCAGGCGGTCAGCGCGCCCATGGCGTGGCCGATGACGACGGCCGGGCCGAGACCGAGCTGCTCGACGGCGGCCTCGGCGTCCGCGACGTAGGCGTCACGGGTGTAGGCGGCCCGCGCGGGCTTGTCGCTGCGGCCGTGGCCGCGCTGGTCGAGGGCCACCGCGCGGTGGCGCCCGGCGAGCCGGCGGGCGGTGGCCGCCCAGTGGGAGGCACGGCCCGTCAGACCGTGCAGCAGGAGCACGCCCGGAGCGCCGGGCTCCGCCTCCGGTTTCGGCGGGTCGGCGAACTCCCACGCGGCCAGGCGCACCCCGCCCGCTCCCGTCACATCGATACGCCGTGCCATCTACCTGGCACCCCCCAGCTCCGCCTGCCTCGTGGTCCAGCCGTTGCCTCAGGTTATCGAATGCCCATTCGAGGATTCCGTATCTGCCGACAACACCCCTCGTTCGAGTGACACCTCTCCGGGCATGATCGCCGCAGCCGAGGGGATCTCTTCTGGCAGGAGGCGGACCGCTCGGGGAAAAGCCGGTCCGAGGGGAATGACCCTGAGAGCTCGGGGCTCCGGGTCAGCACAGGGGAGGACGGGCCCCGGCGCCGCACGGCGCCGGGGCCCTCTCCCGTCTCAGCGCTTGGCGACGAACACGTGGGAGGCGACGTCCGCCTCCAGCTCGGCCGCCTCGCCGCCGCTGCCCACCAGGACACCGCCCGGCGACTCGGTCACGCTCACCACGGAACCGGGCTGCACACCCGCCCGCCGCAGCGTGTACATCAGCTGCGCGTCCGTCTGGATCGGCTCGCCGATGCGGCGCACGACGACCGTCTTGCCGTCCGCCCCCGCGTCCAGGTCGGCCAGCGAGACCATGCCCTCGTGCAGGAACGGGTCCGCGCCGTCCTTCTCGCCCAGCTCCTCCAGGCCCGGGATCGGGTTGCCGTACGGCGACTCCGTGGGGTGGCGCAGCAGCTCCAGCACGCGCCGCTCCACGGCCTCGCTCATCACGTGCTCCCAGCGGCACGCCTCCGCGTGCACCTGCTCCCACTCCAGCCCGATCACGTCCACGAGGAGACATTCGGCCAGGCGGTGCTTGCGCATCACGCGCGTCGCCAGCCGCCGTCCCTCGTCCGTCAGCTCCAGGTGGCGGTCGCTCGCCACGGACACCAGGCCGTCGCGCTCCATGCGCGCCACCGTCTGGCTCACCGTCGGCCCGCTCTGGTCCAGCCGCTCCGCGATGCGGGCGCGCATGGGGACTACGCCTTCCTCTTCGAGCTCGAGGATGGTGCGGAGATACATCTCCGTGGTGTCGATCAGTCCGGACATACGTGCCCCTCGATTACCTCTGCCGGAAGCCCGGCGCGTGCGCTGGCCCTGCCTCCAATTCTGCCGTACCCCACCGACAAGCGGGCGGTACCCGGGAAACGGGGACCGCACCGGCGGGCCCCGGCCGCCGGGCGGCGGACCTGGCCGGTACCCGTCGGCCGTATTGACACCGCACTGGTCCAGACCGCACCGTGATCCGCGACACAGACGCTGCGAAGGGGCACCGCATGAGCGACGGCACGCCTGCCGACCTGTTCTTCGACGCCGCCGTCGGCCTGCTGCAACGGGTCCGCGACGAGGAAGCCGAAGCGATCACCGCGGCCGGCGCCCTGCTCGCCGACACCGTCACGGCCGGCGGCCGCCTGTTCGCCTTCGGCGCCGGGCACTCCTCGCTGGCCGCGCAGGACGTCGTCTACCGCGCGGGCGGCCTCGCCCTCATGAACCTGCTCGCCGTCCCCGGCGTCGTCGGCGTCGACGTCACCCCGGCCACCCTCGGCTCCGCCCTGGAACGCGTGGACGGCCTCGCGAGCGCCGTCCTGGAGACCTCGCCGCTCCGCGCCGGCGACGCCCTGGTGATCATCTCCCTCTCCGGCCGCAACGCCCTGCCCGTGGAGATGGCACTCGGCGCCCGCGCCCTCGGCGCGCGGGTCATCGGCGTCACCTCCGTCGCCTACGCCACCGAGACGACGTCCCGGCACGCCTCCGGCACCTTCCTCAAGGACCACTGCGACATCGTCCTCGACTCCAAGATCGCCGTCGGCGACGCCGAACTCACCCTGGACACCATCCCGGCGCCCTTCGCGCCCGCCTCCACCGTCGTCACCGCCGCCCTGCTCCAGGCGGTCATGGCGACCACCGCCGCCGCCCTCGCCGACCGCGGCGTCGAACCCCCGCTGCTGCGCTCCGGCAACGTCGACGGCGGACACGAGTGGAACGGCCGGGTCATGACGGAGTACGGCGACCGGATCTTCTACCGCCGCTGACGGACCCCCGCGGCCGGTCCTAGCCCCGCCGCTCCCGCACCGCCTCCGCCAGGTCCAGGAGCACCGCGATCGGGCCGGCCACGTCCTCCGCGTAGGCCACGTCCGGCCGCTCGAAGCGGCTGCGGCCGGCCCCGCGCAGGAAGGTCACCACGCCCAGCGTCCGCCCCCGGCTGCGCAGGACCGCGCAGAGCGCGTGCGCCGCGTCCCCGGGCCACTGCCGGCGCAGCGCCCACTCCCGCGCCCGCTCCTGCGGCACCGGCCCGGCGTCCGCGCGCACGCTCCCGGCCCGCCGCACGCACTGCAGCGCCGGGTGCCCCTCCTCGTAGCACTGGGGCAGCCCGGCCGCGCCGGTGAGCACGGCCGGCCCCGGCACCCCCGCGGGCGTGGCCGCGAGCCGGACCAGCCGGACCGGGTCGCCCTCGGCCGCGGCGTGCGGGCCGGCCACCACCCGGTCCAGGAGCGCGTGGTCCGCGAAGCCGGCCAGCGCGAAGTCCAGGTGGACCGTGGCCGCCTCCACGGGGTCCTCGCACTCGGCGGCGGCCCGGGCCGCACGGTGCAGCTGGTTGGTCCGGAAGCGCAGCAGGGACGCCTCCTGCCGGCCCTGCCGGTCCTCGGTGACGTCCTGGAACAGCCAGCCGACGCCCAGCGGCACCGGCTCCTCCGCCAGCGGCGACGCCAGCCGCAGGAACCCGCTGCGCCAGCAGCGCCGCTCCTCGCCGTCCGGCGTGCGCACCGTCACCCACATCTCCGCGGGCGCGGGCGGCGCGCCCTCGGCCAGCACGTGCGTCAGCGCCGCCTCCAGCTCCTCCACGCCCTGCGCGAGCAGCTCGCCCAGCGGCCGGCCCAGCGCCGACGTGCGCCCGACGCCCAGCGCCCGCGCGGCGTGCGCGTTCACGACGGCGGGCCGCAGGTCGGCGTCGACGAGCACGACGCCCCAGGCCGCGTCCTCGAACAGCGCCTCGCTCAGCGCGATCGACCGCTCCAGGTCGATCTGCGCGTGCACCTCGCTGAACGCGCAGTACAGCCCCGCGGGCCTGCCGTCCGGCCCGCGCACGGCCGCCGACTGCGTGCGCACGAGCACCCGGCCGCCGTCCTTGGTCACCAGCGCGAACTCGTGCACCTGCCGTCCCGGCGCGTGCATCGCCGCCATCAGCCGGGACTGCACCTCCTCGGCGTCGGCGCTGCGCACCGCCCACCCGGCGAACCCGTGCCGTCCGACGGCCTCGGCGGCCGTCCAGCCGAGGATCCGCTCGGCCTCCCGGTTCCAATGGGTCACCACGCCGTCGGCGTCGAAGGCGCACAGGGCCGCGTCCATCCCGTCGAGCAGGGCGGCGAGCAGGTCGGAGCCCGCCGGGCCGCCGGGCTCGTCCGGCCCCAGCTCGTTCGTGGTCCCACTTCGCCGCGAAGCACTCACCTGGTCCCCCTGGAGGCTGCGTCCGCGCACGTCCACACGGCGCTCGTGTTGGCTCACCGCCCCTCATTCAACTGGAACGTGACGCACCCCACACGCTGTTCCCGCAAGATTGTGTGGATCAATGCGCGGGGCCGTCCGGCGGGAGCCGCGGGGCCGCCCACGTGCCGTGCGCCCCGTCCCGCACGCGCCCCGCGCGTACCGCTCCACCTCGGCGGATGCCCGCCGCGCGGGGGCCGCGGAAAAAAGAGTTGAGGGCCCGGGGGCCGTTTCCTAGGCTGTGGGGCACACGAGAAGGGAGGTGGTTCGGCAGATGTACGGAAACCGGACGCGTGAGGTGGCTGCGGGCTAGCGGCCCTGCACCACGCCATGTGCGGTGCCGGACCAGCGCGCGACACAGGCGCGCAGCCGGCCCAAACCCAAGCAGTCACCCGACCCGCAGGCTGCCGGTACGTCCGGCCGGCTCCTTTCGAGGAACCCAGCCTGCGGGTCGTTCGCGTGTGCGCCGCGATGGTCACGGGCTGAGGCGTTCGACCGTCCAGGTGCCGTCCGGCCGGGCGGTGTACCGCAGGCGGTCGTGGAGGCGGTTGAGGCGGCCCTGCCAGAACTCGACCGTCTCGGGGGCGACGCGGAAGCCGCCCCAGTGCGGCGGGACCGGGACCTGTTCGCCCTCCGGGTAGCGGGCCTCCAGACCGGCGTAGGCCGCATCGAGTCCGGCGCGGGAGTCGATCACCGAGGACTGGGCGCTGGCCCAGGCGCCGAGCTGGGAGCCGCGCGGGCGGCTGCGGAAGTACGCGGCGGTCTCGTCGCGGCCGGTGCGCCGGGCGATACCGGTGACGACGACCTGCCGGGCCAGCGGGTGCCAGGGGAAGAGCAGCGAGACGTGCGGGTTCTCCGCGAGGTCGCGGGCCTTGCGGGAGCCGTAGTTCGTGTAGAAGACGAAGCCGTCCGTGTCGAACTGCTTCATCAGGACCGTGCGCGAGGTGGGCCGGCCCGAGGCGTTCGCCGTGGAGACGACCATGGCGTTGGGTTCGTAGAGCGTGCCGTGCAGGGTCGCCCGCGCGGCGTCCTCGAACCAGCGGGCGAACTGGTCCATGGGGTGGGTGGCGAGGTCCTCCTCGGCGAGGCCGTCGGCCCGGTACTGCTTGCGCATCGCGGCGGGGTCGAGGACGGGGTCCGGAAGCGGGTCGCGGTCGGTCACCCGGTCATCCTGCCGTATCGAACGGGTATGGCACTCGGTGTCGTGTGGTCTCCCCAACGATGGCACCGGGAGTTATCGTGCTGCTCTCCCTTGCGGTCGGCTTGACCACGGGTGACCACCGGAGGTTCGGGGCATCACCGGGACGACCGCCGCCCACACACCACGAGGAGCCGCCTGATGTCCGACTTCGTACCCGGGCTCGAGGGAGTCGTCGCGTTCGAGACCGAGATCGCCGAACCGGACAAGGAGGGCGGCGCCCTGCGCTACCGGGGCGTCGACATCGAGGACCTGGTCGGGCACGTCTCGTTCGGGAACGTGTGGGGGCTGCTGGTCGACGGCGCCTTCAACCCCGGCCTGCCGCCCGCCGAGCCGTTCCCGATCCCGGTGCACTCCGGTGACATCCGCGTGGACGTGCAGTCGGCCCTCGCCATGCTCGCGCCGGTCTGGGGCCTGCGGCCGCTGCTCGACATCGACGAGGCGCGGGCGCGGGAGGACCTGGCGCGGGCCGCCGTCATGGCGCTGTCGTACGTCGCCCAGTCGGCGCGCGGGCAGGGACTGCCGATGGTGCCGCAGCGGGAGATCGACAAGGCCGGCTCGGTCGTGGAGCGGTTCATGATCCGCTGGCGCGGCGAGCCGGACCCCCGGCACGTGGCGGCCGTGGACGCCTACTGGACGTCCGCCGCCGAGCACGGCATGAACGCCTCGACGTTCACGGCCCGGGTGATCGCCTCCACGGGCGCGGACGTCGCCGCCGCGCTGTCGGGCGCGGTGGGCGCGATGTCCGGGCCGCTGCACGGCGGTGCGCCCTCCCGGGTGCTCGGGATGATCGAGGAGATCGAGCGGACCGGGGACGCGGAGGCGTACGTCAAGGGCGCGCTGGACCGGGGAGAGCGGCTGATGGGCTTCGGGCACCGGGTGTACCGGGCCGAGGACCCGCGGGCGCGGGTGCTGCGGCGCACGGCCCGGGAGCTGGGGGCGCCGCGGTTCGAGGTGGCGGAGGCGCTGGAGAAGGCCGCGCTGGAGGAGCTGCACAACCGCCGCCCGGACCGGGTGCTGGCCACGAACGTGGAGTTCTGGGCGGCGATCATGCTCGACTTCGCCGAGGTGCCGGCGCACATGTTCACGTCGATGTTCACGTGTGCGCGGACCGCCGGGTGGTCGGCGCACATCCTGGAGCAGAAGCGGACGGGGCGGCTGGTGCGGCCTTCCGCGCGGTACGTGGGCCCCGGGCCGCGGCGGCCCGAGGACATCGCCGGGTACGAGGACATCGCCCGCTGAGCGGTGCGGGGCGCGGGCGGCGGCCGCCCGCGCCCCGGGGGTGGTCAGGCCGCGGGTGCCGGCAGGTGCCCGTGGTGGCGTTCGGCCACCAGGGGGTGGGCCCGGAGCTTGCCCTTGAGTTCGTTGTAGCCGTACTCGGCGAAGAGCGGGTTGTCCGGGTCGGCCGTGGCGCCTGGGGCGGTGGCCGCGTGCGGGAACGGCAGCGGGGCCACGCGCGCGTCCAGGCGCGGGTTGTAGAAGAAGGGGACCGAGAAGCGTTCGGTGGCGCCGGGCGGGCTGACCACGCGGTGGTTGGTGGCCAGCAGGTAGCCGTCGGTCGCGACCTCCAGCAGTTCGCCGAGGTTGACCACGAACGCGCCCTCGACGGGCGGCACGTCGTGGAAGCGGCCGTCCTCGCGCTGGACCTGGAGGCCGCCGACCGAGTCCTGGAGGAGCAGGGTGAGGAAGCCGTAGTCCTTGTGGGCGCCGACGCCCTGATCGGTGCCGTCGGCGGCGCTGCCGGGGTAGCGGACGAGCTTGAGCTGCGGGTGGGCGTGCTCGCCGAAGACCGGGTCGTAGAAGCCGGCGGGGGCGCCGATGGCGGTCAGCAGCTCGCGCAGGAGGCGGTGGGCGACCGCGCTGAGCCGGTCGATCCAGGCGAGGGCGGCCGTGCGCAGGCCGGGGAGGGCGGCCGGCCACTGGTTGGGGCCCTGGAGCCACCAGTACGGGGGTTCGCCGGGGCCGGGGACCCGGGCCGGGCGTTCGGCGCCTATGTCGAGCTGGTCGCGCCAGTCGCGGGCGCCCCCGGTGCGTTCGTCGCCGGTGCGGGTGTAGCCGCGGAAGTGGGGTGAGCCCACGTTGTCCAGGGCGAGCCGGTCGGCCTCGGGCAGGGTGAAGAAGGCGCGCATGGCGGTGAGCAGCGCGTCCGTCTCGGCCGGGGTGACGCCGTGCCCGACGAGCTGGAAGAAGCCGACGTCGTGGGCGGCGCTGTGCAACTGGGCGTGGAACAGGGCGCGGGCCTGGGGACCGCGGTCGGCGGCCGACAGGTCGATGATCGGGAGCTGCTGGTACGACGGTGCCGTCACGGTGTGCGTGGTCATGGTGCGTCCGCAGGGTGTACGGGGCACGGGCGGCCGCCGGGGATGGGGCGGACCCCGGTGCCGGAAGAAAGGGAGTGGAGAGGAAGGCCGGGGGCTGGATCAGGCGGAGAGGCGCCGACAGCCCGTGCTCGTGACGCGCACGTAGTCCACGTGGCGGCGTCGGACGAGCATCGGAGGCATGACGCAAGGGTACTGCGCGCGGCCCGGAGCACGTGTGACCGGGGTCACCCGCCGGGCGGGCCGGCGGGAGCGGCGGGGCGGGGGTCAGCCGAGGGCCGTCTCCAGCAGTGCCGCCCACTGGGCGACGACGCGTTCGCGGCGGGCGGTGTCGTCGGTGAGGAGGTTCGCGAGGCCGAGGCCGCGGGCCATGTCCAGGAGGCCCTGGACGGATTCGCGGACGCCGGGGCGGGACTCGTCGGCGCCGAGCAGTTCGACGGCGATGCGGTGCGTCTCGCGGCCGACGCGGGCCTCCAGCTCCGTCACGCTCGGGCGCAGTTGGTCCTCGTCGCAGGCGGCGACCCACAGGTGCAGGGCGGCGCGGAAGAGGGGGCCGGTGTAGAGGTCGACGAGGGCGGCGACGACGGCGCGGCGGTCGGCGGCGCCCTCGGGGAACAGGGCGCGCAGGGCCAGGGAGCGTTCCTCGGAGACGTACTCGACGGCCGCGGTGAAGAGGTCCTCCCGGGTGGGGAAGTGGTGCTGGGCGGCGCCGCGGGAGACACCCGCGCGCTCGGCGACGACGGTGACCGTGGAGCCCGCCCAGCCGTGTTCGGCGAGGCAGGCCACGGCGGCTTCCAGGAGCCGCTGCCGGGTGGCCCGGCTGCGGTCCTGCTTGGGCACGCGCTCGCGCTCGGTCGTCCTCACACCACCCATGCCGCCTCACGTCTTTCCAGGAAGGCCGTCATCCCCTCCCGGGCCGGGCCGGAGGAGAACAGCCGGGCCGAGAGGGCGGTCAGGTCCGCCGCGTCCCGGTCGAATGTCTCCAGCACCCTAGCCGTGAGCAGCCGCTTCGTCTCGGCCAGGGCCTGCGGGGCGGAGCGGCGCAGGCCGTCGAGGACGGGTTCGAGGGCCGCGTCGACGTCGTCGGCCGCCGTCGTGAGCAGGCCGAGGCGCACGGCTTCGGCGGGGTCGAAGCGCTCGCCGGTGAGGTAGTAGCGGGCGAGGGCGCGGGGGTCGGTGCGCGGCAGGACCGGCAGGGAGATGACCGCGGGGGCGACGCCGATGCGGACCTCGGTGAAGGCGAAGGTGGCGGTGGTGGCCGCGGCGGCGATGTCGCAGGCGGCGAGCAGGCCGAGGCCGCCGGCGCGGACGTGTCCGGTGACGCGGGCGACCACGGGGACGGGCAGTTCCACGATCCGCCGCAGGAGCGCCACCAGTTCGCCGGGGTCGGGCGGGTCGCGCAGGTCGGCTCCGGCGCAGAAGGTGGTGCCGGTGTGGGTGAGGACGACGGCCCGAACGCCGGGGTCCGCGCCGCACTCGGCCAGGGCGCGGGCGAGGGCGGACACGAGGGCGGCGGAGAGGGCGTTGCGGGTGCCGGTGGCGTCCAGGCTGAGGGTCTCGACGGCACGCGCGCGCGTGCGGCCGATCGGTGCGGCGGGTTCGGTCACGTGTGCTCCCTGGGCTGTCGGCGCGGGATCTGCCGGGGGCGGCGCGCGGGGCGGGTGGGCGGCCACCGGTGCGGCGGGGGCCGCCCCGTACGCGGCGAGTGCTCCGGCCCGGCCGGGGCGCGCGTCCCTAGTACGACTTGGGGAGCCCCAGGGTCTGGTGGGAGACGTAGTTGAGGATCATCTCCCGGCTCACCGGTGCGATGCGCGCCACGCGCGCGGCCGTGATCAGCGAGGCCAGCCCGAACTCGCGGGTGAGGCCGTTGCCGCCGAGGGTGTGCACGGCCTGGTCGACGGCCCGCACGCACGCCTCGCCGGCCGCGTACTTGGCCATGTTGGCGGCCTCGCCCGCGCCGATGTCGTCACCGGAGTCGTAGAGGTGGGCCGCCTTCTGCATCATCAGCCGGGCCAGTTCCAGGTCGATGTGGGCCTGTGCCAGCGGGTGCGCGACGGCCTGGTGGGCGCCGATGGGCGACTTCCAGACGGTGCGGTCGCGGGCGTACCCGACGGCCTTGGCGAGGGCGTGGCGGCCCATGCCGACGGCGAACGCGGCCGTCATGATCCGTTCGGGGTTCAGCCCGGCGAAGAGCTGGAGCAGACCGGCGTCCTCCTCGCCGACGAGCGCCTCGGCGGGCAGTCGTACGTCGTCCAGGGTCAGCTCGAACTGCTTCTCCGCGGCGCTCAGTTCCATGTCGATGGGGCGTTTGCGGAAGCCCTCGGCGTCGGTCGGGACGATGAACAGGCAGGGTTTGAGATTGCCGGTGCGGGCGTCCTCGGTGCGGCCGACGACGAGGACGGCGTCGGCGATGTCGACGCCGGAGATGAACACCTTGCGGCCGGTGAGGAGCCAGTCGGTGCCGTCCCGCCGGGCCGTGGTGGTGATGCGGTGGCTGTTGGAGCCGGCGTCGGGCTCGGTGATGCCGAAGGCCATGAGGCGGGTGCCGTCGGCGAGGCCGGGGAGCCAGGCGCGTTTCTGCTCGGCGGTGCCGAAGCGGGCGATCACCGTGCCGCAGATGGCCGGGGAGACCACCAGCATGAGCAGGGGCGAGCCCGCGGCGCCCAGTTCCTCCAGGACGATGGAGAGTTCGGTGATGCCGCCGCCCCCGCCGCCGTAGTCCTCGGGGAGGTTGACGCCCAGGTAGCCGAGCTTGCCCGCCTCGGACCAGAGTTCGGCGGGCGGCCGGCCCTCGGCGACGGTGCGGACGAGGTAGTCGCGGCCGTAGCGCCTGCCGAGCGCGGCCACTGCGGCCCGTAGTGCCTTGTGCTCCTCGGACTCGATGAGGGTGGTCATGCGATTCCTCCGGGTGCGGCTCGTCGTGTGGTTGCCCGCGCTCACGCGGTGGTGGTGGGGTGCGGGTGCGGCTGCGGGCCCTCAGGCGGGCCGCACCACCGCCAGCAGCAGGCCCGGCTCCACCTGCCGGCCGGGCTCGACGTGCAGGGCGGTGAGCGTGCCCGCGGCGGGTGCCGAGATCAGGTGCTGCATCTTCATGGCCTCCAGCCAGATCAGGGGCTGCCCGGCCTCGACGGCCACCCCCTCCGCCAGTCCCTCGGCGACCCGTACGACGGTGCCGGGCATCGGCGCGAGCAGGGAGCCGGGGGCGAGCTGGGCCGCCGGATCGGGGAAGCGGGGCAGGGCGGTGAGGACGGCGGCGTCGACGTGGACCCGGTCGCCGTAGCGGGCGACCTCGAACCGGCGCCGCACGCCGTCGATCTCCAGGATGACGAGAGCGGCGTCCGCGTGCACGACCACGACCCCGTCGGCCGCGAGGCCCTGCCGGGTGTGCCGGTAGCGGACCTCGTGCTCCTCCCCCGCCATCGCGTACCGCTTGACCTGCGGCTGCGAGGGGACGTTGCGCCAGCCGCCGAAGCGGGAGCGGCCGTGGGCGTCGGCGAGGGCTGCGGCCAGGGGCGCGTACGGGTCCGGGGCGGCCGCGGTCAGCTCTGCGAGGTGGCGGTCGTAGAAGCCGGTGTCCATGCGGGCGGCCGTGAACTCCTCGTGCCGCAGGGAGCGGACGAGCAGGTCGCGGTTGGTCACCGGGCCGTGCACGGCGGCCGACTCCAGGGCGCCGGCGAGCCGCCGGACCGCCTCCGCGCGGGTGGGGGCGTGGGCGACGACCTTGGCGAGCATGGCGTCGTAGTGGACGCCGATGGTGTCGCCGTCGGCGTAGCCGGTGTCCAGGCGGACGCCGGCCGGTACGGCGAGGCGGTGCAGGGTGCCGGTCTGCGGTGCCCAGTCGCGGGCGGGGTCCTCGGCGTACAGGCGGGCCTCGACCGCGTGCCCGCGCGCGCGTGGCGGTTCGGCCGCCAGGGCGTGGCCCTCGGCGATCCGGATCTGCTCCGCGACCAGGTCGAGCCCGAACACGGCCTCCGTGACCGGGTGTTCGACCTGGAGGCGGGTGTTCATCTCCAGGAAGTGCGCACGGCCGTCGGCGACCAGGAACTCGACCGTGCCGGCGCCGACGTAGGAGACGGCGCGGGCGGCGCGTACGGACAGCGTGCGCAGCTCCTGCGCGAGCCGGTCGCCGAGACCGGGCGCCGGGGCCTCCTCGACGACCTTCTGGTGGCGGCGCTGGAGGGAGCAGTCCCGGGTGCCGAGCGGCCAGACGGTGCCGTGGGTGTCGGCGAGGATCTGCACCTCCACGTGGCGGCCGTGCTCCAGGTACGGCTCCACGAAGACCTCGCCGTCGCCGAAGGCGGCGGCGGCCTCGGCGCGCGCGCCCTCCAGCGCGGCCGGCAGCTCGTCCGCGCGGCGCACGATCCGCATGCCGCGGCCCCCGCCGCCCGCCGCCGCCTTCACCAGGACCGGCAGGTCGGCCTCGGTGACGTCGGCCGCGTCCAGCGGCGGAAGGCCCATCAGCCGCTTGGCGCGGGTCTTGGACGCCATGGCCTCGACGGCCTCGGGCGGCGGGCCGATCCAGACCAGTCCGGCGTCGAGGACCGCGCGGGCGAACCCGGCGTTCTCGGAGAGGAAGCCGTAGCCCGGGTGCACGGCGTCGGCGCCGGCCGCGAGGGCGGCCCGCACGATCAGGTCGCCGCGCAGGTACGTCTCGGCGGGGGCCGCGCCCGGCAGCCGTACCGCCGAGTCGGCCATGCGCGTGTGCAGCGCGCCCGCGTCGGCGTCGGAGTGCACCGCGACCGTGCGGATGCCCAGTTCACGGCAGGTGCGGAAGATACGGCAGGCGATCTCGCCGCGGTTGGCGACGAGCACGTTCGCGATCACGTGGTCCCTCACATCCGGAAGACGCCGAAGCCGCCGCGCGCGCCCTCGTAGGGGGCGGTGTGCAGGGCGGAGAGGCAGAGGCCGAGGACGGTGCGGGTGTCGCGCGGGTCGATGACGCCGTCGTCGTACAGCCGCCCCGACAGGAACATGGGCAGCGACTCGGACTCGATCTGCTGCTCCACCATGGTGCGCAGGGCGGCGTCCGCCTCCTCGTCGTACGGCGTGCCCTTCGCCGCCGCGGACTGCCGGGCCACGATCGACAGCACGCCGGCGAGCTGCTGCGGGCCCATCACGGCGGACTTGGCGCTGGGCCAGGCGAACAGGAAGCGCGGGTCGTAGGCGCGGCCGCACATGCCGTAGTGCCCGGCGCCGTAGGAGGCGCCCATGAGGACCGACAGGTGCGGGACCCGGCTGTTGCTCACCGCGTTGATCATCATGGCGCCGTGCTTGATGATGCCGCCCTGCTCGTACTCCTTGCCGACCATGTAGCCGGTCGTGTTGTGCAGGAAGAGCAGCGGGATGTCGCGCTGGTTGGCGAGCTGGATGAACTGGGCGGCCTTCTGCGACTCGGCGCTGAACAGGACGCCCCGCGCGTTGGCCAGCACGCCGACCGGATAGCCGTGCAGCGCGGCCCAGCCGGTGACCAGGCTGGTGCCGTACAGCGGCTTGAACTCGTCGAAGTCGGAGCCGTCGACGATCCGGGCGATGACCTCGCGCGGGTCGAAGGGCGTCCTGAGGTCGCCGGGGACGATGCCCAGCAGCTCCTCCGGGTCGTACGCGGGCGGCCGGGCCGGCCCCGGGTCGGGGTACGCCTTGCGGTGGTTGAGGCGGGCGACCACCCGGCGGGCCTGGCGCAGCGCGTCCGGTTCGTCCACGGCGAAGTGGTCGGCGAGGCCGGACACGCGCGCGTGCATCTCGGCGCCGCCCAGGGACTCGTCGTCGCTCTCCTCACCGGTCGCCATCCGCACCAGCGGCGGGCCGCCGAGGAACACCTTCGCCCGCTCCTTGACCATGATCACGTGGTCGGACATGCCGGGGACGTAGGCGCCGCCCGCGGTGGAGTTGCCGAAGACCACGGCGACGGTCGGGATGCCGGCGGCGGAGAGCCTGGTGAGGTCCCGGAAGACGGCGCCGCCGGGGATGAAGATCTCCTTCTGCGAGGGCAGGTCGGCGCCGCCGGACTCGACCAGGCTGATGCAGGGCAGCCGGTTGGCGAGGGCGATGTCGTTGGCGCGGAGGGCCTTCTTCAGGCTCCACGGATTGCTCGCGCCGCCGCGCACCGTCGGGTCGTTGGCGGTGATCAGGCACTCCACGCCCTCGACCACGCCGATGCCGGTGACGAGGGAGGCGCCGACGCGGTGGTCACTGCCCCAGGCGGCCAGCGGGGACAGCTCCAGGAACGGGGTGTCGGGGTCCAGCAGCAGTTCGACGCGCTCGCGGGCGAGCAGCTTGCCGCGTCCGCGGTGCCGGGCGACGTACTTCTCGCCGCCGCCCGCGAGCGCCTTGGCGTGCTCTGCCGCCAGATCGGTGAGCTTGGCGAGCATGGCCTCGCGGTGGGCCGGGTAGTCGGGGCCGGTGGGGTCGAGAGCGGTCCTCAGAACCGTCACAGCAGGGTCTCCGGGATGTCCAGGTGGCGGGAGCGCAGCCATTCGCCGAGGGCCTTCGCCTGCGGGTCGAAGCGGTGCCGGGCGGCGACGCCGGCCCCGAGGACGCCCTCGACGACGAAGTTGAGGGCGCGCAGGTTCGGCAGCGGGTGCCGGGTCACGGGCAGGTCCCGGCTCTCCGGGATCAGTCGCCGGAACGTGCCGGTGGTCAGGGTGTGCGCGAGCCACCGCCAGGCGTCGTCCGTCCGCGCCCACACCCCGACGTTCGCGTTCCCGCCCTTGTCGCCGCTGCGGGCCCCGGCGACGAGGCCGAGGGGGGCCCGGCGGACCGGACCGGGCGGCAGCGGTTCCGGCGGCGGCGGGGGCGGTACGGCGTCCAGGGCCCGCGTCTCCCCGGGCCCCGGCACAGGGACCCGGCGTCCGTCATGGAGTACGGCCACATGGTCGACGTCCCCATGTGGGGCGTACACATCCTCGAACACCCCATAGGGGGCGGCCTTCTCCGGTGGTGCCAGCACATGGAAGCCCGGGTAGCTGGCGAGCGCGAGTTCCACGGCGGCCCCGCTCAGCGCCCGTCCCACGACCTGCTGGTCCGGGTCGCGTACGACGAGCCGCAGCAGCGCGCTGGCCGTCTCCTCGGTGCCGGCGTCGGCCCGGTCGGTGCGCACCAGGTCCCAGCGCACCTCGGCGGGCGGGGCCTCGGTGAGCGCGTCGGCGAGCTGCTCGCGCACCAGGGCCGCCTTGGCCTCGACGTCGAGCCCGGTGAGGACGAAGACGACCTCGTTGCGGAAGCCGCCGAGCCGGTTGAGCCCGACCTTGAGCGTCGGCGGCGGCGGCTCGCCGCGCACCCCCTCGATCCGCACCCGGTCCGGCCCGTCCTGGCTCAGTCGTACGGTGTCCAGCCGGGCGGTGACGTCGGGCCCCGCGTACCGCCCGCCGCCGGTCTCGTACAGCAGTTGCGCGGTGACCGTGCCCACGTCCACGAAGCCGCCGGTGCCCGGATGCTTGGTGACGACGCAGCCGCCGTCGGCGTGGATCTCGGCGACCGGGAAGCCGGGCCGGCGCACGTCCCCCTCGCGGAAGAAGGCGTAGTTCCCGCCGGTCGCCTGTGTCCCGCACTCCAGCACGTGCCCGGCGACGACCGCGCCGGCGAGCCGGTCGTACTCCCCGGGCCGCCAGCCGAAGTGGGCGGCGGCGGGGCCGGTGACGAGGGCCGCGTCGGTCACCCGGCCGGTGACCACCACGTCGGCGCCGGCCCGCAGGCACTCGGCGATGCCGAAGCCGCCGAGGTAGGCGTGGGCGGCGAGGGCGCCGGGGAACGCGGCGGTGCGGTCGTCGCCCTCGACGTGCGCGACCCGGAGCGGGATGCCGAGCCGGCCGGCCAGCGCCCGCACGCCGTCGGCGAGCCCGGCCGGGTTGAGACCGCCGGCGTTGGTGACGATCCGGACCCCGCGCTCGTGGGCGAGGCCGAGGCAGTCCTCCAACTGGCGCAGGAAGGTGCGGGCGTAGCCGGCCGACGGGTCCTTCAGCCGGTCCCGGGCGAGGATGAGCATGGTGAGTTCGGCGAGGTAGTCACCGGTGAGGACGTCGAGTTCGCCGCCGGTGAGCATCTCGCGCAGGGCGCTCGCGCGGTCGCCGTAGAAGCCGGAGAAGTTGCCGACGCGCAGCGGGTTCACCGGGCGGCCCCCTTCGGCGGGCGCCCGGTGCCGGGCGGGCCCGCGAAGGCCTGGGCGAGGTCGAGCCAGCGGTCGGCGTCCGGGCCCACGGCCGTCAGGGCGAGGTCGGCGCGGTGGGCGCGCTGGGTGACCAGCAGGCAGAAGTCGAGCGCGGGGCCGGTGACGCGCTGCCGGGCGTCGGCGGCACCGTGGGTCCACAGCCCGCCCGAGGGCGCGGTCACCTCGACGCGGAACTCCTCCTCCGGCACCGGCAGGCCGTGCGCGCCGAAGGCGAAGTCCCGCGCCCGCACCCCGATGCGGACCACATGCCGGAGCCGGTCGGTGGGGGTGCGCACCACACCGAGGGCGTCCGCCACGTCCTGGCCGTGGGCCCAGGTCTCCATGAGCCGGCCCGTGGCCATCGAGGCGGCCGACATGGGCGGCCCGAACCACGGGAACCGGGCTCCCTCCGGTGCCGCCCGCAGCGCCCGGTCCAGCGCGGTCCTGCCCTCCCGCCAGCGGGCGAGCAGCTCGGCGGGGGCGGTACGGGCGCCCTCCCGGGCGGCGTCGTCCACGAAGGAGGCGGGGGCGGTGAGCGCGTGCTCCGCGGCCCCCTGGAAACCGTCCTGGTCCGTCACGGCGAGCAGGGCGGCCCGGTCGGTCCAGTGCAGGTGGGCGATCTGGTGGGCGACGGTCCAGCGCGGCGCGGGGGTCGCGAGCGCCCACCGCTCGGCACTCAACTCGCCCACGATCTCGTCGAGTCGGTCACTTTCCTCGCGCAGGTCATCGAAGACGGGCGTCGGATCGGACATGGGGGGAGCATGACAGCGGCGCGAGAAACAATCAAGCGTGCTTGCATTAATTTGGGGGCGCGTAGTGGGGGGGGCGCGCGTGGCGGGGAGGTGGGGGGGGGAGGGCGAGTGGCGAGACGCGAGTGGGGCAGCGAGGGTGCGGGCTGGGGGTGCGACGGACGGGGTGGATCCGGTGGCCCCGGGAGCGGCAGGGCCGACGGCCGGGTCGGGAGGGTCGGGGACCGGGAGACCGGGCGCGGGCAGCCGAGGCTGCGAGCCTCCGTGAGCGGAGGGCCGGGCGCGGAGAGCCGGGGCGGGCCGGATGACCGCCGGGCTCAGGCTCCGGGGGGCGGAGAGCCGGTAGACCGGACGGGGCAGGGCGAGGCCCGGAAGCTCCCACCACCTAGGGACCGGGCACGGCAAGTCGGGTGGTGCTCCAATCCGGGGGCTCCCCGCCTTCCGTGCCCGGCCCTCCGGCTGTGGGCGCCCTGCCCGGCTTGCCGTGTCGGGGCCCCCGCACGCGTGGGCGCCGCCGGGCACGGCGGGTCGGGCGGAGTCCTCAGGACCGTAGGGCCGGGCGCCGGAGGCCAGGAGGGCCGGTCCGGATGACCGGGCTCAGGGACCGGAGAGCCGGGAACCAGGGCCGGGAGGCCGGAACCGGACGGCCGAGGGCCAGGACCGAAGGCCGGGCCGGAAGGCCGGGCCGGAAGGCCGGGGCCGGAAGGCCGGGGCCGAGAAGCCGCAGCCCCGGGCACCCGGGCCCGGGGAATCAGGTCCGGGATGTCCGGGGCGTCCGGGGTCAGGCCTCCGGGGGGCGCTTCAGGCGGGGCCTGCCTCGGCCCACCTGGGTGCGGACCGCGCCGATGCTGGCCGCGATGACCAGGGAGATGGCGGCGGCCTCCGGTGCCGACAGGGACTGGCCGAGGACCAGGAAGCCGGCCGTCGCCGCGATCGCCGGTTCGAGGCTCATCAGGATCGCGAACGTGGAGGCGGGCAGCCTCCGCAGGGCCAGGAGTTCGAGGGTGTAGGGCAGCACCGAGGAGAGCAGGGCCACCGCCGAGCCGAGGGCGACGGTGGTCGGGGCGAGCAGGCGGGTGCCCGCCGTGGCGACGCCGATCGGCAGGAAGAGGAGGGCGGCCACCGCCATGGCCAGGGCCAGACCGTCCGCCTGGGGGAAGCGGCGGCCCGTACGCGCACTGAAGATGATGTAGGCCGCCCACATGGCGCCCGCGCCCAGGGCGAAGGCGACACCGGTGGGGTCCATGTCGCCGAATCCCCCGCCGCCGAGCAGGAACACACCGCCGAGGGCCAGACCGGCCCAGAGCAGGTTGATCGCGCGGCGGGAGGCCAGGACGGACAGGGCCAGCGGGCCGAGGACCTCCAGGGTGACCGCCGGACCCAGCGGGATGCGGGCGACCGCCTCGTAGAAGAGGCCGTTCATCCCGCCCATGGCGATGCCGAAGGCGACCACCGTGCCCCAGTCCGCGCGCGAGTGCCCGCGCAGGCGGGGGCGGCAGACCACGAGCAGGACGATCGCCGCGGCGACGAGGCGCAGGGTCACCACGCCCGCGGCACCCGCCCGGGGCATCAGGGTGACGGCCAGGGCTCCGCCGAACTGCACCGAGATGCAGCCGGCCAGCACCAGCCCGACGGGGCCCAGCGCGCCCGGCCGGGGCGGCGCTCCGGCGGGCGTGACCGGGGACTGTGTGGTGGTGCTGGATGGGGCGGTCACGGGCGGTCCAGGTGCTTGATCGGGTTCGTCCATCGCGATGTACTGTCAGGTCCAGGGTAATGGACTCGGTCAGGTGCGTGCACCCTTCAAGCGGCTGTCTTGTCTGCCGAGACGGCCACCGGGATTCCGCCGGCGTGCCGCCGGTGTGCCGCCGACGTGCCGCCGGTGTGCCGTCGGCCGTCCGTACTCCCGGGTCATCTCGCCGCGCCTCCCTCGTCCAGCGTCTCCTCCAGGGTCTCGTCCAGCGCCTCCGCCAGCACCTCCGCCAGGTGACGGCCCCGGATCCCGCCGAGCTGCTCCAGCTGAATGCGGCAGGAGAACCCGTCGGCGAGGACCACCGCGTCCTCGGGCGCCTGCCGCACCGACGGCAGGAGCCGTTCCTCCGCGCAGGCCCGGGAGACCTCGTAATGGCCCCGGGTGAAGCCGAAGTCGCCGGCCAGGCCGCAGCAGCCCCCGCTCAGCTCGCCGGTGAGGCCGGCCGCGGCGCGCAGCCGGCGCTCGGGGGCGTTGCCGAGCACCGCGTGCTGGTGGCAGTGGGTCTGACCGGCGACCGGGCGGCCGACGGCGGGCGGGGTCCAGTGCGGGGCGTGCCGCTCCAGGGTCTCGGCGAAGGTGCGCACCGCGGCGGCCAGCGCGGCGGCGCGCGGGTCGTCGGGCAGGAGGTCCGGCAGGTCGGTGCGCAGGGCGGCGGCGCAGCTCGGCTCCAGGACGACGACGGGGACACCGGCCCGCAGCACCGGCTCCATCAGGTCCAGGGTGCGGCGCAGCACGGCACGGGCGCGGTCGAGCTGGCCGGTGGAGACATAGGTCAGGCCGCAGCAGACCCGGGCCCGGCGGGCCCGCAGGAGGGCGGTCGCCGCCCGGGTCCGGCCGTCCGCGAGCGCCGCGCGGCGCGTCCCGCGGCCGGGCAGCAGTGTGGGCGGGAGGGCCACCCGCAGTCCGGCGGCCTCCAGGACCCGGACGGCGGCCCGGCCGACGGACGGGGACAGGTGCTCGGTGAAGGTGTCCGGCCAGAGGACGACCAGGTCCCCGGCGCCCGGCCGGGCGCCCCCCGTCTCCGGCACGGGTTGCCGCCCGCGCCACCACCCGGTGAACGTCCGCGGGGCCAGGCGCGGGATCTCCCGCTCCGGTGCGATCCCGGCCAGCCGTTTGCCGAGGCGGGCCAGCGGGGGCACCGCGGCGAGGGCGTTGACCAGGACGGCCGTGCGGGTGCGGGCGGTCCAGCGGAGCCACCGCGGCAGCCGGCCCATGCTGTGGTGGGCGGCGGGGCGGCGGCGGCCCGCGTAGTGGTGGTGCAGGAACTCGGCCTTGTAGGTGGCCATGTCCACGCCGACCGGGCAGTCCGAACGGCAGCCCTTGCAGGACAGGCAGAGGTCGAGCGCGTCCCGGACCTCCGTGGACCGCCAGCCGTCGGTGACCAGCTCGCCGGCGAGCATCTCGTGCAGCAGCCGGGCCCGGCCGCGTGTGGAGTGCTCCTCCTCCCCGGTGACCCGGAACGAGGGGCACATCACGTCGGGGCCGGCCGCCGTGGCCGTACGGCACTTGGCGACGCCGACGCAGCGGCGGACGGCCGCGCGGAAGTCGCCGCCGTCCGCCGGGTAGCCGAAGGCGACGTCGACCGGGCGGCGGGGCAGCACCGCGAAGCGCAGGTTCTCGTCCAGCCGCGCCGGACGGACCAGCATGCCCGGGTTGAGCAGGTCGTCCGGGTCCCAGACCGCCTTGGCCCGCTCGAACAGCGCGACCGTCCGCGCGCCGTACATCCGGGGCAGCAGCTCCGCGCGGGCCTGCCCGTCGCCGTGCTCCCCGGACAGTGAGCCGCCGTGGGCCACCACCAGGTCGGCCAGCTCCTCGGAGAAGCGGCGGAAGCGGCCGACGCCGGCCGGGGTCAGCAGGTCGAAGTCGACGCGGACGTGGATGCAGCCGTCACCGAAGTGGCCGTACGGCGTGCCGCGCAGCCCGTGGGCCGTCAGCAGGGCCCGGAAGTCGCGCAGGTAGGCGCCGAGCCGGGCGGGCGGCACGGCGCAGTCCTCCCAGCCGGGCCACGCCTCCGTGCCGTCCGGCATCCGGGTGGCCGTACCGCTCGCGTCCTCGCGGATGCGCCACAGCCCGCGCCGGGCCGCCGTGTCGGTCACGACCAGCGCGTCGACGACGTCGGCCGCGCGCACGATCTCCCGCGCACGCGCGGCTGCCTCCGCCGCCGTCCGGCCGCCGGTCTCCACGAAGAGCCAGGCGCCGCCCGGCGGCAGCCCGGACCCGGCCGGCACCAGGTCGGCGGCCATGCCCTCCACCGTGAGCGGCCGGAAGGGCAGCAGGCCCGCCGCGGCCTCGGCGGCGGCGCCCTCGTCGGCGTAGGACAGGACGGCCAGGGCCCGGGCGGGCGGGTCGTCGACCAGGCGGACGACGGCCTCGGTGAGGACGGCGAGGGTGCCCTCGGAGCCGCAGAAGGAGCGGGCCACGTCCGCGCCCTTCTCGGGCAGCAGCGCGTCCAGCGCGTAACCGGAGATGCGGCGGGGCAGGTCCGGGAAGCCGGTGCGCAGCCGGGCCGGTTCGGCCTCGGCGAGCTGCCGCAGCCCGTCGGGGGCGCCGGCCCAGCCGGGGCCGAGCCGCAGCCGCCGCCCGCGCGCGGTGACCACGGACAGCTCCCGGACGTTGTCGGCGGTCGTGCCCCAGGCGACCGAGTGGGAGCCGCAGGAGTTGTTGCCGATCATCCCGCCGAGCGTGCACCTGCCGTGCGTGGAGGGGTCGGGGCCGAACCGCAGTCCGTGCGGGGCCGCGGCCTCCTGGAGCCGGTCGAGGACGAGCCCGGGCTGCACGACGGCCGTGCGGCTGCCGGGGTCGAGCGCCAGCAGGCCGGTCATGTGCCGGGTGAAGTCCAGCACCACGCCGGTGCCGGTCGCCTGCCCGGCGATCGACGTGCCGCCGCCGCGCGCCACCACGGGCACCCCGCGCGCCCGGCAGACCTCCAGCACGGCGGCCACGTCGTCGGCGTCCCGCGGCGCCACGACGCCGAGCGGCACCCGCCGGTAGTTGGACGCGTCCATGGTGGTCAGCGCCCGGGCGGTGACGCCGAAGCCGACCTCGCCCCGGACGGCCCCGCGCAGCGCCGCCGCGAGTTCCCCGGCGTCCCCGGCGCCCGCGACATCCCCGGCGCCCCCGGCATCCGCTCGTTCCGTCATGGGTCCAGGATGCATCCGCACACGGACAGTCACCACGAGTTGTCCACAACCCCGTACCGATCGTCGTACGACAGCACCATCACATGACCGGGCGATCTCGTCTCATCGGACGGACACCCCTCCACGGCGCTTTCCGCCAGCGGTTAACCTCCTCACGTGGCCGACATCCAGATTCCCGCTGACATCAAGCCCGCCGACGGACGATTCGGCGCTGGCCCCTCCAAGGTGCGGACCGAGGCGCTGGACGCCCTCGCCGCCACCGGTACGTCCCTGCTGGGCACCTCCCACCGCCAGGCGCCGGTCAAGAACCTGGTCGGCAAGGTCCGCGAGGGCATCTCCGAGCTGTTCTCCCTGCCCGAGGGCTACGAGGTCGTCCTCGGCAACGGCGGCTCCACCGCCTTCTGGGACATCGCCACGCACGGTCTGATCGAGAACAAGTCGCAGCACCTGACCTTCGGCGAGTTCTCCTCCAAGTTCGCCAAGGCGGCCAAGCTCGCCCCCTGGCTGGCCGAGCCGACCGTCGTCGCCGCCGACCCGGGCACCCACCCGGAGGCGCGGGCCGAGGCGGGCGCCGACGTCTACGCCCTCACCCACAACGAGACCTCCACCGGTGTCGCCATGCCGATCCGGCGCCCGGCCGGCGCCGACGAGGGCGCGCTCGTCCTCGTGGACGCCACCTCGGGCGCGGGCGGCCTGCCGGTCGACATCGCCGAGACGGACGTCTACTACTTCGCCCCGCAGAAGTCCTTCGCCTCCGACGGCGGCCTGTGGATCGGCGTCTTCTCCCCGGCCGCGATCGAGCGCGCCGAGCGGATCCACGCCTCCGGCCGTCACATCCCGGAGTTCTTCAGCCTGCCCACGGCGATCGACAACTCCCGCAAGAACCAGACGTACAACACCCCGGCCCTCGCCACCCTCTTCCTGCTCAACGAGCAGCTGGAGTGGCTGAACGGCCAGGGCGGTCTCGCCTGGTCCACGGCCCGCACGAAGGACTCCTCGACCCGCCTGTACAACTGGGCGGAGGAGTCCAAGCACGCCACCCCGTTCGTCACCGACCCGGCCAAGCGCTCGCAGGTCATCGGCACGATCGACTTCTCCGACGAGATCGACGCCGCGGCCGTCGCCAAGGTGCTGCGCGCGAACGGCGTCGTCGACACCGAGCCGTACCGCAAGCTCGGCCGCAACCAGCTCCGCGTCGCGATGTTCCCGGCGATCGACCCGGCGGACGTCGAGGCCCTGACGAAGTGCGTCGACTACGTGATCGAGAAGCTCTGACCTCTCGCCCACGCCAGGGAAGGGCGCCCGGTGTCCGACACCGGGCGCCCTTCGCGCATCCCGGCGCCCGGACCCGCGTCCCAGGACCGCTCGGCCCTCGAAGCCCCGGCGCACACGGGCGGGCGGGTGAGGGGCCGGCGCGGACACAATGGTGGAGACCGGCGCTCCGTTCGCTGTCGAATCCGCTCCGAGGAGCCCTCCCGTGCCCGTGTTCGCCCGCAGCCGCCGCACCCTCCTGACCGCCTCGGTCCTCCTGACCGCGCTGGGCGCCACCGCCGTCCTGCCGGCGGCCGCCGCCCCGGCCGCGCCCGTCGCCCCGGCCGCCGGGGCCGCGGCCAGGACCGACCCGAACGCCCGCTACGCGGGCCGGGCCGTCGCCATCGGCGAGGACCTGGTGGCCGTCCTGCGCGACGACCCCGGGGCGGGCGGCCCCGAGGCGTGGATCCGCGCGGTGCCGAAGCACTGGCGGCCCGGTGACACCTACTTGTACCGGGTGCTGGACGGGCTCGACCGGAAGCACACCGCGTCCGAGCAGCGCGGCCTCTCCCTGCGCCTGGTCGGCGCCGGCGGCTCCGCGCCCGTCCTCCGGGTGACCGGCGCCAAGGGCGGACCACGCGGCTACGCGCTCCCGAAGGCCGGCACGCCCGACGCCCGGGGCTGCACCATCGTCACGGAGCAGGCCATCGGGGCCGGGGCCGTCGCCGTGCTGAGCAACGGCCCCGACGGGCCGTCGGCGTTCTTCAAGGACGCCGGTGACGGCACGCGCTTCGGCGGCGTCGTCGACCGCGCCCACCCCTCGCTGCCCGCGAGCGCCGGGTTCGTCGCCCGCATCCTGGACCCGCGCGGGAAGGCCCCCAGGCTCCTCACCGACATGGAGGGCGGCGGCCACCCCGCGAGCACCACCGCGTTCCCGGCGCCGGGCTGCCTGCGGTAACGCCCCGTCCGCGCGGGACGGTTCAGCTCCGCCGCAGCCGCCGCAGCCCGAAGAAGGCGGCCACACCGGCCACGAGCAGCACGGCGCCGACCGTGAGGCCCGGGCCGTCGTCCTGCTGCGCCGCCGCGCTCCCCCCGCCGCCGGCCGACGCGGACGCGGCGGGCCCGTCGGGGGCGTCCACCGCCCGCACGGAGCTGTTCACGCCCTCGCTGCCGTACATCAGCCGGGTGCCGTCGGCGGAGTACGAGACGGACTCGCCCTGCCCCTGGAGGGGCACGTCCAGGCGGCCCTTCCGCTTGATCCGGCCGCCGTTCCAGTCGTAGTGGACGCCGCCGAAGTACCCGCGCACCGCGAGCCGGCGGCCGTCCGGGGAGAAGGCGGCGTCGGTGGCCCACAGGTCGACGGGGGCGATCGGCTTGAAGACGTTCCTGCCCGACGCGGAGAGGGTGGCCGGGCCCTCGTACAGGTGCCCGCCGTCCTCCTTCTTGTCGATGATGTAGACGCGGCCGGTCTTCGGGTGCACGAGCAGCGACTCGGCGTCGCGCGGCCCGTCCTCGTACGTGACGACGTACTGCGTGGCCGTGACCGTCTGGTCCGTCAGCCGCTTCGGCTCGGGCAGCCGGTAGATCCACACGTACGGCCACCGGCCGCCGAAGTTGTCGCCGATGTCCCCGACGTAGATCTCGTCGTCCGGCCCCATGGAGATCGCCTCGACGTCGCGCGGGGAACCGATGCCGCGCAGGGTGACCCGGGCCACGGTGTTGCCGGTGGCGCTGTCCACGGCGTACAGGTACGGTCCGTCGTCGCTGTCGTTGTGCGTCCAGTAGATCCCCGGGTGCCGCCGGGAGGCGGCGAGCCCGCTGGACTCGGTGATCCTCGGGTCCTTGATGGTGAACCCCTGGTCGCCGAGCCCGTCGGCGGCGGAGGCGGGCAGTGCGCAGGCGCCGGCGAGGAGCACCCCGGCGAGGACGGCGGACGATCGACGCATGCCCCAAGACTGCCATCACCGGCGGGGGTTCAGCGGACGCGGTCCGCCGCACGGACCCCGCGAGCCCGCCGGCGCCGGCCGTCGTCCATCATGACCGGATGCTCAGGTTCATGCCCGTGGGCGACAGCATGACGATCGGGAGCGCGGGCGAACACACGTGGCGTCACCGGCTGTGGCGGCACCTGTGCACGGCGTACGGCGGCCCGTTCACCTTCGTCGGCCCGCGCGAGACGCTGTACGACAAGCAGGCCGACGCCCCGACGTCCCTCGCCTACGCCGAACCCGGCTTCCCCCGCGGCCACCTGGCGGGCTGGGGCGAGGGCTGGCTGCACATGGCCCCGCTGATCGGCGACGCGGTCCGGACCCACCGGCCCGACGTCCTGCTGGTCTCCCTCGGCCTGATCGACCTGGGCTTCTACACGAACGCCGAGCAGACCGCGGAGAACGTGCGGGCCTTCGTCGCGCACGCCCGCGGGGCCCGCCCGCGGGTCCGCATGGTGCTGCTGCCGGTCGTGCCGAACGTCCGGGCCGAGACGGACGCGCTCTTCGCCGAGCAGGTGGACCGGTTCAACGTCCTGCTCGGCAAGGCGGTCGCCGACCTGGACGAGCCCCGCTCACCGCTGCTGCTGGCCTCGCCGCCCGAGTCGTACGACTGGCACACCGACACCTACGACGGCACCCACCCCAACGCGCGCGGAGAGCACCTGATCGCCGGGGCCTTCGCCGGGGCGATGCGGGAGGCGTGGGGGATCGGGCGGGAGCACACGGCCGGCCCGCACTGAGCGGTTCCCGGCGCGGCGCGGATGGGGCCTTGCCTAGAGCGCACTCCACGCCGTTGGCTGGTGGACCATGGAGTACACGCAGCTCGGACGCACGGGACTGAAGGTCGGCCGGCTCGTCCTCGGGACGATGAACTTCGGTCCGCAGACCGACGAGGCCGACAGTCACGCGATCATGGACGCGGCGCTGGACGCGGGCATCAACCTCTTCGACACCGCCAAACAGGAATTCTGACGCCGGACTGCATCGTAGCGTGCCGCCAGCGCGCATACGGCATCACGGAGAGCGCCGACCGCCACCCCCAACTCGCCCTGCACGCAGAGCAGGAAGCAGCGGTCCACATGCAGATTTGTTACGTCACCATGCGAAAGCTTCAGGGGACGGTCCCGGCCCCGGGAAGATCTCGTCGAGAGCCGCAAGAAGCTCCGCGCCCAGGGCCAGGTCGAGGGCGCGCAGCGCCGAGTCAAGCTGCTCCTGCGTGCGCGGGCCGACGATCGGTCCTGTCACGCCGGGACGGGTGAGCAGCCAGGCCAGGGCGGCCTCGCCCGGTTCGATGCCATGCTTGTCGAGCAGGTTCTCGTACGCCTGGATCTGCTCGCGCGTGCGGGCGTCCTTGAGGGCGTCGGCGGCCCGCCCGCTCGCCCGGCGCCCCTCCGTGGCCTCCTTCTTGAGGACTCCGCCGAGCAGCCCGCCGTGTAGCGGCGACCACGGGATGACGCCGAGGCCGTAGTCCTGCGCGGCAGGGATGACCTCCATCTCGGCGCGGCGCTCGGCGAGGTTGTAGAGGCACTGCTCGCTGACGAGCCCGACCCGGCCGTGTGTCTTCGCGATCTCGTTGGCCTGGGCGATCTTGTAGCCGGGGAAGTTCGAGGAACCGGCGTACAGGATCTTCCCTTGTTGGATCAGGACGTCGATCGCCTGCCAGATCTCCTCGAACGGCGTCGACCGGTCGATGTGATGGAACTGGTAGACGTCGATGTAGTCGGTCTGGAGCCGCTTGAGGGAAGCGTCCACGGCACGGCGGATGTTCACGGCGCTGAGCCGGTCATGGTTGGGCCAGGCCGGTCCGTCGGCGCCCATGTTCCCGTAGACCTTGGTGGCCAGGACCGTCTTGTCACGACGCCCGCCGCCCTTGGCGAACCAGGTACCTACGATCTCCTCGGTGCGCCCCTTGTTCTCGCCCCACCCGTACACATTTGCAGTGTCAACGAAATTCAGCCCCGCATCGAGCGCAGCATCCATGATGGTGTGGCTGGTGGCTTCATCCGTCTGCGGCCCGAAGTTCATCGTGCCGAGCACGATGCGGCTGACCTTGAGTCCGGTACGTCCCAGCTGCGTGTATTCCATGGACGCCAAGCGAACCCCTTCGAGTCCACTCCACGCAAGACGTCCGGCGGGCGGCGGGTACGCCTGCCTCAGGCACCCTCGCCGATGTGCCGGTACAGCGTGGCACGTGAGACGCCCAGGGCCTTGGCGATGACGCTGACGCTCTCACCTTTGGCTCGTCTGGCGCGGGCGACGGTGAGCATGTCCTCGTCGATCACTGCGGGCCGTCCACCGGTACGCCCTTGCGCTCTGGCCGCGTCCAGCCCTGCGAGGGTGCGCTCCTTGATCAGGCTGCGCTCGAACTCGGCCATGGCCCCGACGACCTGGAGCATGAGGCGGCCGTCGGCCGTGCCGGGGTCGATGTTGGCCAGTGCACCCGGCAGGCTGACGACCTTGAGTCCCGGTTCCACTCGCTCCCAGACGGGGATTTCCGAGCCGCTGCTCGCCGTCCTCATGGTGACCGCGATGTCGAGATCGCTCTTGGCCCGGTTGATCGCGGTCTGGATGCTGCGCCCCTTCTTGGACTTCCGCAGGACGATGACGCCGCGGACGCCTCCGGCCATCGCCCGCCCGCCGATGGGGGCGGAGGCCGTGGTGAGCCCCTCGCCGTTACCCTTCGGCGTGTGCGTCACCGCAAGCACGGGGATGCCGGACTTGCTGATCGGCTTGAGCTTGTCGATGGTGTTCCGGGCCGTGACGGAGGAGGCGACGTCCTCACCGTCACCGAGGGCGCCCAGCACGTTGTCGAGGACGAAGAGGTCGGCGCCCAGCGTCAGGAGGTGGGCTGGCTGGTGTCCTCCACGGGAAAGACGGTGACGGAGTCCCTCGGGACTGCGCCGTGCAGCCGCTCGCGGAGTTCCCCTTCGGCGCCGTCGTCCGTGAGGCCGAAGACGATGTGGCGGCAGGGGCGCAGCACGGGGAGGCCGAGGAATTCATCGGCTCCGTTCAGGAGGGCGGCGGACATCCCGGCGGCGAAGTTCGTCTTCCCGGCCTTGGGCTCGCCGGCGAGCATGGTGATGTCGCTGGTTAGCAGGTCGCCAATGAGGAACGCCTGCTCGTACGGGACGTGCTCCATCTCGTGGAGCTTGCGCCCCTTGGTGGTGATGGCTCCCACGGTTTGTCGGGCCCCTACCTGTGAGGCGCACGGCGCGGTCTCTCATCACAGGTGGCGCCCAGGGCGTGATGCCCAGACTCGGTCTCGTGCGGTCGGGAGCGACGGCGACGACCTGCCGGGCATCCTACAAAGGCCGAGAGGACCCTGCGTTCGGGGTCCGCTCGGTGCCTCTCGCCCTTCGGCTTCGTCAGTCTTCGCTGCGAATCGCTGCCATGTTGCGTACGCGCTGCTTTAAGTCCATCGGGATCAGAACCTGAACCCGTCCGACGGGGTGCTGCCACATGCCGTCATGGCCGTCCACGGACATGGCCTGCGCGGCCGTCATCCCCCGGATCGGCTCTACGTGAATGACAGCCTTGGCCCCTGCGGCACGGAGCTCCTTGCCCTTCTCGTGCTGGGTCGACAGCTTGCTCCACCGCTCCCGGTAGGTCTCTCCCGTGGGGATCTCCTCCCAGGTGTCCGGCCGTGTGGGCTGGGCGATGAGCTGCTCGCGTCGCGCGTCCAGCCGCTTGTACGTCTCGCGGTACTCCTGCTTGCCCAGCTCGCTGGAGTAGAGCCCCGCCTCGCGGTCCTCTCGCAGGTCCGCCAAGGCACGGTTCACTTCCTCGATGTCGCGTGTGTAGTCCACTCCGGGACGGAAAACCTTCCGGACGATCTCGACGTCCCCGGCGGCGAGTAGGAACGCCTTCTCCACGGCGTCCTCCAGCGTGTGCGCCGCAATGCCCTTGTTTCCGGTCGGGCACGGCTTGTGGGTGGTCCGCGAGGCGCAGCGGTAGTAGGGCCAGTTGCGGCCGGGGCCGAGATACGCGGGTTCCCCACAGGCGCAGAACGCAACCCGGAGCAGGGGTGAGCCGCCCTTGCGGTTTCCGTTGCGCTGACTGGTGTTCTCGTCCAGCCTCTTGTTGGCCAACTCCCACTCCTCCTGCGTGATCAAGGGCTCCGCGCGCTGAAGAGGCTGGCCATCAGCGTCCCGGACGACTCGGGTCCGCTTCACCTTCTTCCCGTCAACCATCACCTCCTCAGTCACTTCCGTCTGCCCCAGGACACAGCGGGAGCGCACGACCTTGGACGTGTTCGCGGCGGTCCAGCGGCTCCCCTTCGGGGTCTTGCCGCTCCGGATCATCTGGGCGTCCAGGGACGTCGGGGTCTTGGACGTGTCCTCGTTGAGCCACTGCGCAATGCTGTTCGCCGACTCACCTTCGATGAGACGGCGAACGATCTCGCGGAGCGTCCCGGCCGTGTCCGTTCCGTAGTCGTCCGGCACCAGCTTCCACCCCTCGCCGGTCTCTTGCTTCTGCTCGCGGTACCCGTAAGGAGTGCGGCCACCGCGCCAGCGTCCCTCCTTCACCAGGTGGTTGTAGGACGACTTGGCCCGTGCCTTGATGGCTTCGAGCTCCCCCTCCGCGAAGGACGCGATCAGGCTGAGGAGAAGCTTCCCCATCTGCGTGTTGAGGTTGATCCCGTCCTCGACGGTCGCGACCTCCTTGCCGTTCTTCTCGCACCACTCCAGGAGAGTGTGCACGTGCAGCACGCGCCGCGAGAGGCGGTCGATCTTCAGCGCGCAGAGGATGTCGTACTCATCGGCGCGCGACTCCTCCATCGCGATCCTGTGCTCGATCACGCTGACCTCCTTTCCGATGGTCGAAGGCAGCCACTTGCCGAACTCCGGGCGCTTCCACGGCTCTACCCCGCCGGACACGTCGATGTCCTCGACCCATCCCACGACGACGTGCCCCTCCTGGTCGGCCCATCGCTGGATGGACCGACGCTGACGCTCCGGCGATGTGGTCTCGTCCGACACCCTCGACAGACGGACCACACCCAGAACTCTCGCCATGCTCGTTCTCCCCTCTCCCCTGCAGCACGCATCGTGCACAAGGGGTGACGGTATGTGGTTCGGATCATGGCGTCAAAATTGATCTTTGGACATGGCGAACGTGTACGGCTGGGGTGAGAACAAGGGGCGGACCGAGTCCATCATCGGGAACTGGTTCGCCAAGGGCGGCGGGCGGCGCGACAGGACCGTCCTCGCCACCAAGGTGTACGGCGACATGGGCGCCGACGGCGGCACCCCCTGGCCCAACCACGACAAGCTCTCCGCGCTGAACATCCGCCGCGCGGTGGACGGCAGCCTCAAGCGGCTGCGGACCGACCACATCGACCTCTACCAGTTCCACCACATCGACCGGAACACGCCGTTCGACGAGATCTGGCAGGCGATCGACGTCCTCGTCCAGCAGGGCAAGATCCTGTACGCGGGTTCCTCCAACTTCCCCGGCTACAAGATCGCCCAGGCCAACGAGGCCGCGGCCCGCCGCGGCGGCACCATCGGCCTGGTCAGCGAGCAGTGCCTGTACAACCTGGCGGAGCGCCGGGCCGAGATGGAGGTCATCCCGGCCGCGCGGGAGTACGGCCTCGGCGTCATCCCGTGGTCGCCGCTGCACGGCGGTCTGCTGGGCGGGGTCATCAAGAAGGAGGTGCGGGGCGGCCGGCGCGCCTCGGGCCGGGCCGCGGACACCCTGAACGACCCCGCGGCCCGCGCCCGGATCCAGGCGTACGAGGACCTGCTCGACAAGCACGGGCTGGAACCCGGCGAGGTGGCGCTGGCCTGGCTGCTGACCCGGCCCGGCGTGACCGGCCCGATCGTCGGCCCGCGCACGGCCGGACAGCTCGCGTCGGCGCTGCGGGCCGTGGAGCTGGAGCTGAGCGGGGAACTGCTGACCGGCCTGGACGAGATCTTCCCGGGCCCGGGACCGTCGCCGGAGGCGTTCGCCTGGTGAGCCGCGGGCGGGGCGGCACTCCGGGAGGGGTGCCGCCCCGCCCCGCCGCTACCTGACGGCCGACGCCAGGGCGACCACCACGAACATCAGCACGAGTACACCGGCCATGATCCGGTTCCGGGTTTTCGGGTCCACGTATGCGAGCCTAACCGCCCGCGCCCAGTGCCCAGCGGGCGACCACCTCGTACCGCGGCTGCTCGCCCGGTGTCCCGGACCTCGGCAGGTGGCTCCGCACCAGCGCCAGGTCGCCGACGGTCCAGCTCCGGCCGGCGAAGGCGCGCAGCAGCTCCACGTACGGCCGGACGTCCACCGCGTCCCGGCCGCGGGCCAGCGTCAGGTGGGCCGTGTAGTGCCGGTGCTCCCCCATCGGGATGTCGGCCTTGCGGGCCGCCGCCTCGGCCCGGTCGGCCAGCAGCCGCAGCTCCGCCACGTCCCCCCGGGCGCCCGCCCACAGCGCGCGGCCGCGGCCGAACTGGCCGCCGCCCGCGACGGCGAGCGTCAGGGGCGCCGCCCGGCGGGCGGCGCGGGCCAGGCGGTCCGACAGGCCGGGGAGGAGGTCGTCGGCGACCTCGCCGTAGAAGGCGAGGGTGAAGTGCCAGCCGGGGCGGCCGGTCCAGCGCAGCCGGTCGGCTCCCGGCAGCCGCCGCAGCCGGGCGACCTCCGCGGCCAGCTCGTCCGCGACGTCCTCCGGGGGCAGTACGGCGGCGAAGAGTCTCATGGGCCTCACGATCCCAGGCCGCACGATCCCAGACCCGGCGGGCCGGACGGGAGGACGCCGGGCGCCGGCCGCGGCGGGGGGCGCGGGGTGTCTCGTCTCACCGGACGCCCGGCCCCCGGAGCGCCCCACAGGGGCCTCCGGGGTGCTCCGGGGCACGGTCAGGCGGCCGTCGCCAGGCTCTCGCGTTCGCGCGGGACGAAGCGGACCCGGGGGTGGCCGCGGTGCCAGGCCACCGACAGCCGCAGGCCTCCGATGCGGGTCAGGACCAGCCCGATCGCGGCGGCCGCGACGGCCGACACCACACCGCCGGCCGCGAAGCCGATCCGGGCGCCGTAGGTGTCGGTGATCCAGCCGACCACCGGCGCGCCCAGCGGGGTGCCGCCCATGAACACCATCATGAACAGGGCCATCACCCGGCCGCGCATGGCGGGATCGGTGCCCATCTGGACCGCCGTGTTCGCGGTGACGTTGACCGTCAGGCCGAAGATGCCGATCGGGACCATGAGCAGCGCGAACAGCCAGTACGACGGCGCCACCGCGGCCACCGTCTCCAGCGCGCCGAAGGCCAGCGCGGCGGCGATCAGCACCCGCAGCCGGGCCGTGCCGCGGCGGGCGGCCAGCAGGGCCCCGACCAGGGAGCCGACGGCCATCAGGGTGTTGAAGAGGCTGTAGCCGCCGGCTCCGGCGTGGAAGACGTCGTCCGCGTAGGCGGAGAGCCAGACCGGGAAGTTGAAGCCGAAGGTGCCGATGAAGCCGACCAGGACGATCGGCCAGATCAGCTCCGGCCGCTTCGCGACGTAGTGCAGCCCCTCCCGCAGCTGCCCCTTGCCGCGCGGCGCGCGCTGGACCACGTGCAGTTCGCGGGCGCGCATCAGCAGCAGGCCCGCGATCGGCGCGGCGAAGGACAGGCCGTTGGCGAGGAACGCCCAGCCGGTGCCCACACCGGTGATCATCAGGCCGGCGACGGCGGGGCCGACGAGCCGGGCGGACTGGAAGTTCGCCGAGTTCAGGCTGACCGCGTTCTGCAACTGGTCCGGGCCGACCATCTCCGAGACGAAGGACTGGCGGGCCGGGTTGTCGACGACCGTGGCCAGGCCGACGGCGAAGGCGGCGACGTAGACGTGCCAGACCTGGACGTGGCCGGAGAGGGTCAGCGCGGCGAGCGCCAGCCCGGAGAGGGCCATCGCCGACTGGGTGACCAGCAGCGCGGGCCGCTTGGGCAGGCGGTCCACCAGGACCCCGCCGTACAGGCCGAACAGCAGCATCGGCAGGAACTGGAGCGCCGTCGTGATGCCCACGGCGGCGGAGGAGCCGGTGAGGCCGAGGACGAGCCAGTCCTGGGCGATGCGCTGCATCCAGGTGCCGGTGTTGGAGACGACCTGGCCGAGGAAGAAGAGGCGGTAGTTCCGGATCCTCAGCGAGCTGAACATCGAGGACTTGGGGGAAACGGGGGTGGCAGCGGTCGGTGCGGGGGCGGAAGGTGCTCCGGATCCCGTACTCAAAAGAGGTCGCCTCCTTCGGTGGGCGCGCTTACAGGTGTGCGAGTTTCTCCAGGACCGGGGCGGCGGCGCGCACGGCGGCCCATTCGTCCTCGTCGAGGTTCTCGACCAGACCGGCCAGGAACGCGTTGCGCTTGCGGCGGCTCTCCTCGAGCATCGCCTCGGCCTGCTCGGTCTGGGTGACGACCTTCTGGCGCCGGTCCTCGGGGTGCGGCTCCAGCCGCACCAGGCCCTTGGCTTCGAGCAGCGCGACGATGCGGGTCATCGACGGCGGCTGGACGTGCTCCTTGCGGGCCAGTTCACCCGGGGTGGCCGAGCCGCAGCGGGCGAGGGTGCCGAGCACCGACATCTCGGTGGGGCTCAGCGACTCGTCGACCCGCTGGTGCTTGAGGCGACGGGAGAGCCGCATCACGGCGGAGCGGAGAGCGTTCACGGCGGCAGCGTCGTCGCCATGGGTAAGGTCCGGCATGTTCTTTAGGGTAACTCATTACCCTGACTAAGGAACACCGGAGTACTCGCCCCGCGCCGTGATACCTGCCACTGGACCCTCCACTCACCCGCGCGGGTGAGTCGTATCCGAAAAGTGACGCATCGGACGGCCGGATGTGGCGACCCTCATTCCATGGGGACCAGCGTGCTCAGCCTGCGGATGGACGGGGAGCTGCTCGAACGGCTCCGGCACCACGCGGCGAAAAGAGGAATGAGCGTCCAGGACTATGTCGTCCGGACGCTCATTCGGGATGACTTCGACGAGCGGTTCCAGACCGCCGTCGAGGAGACGGAGAAGTTCTACGGGGTCACCTGAGGACCCGGCCGGGCGCTCAGGTGAGGCCGAGGGCCGGCATCAGGTAGTAGAAGGCGAAGACGGCCGAGACGGCGTACATCGGCACCGGGATCTCCCGGGCCCGCCCGGCGACCAGGCGCAGCACGGTGAAGACGATGAAGCCCATGCCGATGCCGTTCGTGATCGAGTAGGTGAACGGCATCATCAGCATCGTCACGAAGGCCGGGATCGCGATGGTGTAGTCCGCCCAGTCGATCTCCTTGATCGAGTTCGACAGGATCAGGAAGCCGACCGCGAGCAGCGCCGGGGTGGCCGCCTGGGACGGGACCATCGTGGCGACCGGGGTGAGGAACAGCGCCGCGGCGAAGAGGCCGCCCGTGACGACGTTCGCCAGGCCGGTGCGGGCGCCCTCGCCGACGCCCGCCGTGGACTCCACGAAGGCGGTGGTGGCCGAGGAGGAGCTGGCGCCGCCCGCTGCGACCGCGAGGCCGTCGACGAGGAGGACCCTGTTGATGCCGGGCATGTAGCCCTCGGCGTCGGTCAGCTTGGCCTCGTCGCTGACGCCCATGATCGTGCCCATCGCGTCGAAGAAGCACGACAGCAGGACCGTGAAGACGAAGAGGACGCCGGTCAGCACGCCGACCTTGGAGAAGCCGCCGAACAGGCTGACCTGGCCGACCAGGCCGAAGTCGGGGGTGGAGACCGGGTTGCCCGGCCACTTCGGGACGGTCAGGCCCCAGGACGGGATCGTGGCGACCGCGTTGACGATCACCGCGAGCACGGTCATGCCGACGATGGAGATGAGGATCGCGCCCGGCACCTTGCGGACGAGCAGTGCGAAGGTGAGCAGCACGCCCAGGATGAAGACCAGCACCGGCCAGCCGGTGAGGTGACCGCCGGTGCCGAGCTGGAGCGGGACGGTGGTCTGCGCGGCGTCCGGCATCCGGGTGACGAAGCCGGAGTCGACCAGGCCGATCAGCATGATGAACAGGCCGATACCGATCGAGATCGCCTTGCGCAGACCGAAGGGCACCGCGTTCATCACGCGCTCGCGCAGACCCGTGGCGACCAGCAGCATGACCACGAAACCGGCCAGGACGACCATGCCCATGGCGTCCGGCCAGGACATGCGCGGCGCGAGCTGGAGGGCGACGACCGAGTTCACGCCGAGGCCGGCGGCGAGCGCCACCGGCACGTTGCCGATGACGCCCATCAGCAGCGTGGAGAAGGCGGCCGTCAGCGCGGTCGCCGTCACGAGCTGGCCGTTGTCCAGGTGATGCCCGTACATGTCCTTCGCGCTGCCGAGGATGATCGGGTTCAGCACGATGATGTACGCCATCGCGAAGAAGGTGGCGAGACCGCCGCGGACCTCGCGGACGACGGAGCTGCCGCGCTCGGTGATCCGGAAGAAGCGGTCGAGGGCGGCGAAGCCGGGCGTGCCGCCCGGCTTCTCGGGGGTGGGGACCTTGGCGGGTGCCGAGGTGGACATGCGGGACCTCATCACCAACGGGGTTCCCCCGAGTCTCGTTGGACTTTCATACGAATGGAAGTGGCCGAAGACAAACGGTTTCAGTATGAACGTATGAGTCCGAGATCGCTATCTCCGCGCGTAGAACCGATCGACCGGACGGCGGGCGTCCCCCGGCCCATAAGCTGTGCCCATGGCCAAGTGGACCCCCAAGCACGAGGCGCCCGAGCCCCTGGAGGGCCCCGTGGTCGCCACCATCACCGGCGGCACGATCGTGTGGTTCGTGCTCTTCCTCGTCCAGCTTCCCTTCTACGGCTGGTTCGACGACCACGGCCACCTGTGGTGGCTGTGGACCTGCCTGGCCGGGGGCGGGCTGGGGCTGATCGGCGTCTGGTACGTGCGCAGGCGGGACGCGGCCATCCGGCGGGACGCGGCTCCGCGGACGGCCGGCGCCGAGTAGCGCGTACGACCTGCGCAGGACCCGGGTCCTCCCCAGGTCGGAAATCGGCCGCGCTCGGCAGGTGAACGGACAGACCGGCACGTACCGTCGAATGCATGAGCCATATAGACGCGGGCGCGGAGCTCGACCCCGTGCACCCCGCGGCCCTTCCCGGGAGCCGGCCGGCCGGGCTGACCGGCGCCGAGGTCGCGGAGCGGCGCTCGCGCGGACAGGTCAACGACGTCCCGGTGCGCAGCAGCCGGTCGCTCGGCGAGATCGTCCGGGCGAACGTCTTCACCCGGTTCAACGCGATCATCGGCGTGCTCTGGCTGGTCATGCTGTTCGTCGCGCCGATCCAGGACAGCCTCTTCGGCTTCGTGATCCTCGCCAACACCGGCATCGGGATCGTGCAGGAGTGGCGGGCCAAGCAGACCCTGGACTCGCTCGCGGTGGTCGGGGAGGCCCGGCCGACGGTACGGCGCGACGGCGTGGCGACCGAGGTGGCCACCAGCGAGATCGTGCTGGACGACCTCATCGAGATCGGGCCCGGCGACAAGGTCGCGGTCGACGGGGTGTGCGCGGAGGCGGACGGGCTGGAGATCGACGAGTCGCTGCTCACCGGTGAGGCCGACCCCGTCGTCAAACGCCCGGGCGACCCGCTCATGTCCGGCAGCTTCGTGGTCGCGGGCGGCGGTGCCTTCCAGGCGACCAAGGTCGGCCGCGAGGCCTACGCCGCCCAGCTCGCCGAGGAGGCCTCCCGGTTCACGCTGGTCCACTCCGAGCTGCGCAGCGGCATCTCCACGATCCTGAAGTACGTCACCTGGATGATGGTCCCGGCGGCCGTCGGGCTGGTGATCACCCAGCTCGTCGTGAAGGACGACGACTTCAAGGACGCCGTGGCCCGCACGGTCGGCGGGATCGTGCCCATGGTCCCCGAGGGGCTGGTGCTGCTCACCTCGGTGGCCTTCGCGATCGGGGTGATCCGGCTGGGCCGCCGGCAGTGCCTGGTGCAGGAGCTGCCGGCCATCGAGGGGCTGGCCCGCGTCGACACCGTCTGCCTGGACAAGACCGGCACCCTCACCGAGGGCGGCATGGACGTCACCGAGCTCAGGCCGCTGGACGGGGTGGACGAGGGGTACGTCCGCAAGGTGCTCGGGGCGCTCGGCGAGTCCGACCCGCGCCCGAACGCCTCCCTCCAGGCGATCATCGACGCCTACCCGGACAGCGTGGACTGGCGCTGCGTGGAGTCGCTGCCCTTCTCCTCGGCCCGCAAGTACAGCGGGGCCTCGTTCAGCGAGGGCGACGGGGAGACCAGCACCTGGCTGCTGGGCGCCCCCGACGTGCTGCTGGGCGCCGACGACCCGGCCCTCGCCGAGACCGGGCGGCTCAACGAGCAGGGGCTGCGGGTGCTGCTGCTGGCCCGTGCGCGCCGGGACCTGGACGACGCCGAGCCGGCCCGGGGCGCCCGGCCCGCCGCCCTGGTGGTGCTGGAGCAGCGGCTGCGGCCGGACGCGTCCGAGGCGCTGCGCTACTTCGCCGAGCAGGACGTGCGGGCCAAGGTCATCTCCGGGGACAACGCGGTGTCGGTCGGCGCGGTCGCCGGGAAGCTCGGCCTCCGGGGGGAGGCGGTGGACGCGCGGAAGCTGCCCGCGGACCGGCCGGCGATGGCCGAGGCGCTGGACTCCGCCACCGTCTTCGGGCGGGTCACCCCGCAGCAGAAGCGGGACATGGTCGGCGCGCTCCAGTCGAACGGGCACACGGTCGCGATGACCGGGGACGGCGTGAACGACGTGCTGGCCCTGAAGGACGCCGACATCGGGGTCGCCATGGGCTCCGGTTCGGAGGCCACCCGGGCGGTGGCGCAGATCGTGCTGCTGGACAACAGCTTCGCGAGCCTGCCCTCGGTGGTGGCCGAGGGCCGCCGGGTGATCGGCAACATCACACGCGTGGCCACGCTGTTCCTCGTGAAGACGGTCTACTCGGTGCTGCTGGCGCTGCTGGTGGTGTGCTGGCAGGTGGAGTACCCGTTCCTGCCCCGGCACCTGACCCTGCTGTCCACGCTGACCATCGGCGTGCCGGCGTTCTTCCTGGCCCTCGCGCCCAACAAGGAGCGGGCGAAACCGCACTTCGTGCGCCGGGTGATGCGGTACTCGGTCCCCGGCGGCGTGGTGGCCGCGGTGGCGACGTTCGTGATGTACCTGGTCGCCCGGCACCACTACGCCGGCAGCGGGGCCCTGGAGGCGGAGACCAGCGCCGCCACCCTGACCCTGTTCCTGGTCTCCATGTGGGTGCTGGCGATCATCGCCCGCCCCTACACCTGGTGGCGGGTGGTCCTGGTGGCCGCGATGGGCCTGGCCTTCGTGGTGGTCCTCGCCGTGCCCGCCCTCCAGGACTTCTTCGCGCTGCGGCTGGTCGGCCTGGCGATGCCCTGGACGGCGGTCGGCGTGGCGGTGGTGGCGGCGGCCGCCCTGGAGTTCCTGTGGAAGTGGGTCGACCGCCGTTTCCCCGACTAGCGCCGGGCGCCGGAGGTGCGGGCGGTCACCGTGCTCAGCGCGTCGCCGGGCCGGTTACCGGACGTCGACGTAGTCGGCGGCGGCGCTGGTGCCCGACGCGGTGGTCGAGCCGGCGTAGCTGTAGCGGTAGTAGCCGTCGTAGCCGGCCGTGACCGTGGTCTTCAGGGCGCCCGTGGCGGACGAGGTGACCGTCTTGACGGTGGTGAAGGTGCTGGTGCCGGCCTTGTGGAACTGGAGCCGGACGGACTGGCTGCTGAAGGCGCCGTAGGTGCCGCGCTCCCAGTCGGCGCGGGTCAGCTTGCCGGTGACGGTCAGGGTCCGGCCCTTCACCACCGGCTCCGGGGTGGCGTCGGTGGTGGTGAGCCTGGTGGCGCGGCGGACCGGGAGGGTGCCGAGGTTGCTCTGCCACTTCAGGGCGTGGGTCTTCTTGTCCTGGGCGACGCCGCCCTGCTTCCAGGTGCCGGCGTCCGTGTCGTACAGCTCGTCGGCCGGGATGGTGATCGTGGCCGAGCAGTTCGCGGTGGTCGTGTCGACCGTGGTGCAGGTGCCCGGGGCGTCGCTGCCGACCAGGGTGTCGGCGTCCTGGGCGGAGGTCCCGCGGTAGAGCAGCGGTCCGGTGTCGACGCTCGTCAGGGAGACCGTGGTGGGGTGCGTGACGGTGTAGGTCGCCTTGACCTTGACCGTGGAGGTGGCCCCGATGGAGATCGCCTTGCCGCCGTTGACCTTCACGTTGGAGAAGGTGACGTTCGGTGCGGCGGCGGTCGCGTGGGCGGCCGGCACGGCGAGGGCGGAGAGGGCCAGGGCGCCGGAACGGCGGCCACGGTGGCACGGATGCGCATGTGGGTTCCCTCGGAGGGAGAAGTGATCATGGAGTCGGTCGACTCGCGTGATCAGATCCCCGAGGCGCGCCCGGGGTTGTACGGCGAGACCGCTCCCCCACCGGGTTTGGGCCGGCCATTACCCGTCCATGACGCAAGTGAGAGTAAACGTTCCGGACAGCCCCCGGGGAAGGCGCGCTCCCCCGGGGTCCGCCCGGCCGGGCCTACTGCACGTCGATGAAGTCGGCGGCGGAGTTGACCGCGCCGGTGCTGGAGTTGCCCGCGAAGGAGAAGCGGTAGTAACCGTCGACCGAGGCGGTGGCCGTGGTCCGCAGGTTGCCCTTGGCGTCCGCCTTGACGGACTTCAGGTTGGTCCAGGTGCTGGAGGTCTTCTTGCGGAACTGGAGCTTCACGTACTGCGAGCCGTAGCCGCCGTACCTCAGCGTCTCCCAGTTCGCGCGGCTGAGGGCGCCCTTGACCGTGAGCGTCTTGCCCTTCCGCACCGGCTCCGGGGCGGCGTCGGCGGTGAGCTTGGCGGCGCGCTGGAACCAGAAGGAGCCCGCCTTCTCCTTCCAGACGAAGTCGCCGTCCTTGGCGTCGACCCAGGCGTTGACGTACCAGGTGCCGGCGTTCTTGTTGGACAGGTAGTCCGTCCTCGGGTCGATCTTCACCGAGGCGGTGCAGGTGGACGTCCTGGTGTTGACGGCGACACAGCGCGGCTTGCCGGTCGTCTCCCAGCCGTAGCCGGGGCCCTCCAGGCTGAACGAGTTGGCGGCCTTGATGCCCGAGTTGTCCGTGGCCGTCACGCTGACCTTGACGGTCACGGCGCCGGAGGTGCCGATGGCCACCTTGTTGTCACCGTCGACGACCACCTTGGTGATCCTCGTGTCGCCGTATCCACCGTCGGCCTGCGCGGCCGGGACGGCGAGGGCGGACAGGGCCAGGGCACCGGTCGCGACGGCGACCGAGGCACGGATGCGCATGTGATGTGTCCCCACGTCTGGTTCTGGGGAGCCGGACGGCTCCGCAGATGTGACGCGGGGACAAAGTGAAAGGTTGTACTACTCGTGAAATTTTCGCGGAGGTACCGTCCGGGTCAGTCGAACCAGCGGTCGCGGGCCAGTTCCTGGGTGCGGGTCGGGTCCTCCAGCAGGGCTGCCACCTCGAACCGTCGCGGCCACTGGCCCGCCGCCCACGCCAGTCCCGCCGCGACCCCCTCCAGGGTGGCCGCGTGCAGCACGCCGTCGCCGGTCAGCCGCCAGTCGATCTCCACGCCGTCCACGACGAGTTCCCCGTGCTCGACGTAGGTCCGCGGCGTGCGCGGCCCGAGCAGCACCCGCACCGGGTCCGGCACCTCGTGCTCGGCGCCCTCGGACGTCACCGCACCGGTGACGGACTCGCTGAGCCGGCGCACCTGGAACAGGTCGGCCAGCTCCGCGGCGAGCGCGGGGCGGACCGGGAGCAGCGGCACCCCGGAGGTGAACGGCAGCAGGTCCGGCGAGTCGACCACGACGGCCGCACCGGCGTCGACGACCTCCACCCGGCCGTCCACGACGGCCCGCAGCTCGTCCGGCAGGGTCACCCGCTCGGGCTCCAGCTCGGCCAGCGCCCCGTACAGGCCGTGCAGTTGGGCGGCGGACACCCGGCGCTCCGGGTCGGCGAGCCGGTCCAGCAGCTCGGCGGCGCCGCCGGGCTCGTCCAGCAGCGCGTCGACGGAGGTGCGCACCCCGAGCGCCCGCAGCACCTGCTCGTCCGCGAACCCGGTGGCGTCGGCCTCGTCGTACAGCCCGCGCAGCAGCGGGTCCCCGCCCGCCGCGAGCAGGCCGGCCGGGCGCCGCCCGTCGAGCACGGGGTGCCCGCGCAGCCACCACGCCGTGTACGGCCGTACGACCTCGTGGGTGCCGTCGGGCAGCAGGATCCGCACGGGCTGGGTCAGGGCGTCCCGCAGCGGCGGCCGGGCCAGCAGGGACAGGGCCTCGGGCCAGTGGTCGTCGTCCACCAGGTCCAGGTCGCGGACGGCGACGAGTTCGGTGGCCACGGGCGGCACCGGGCTGTCCGGGAACCGGTCGAGGATGTCCTCGCACCACACGTCCACGGCGTCCAGCAGGCCCGCGTCGTCCGGCTCGGCGTAGTCGCCCTCGCGGGGTTCCAGCTCGTCCGGGTCCAGGACGACGTCGGTGGCGCGGACCAGCGCGAACCCGGCGAGCACCCCGCACGCCGCGAGCGTCCGCTCCCCCCACCGCTCGGCCAGGGCGGCGTCCACGGCGGCCAGTTCGTCCTCGCGGATCACCCGGGCGAAGGCGCTGCCGGGGAACACCAGCTCACCCGCGGGCGCCGGTTCGCCGTCCTCGTCGGGCAGCGCGAGCGCGCCCAGCCAGGGCTCCTCGCCCGGTTCCAGGTCCGCGTCGCGGACCAGGGCGAGCACGGCGTCCGCCAGTTCCTCGGCGTCCGGCGCGTCCTCCTCCCAGCCCAGGGCGCCGTCGTCGTCCAGCGAGCCCGCGACGGCGGCCCGCACCTGCGGGGTGGTGAGCACCGCGCGCGGGGTGGCGGGCAGCGCGCCCAGCTTCTCCAGCAGCGGGTGCGCGGCGTCGGCGTGGGCGACCTTCAGCCCGAGCCGGCCGAGGAGGTCCGGGTCGATCCGGGCCCCGTCCGCGGTGGGCAGCAGCACCTGCCGGGGCCCGATGGTGGTCCGCGCCGCCCCGGCACCGGGGCCCCCGGCCAACGGCACCGGAAGCCCGGACAGCCGGTCGGGGTCGACCCCGGCGAGGCTGTCGTACAGCCGCCACCACCAGCCGGGTTCCTTCTCCAGCCCGGCGAGCCGGTCGACGGCGTCGGCCAGGGAGAGCCGGGCGACCCCGAGGGACCGCAGCTCCACGCGCCGTTCCAGCCCCGCCGGGAGCAGCGTCGGCAGCACCTCGGCCAGCACCCGCACGGTGTCGGCCCCGGCGCCCTCGACCACCTCGGCGTCCCGGGGCCGCAGCGCCTCGGGCAGGTCCTCGTCGGTCCGCGCGTCGAGGGCCGGCGGCAGGAAGGCGGTGCGCGGCAGCCGCTCCAGCACGGCCTGGCGCAGCGCCCCGTCCAGCTCCCCCTTGCCGAGCGGGCCGGGGACGAGGTCGACGATGCCCGCGCTCACCGGCCGCCAGGCGGCCAGGAGTTCGGCGTAGGCGTCGGCGGCGCGCCGGACGAGGAAGTCGGTCAGCGGGCCCGGGGCCGCGTGCCGCCGGGTGGTGTCCAGCGGGAAGGAGGCGATGAGCAGCGCGGGCACCCCGAGGGGCTCGTCGCTCGGGGTCGGGGCGTGCACGACCGGGGTGGTGCGGGGCGGGACCGGCGCCCCGTAGGCGTCGACGGGCACGGCCCAGGTCACCGACCAGTGGGGCCGCAGCCGCTCCTCCACCGGCCGGCCGGCGAGCAGGTCCGGGGTGAGCGTCCCGTACGCGGAGACGGACCGCCAGGTGGTGGTGCCGTCCCGGGAGTCCTCGACGATCGTGAAGGGGCCGTCGGTCCGCCGGACCAGGGTGCGCGGCGGCTCCTCGCCGATCTCCACGACGACCTCCGCCAGGCCCGGCAGGGCGAGCAGAAGGGCGTCGTCGACGCCGTGCAGCAGCCGCTCGGCGAGATCCGCGGCGGCGGCGTCCCGCAGGGGCAGGATGACGGCGGTGTCGTACGGCTCCGGGGCGGTGCCCTCGGCGGCGAACGGCAGCCGGAGCAGCGGCACGTGGCCGTCGCGGCGCCGCACCTCGTCGCCCAGCCCGGGGCTGTGCCGCGCGACGTCGGCGGCCAGTTCCCGGGCCTCGGCCAGCGCCCAGCGCACCCCGCCGTGCCGGCCCACGATGGCCGGTTCGTCGGTCACGGAGAGCACGGCGGCGAAGCCGACGCCGAACCGCCCGACGGCGCCGTGCGCGTCCCCGGTGTCCCGCTTCGCGGAGGCCCGCAGCGTGGCCAGCGACTCGACACCGGCCGCGTCCAGCGGGGCCCCGGTGTTGGCGGCCACGAGCACGCCGTCGCGGAGGGTGAGGCGCAGCCGGCCGGGCGCCCCGGACCGGGCGGCGGCGTCGGCGGCGTTCTGGGCCAGCTCCACGACGAGCCGGTCCCGGTAGCCGCCCAGGACGAGGTCCTCCTCGGCGTTGGCGTCCTCCCGGAACCGCGCGGGACCGGCCGCCCAGGCGTCGAGGACGCCGCGGCGCAGCCGGGCCGTCCCGAAAGGATCGGCGCCCTCGGCCGCCGGCCGCACGAACTTGCTCACGTCCACTCTCCTCCTCCGCGCGAGGACCCCTCCGCGTGAGGACGAAGGTACAGCGCGGACGGGAGGGCGGCGGACCGGGCGGGGTGGCCGCGGAGCCGGGAGGCCATCATCGCGGACCGCGGGGGTAGCCGGTCGGTGCCCAGCCGTTCGCACGAAAGAGGGGTCCGCCCATGGCCGAGAGCAAGGACGTCGTCGAGTTGATCCTCCGGGACCACCGCCGCATGGAGGAACTCTTCCGCCGCATGCGCAGCGTGGAGGCCGACCGCGCGGCCGCCCGGGACGAGTTCGCCGGCCTCCTGGTCGCCCACGCGCTCGCCGAGGAGGCCGAGGTCTATCCCGCGCTGAAGCGGTACAAGGACATCGACGACGAGGAGGTCGAGCACGGCGAGCACGAGCACGACGAGGGCAACGAGGCCCTGCTCGCCCTGCTGGAGGTCGAGGAGGTCGGCTCCGAGGAGTGGGACACGAAGCTGGAGGAGCTGGTGAAGGCGGTCACCCACCACGCCGACGAGGAGGAGCGCACCATCCTCAACGGAGCGCGCGAGAACGTGGCCATGGGGCGGCGCGAGGAACTGGGCGCGGCGTTCCTGGCGGAGCGCGAGCGGCAGTTGAAGGCGGGCTGCGGCTCGCCGGACAACGTGCGCCGCATCGTCGGCTCCTGACCGCCCGCCGGTGTCAGGGTCCCGGGCCGGGGTCCGGCCGCACGGCCCGGCCCAGCCCGGCGCGGGCCGCCTCCAGCTGCGCGGCGAACGCGATGCCCAGGAACAGCGCGATCCCCGTCAGGTTGGCCCACAGCAGCAGCGCCACGAAGGCCGTGAGGGGGCCGTAGACGGCGCCGAAGGAGCCGCTGCGGGAGACGTACAGCGTCAGCAGCCAGGTGGCGCCGACCCACAGCACCAGGTGGACGGCGGAGCCGAACGCCAGCCAGGTGTAGCCGGGCTGGTCCCGGCGCGGGGACCAGCGGAAGATCACGGCCGAGGCGAGCCAGGCGAGGGCGGTGCCCACCGGGATCTCCAGGGCGCCCCACCACACCGGGGGCGCGGGCCGGCCCAGCGCCTGGGCGGTCGCGCCGCCGACGGCCTCGCCCGCGACCAGGACCAGGAAGCCCAGCACCATCGGCAGGCCGGCGGCGAGGGCGAGCAGCACGGCCCGGCCGTACTTCCGCGGGAAGGGCCGGTCCCGCTCGACGCCGTAGATGCGGTTGGCGCCGCGTTCCACCTGGCCCATGGCGGACGCCAGGTTGACCACCGAGAAGGCCAGGCCGAGGCAGAGCGCGACCGTGCTCCAGGGGCCGGAACCGGCGGTGCGGCGGGTCCCGCGCAGGGCGTCGCGGACGACGTCCTGGCCGGCGCCCGGCACGATCCGGCCCAGGGTCAGTTCCACGACGCGGCCCACGATCTCGGTGTGCGCGGCCGTGGCGAGGCCGACGAGCGCGATGGTGAACGGCACCATGCCCAGCACGATCTGGAAGCCCAGGGCGCGGGCGTTGGTGAAGCCGTCGGCGTAGCGGAACCGGGCGAAGGCGTCGGTCAGCAGTCGCACGCCGCCGTAGCGCCGCAGCGCGGTGAACGCCTCGTCGCCGGAGAGTTCCTCCCCGATCATGTCCCGCGTCTGCGGGACGTGCACCACCGTCCCCATGGTCCCCGTCTCCCCTCGCCCCGCCGCCGTCCCCCTCCGCATGCCCGCGCCGGGCGGCGGCAGACCCGGTGCCGGGCCCGCACCGCCCGGCCGGCCGGTACGGTCGTCCCGGCCGTCGCCTGCCGTACGACACGAGACAGGAAGGCACCCCCGTGGCAGAACTGCGTCTGGGACCACTGCTGAGGTACACCGACGGATCACGCGCGACCGTGTGGGTCGAGACGAGCGCTCCCTGCACGGTCCGGGTGCGCTGCTCGAACGGCGCGGGCGGCTCGGCCGCCGCCTTCTCGGTCGCCGGGCACCACTACGCGCTCGTCACGGTGACCGGCCTGGCACCGGGCACCGCGCCGTCGTACGAGGTGCTCCTGGACGACGTGCCCGCCTGGCCGCTGCCGGACAGCCCCTTCCCGCCCTCCGTCATACGCTCCCCCGGCGGCGGTGACGCCGTCCGCGTCACGTTCGGCTCCTGCCGCTGGGCCGCGCCCCCGGCCGACGGCGAGGACCCGGTCGGCCCGGACGCCCTCGACACCCTCGCCCACCGGCTGTCCGCCGACCCGGACGCCGAGCGCCCCGACGTCCTGCTGCTGCTCGGCGACCAGGTCTACGCCGACGAGACCTCCGAGGAGACCCGGCGCTGGCTGGCCGGGCGCCGCGACCTTCGCGAGCCGCCCGGCGCGCAGGTCGCGGACTACGAGGAGTACTGCCGGCTCTACCACGAGTCCTGGCTCGACCCCGAGGTCCGCTGGCTGCTGTCCACCGTGCCCAGCTTCATGGTCTTCGACGACCACGACATCGTGGACGACTGGAACACCTCCGCAGCCTGGCTCGCCGACATGCGCGCCACCGGCTGGTGGCAGCAGCGGCTGATGGCGGGGCTGATGTCCTACTGGGTGTACCAGCACCTCGGCAACCTCTCCCCCGACGAACTGGCCGGCGACCCGACCTGGACGGCCGTGCGCGGCGCGCCGGACGGCACGGCGGCGGTGCGCGCCCTGGCGGAACGGGCCGACGCCGGCCTCGAACCGGTCCGCTTCGGCTACCGGCGGGACTTCGGCCGGGTGCGGGTGGTGATGGTGGACTCCCGCGCCGCGCGGGTCCTCGACGAGGAGAACCGCGCCATGCTCGCCCCGGCGGAGGCCGACTGGCTGCGGGAGCAGGTACAGGGCGGCGCGGGGAGCTACGACCACCTGCTGATCGGCACGTCCCTGCCGTGGCTGCTGCCGCACCTGGTGCACGACGCGGAGGGCTGGGACGCGGCGCTGTGCGCCGGGGAACGCGGCGGGCGCTGGGCCCGGTTCGGCGAGTGGCTGCGCCGCGCGGCGGACCTGGAGCACTGGGCGGCCTTCCCGCGCTCCTTCGCGGACCTCGCGGGCCTCTTCGCGGAGGTCGCGTCCGGCGCGGACGCCCCGGCGAGCGTGTGCGTCCTCTCCGGGGACGTGCACCACGGCTACGTCGCGCGGGCGTCCTGGCCCTCCGGCGGCCCCCCGGTCCCCGTCGTCCAGCTCACCTGCTCACCCGTGCACAACTCCGTGCCCCTGACGATGCGGATCGGCTTCCGCTTCGGCTGGAGCGCCCCGGCCCGCCTGCTGGGACGGCTCCTCGCCCGGCACGGCCGGCTGCCGCGGCCGCCGGTCCGGTGGCGCAAGGAGGGCGGGCCGTGGTTCGGCAACCAGCTCATGACGCTCACGCTGCGCGGCCGTTCGGCCCACCTGCGGCTGGAACGCACGGGCGGGGACCGGAGGCTGCACACGGTGCACGAGACCGCGCTGACCGCGGGCCGGACCGGCGCCGGACGGCGTACCGGACGGGGTCCGCGCAGGTGACGGGGCGCGGGCCGGCCCCCTCGGGTACAGGTCGGACACCCCGGGACAACGCCGGACAGTGACCGTACGCAACCCCGTGGTCACTGTTCAGGGGCCGCGGTCGCGGCCACTCTGAGTGATGTGAACGAGGAACTCTCCATCCCCGCCCCCCACTTCATGGTGCAGCTCTCCCCCACGCCCCGGGGCGCCCGGCTGGCCCGGCTGCTGGCCACGGAACAACTGCGGGTGTGGGGCCTGCCGTTGGACCCGGCGGCGCTGATCGTGGCGGAACTCGCGGCCAACGCGGCCACCCACGGCCGGGTCGGCGGCCGGGACTTCCGGCTGGCGCTCCACGTGGCCGGCGGCACCCTCCGCATCGAGGTGACCGACACGCGCGGTGACCGGCTGCCCGAGCCGGGCAGCCCCGCGCCGGACGCCGACGGCGGGCGGGGGCTGCTCCTCGTGGACGCGCTCGCCCTGCGCTGGGGGACGGCGGCCGGCCCCGCGCCCCGGAAGACGGTGTGGGCCGAGGTGGGCGTGGGACCGGGGGCCGGGGCGGGCCGGGCGGCGGAGCCTCAGGAGTGGCCGAGCTCCGCCGTCTCGTCGTCGCCGGTCTCCGGGACCGAGCCCGAGTCGCGGGCCGGGCGCAGCGGGAAGGGGTCGATCCGGGTCTCGTCGACGACCGGGGCGGCCGGCTGCGGGGGCTTCGGCATGACCGCCGCCTCCGAGTGGCCGCCGCAGCCGTAGGCGAAGGAGACCACGCGGCCGTCCGCCGGGGAGAACTCGTTGGCGCAGACGCCGAACGCCTGGCCGAGGGAGCCGCCGATGGGCGTCAGGAAGCCGCAGCTCGCGCAGGTCGCCGGGGCCGCCTGGGCCATCGGCGTCTGCGGGCCGAAGGCGTCCTCCCAGCGGTCGGCGGCGATGTGCAGGCCGTACCGGGACAGGACGCGCGCGCGCCGCATGCCGAGCTCCTCGGCCACCGCGGCGATCGAACCGCGGGCGGGGACGGTCGGCTGCGCGGCGGGGGCGCCGGGGGTGACGTCGGCGTCCTCGGCCTCCGCGAGCTCCCGCATCTCCTCGGAGACGGGCGAGGCCGGCGCGGGCTCCTCCGCGCCCGTGTAGCCGGGCTCCAGGCGCAGGTCGTCCTGGTCGGTGGGGAGCAGGTCGCCGGGGCCGAGGTCGCCGGGGCGCAGGCGCTCGCTCCACGGGACCCACTCGGGGGCGAGGAGGGCGTCGGGGCCGGGCAGCAGCACGACCTCGTCCAGGGTCACCACCTTGGCGCGGGAGGCGCGGGCGACCGTCGCGGCCCAGCGCCAGCCCCGGTAGCCCGGCTCGTGGCACTCGAAGAAGTGCGTGACAACGCGGTCGCCCTCGGCCACCAGGCCGGTGTGCTCACCGATCACGCCGGGCGCGGCGGCCTCCTCGGCGGCGGCGCGGGCGAGGTCGACGGCCTCGGCGCACAGGCGGTCGGGGGTGCGGCTTCGCGTTGTCGCGCTCACAGGTATCGCTTCTCTCCTACGCCGTCTCGTCGAGGGCGGCTGCCTTAGGCGGTTTCGCCGACGGAGCGGACCTGGGGACCGCATCGACGTCTGCATCCGCGCGCCTGGGCGCACCTCTGCCATCCATTCTGCGTTATGGCTGAGATAGGCACGCTACACCGGGCGGGATTCGTCGAATTTCCCACCCGCCCACCTGCGCGCCCGAGCGGTGCCCGGCGGCCCGCCCGCGCGGTGCCGTACGGCGCCATCCGCGCCGTACCGCACTACCGGAGCGGATCTCGGGGCACTATGAACGTCGTGGCAGCCGGGGACGAGGTGAGGGGTCGGGGCGGCGGTTCGGGCCGGGTGGGCGCCGCCGTCCGCGCGGTCGGCCGTGCCCTGCACTTCCCCGTCACCGGTCCGGCGCGGGGCATCCGCAGGGCCACGCACGCCCACGGCGCGGGCGAGTCGGGCCTCGGCAAGCTGATCGAGCTGCACGCGGTGAACGGCGCCGGGGACGTCATGGTGACCGTGGCGCTGGCCTCCACCGTGTTCTTCTCCGTGCCCACCGACGAGGCGCGCGGGCGTGTCGCGCTCTACCTCGCCATCACGATGGCGCCGTTCACGGTCCTCGCCCCGGTGATCGGGCCCCTGCTGGACCGGCTTCCGCACGGGCGGCGGGCCGCGATGGCCGGGGCGATGCTGGCGCGGGCGCTGCTCGCGCTGGTCATCTCGGGGGCGGTGGCGAGCGGCAGCCTGGAGCTGTACCCGGCGGCGCTGGGCGTGCTGGTGGCGTCCAAGGCGTACGGCGTGGTCCGCAGCGCGGTCGTGCCGCGGCTGCAGCCGCCGCGGTTCTCGCTGGTGAAGGCGAACTCCCGGGTGACCCTCGCGGGGCTGCTGGCCACCGGCGCCGCCGCGCCGGCCGCGGCGGGCCTGCACGCGCTCGGCGACCCGTGGCCGCTCTACGGCGCCTTCGTGATCTTCGTGGCCGGTACGTTCCTGTCGTTCACCCTGCCGCCGGCGGTGGACTCGGCCAAGGGCGAGGACACCGCGCTGCTCGCGGCCGAGGGGCGGCACACCGGCCGGCCCGGCGCGCCGGACCGGCAGGCCAGGCGGCCGGGGCTGCGGACGGTCGGCCCGGCCGTCACGCACGCGCTCGGCGCCAACGCCGCCCTGCGCTGCCTGTCCGGCTTCCTGATCTTCTTCCTCGCCTTCCTGCTGCGCGAGCACCCGCTGACCGGGCAGAGCGCGGCGGTGTCGCTGGGGATAGTCGGCGCCGCCGCGGGCACGGGCAACGCCCTGGGGACGGCCGTGGGGGCGTGGCTCAGGTCGCGGGCCCCGGAGATCATCATCGTGAGCGTCGTCGCGGTCGTGCTCGGGGCCGCCGTCGTCGCCGCCGTGTTCTTCGGGGCGCTCCTGGTGGCCTGTCTGGCGGCGGTCGCCGGGTTCGCGCAGGCGCTGGCCAAGCTGGCCCTGGACGCGCTGATCCAGCGGGACGTGCCGGAGCAGGTGCGCACCTCGGCGTTCGCCCGCTCGGAGACGATGCTCCAGACGGGGTGGGTGTTCGGCGGCGCGGTCGGCATCGTGATGCCGCTCAACGGCACGGTGGGGCTGCTGGTGGGGGCCGCGTTCGTGGCCGTCGGCTGGCTGGCCACGGCGCGGGGGCTGCTCGCCTCGGCCCGGCACGGCGGCCGGTCGCGGCCCCGGGTGGTGTGACGGCCGCGCGCGGCCCGGCCGGTGCGCGGAGCCGGGTCCGGTCCCGCCGTCCGGCCCGGCCGCGGGCACGCGTGGCGTAACGAACCGGGCACGCCGTACCCCGCGTGGGCGGTAGGCCCGGGGCGCCCGATAGCCTTCGGCCATGACCACGCTGCAATCCGTTGTGCGACGCCGCCGCGCCGTCGCCGTCGCCGGCGCCGTTTCCGCCGGACTGCTCGTCCTGTCGGCCTGTGACAAGCCGTCGCCCGTCGCGACGGTCACCGTCGACGGGGACTCGGTCAGCTCCGAGGCCCTCTGCTACAACGACGGCGACGCGCTGAACACGGGCTCGCTGAAGGACTGCGTCAAGAACGCCGGGGACGTGAAGTCGATCGGCGTCGGCCAGGACCAGACCGTCCGCATCGGCGTCGACCCGAAGATCGCCGACGCGGGCTGGATCCTGCTGGTCAACGGCCGCCAGTTCACGGAGTCCAGCACGCTGACCTACCGCACCATCCCGAGCAGCGCCTTCTTCAACGCCCAGTACGGCACGCAGGGCGACACGAACACGCTCGCGGTCCAGATGGGCGAGAAGGCGAACAAGGGCGTGTGGTCCTTCAAGCTGAAGAAGAAGGACTGACCACGCCTTCCGTCCCGGTCCTCGTGGCCACCGCGGTGCCCGCCGAACGGGACGCGGTGGCGCGGGCGTTCCCCGCGGCCGCCGAGGAGGTACGGCTGCCGGGGGCGTCCCTGCGGCGCACGGCCGCGGGCTGGGACCTGCTGGCCGCCGGTGTGGGCCCGGCGCTCGCCGCGGCCGGCACCGCGTGCGCCCTCACCGCCGCCGCGCTGGCCGGCCGCCCGTACCGCCTGGTCGTCTCGGCCGGGATCGGCGGCGGCTTCCGCCCCGCGGCGCCCGTCGGCTCCCTCGTCGTCGCCGACGCGATCACCGTGGCCGACCTCGGCGCCGAGACCGCCGACGGCTTCCTCCCGGTCACCGAACTCGGTTTCGGGACCGTCACCCACCGCCCGCCGGAATCACTCGTACGAGTCGCCGCCGAGGCCACCGGTGCCCGTACCGGCACCATCCTGACCGTCTCCACGGTGACCGGCACCGCCGGCCGTACCGCCGCCCTGCTCGCCCGGCACCCCGGCGCGCTCGCCGAGGGCATGGAGGGCTTCGGGGTGGCGGAGGCCGCCGCCGCGCACGGCGTGCCGGTGCTGGAGGTCCGCGCGGTCTCCAACCCGGTCGGCCCGCGCGACCGGGCCGCCTGGCGCATCGGCGACGCCCTCGCCGCCCTCGCCACCGCCTTCGGGAAGCTCGGGCCCGCACTGGAGAGTTGGAACCCACATGACGCATGAGCCGCTGAAGACCGCCTACTCGCCCTGCCCGAACGACACGTTCGTCTTCGACGCCCTCGCCCACGGCCGGGTCCCCGGCGCCCCCGCGCTGGACGTGACCTTCGCCGACATCGACATCACCAACGGCATGGCCGAGCGCGGCGAGTTCGACGTGCTGAAGGTGTCGTACGCCGTCCTGCCGTACGTCCTCGACGACTACGCGCTGCTGCCCTGCGGGGGCGCGCTGGGCCGGGGCTGCGGACCGCTGGTCCTCACCCGGGAGCCGGGCGCCGACCTGACGGGCCGTACGGTCGCCGTGCCGAGCGAGCGGTCGACGGCCTACCTGCTGTTCCGCCTCTGGGCCGCGGACACCCTGCCGGGCGGGGTCGGCGAGGTCGTGGTCATGCCGTTCCACGAGATCATGCCGGCCGTGCGGGACGGGAAGGTGGACGCGGGCCTGGTCATCCACGAGGCCCGGTTCACCTACCAGGACTACGGGCTGCACAAGCTCGCCGACATGGGCGAGCACTGGGAGCGGACCACCGGGCTGCCGATCCCGCTGGGCGCGATCATCGCCCGGCGGTCGCTGGGCGCCGAGGCGCTCGGCCGGCTCGCCGACGCGATCCGCGCCTCCGTACGGGCCGCCTGGGACGACCCGCGGGTCTCCCGGCCGTACGTCATGGCGCACGCCCAGGAGATGGACCCGGCCGTCGCCGACCAGCACATCGGGCTGTACGTCAACGAGTTCACCGCCGACCTCGGCGAGGACGGCTACGCGGCGGTCCGCGGGCTGCTCACGCGTGCGGCGGCCGAGGGACTCGTCCCGCCCCTCGGCCCGGACGCGCTCGCCTTTCCCTGACGGACCCCGATCTCCCGGGCCCGCCGGGACGGGATCAGACGTCGAGCTGGTCGGCGACCGCGCGCAGCAGACCGGCGATCTTCGCACCGGAGGACTTGTCCGGATAACGGCCCTTCTCCAGCATCGGCGTGATGTTCTCGAGAAGGGTCGTCAAATCCTGCACGATCGAGGCCAGCTCGTCCGGCTTCTTGCGCTGGGCGGCGGCGACCGACGGCGTCGGGTCCAGCACGGTCACCGACAACGCCTGGTCACCGCGCTGACCGGCGACGACGCCGAACTCCACGCGCTGTCCCGGCTTGAGCACATCGACTCCGGCGGGGAGAACCGAGGAATGGACGAAGACGTCACCGCCGTCGTCGCGGGAGAGAAAGCCGAAGCCCTTCTCGCTGTTGAACCACTTGACCTTGCCGGTGGGCACGTCTGTCCTCGTCCTCGTACTCGTCGGAAAACTACTTCGGAAACGGCTCTCGACAGCACTCCGGCGGGTCGACCATGACCCGCCGGAACCAAGCGCTTACAGGCTAATGGTCTTCGGGCGGGTGACAAGACGTCCCCCGGGTGTTGTCCCGCGCAGGGAACTACCCTGGTCCGGTGCGTGACAAAACCCAAACGAATTCCGCCGACCCCGGTGACCGGCTGATCCGCGCCGGTGCCGTCGTCTTCTTCCTCGGTGCGGTGGCCACCCTCGTCACGGTGACCCCGCTGTTCCTGGGAACGAAGCCTTTTCCGACGTACATGTTCGGACTGAGCATGCTCATGGCCGTCGGTTTCCTGATGGCCGGGGCCGGTGTCCTGCGGTCGGTCACCGCCGGCCGGCGTCAGGCGCGGGGGGCCGCCCCGGGCGCCTCGCGGTAGCCGGAGAGCCACGCCGGGAAGTCGGCCAGGCCGGTGAGGACGACGTCCGCGCCGGCCGCGGCCAGCTCGTCGGCCGGGCACGGGCCGGTCGCCACGGCGACCGCCAGCGCGCCCGCCGCGCGCGCCCCGCGGACGTCTCCGACGTGGTCGCCGACGTACACGGCCGCGTCGTACTCGCGCAGCGCCGCCGCCTTCTGCTCCGCCCACAGGTCACCGACGACCACGTCCGGCTCGATGCCGAGGTGGGCCAGGTGCAGCTTGGCGTTGGGCTCGTACTTCGCCGTCACCACCATCGTCCGCCCGCCGGCCGCGCGCACCGCCTCGACCGCCTCCCGGGCGCCGTCCATGGCGGGCGTCGCGGCGATGGCGTGGGCGGGGTACATCTCCCGGTACAGGTCGGCCACCGCCGGGACCCGCTCGGCCGGGAACCAGTGGATCAGCTCGTCCACGAGCGGCGGCCCCAGCCGGGTCACCGCCAGGTCGGCGTCGATGAACGTCCCCGTGCGCTCCGCCAGGGCCAGGTAGCAGGCACGGATGCCCGGCCGGGAGTCGATGAGGGTCATGTCGAGGTCGAAGCCGACGGTGAGGGAGGCCATGGGGGCCATTCTGCCGGGTGCCTCCGGCGGTTTGGCGGGGGGTTGGGGTGGGGGTGGTCGTGATACGGGTGCGGGTTCGTTGTGGCTGGTCGCGCAGTTCCCCGCGCCCCTTGGGTGGGACCGGTCTACGGGGTTTGCAGATGCGGGCGGCTTCGGGGCGCGTGGTTGGGTGCGGGTTCGTTGTGGCTTTTCGCGCGGTTCCCCGCGCCCCTGGGGGGCTTCAGGGTTTTTTCTGGGAGCGCCAGAGGATGTACGCGGCTGAGGCCAGGGCCGCGGTGCGGACCACCCAGGGCCAGGTTCCGGCGACCGCGTCGTTCATGTGGCCCTGCGCGATCGGGTCGCCCCAGCGGCCCTCGTTGCGGCCCCACAGCCACACCAGGCCCGCCGCGACCGCCGTGCCGGGCAGCACCATGACCGCCCACTTCGTCTCCATGGCCGTCAGCCGCCGGGAGCCGTAGGCGATCGCCCAGCCCAGCAGCAGGGCGAACCAGTTGCCGAGCACGGCCCCGGCGGCCAGCGCGGCCGCGGCCAGCAGCAGCAGCGGGTTGGACCAGCCGGAGAGGAGCCCGGGCGCGGGCGCGGCGGCGCGCGCGGGGAGCAGGCCGAGGAGGCGGCGGCGCCGGGCCGGCGCGGGCGCGGGCGCGGCCTTCACGGGCTCCGCCGCCGGCCCGGGCTCCGCGGGCCGCGCCGCCTCCTCCACCGGGGGCCGCTTCAGGAGTTCGGGGATCTCCACACCGCCGACGAACCCCGGCACGGAGTCGGTGTCCGCCTGGGGGCCGCGGGCGCTCACCCGCCACCAGTCGGGCGCCGCCGCGCCGTCCCCCAGCTCGTGCGCGGGAGCGAGGTGCGGCGGGGCCGCCGTGCCGCGCGGCACGGACGGCCCGGCCTCGGGCTCGGCGGGGCGCGGGCGCGGCACGGCCCGGCGCAGCCCCTTCGGCCGTTCCCGTCCGGCCCGCTCCGGCGACCGCTCGCCGGCGGACGGCTGGGCCGGTACGGCGGCGGGCGGCGCGGGCACGCCGCCGGTGCCGCCCGCCGCCGTGACCACCGCGTCCGGGCTGCCGAAGCCGTCCAGGATGCGGCGGACGGCGGCGGGCGAGTCCACCGTCGCCCTGGCCCGGCACCGGTCGATCTCGTTGCGCAGCTCCGACACGAGCCGCATCCGCGTCGCCGACGGCAGCTGCCGCTGCTGGGCGATGTCCCCGACGCGGCTCAGATACTCGTAGACGACCTGGTCGCTCTCGATCCCCACGGAACCCCTCCGGGGTGCGCCGACTGATACCCCGGTGAGGACGGTACCCGGTCCGCCCCGCCGCACGTCCCCCGCGCGAGCGTCCCCGCGGGCCGCGCGGCCGCTCCCTCGGGTCCGGACGGGATGTCGGCTAACGTTGGCCGGATGAGCCCCGAGGACCACTCAGCCCCTCGGTCCCTCGCGGAGGCCCTCCGCGCGCGGGACGACGCCTCCCTGGCCGCGCTGCTGCGCAGCCGCCCGGACCTCGTCACCCCCGTCCCCACCGATCTCACCCAGCTCGCCACGCGCGCCGGTACGCGCGCCTCGGTGCTGCGCGCCCTGGAGCGGCTGGACCGGTTCACGCTCCAGAGCGCGGAGGCGCTGGCCGTCGCCCCGGACCCGGCGCCGTACGGCACCCTGCTCGGGCTGATGGCCGGGGACGCCGGCGAGGAGCAGGTGGCCGGGGCGCTGCCGCGCGCCGTCGCCGTCCTGCGCGAACAGGCGCTGGTGTGGGGCGGGGACGACCGGCTGCGGCTGGTGCGCACCGCCCGCGAACTGCTCGCCCCGTCGGCACAGCATCCGTCCCCGACCGGGCTCGGACCGACCGTGCGGGAGGCCACCTCGGGCATGTCGCCGGGGCGCATCCAGGAGATCGTGACGGCGGCCGGGCTGCCCTCGACGCACGACTCGGTGTCCGCCGCGGACGCGCTCACCGCGTTGTTCACCCACCGCGGGAAGATGGCGAGACTGCTCGCCCAGGCGCCGGAGGCGGCCCGTGAGGTGCTGGTCCGGCTGATGTGGGGGCCGCCGTACGGGCAGGTCACCGCGGACCCGGCGGCGCACCTGCGCTGGCTGCTGGACCGCGGCCTGCTGCTGCCGACCGCCCCCGGCACGGTCGTGCTCCCGCGCGAGGTCGCCCTGCACCTGCGCGCGGGCCGCGCGCACCGCGAGCCCGAGCCGCTGCCGCCCGCCGTGGCCCCGGCCGCGGCCCACAGCCCGCAGCTCGTGGACGCGACGGCGGCCGGGCAGGCGTACACCGCGCTGGCCACCGTGGAGGAGCTGCTGAAGGACTGGGACGAGGGCGGCCCGGCCGTGCTGCGGGCGGGCGGCCTCAGCGTCCGCGACCTGAAGCGGACGGCGGTGGCGCTGGACGTGTCCGAGCCGGTCGCCGCCTTCTGGGCGGAGCTGGCGTACGCGGCCGGCCTGATCGCCTCCGACGGGGAGGCCGACGAGCGGTACGCGGCCACGCCCGCCTACGACGAGTGGCGGGAGCAGCCGCCCGCCGAACGCTGGGCCCGCCTCGCCCGGGCGTGGCTGGCCGCCACCCGCACCGCCGGGCTGGTCGGCGGGCGGGACGCGAAGGACCGCGCCCTGTCGGCGCTCGGGCCCGGGCTCGACCGGTCCGCCGCGCCCGAGGTACGGCACCGGGTGCTGTCCCTGCTGGCCGGGCTGGGGCGGGGGGCGGCACCGGACGCCGAGTCGGTGCTCGCCCGGCTGCGCTGGGAACGGCCGCTGCGGGGTGGTGCGCAGCGCGAGGACGACCTGCGCGCCCGGCTGGCCCGCTGGACCCTGTCGGAGGCGGAGCTGCTGGGGGTGACCGGGCGGGGAGCGCTGGCCGCGCACGGGCGCGCGCTGCTCGGGGCGCCGCCCGCCGCCGGGACCGCCGCGGCCCCGGGACCCGGCGCCCCGGGGCCCGGGGACAAGCTCCCGGTGCACCACCACCGCGCGGCCGACCGGCTCGCGCCCCTGTCCGGCGCCGAGCAGACCGCGGCCGCCGCGGCCGCGGCCCGGCTGCTGGCGCCGCTGCTGCCCGAGCCGCTGGACCACGTGCTGCTCCAGGCCGACCTGACGGCGGTCGCCCCCGGCCCGCTGCGGCGCCCGCTCGCGGACACGCTGGGCGTGCTCGCCGACGTGGAGTCCAAGGGCGGCGCGACCGTCTACCGGTTCACGCCGGCGTCCGTCCGCCGCGCCCTGGACGCCGGCCGGACCGCCACCGACCTGCACGCCTTCCTCACGGAGCACTCCCGTACCCCGGTGCCGCAGCCGCTCGCCTACCTGATCGACGACGTGGCGCGCCGGCACGGCCACCTGCGGGTCGGGGCGGCGTCGGCGTACGTGCGCTGCGACGACGACACGGTGCTGAACGAGATCCTCGCCGACAAGCGGGCCGCCGCGCTGCGCCTGCGCCGGCTGGCCCCGACCGTGCTGGCCGCGCCGTCCGATCCGGCGACGCTGCTGGAGGGGCTGCGGGCCATGGGGTACGCGCCGGCCGCCGAGTCCGCCGAGGGCGACGTCCTGATCACCCGCGCGCACGCCCACCGCACCCCGCCGCGCACCGCCCCGGAGCCGGTGCCGGACGGGCCGCCCCCGCCCGACGCCACCCTGCTCGGCGCGGCGGTCCGCGCGATCCGGGCCGGCGACCTGGCCGCCACGGCCCCGCGCAAGCGGGCCGGCGAGCCCCTGACCGGCGGCGAGCTGCCGCGGACCTCCTCCGCCGAGACCCTCGCCACCATGCAGGCCGCCGTCCTGACCGGCGACTCCGTGTGGATCGGCTACGTCAACGCCGAGGGCGCCGCCAGTCAGCGGGTCATCGCCCCGATCCGGGTGGAGGGCGGCTTCGTGACGGCGTACGACCACACCGCGGACGAGGTGCGGACGTATCCGCTGCACCGCGTCACGGGGGTCGCCGAGCTGGCCGGCGACTGACCCGCAACCGCCGCGGGCGGGCGGGTCAGCAGTCCGCCAGCGGGGCGTCCGCGGGCAGCCCGAAGCGGGTGCGGGCCGCGGTCTCCAGGGCGGCGGCGGACATCGGCCGGTTCAGGGCGGAGCGGGCGAGGTAGCCGAAGTGGTCCTCGGTCCACCGCGTGCTCCCCGCGCCGTCGGGCGCCGCCTCGCGCGACACGATCCGGTAGCCGCCGTCCGCGGTCCGCGCCAGCCGCAGCACCTGCGGCACCTGGCCGCCACCGCACTCCACCAGGCTGCCGTCGCGCACCCCGTACTCCACACACAGCGTGTTGACGCCCGCCCGCACCTCGGTCCCGCGCGCGTGCAGGTCGAGCGCCTCGGCCCGGCAGAACCAGTGCGCCCGGAGCGCGGGCGTGGCCGCGCCGGGCCCGGCGCCCCGGTTCTCCGCCGCGAGGCGGGCCTCGATCACCGGCCGCACCTCGCGCCACAACCGGGCGTCGACCTGCCCCGGCCGCATCGCCCAGACACCGGCGGCCACCAGCACCACCACCGCCCCGGCCCCCGTCGCCCATCCTGCTGCTCGCATCCCGTGCACTCCTCACCGCCCCCGCGCACCGCACCGCTTCGCGGAACAAGACACACGAGCCCGGGGCGTGGTTGCCCCCACATGGCGCCGCATACCGGCCGGGCGGCCCGGACAGGTCCCGGACACCTGTCCTGACCAGGCCGGACAGGGCCCGTGTGTCCCGGACATGTCCTGGACACGGCAATCCGTTGTGCGCCGTCGGCCGCCCCGGCCAGCCTTTCGGGGCATCGGCCGGACCCGCCACGGGCCCGGCGCGGATCCGACGGAAGGAAGCACGCAATGTCTGTCAGCAGCACGGTGAGGACCACGGCCGTCGCGGGGGCGGCCCTGGCCATGTCGCTGGGCAGCCTCGTCCTGGCCGGCCCGGCCCAGGCGGCGGCCGATCCCGGCCCGGCGGTCGCCAAGCAGGCGAAGGAGCAGTACACCAGCGACAGCGCCGAGGTGCAGAAGCGCAAGTACGAGGGCGACGCCAAGGGCGGCGACAGCGAGCGCAACAACTGCAACTTCTACACCGGGTTCTGGACGGCGAAGGCCAACCTCCGCTGGGACCGCACCAGCGCCCCGCGCACCGGGACGATCAACAACCACCAGGCGTGCGGGACGAGCAAGGGCTACATGTACGTCAAGGCCGACGGCGCCTGGAAGAAGAAGTGGACCAGCGTCAAGTGGACCTCGCGCGCCTGGTGCGCGGACTTCGCCAAGTACACCTGGTACTGGGGCAAGGCGGACATCGGCGGGCTGACCGCGGCGGCCGACTCGTTCCGCGCCTACGGCAAGGCCAAGCACACCTGGCACACCAAGGCGCAGGTGAAGGCGGGGAGCTACAAGCCGAGGCCGGGTGACGTCGTGTCCTACGACAACAACGGTGACGGCCGTGCCGACCACGTGGGCGTCCTGGTCTCGTACAACTCCGAGGGGAAGGCCTACCACTCGGTCGAGGGCAACACCTCGTACGAACAGCTGACGTACAAGAAGAGCCAGCCCGCGCTCGCGGGCCGGGTCATCGGCTACACCTCGCCGAAGGCGCGCTGACCCGCCATGCCGGCCTCCGGCCACACCGGCCTTCGGCCACGTTGGCCGGAAAGGGTTTTGATCCTCGACAGGGCCCCCACAACCATGGGGGCCATGGATCACAGAGCCCTTGCGCTTCAGGAGTTACGGACGGCGGCGGACCTGAGCGCCGCGCTGCGCGAGCTGAAGGCGCGCTCCCGGCTGACCTACCGGCAGCTCGAGGAGCGCGCCGCCCGGCAGGGCGAACTGCTGCCGCGCAGCACGCTGGCCGACGTCCTGCGCAACGGCTCGCTGCCCCGGCGGGAGCTGCTGGCGGCGTTCGTCCGCGCATGCGGGGAGGGCGACTACGTGGACGACTGGCTGGCGGCCCGGCGACGGGCCGCGCAGGCCCAGGACCCGGCTCCGGGTCGTGAACCGGTAGGCGCGGCGGGAGGCGCGGGCGCCCCGGGGGGTCCTGGGGGCCCTGGGGCCACGGGGGGCTCCAGGGACTCCGGGGGGCTCGGGGGCCCGGGCGGGCCGGGGGGTGCCGGGGACTCCGGGGGTCCCGGGGGTCCGGACGGGCCGGGGGGTGCCGGGGCCTTCGGGGGGCCGGGTGATCCGGGGGGCTCCGGGGGCGGCCGGGGGGCGGCGCGCGGTCCGTCGGGGCGGTTCGCGCGGGGGCGCCGCCCCCTGGTCCTCACCGGGATCGTCCTCGCCGTCGCCCTGGTCGCGGGCGCCGTCTGGTTCCTGATGCCGGACGGCGCGCGGGACGACGCCGCCGGAGCCGTGCCGCAGGGGCACGTCCGGCTCCGGCCGGTCGCCTCCCCCGGCCTGTGCGTGACGGACGGGCAGGTCCGGGACGGGCGCTACCAGCCCCTCGTCGCCGTCCAGCGCCCCTGCGACCAGACCGCCCCGCAGACCACCACCCTGGATCGGGTGGCCGAAGGCGCCTACCGCATCAGCTGGTACCGCCCCGACCAGGGCAAGGGGTGCCTGAAGGTGCTCACCTCGGGACCCGGCGCGGGACTGCTCGAACCGTGGCAGGCGTGCGAGCAGACCACCGTCTTCCGCTTCGTCCCCGCCCGGACCGCGAAGAGCGCGGCGGGCGGTACGTCCGCGGGGTCCGGCGGCCGGACGTACCGGATCAAGGCCGACGACGGCCGGTGCGTGGGCATCCGGGGCGCGGGCACGGGGGCGGGCGCGGAGGCCGTGGTGCGGTCCTGCACGGACGCGGACGACCAGCTGTTCGTCGTCGAGGCCGTCCGGTGATCCCGTTCCCGCAGGTCAGGGGGGTGTGGCCGGACGAGCATGCGGACATTTCGGCGTGATGAGGCACACTGGACGTTTGGCCGTCGTGGAAGGGTGTGCCGCGCGTGAATGGTCCGTTGATCATCCGGACGATCAGGTGTGATGCACACACTAACGGATAGGTCCGAGCTGTGAAGTCTGTCAGGAGGTGAGGATGGAGATGCCGTCTCCGAGCAGCTTCAACCCGAGAACGAAGAACAGGACGGCCATCACGGCGACGTTGTGCTGAGCTGCCCAGTCCTTCCAGTTGCCGAGCGTGGTCCTGGCTCGCTCTCCCCCGAGGAGAAAGACTGCCAGCGGGGCCAGCAGGCCGAGGGTGGCGATCACAACGAAGATCGCTAGCGAGGCGATCTGCTGCCCGACCGGCAGTGCGGCTGAGCCGATCGCGGCGCCCGCGGCGATGGCCAGCGGAGCATTCTTGGCGTTGAGCGCGGCCAGGGCCAGTCCGAGCCCGAAGACCTTGACCGGCGTGAGGCGGTCGATGGCGCCCATCCACTTCGGCAGTTGGGCTTGCGAGGGGTCCCTTGGGCGCCGGCGCCACTGCCGGGCGCCGAAGAGGACGAGGAACAGGCCCAGGGCCAGCTTGAGGGCTCCCACCCAGGTGGCCGGGTGCTTGTGAGCGGATGCGCCTGCCGGAGAGGCGATCGCCAGCATCACCGCACCCAGTGCAGCGAGTCCCAGGATCCAGCCGACGGTGAAGAGGACACCGTTGAGACGCCCTCGGGGCGTGGCGAGTATGAGGATGATGGCGATGATCGGTAGCGGACTGACCGCGACGGCCGCCGCGAAACCCAGCACGTCACCGAGGACTGCGCCCATGGTTGCCTCCGGATGGCGATCCAGTGGAGCGGGCTTGGCGGAAGCAGGTGATCCGGCCGTCTGTGCGGCGCGACGCGTGGTTCCGTGATCGTCCGCGCCGTTGTCTACACGGCTGCGCGGAAGCGGCTGCCCGAAAATGGCCACTACGGGTGTGCCCGGCACCTCTCCGCCACTTCCATCTTCCTGCGTGTGACCGGATCTGTCCTCGGGAGCTTCTCCGGGCGCGAGGGCCCGGGGCCGGCTGTCGGCGACCCGCTTTGGTGCCACCCCGAACCGGCCGGCAGGCCGGTACCGGAGGCGCTGGTTTTCCTCCTCAGCACCGTGCCGAAGACACTGATCGGAACGTAATCGCCCCTGGTGGACAGGGGTGCAGGGATCGAAAATGACACGCAAGCGCCAGAGCTTCTCGGGAACACATCCCGGGTGAACGCCTCGGCAGGGGGCTGAGGATGCGAGGCAGCGCAGCCACGGTGAGGATTGACACGTGAGGGCGATGGCGTCTCATGTCAGGGCGCTTCGCGACCCTCGCACCGATCAGCGACAGGAGAGGCCCGCGATGACTGCGCCAGGTTCAACCCCGTCGGCTCACCCTGCGCACCCGGGCAGGACGGATGGGGTCGCCAACGAGTTCACCGTCTTCACCAAGATCAAGCAGGGCGAGGCCGATGCGTTGCGCAAGGATCTCGCCATGCTCGCCGACGCGGCGAATGACGAGAACGTCCATGCTGCGCTGCGCCAGATAGGCACGCTGCACGACGCACGGCACGTCATTTTCGACGACGACACCAGGTTCATGTTCGCCAGCGTCTTCGACGGCTCCTGGGACACGTACATCGACGACTTCGCCAAGACGGTGGTCGGAGAGCGCTTCGACAAGGTCTTCTCACACAGCGAAGGGTTCCCCGGCGTCAAGGACCCAGGGGCGAAGGACTGGTTCCTCGCCCACCAGGCGCCCGCGGGAGTCTTCGTCAGCGCCTATCCCGACCTGACCGTCCAGCAGATCTACAAGGACCACCGAGTGGAGGAGGCGTTCGAGGAAGTGCTGGACACCCCCGAGTTCCGCGCGGCGCTGGAGAACCCGGCCAACGCGGACTTGGTGGCCACGCCTGCCTTTCAGAAGCTGCTGGAGGAAGCCTCGGCGTAAGCCCGGACGCAGCCGCCCTCAGAGCCGAGCCACCGTCGGGGGACGGCGTCGCCTGGTGCGAGCCGGCCGTTGCGGAGCTGCCGGACAGAAACCGATGTGGAGGAACAAGCGATCATGAATTCGGCGGGCAGCAACAGCGCGGTCGGTGTGAGCATCGAGATCGACGACGTCCAGAGCGGGGCCCTGCGTCCACGCCCCGTGCCCTATCAGGGGAAGTACGTCTTCCTGCGTGTCGATGACCGCCATGCCGGGCGTGCCCTGCTGCGGCGGCTGCTTCCGGTGACCGCAGGCGGTCTGCCCAGCGTGGACCGGAGCCAGGATGCCTGGGTCGCTGTGGCGTTCACCTACCAAGGGCTGAAGGCCCTCGGGGTGCCCCAGGAGTCGCTGGACAGCTTTCCTCAGGCGTTCCGGGAGGGCATGGCCGCCCGGGCGGAGTCGATCGGCGACGTGGGCGAGAGTGCGCCGGCCCACTGGGAGGCACCGTTCGGAACGGGCGAGATCCACATCGCGTTGAGCGCCCTCGCCTCCGATGCGGCGCAGCTGGAAAAGGAGCTGGAGCGGGCCCGCGTCGCCTACGAGGACACGCCCGGTGTCCAGGTGATCTGGCAGCAGGAGGTCCGCCAGCTCCCGACCGGGCGCACCACCTTGGGCTTCCGGGACGGCATCAGCCATCCGAACATCGAGGGTGTCGGACTGCCCGGCTCCAACCCGCAGGAAGCCCCCCTCAAGGCGGGCGAGTTCATCCTCGGCTATCCCGACGAAACCGGGAACCTGCCGCCCATGCCCACCCCTGATGTACTGGGCCGTAACGGCACCTACGCGGCCGTGCGCAAGGTCCGCACCAACGTAGCGGCCTGGCGCCGGTTCCTGCGTGCGAACAGCTCCAGCGCAGAGGAAGAGGCACTCCTTGCGGCGAAGATGGTCGGACGCTGGCCCAGCGGGGCACCGCTGGCGCTCTCTCCCGAGCACGACGACCCGGAGCTGGCGGCCGATCCGCACCGCGTCAACAACTTCATGTACCGGGAGAACGACGACCGGGGGTACCGGTGCCCCGCCGGTGCGCACATCCGGCGCACCAACCCCCGCGACTCCACCATCATCGGCGACGCGCGGATGCACCGCCTCATCCGCCGCGGCACCACCTACGGGCCGCCGCTCCCGGAGGGCGTGCTGGAAGACGACGGCGCCGACCGCGGCCTGGTCGGAGTCTTCCTCGGAGCCCATCTGGAAAGGCAGTTCGAGTTCATCAAGGCCCAGTGGATCAACGACGGCAACTTCATCGGCTACCCCGGGGAGAAGGACGCGGTAGCCGGGCACCACGGCGGAACCGGCACCGTCACCATCCCGGAGAAGCCGGTCCGGCGCCGCCTGCAGAACCTGCCCAGCTTCGTGGTCACCCGAGGCGGCGAGTACTGCTTCGTGCCGGGTCTACGCGCTCTGCGCTGGCTCGCCGAACTGGAGGGCTGAGGGCAGAGGCCGATTCCAGGCCCTCGAAGTGCGAACACCGTCTCCGAGAGGAGAGGTCGAGGTCATGGCAGCACAGTTCGTCCGCTTCACACCGGACGTGGAAGACGACGATCCGCACTTCGACGAGAACGTGCAGACCGTGATCGGAAAGACCGAGAACTACATAGCCGAGTCGGTCGAGGCCGGCGGCACCGGACGAGCCCTGCGCGACGCCCATGCCAAGGGATACGGACTGGTCCGCGGGGAGGTGGAAATCCTGGACGGGCTGCCCCCCGAGTACGCCCAGGGCATCTACGCGACCCCGGGAACCCACGACGCGCTCATCCGTTTCTCCAACGGCTCACCCCACGCCGGAGCCGACGCACGACTGGGCGCCGCCACCGGACTGGCGCTGAAGTTGTTCGACATCCCCGGCCCGACCCTGCTGGGAGACGAACCGGACACAGGCACCTTCGACTATGCCAACATCAACGGACCGATCTTCTTCTGCAACACGATCGAGCACTACCTGTTCATCCAGGAGCTGTTCCTGGACGCGTCGGCCTACTTCTCCCAAGGACGCCCCGGAGCACATCGCTTCTTCACCGATTTCGTGACCGGAAAGGGGACCCTGGACCGGGACAACTGGGCGTGGGACGAGTTCCTGGCCTTCCTGCGTCTGGCAAAGACCCGCCCGGCGAACGTACTGCTGTCGAGCTACTGGACGATGGGCGCGGTCAGGCACGGGGACTACATCGCCAAGGTGCGCTTCACCCCCGACCCGACCTCCGCCGCCGCCGTGATTCGGCGCGACGTCGACCCGACCTCGGTTGCGGAGGTCTTTCGCCCGGCCCTGGAAGCCGAACTGAAGGAGCGGCCCTTCGCCTTCGACGTCCAAGTCCAGCTCTGCACCGACCTGGCGCGCATGCCGGTGGAGGACACCACCGTTGAGTGGCCCGAGCAGCTCTCGCCCTCCGTCACCGTGGCCAAGCTGCAACTGCCACAGCAGGACATCTCCGGCCCGGAAAATCTGGAGAAGATGGACTCATTGTCCTTCACACCCTGGCGGGTCACCGCCGAGCACGCCCCCCTGGGCAACATCATGCGGGCCCGTAAAGAGGTCTACCGGCATTCCTCCATCGCGCGCCACAAACTCAACGAGCAGCCGCGCACAGAGCCCCGCAGCGCCGACGAGGTACTCGGCCCAGTTCAGTGATACTGGCGGCACACGAATGGAGGATCCACAAGTCGCAGCGCGGTCAGAGCACCGTTCAAGCCTCGATTGCCGCAGGGCCGTGACCCGACGCCGGTGAACGGTGACTGCTTTCAGCGACCGGCACTTGCTCACCTGCTCCACACCCGACCCGCGGCCTGGGTACCGTCGAGGGTAGAAGCCCCGACGGATGGAGCATGATGTCTCGCCGCCCGCTGGACCGCCGGCGCCTCGCCTCTCGGGGGGAGCGCTGATGCTGGAAGAAGCCGAAGAGATCGGCAACCGCATACGCCGCGCCGTCTGGGCAAGACACAGGCCGACCTCGCTGCTGCCCTGGGCAAGACGCAGGGCTGGGTGTCCAAGATGGAACGCGGACTCATCGAACTGGATCGCGTCGGCCTGCTCAACCTGATCGCCTCGGAGCTGCACGTACACCCGAACGACTTGATCGGACGCCCGTACAACAGCTCTCCGGCCGAGAATCAGTGGCAGGTCTCTGCCGCAGCGATCATGCGCGAGCTGCGCCGCTACGACCTTGCTCCCGTCTTCGACGGGACGCCTCGCTCAGCTCGTCAGCTGTGGCAGGAAACCACCTGGCTCCACCGCCTGCGCGATGCTGCGGCCAACACGGCCATCATGGAGGTACTTCCCGACCTGTTCCGGGAGACGCGCGCCCTGGCCGAAGTCGTCACGGGCCATGAGCGGGAAGAGGCGCACGCGATCTACGCGGTGTGCTGCAAGTTCGCTCACACGTCCGCGCACGCCCTGGGCCACCCTGAGCTGGTCGCCATGGCATGTGAAAGGGCCGCTTGGTCCGCGCGGCTGTCCGGCGACCCGGTCATGCCTGCCGTCGCCGACTGGATGCGCGTGTGGGACATGTGGGCCACGGCGGACTGGGATGACGCCATTGCCCTGTCTGACCGAGCACTCCGCAGTGTGCAGCAGGATTATGACCGTGGTGAGCCGCTGGCCGTGTGGGCGTGGGGGTCTCTGCACCTGCGTGCGGCTGTCTCGGCTGCGCGGGGTGGTCGCAAGGCCGAAGCGAAGGACCGGATCAAGCACGCGCGGGCTGCCGCCAAGCGGATGGTGGACACTGTCGGCCCCCCGGTCTACGACCGCCACAGCCTCACCTTCTCGCCGGGCAACGTGCAGATCCATGCGATCAGCGTCGCCCTGGAGATGCATGAGCAACGCGAGGCGCTGTCGATAAACCGGCGCACGAGCAAGGAAGTGATCGAGTCGCTTCCCAACTCTCGTCAGGGTCACCATCACATGGACCTGGCGCGGGCCTGGCTGTGGGACGGAAACCGCGACAAGGCGCTGAAGGAACTGGAGAAGGAAAGCGGCGCCCCCACCTCGTCCGTCCGGTGGGGGCGCCGCTGCGTGTGTCCGGTGACGTCGGCGTCAGCCCTGGCTGTCAGCCGCCTCGGTCTTCTGTTCGCTCTCCTTCGCCGCTGCCGCCCTCCGCATGTGCCCCTCTTCGCCGAAGTACACCGACAGACGCGACGTGTCCAGCTTCTTGCCGCCACGCCTCGCGGGTGCCACCTCCACGTAGCCGCCCGAGTTGAGCAGCAAATCTCGCTTACCAGCCACGTCCGAGCGCTTCCACTGCTCGGCGTGCGTCTCGCCGGTCGGCTCCGCCTTCATGCCGCCCGGCTTCGCCGTTCGCTGCCTCTCCTTCAAGGTCGCCAGTCGCTCTTCCAGCTTGGCGTACTGCTCCGCGTACCGGATCGCTCCGTCGTCGCCTCTGAACAGGCCCCGGTCGTAGCGATCCTTTTGCAGGTCGGCCAACGCTTCCTCGGCCTGCCTGATCTGCGGGCGGAAGTCCTCACCCGTCTCCTGGACCATCCGCAGCACGGGAAGGTGCCTGTACTTCGCTAGGAACTGCTCGGCGACATGCTCCTCGGTGGTCACCCCCGCCACGGTCGGCCCGTAGCACTTCTCGCCCGGCTTCTCGTCCCCCTTGGCCGCCCGCTGGCGGTACTTCAGGGGGCCGATGCACCGGTACCGAAGCTGACCGTTGCGCCCGCTGAAGGTGTACATGCGCTCGCCGCAGACTCCGCAGTGCATGATGCCGCGCAGCAGCGACGTCCCCTCCCGGCGCTTCTCACCTGGGTTGGCCCGGCGCTCCAACTCGTCCTGGAGCATCTGCCAGGTGTCCGTGTCGAGGATCGGCGGCCGGTGGACCAGCGGCAGGCCGTCCGTCCGCAGGATCGGCTTTCCGTCCTCGATGACCTGGCCAAGCAACTGGGGGTTGCCCAGCATGCTGCGCAGCGTGGTCGTGTACCACTGTTTGGAGTCGCTGCGCTTACCCGTGGTCTGGCGTGAGGAGTGGCCGGGCGACGGGACGCCCTCCTTGTTGAGGTCGTTGATGATCTGCATGAGTGAGTCCTTCGTCAGGACCCGCTCCACGATCCGCTTGATCGTCTTGGCCTCATCCTCGTTGACCGCGAGGACCTTGCCCGCCCCGTTGGGGTTGGGGACGACCATGTACCCGTACGGGACCCGACCGCCGGTGTAGCGGCCCTCGCGGCGCAGGTGCTCGTGCGCGCTGGACACCCGCATGCCGATGGTGTCGGACTCCAGCTCGGCGAAGACCGCGATCACCTTCGCCATGGCCCGGCCCATGGACGACGTGAGGTCGAGAGGCTCCGTCGCCGACGCGAGCGCAACGCTCTGGTGCTCGGCGAGTCGCATGATCTCCGCGAAGTCGACCGTGGAGCGCGCAAGCCGGTCGATCTTGAGGAACACGATCACGTCCAGCTCGGCGAGCCTGGTCAGGATGCGTTGCAGCCCCGGCCGGTCGAGCCCGCGCGAGAAGCCCGAGACGTCAATGTCTTCCTCGGCGGCCACGACCTCCCACCCGCGTGCCTCGCACAACGCCTCGCACGCCGCTCTCTGGCGCTCAGGAGAAGTCGTCTCGTCCGTTTCACGCGATAGGCGAACATAGATAGCGGCGCGCATACCCGGCGCGCTGGCCGGAACGCCCTTCCGGCGCCGGGCACGGGGCATGGCCCGAGCCGTGGCAGGTGCACTGTCTGTCACGCTGGAGATCCTATCCGTGGAGGTATGTGTGTCCTGCCTAATCGTCCAGTCCGACAAGACCCTGCTCCTGGAAGTCGACCATGAGCGGGCCGACGACTGCCGGCGGGCCATCGCGCCCTTCGCCGAGCTGGAGCGGGCGCCCGAGCACATCCACACCTACCGGGTCACCCCGCTCGGCCTGTGGAACGCGCGTGCCGCCGGGCACGACGCGGAGCAGGTCGTGGACGCCCTCGTGCAGTACAGCCGCTACCCGGTGCCGCACGCCCTGCTCGTGGACATCGCCGAGACGATGGACCGCTACGGCCGCCTGACCCTCAGCAAGCACCCCGCGCACGGGCTCGTCCTCTCCAGCACCGACCGGCCGGTGCTGGAGGAGGTGCTGAAGTCCAAGCGGATCGCGCCGCTGGTCGGCGCCCGCATCGACCCGGACACGGTGGTGGTGCACCCCTCGGAGCGCGGGCAGATCAAGCAGACGCTGCTGAAGCTGGGCTGGCCCGCCGAGGACCTCGCCGGGTACGTCGACGGCGAGGCTCACCCGATCGAGCTGCTGGAGGACGGCTGGAACCTGCGGCCGTACCAGAAGCAGGCCGTGGAGAACTTCTGGCACGGCGGCAGCGGGGTCGTCGTGCTGCCCTGCGGCGCCGGCAAGACCCTGGTCGGCGCCGGGTCGATGGCCCAGGCGAAGTCGACCACGCTGATCCTGGTCACCAACACCGTCTCCGCCCGGCAGTGGAAGCACGAGCTGGTGAAGCGGACCTCGCTGACCGAGGACGAGATCGGCGAGTACAGCGGCACGCGGAAGGAGATCCGCCCGGTCACCATCGCCACCTACCAGGTGCTGACGACCAGGCGGAAGGGCGTCTACCCGCACCTGGAGCTGTTCGACTCCCGGGACTGGGGGCTGATCGTCTACGACGAGGTGCACCTGCTGCCCGCGCCGGTCTTCAAGTTCACCGCCGACCTCCAGGCGCGCCGCCGGCTGGGGCTCACGGCCACGCTGGTGCGGGAGGACGGCCGCGAGTCGGACGTGTTCTCGCTGATCGGGCCCAAGCGGTTCGACGCGCCCTGGAAGGAGATCGAGGCCCAGGGCTACATCGCGCCCGCCGACTGCGTCGAGGTCCGGGTGAACCTGACCGACTCCGAGCGGCTGGCGTACGCGACGGCCGAGACGGAGGAGAAGTACCGCTTCTGCGCGACGACGGCGACCAAGCGGAAGGTCACGGAGGCGATCGTCCGCCGGTTCGCCGGGCAGCAGATCCTCGTCATCGGCCAGTACATCGACCAGCTCGACGAACTGGGCGAGCACCTGAACGCGCCCGTCATCAAGGGCGAGACGTCCAACGCCCAGCGCGAGAAGCTCTTCGACGCGTTCCGCGAGGGCGAGATCAGCGTGCTGGTGGTGTCGAAGGTCGCCAACTTCTCCATCGACCTGCCCGAGGCCACGGTCGCCGTCCAGGTGTCCGGGACGTTCGGCTCCCGGCAGGAGGAGGCCCAGCGGCTCGGCCGGGTGTTGCGCCCGAAGGCCGACGGCCACCAGGCCCACTTCTACTCGGTGGTCGCCCGCGACACCATCGACCAGGACTTCGCCGCCCACCGGCAGCGGTTCCTGGCCGAGCAGGGCTACGCCTACCGCATCGTGGACGCCGACGAACTCCTCGCGGAGGGCCAGGCGTAGGGCGCCCAGGACAGCGGGAGCCCGAGCACCAGGAGCGGGTACGCGGCCGCCAGCGGCTGCTGCCACCAGGGCAGTCGCAGATCGAGGGCGCCCTCGTGGGGCACCAGCCACATCGTGCGGGCGGTGAAGACGAGGGCGACCAGCACGGCGGTGGCGGTGCGGCCCTCCGCCAGCAGCACGGCGAGCAGCGGCACGCACCACACCCAGTGGTGGGTCCAGCTCACCGGGCAGACCAGCAGGGCCGTGAACGCGGCCAGCAGGACACCGTGGCCGTCCCGCCGGGCACGGGCCGCCAGCACCAGGCCGCCCACCGCGACCACCGCCGCCGGGAGCGCCCAGGCGAGACCCGGCGCGGGGTCGCCGAGGGCCCGCGCGACCAGTCCCCGCAGGGACTGGTTGTCCACGATCCACGCCTTGCCGACCCGTCCCGTCTCGTACAGGCGCCGGGTCCAGAAGTCGGCGCTCGCGGACGGGAGCAGGACGGCGCCCAGCGCGACCGTGGCGCCGAAGCCCGCCAGCGCGGTCCCTGCCTCCCGCGTCCGGCCCCGCAGCAGCAGGTGGACCACGAACACGGCCGGGGTGAGCTTGATGCCGGCCGCGATCCCGAGGGCGATCCCCTTGCCGCGGGCGCCCGCGGGCCGGGTCAGATCGCCCAGCGCGAGGCAGGCGACGGCCAGGTTGACCTGGCCGAACAGCAGTGTCTGGAAGACCGGCTCCAGCCAGAGCGCGCCCGCCGTGGCGGCGCAGAGCAGGGCCGGGGGCAGCGGGGGGCGGGACGCCAGGCGGACGGAGAGGGCGACGAGGACGGCGGTCAGGAGCACGTTGCCCGCGAGGGAGACCGCCTTCAGCACCGCGACGGGGAGCCAGGCGGCGGGGGCGAAGAGGATCGCCGCGAAGGGCGGATAGGTCGCGGGGAGCCGCCACTCGGTGACGGTGAGGCCGTAGAGGTCGGTGCCGTGGACCACGGCCGCACCCTCGGCCCGGTACACGAGGAGATCGGCCATGGGCGCGCCGCGCAGGGCGCACAGCGTGGCGAAGGAGGCGAGGGAGAGGGCGAGAAGGAGCAGGGACGTCCGTTTCCGCACGGACGCGACCCTATGCCGTCACCTGCGGCGTACGCCCGCTTCCTCGCCGTACTCGCCGAGGATGACGACGCCGAACGCCGCCTCGGCGAACACCTTGACGGCGCGCAGGGCGTTGCCCAGCGGGTGGTGGTGCGGGCCGTCCACGGCCGTGGCACCGGTCGGGGGGCGGACAGGGACCGGAGAGAAGGTTGCTGCGCTCATGTCTCCATGGTGGAACTCGGGACCCCTTCCGCGCATCGGTCTGCGGGTCCAGTCCGCGACGGCCTCGCATGGATCCACGGGTGGATCCCGCCCCCTACGCCGGGAGCACCCCGCCCCCTAGGGGACGGCTGGCAGCGAGGGGCGACGGATATTCGTTGGACCTTCCTTCCCGCACCGCCTAGGATCTCCGCTCTTGCCCGCCTCCTCACGGAGTGCCGCCGCCCGGCCGGAAACCGGGCGGCACCGTCGAAGCCCACGCAGCAGGCCCACCGGAGGCACCCCCTTGTCCGCGCCCATCCACGAACCGCCCGCCGCCCCCTCGACCGATCCCCTCGCCCGCGAGCGCTCCCACCTCGCCTCCTCCCGGGCCGCCCTGCGGGCCATGCGGGCGGACGTGGAGGCGCTGGACATCCGCGACGTCACCGCGAACTGGGTCAACGCCGAGGTGCTCGCCCGCCAGATCGACGACCGCATCAAGGCCCTGGCCGACCTCAGCGACACCCCGCTGTTCTTCGGCCGGCTCGACTACCTGCACGCCCCGGGCGCGGAGCGGGCCGAGGGCGCCGGGGGCGAGAAGTTCTACATCGGGCGGCGGCACGTGCACGACGCCGACGGCGACCCCATGGTCATCGACTGGCGGGCCCCGGTCTCGCAGCCGTTCTACCGGGCGTCCCGGAAGAACCCCATGGACGTCGGGCTGCGCCGGCGCTTCGGCTACACCGGCGGCGACCTGACGGCGTACGAGGACGAGCACCTCTGCGACCCGGCCGAGACGGCCGCCACCAGCAAGCTGCTCCAGCAGGAGATCGAGCGGCCGCGCGTCGGCCCGATGCGGGACATCGTGGCCACCATCCAGCCGGAGCAGGACGAGATCGTCCGCTCCGGCCTGTCCGGCACCGTCTGCGTGCAGGGCGGCCCCGGCACCGGCAAGACCGCCGTCGGCCTGCACCGGGTCGCCTACCTGCTGTACGCCCACCGGGAGCGGCTCGCCCGCACGGGCACCCTGGTCATCGGGCCGAACCGGTCCTTCCTGCACTACATCGAGCAGGTCCTGCCCGCGCTCGGCGAGCTGTCGGTCCGGCAGGCGACGGTGGACGACCTCGTCGCCCACGTCGAGGTGCGCGGGACGGACGACGCCGCCGCCGCGCTCGTCAAGGGCGACACCCGGATGGCCAAGGTCCTCCGGCGCGCCCTGTACGCGCACGTGACCCTGCCCACGGAGCCGGTCGTGGTGGTGCGCGGCTCCCGGCGCTGGCGGGTGCCGGCGTACGAACTGGAGGAGATCGTCCGCGAGTTGCTGGCCCGGGACATCCGCTACGGCGCGGCCCGCGAGGCGCTGCCCCAGCGGATCGCGCACGCGGTGCTGGTGCGGATGGAACGGGCCGGGGAGGCCCCGGACGACCGGGTGCAGGACGCGGTCGCCCGGGGCAGCGCGGTGAAGGCGGCCGTGAAGTCCCTCTGGCCGGCCGTCGACCCGGCCAGGCTGGTGCTGCGGCTGCTCGGCGAGCCCGCGTTCCTCGCCGAGCACGCCGCCGGGATCCTGGACGAGGACGAGCAGCGGACGGTCCTGTGGGCCAGGCCGGCGCGCAGCGCGAAGACGGCCCGGTGGTCGGCGGCGGACGCGGTGCTGGTCGACGAGGCGGCCGACCTGATCCAGCGCACCCACTCGCTCGGCCACGTGGTGCTGGACGAGGCGCAGGACCTGTCGCCGATGCAGTACCGAGCCGTGGGCCGCCGCTGCACCACCGGCAGCGCGACCGTGCTGGGCGACCTCGCGCAGGGCACGACCCCGTGGGCGACGCGGAGCTGGGCGGAGGCGCTGGGCCACCTCGGCAAGCCGGAGGGGGCCGTCGAGGAGCTGACGGCCGGCTTCCGCGTGCCGACGGACGTCATCGCGTACGCCTCCCGGCTGCTGCCGCACATCGCGCCCGGCCTCGCCCCGGTCGCCTCCGTCCGGGACAACCCGGGCTTCTTCGAGGTCCGCGCGGCCGGCGGGACGGCCGGCGTGGTCGCCGCGTGCGAGGAACTGCTGCGCAACGAGGGCTCCACCGGGCTGATCGCCGCCGACGCCCGCGTCCCGGACCTCGCCGGGGCCCTGGCGGCGGCCGGCATCCCCTTCCTCGCACCGGGCGAGGAGACCACCCGGGAGACCCGGCTGACCCTCGTCCCGGCCTCGCTCGCCAAGGGCCTGGAGTACGACTACGTGGTCCTGGACGAGCCGCGGGCCGTGGTGGACGGCGAGCCGGACGAGCGCACGGGGCTGCGGCGCCTGTACGTGGCGCTGACCCGTGCGGTGTCCGGCCTGATCGTGACGCACTCGGCGCCGCTGCCCGCGCAGCTCGCCGAGTAGGGTGGCGTGCCGTTCCGGCACGTACCCCTGGAAAGGCGCCCGTTGAGCACCCCGTACCCGCACGCCCCGTACCCGCATTCCGCGGACCCGTACCAGCAGCCGCCGGGACCGTACCCCGGGCCCGCGGCGCCGCTTCCTCCCGTGCCCGGGCCGGGGTGCGAGGTGTGCGGGGCGGTGCCCGCCGCGCCGGTGGCGGTGCGCGGGCACCGGGGCACGGTGGTGGTCATGCGGTTCCCGCGGCGGCGGGGGGTGCTGTGCCGCACCTGCGGGCTCGCGGTGTTCCGGCAGGTGCAGTCGGACACGCTGGTGCGCGGCTGGTGGGGGGTGCCGTCGGTGCTCGTCACCCCGGTCGTCCTGCTGGCCGGCCTCGGTGCCCTGGCCCGCCTGCGCAGGCTCCCGCCGCCCGTGACGGCGGCCTGGCGCCCGCCGCTGGACCCCGGCCGCCCGGTGCTGCGGCGCCCGGCCGGACTGGTCGCGCTCGCCGCGCTCGCCGCGCTCGCCGCGCTGGTGGTCGCCGGGGCCGTCCGGCCGTCCGACGGCGCCTCGGCCGGGCCGGACCGCGTCCACTTCACGCCGAGGAAGAACTGGGACGCGCTCTCGGTCGGGGCGTGCGCGCACAACGACCGCGAGTGGCCCCACCAGGACATCAGGAACGTGCCCTGCGACTCGCCCGACGCCCAGTACCGCGTCGCCGAGCCGCGGCACGGCTCCTGCGCGACGGGCGACTACCTGGCCCACCTCCAGTACAGCGTGGACGGCAGGAGCACCCTCTGCCTGCACCCGCTGGAGAAGTAGGGAGGTCAGGCGGGCCCCGGCCCGGTCCGGTGCGTCAGGCGGCCCGGTCCAGCGCGGCGCGCCACTCGGCGACCGCGTCCGCCGACACCGGTTCCTGCCAGCCGCCGGGACGGGCCGCGCCACCGATGTGGAACGCCCGGATGCCGCCGGAGCGCAGCCGGGTGACGTGGTCCAGGCGCAGCCCGCCACCCACCAGAATCTGCTGCTCGTACCCGGGGCGGCCGTCGTGCGCCGCCTCGGCGAGCAGCGTGGCCAGGCCGCCGTCGACACCCGCGGCGGAACCGGCCGTGAGGTAGGTGTCCAGGCCGGGCAGGTCGGCGAGCTGCCTGCGGAGGGCGTCCCGGTCGGCGGCCCGGTCGATCGCCCGGTGGAAGGTCCACCGGCAGCCGCCGAGCGCGTCGACGACCCGCTCCACCGCGCTCAGGTCGACCCCGCCGTCCGCGCCGAGGAACCCGAGCACGAACTGGTCGGCGCCGGCCTGCCGCAGCTCACCGGCCACGCCGACGAGCCGCGCCAGGTCCCCGGCCGCGAACCCGTCCGCGAGGCGGAGCATCACGCGCAGGTCGATGTCGACGGCGGCACGGATCGCGGCGACGGTCGCGGGCGAGGGGGTGAGCCCGTCGGCCGCCATCTCGGTGACCAGCTCCAGCCGGTCCGCGCCTCCGGCCTGGGCGGCGACCGCGTCCTCGACGTCGAGGGCGATCACCTCCAGGACTGCACGCTCGCTCATGGCACCCCATTCATCGGCATTCTTCGGGCGGCTATAGGTCTAGTCCAATTTAAGAGTATGCCGGTCCCCGGGCGCCATGGAGCACCCGTCACCCGAAGATGTTCAGTTCCGCCTCCTCGGCCCCCGCCAGCTCGTACGCCACTCCCGTCAGCGGCCGCCCCGCGTAGAGCCGTACGAGCGTGGCGGCGTCGCCGATGTACCGGGCGGGCGGGCCGTCCGCGGCCACCGCGCCGAGCCGCAGCGGCTCGTCCGCCTCGTCGAGGTCGGCGTGCAGCGGTACGTGCTCCCGCTCCCGGGTGACCCGCGCCAGCAGGGTCAGCGCGTCCGGCAGCCCGGCCCCCGCGTAGGCCCCCGGTTCGGCCCACGCCTCGCGGACGTCCCCGGCGTGCACCCACTCCCCGAGCCCGACCATGTCCAGCCGTCCGTCGCCCCGGGCGATCACCGGGCCGGCCTCGGTCATCCCGCGCTCCAGCTCGTCCACGATCCGCGCGTTCGTCCAGCCGGCCCGCTCGGCGATGTCCCGCTCGTTGGCCTCCGGCGCGAACGCCCCCTCGCCCAGCCGGTCCTCCACCACCCGCACCAACGCGGCGGAGCAGTGCGCGAGCACGTCCCGCACCGTCCATCCGGGGCAGGCGGCCACCGGCAGCGCGAAGTCGGCGTCGGGGCGGGAGCGCAGCAGCGGGACGAGGGCGTCCCGCTCGACGGCCAGCAGCCGTCCCGGCAGTTCGGGGTCGCGTACTTCAAGGATCTCCGTCATGGCGGCCACGCTAGGGGCGCGGACGGCCGGACGACAGGGGACACCCGGGAATCCGGCGGACGCGCGGGAACCCGGGCACGCGGGAGAACCCGGCGAGGCGGGAGAACCCGGCGCACGCGGGAGAATGGGGGCATGGCCGAATCCGACGCCCTGCGCCTCCGCTTCGCCCGCGCCCTGGAGGCGGTCCGCGGCCCCGGCGGCGGCCCCGACCCCGCCCCCTACGCCGACGCCCTGCTCACCCGCTGGCGGGAACCGCAGCGCCACTACCACACGGTCGCCCACCTGGCCGCCGTCCTCGACCACGTCGACGTCCTGGAGCCGTACGCGGCCGACGCGGACGTGGTCCGCCTGGCGGCCTGGTTCCACGACGCCGTCTACCTGCCCGAGCGCTCCGAGAACGAGGAGCGCTCGGCGCGGCTGGCCGAGCGCGCCCTGCCGGAGGCCGGCGTGCCGGACGCCGTCACGGCCGAGGTGGCCCGGCTGGTCCGGCTCACCGTCACCCACGACCCGGCCGGCGACGACCGCGACGGCCAGGTGCTGTGCGACGCGGACCTCGCGATCCTGGCCGCGCCCCCGTCCGCGTACGCCGCCTACACGGCCGCGGTCCGCGAGGAGTACCACTTCGTGCCGAACGACGCCTTCCGCGCCGGACGGGCCGCCGTCCTGCGGCAACTCCTGGAGCTGCCCCGGCTGTTCAGGACGCCCTACGGGCAGCGGACGTGGGAGGCGACGGCCCGCTGGAACCTCGCGGGCGAACTGGAAATGCTGTCGACCTGAACGCTCCGGCCGCCTACTGTTCGGCCCATGCGTGCCATGGGCGGGGATCAGGTGGACGAGGCGGTCGCGGGCTGTACCGCGGCACTGCGACCGGCGGTGGACCGGGACTGGCGGGAGGTGAAGGCGCACGGCCTGGACTGGAGTTGCCACCAGACGGCGGTGCACGTCGCCGACGACCTCGTGGCGTACGCGGCCAACCTGGCCGGACGCGCCCGGGACGCCTACGTCCCCTTCGAGCTGACCCTCGACGACGGCACCGACAACGCCGGACTGCTGCACGTCGTGGAGACGACCGGCGCGCTGCTGGCCGCCGCCGTCCGCACCGCCCCGCCCGGCGTCCGCGGCTTCCACCCGTACCCCTTCGGCAGCGCGGACCGGACCGGCTTCGCCGCCATGGGCATCGCCGAGGTCCTGCTGCACACCCATGACATGGCGCGGGCGCTGGGCCTGCCCTACGAGCCGTCCGCCGACCTGGCCGAGTCCGTCCTGACCTGGCTCTTCCCGCACGTCCAGCCCGGTCCCGCGCCGTGGCCGACCCTGCTGTGGGCGACCGGCCGGGGCGAGCTGCCCGGCCGCGCGCCGGTCACCGAGTGGCGCTGGCGCAACGACCTGGTCCTGCCCGCCGAGCGCGTCACCCTGACCGGCATCCGCCCGGCCGCCGCCGACGACCTGCGGCTGGGCGGCACCGGCGGCTTCGACTGGATCGACGGCGGCCCGTACGAGGGCACGCGGGAGGCCTGCTCGCACCTGATGAAGGCGTACGCGGCGGGCGTCCACCGGCCCGAGTTCGGCGTCTTCGCCCTGGTCCGGCCCGAGGACGGCCGGGCGATCGGCGGCATCGGCTTCCACGGCGCCCCGGACGGGGAGCGGCGGGTGGAGATCGGCTACGACCTCGCCGAGGGCGCCCGCGGCAACGGCTACGCGACCGAGGCGCTGCGCACCCTGACCGCGTGGGCGCTGGCCCGGGAGGACGTCGACGTCGTCCTGCTGACCATCGAGCACGACAACGCGGCCTCCCAGCGGGTGGCGGCCGGCGCCGGGTTCACCCGGGCGACCCCGGACGAGGAGCGGACCGCCCGGGACGAGCACGGCATGGACGCCGGGCTCCAGCTCCACCTCCGCCGGGCCTGACACCGGCGGGCCCGCGCACCCCGGGGCGGCCGCCCTTCCGCGGGCCTCCCTGGACTCTCGGGGCCGCCCTCTTCCGCGGGCCTCTCAGGACACCCGGTGGCGCTTGCGGCGCCGCAGGCCGGACGCCCGCAGCAGCCGCACCACCTCACGGCTGCCGACCTCCACCGCCCCGGCGGCCACCGCGTCCCCGTACCGGTGCGCCGGGAGGTCGTAGTGGTCGCGCTCGAAGGCCCGCCGGGGCACGCCCAACCCGGCCGCGAACGCGTGCAGTTCGTCGTACGAGACGTCGCTCACCAGATGCGACCACAGACGGCCGTGGCCGGGCCAGGTGGGCGGGTCGATGTAGAGCGTCACGACGGCGACCCGCCGGCGGCCGACCCCAGCGAGCCCACCGGCGCGACCCTCACGCCCGCCTTGTGGCACACCCAGTGCGGATCGGGGCCCAGTTCCGGCTCCACGTCCAGCGCGTGCGGGTCGCCCGCGCCGCACACCGGGCACAGCGGCCAGCGTCCGTACCGGTCCAGCAGCGCGTCCTGCACGTCCTGGGCGACCAGCCCGGCGACGAAGGCCGCGCCGTCCGGCCACTGCCCGACCCACCAGCGCCGCTGTGCGATGGAGTCCTCCACCAGCGACACGACGTCCGACTCGGCGACCTCGCCCGCGACCAGATCGGCGAGGACCAGGGCGCGGGCCGCGTGCAACGCCTGCTCCAGGGGGCTGATGGGGTCCATGCCCCCATTGTGCGCACTCTTGACCGCGACACCGAACCGAAAATAGCTTTCATTCGTGACCCAGGACGTGAAGGAAAGTTTCGGCAGTCCGGGCGGCTCGCTCGCCGCCAAGGTGCGCACGCTCGCCCCGTCCATGACCCGGTCCATGCAGCGCGTGGCCGAGGCCGTCGCGAACGACCCGGCCGGCTGCGCCGCGCTCACGGTGACCGGCCTCGCCGGCCTCACCGGTACCAGCGAGGCCACGGTCGTGCGCACCGCCCGGCTGCTCGGCTACCCGGGCTACCGCGACCTGCGTCTGGCCCTCGCCGGTCTCGCCGCCCAGCAGCAGTCCGGCCGGGCGCCCGCGATCACCACGGACATCGCGGTGGACGACCCCCTGTCCGACGTCGTCGCCAAGCTGGCCTACGAGGAGCAGCAGACCCTCGCCGACACGGCCGCCGGCCTCGACACCGCGCAGCTCGGCTCGGCCGTCACCGCGCTGGCCGCGGCGCGGCGCACCGACGTGTACGGCATAGGCGCGTCCGGGCTCGTCGCCCAGGACCTCACCCAGAAGCTGCTGCGGATAGGGCTCATAGCCCACGCGCACAGCGACCCGCACCTGGCGGTGACCAACGCGGTGCAGCTCCGTTCGGGTGACGTGGCGATCGCGATCACCCACTCCGGCTCGACGGGGGACGTCATCGAACCGCTCCGGGTCGCCTTCGAGCACGGGGCGACCACCGTCGCGATCACCGGCAGGCCCGACTCGCCGGTCACCCAGTACGCCGACCTGGTGCTGACCACGTCCACCTCGCGGGAGACGGAGCTGCGGCCCGCCGCGATGTCCTCCCGGACGAGTCAGCTGCTGGTGGTGGACTGCCTGTTCGTGGGTGTGGCGCAGCGCACCTACGAGACCGCGGCACCGGCGCTGGCCGCGTCCTACGAGGCGCTGGCCCACCGGCACCGGAGTGTTTCGAGATAGACCGCAGGCGGCCGCCGCACCGCCGCCCCTGGACACGCACGGAGAGAGCCACCCCCCATGACCTCAGACCTCCGCCACCAGCTGGCTTCCCTGACCACCGAAGCCTTCCGTCCCGAACTGGCCGACATCGACCGGCTGCCCACCCTCGACATCGCCCGGCTGATGAACGGCGAGGACACGGGCGTGCCCGCCGCCGTGGCCACCCAGTTGCCGCGGATCGCCGCCGCCGTCGACGCCGTGGCCGCGCGGATGGCCCGCGGCGGGCGGCTCGTGTACGCCGGCGCCGGCACCGCCGGGCGCCTCGGCGTGCTGGACGCCTCCGAGTGCCCGCCCACCTTCAACACCGACCCGGCGCAGGTCGTCGGCCTGATCGCGGGCGGGCCCGCGGCCATGGTCACCTCCGTGGAGGGCGCGGAGGACTCCGGCGAGCTGGCCCGCCGGGACCTCGACGCGCTGGAACTCACCCCCGACGACACCGTGGTCGGCGTCTCCGCCTCCGGCCGCACCCCGTACGCCGTCGGCGCCGTGGAACACGCCCGCGCCCTCGGCGCGCTGACGATCGGTCTGTCCTGCAACGAGCACAGCGCGCTCGGCGCCGCCGCGGAACACGGCATCGAGGTGGTCGTGGGCCCGGAGCTGATCAGCGGCTCCACCCGGCTGAAGGCGGGCACGGCCCAGAAGCTGGTGCTGAACATGCTGTCGACGATCACGATGATCCGGCTCGGGAAGACGTACGGGAACCTGATGGTCGACGTGCGGGCCTCCAACGAGAAGCTCCGCGCCCGCTCCCACCGGATCGTGTCCCAGGCCACGGGAGCCGGGGACACCGAGATCGAGAAGGCGCTCACGGAGACCGGCGGCGAGGTGAAGCACGCGATCCTGGCCCTGCTGGCCGGGGTCGACGGCCCGACGGCCGCCCGCCTCCTCCAGGAGTCCGACGGCCGCCTGCGCACCGCCCTGGCGCACGCGCCCCACTGACCCACGCGGGTGCGTGACGGTCCGGCCCGGGCGCCGTCCGCCCCGCATGACGACGAAACCCCTGGCCACCGCCGCCCTCACGGTCCGTGCCGCCGGGCCGGCCGCCCCCGCGCACGCCGGCGACCGCCGGACCGCCACCGGCACCGCGCTGTGCGCCGGTAGCACGGCGGCGGGCCCCATGGTCGGGACCGTGTCCCCCGTGCCGCCGGCCCGGAGCGCCCCCGCGTGCGGCGCGGGGAGCCTGCTGCACGACGGCCGCTGACCCCGCACCGGGGGCGGCGGCCCCGGTACGGCCGGTCCCGGACGGCGCAGGGCACCATGGAGGGGAGGAGGCCACCGACCGACATGAACCACGCCCAGCTCACCGCCCTCGGGCGGGCTCTCCGGCTGCTCGGCGAGCACGGGGAGACCCTGACCGCCGACACGCCCGACGCCCGGCTGCACGAGATCAAGGCCGACCTGCGGCGGGCTCTCGATCTGCTGGACGAGAGTGTCACCACCGGCCCGCCCGCCACCCGGTGCCCCGAGCACCCGCAGGGGCCCGTGGACGAGAGCGCCCCCGACCTGTGCCTGCTGTGCGAGACCAGGCGCCGGACCGCACGGCGCTCGGAGTTCCAGGGCGGCAGGCGGCCGGAGGAGCCGGTGCCCACCGCACCCTCCCGGTACGGCGTCCGCGGGGACCGCCCGCAGCCCCAGCAGCGGTGGCTGCCGGAGCTGTGGAACGGACAGGAGTGGCAGCTCTGCGGCACGCCCCGCCGGGACCGGCACGAGGCGGAGGCCTACCTCGCCGCCCAGCGCCGCGGCTCCCGGCCCGCCATGGCCTACCGGCTGGTCCACGAGTTCACGGACTACGAGGTGCTGCGGGTGTGGGGGACGCCGCTGCGGGTCGACATCGAGCCGATGGGCAACCTGTAGCGCCCGGCCCCGGCGCCCCCGCCGTCAGCTCAGGCTGCGCAGCGTCGCCGCGTCGTACGGCTTCAGCTCGTCGTGGCGGCCGTCGAGGATCTTGGCCGCCCACTCGGGGTCCTGGAGCAGCGCCCGGCCGACGGCGACCATGTCGAACTCCTCGGCCTCCAGGCGGTCCAGGAGGTTGTCGATGCCCTTGACCGGGGAGCCCTCGCCCCGGAAGGCGCCTACGAACTCGCCGTCGAGGCCGACCGAGCCGACGGTGATGACCGGCTTGCCGGTGAGCTTCTTCGTCCAGCCGGCCAGGTTCAGGTCGGAGCCCTCGAACTCGGGGAGCCAGTAGCGGCGCGTGGAGGCGTGGAAGACGTCGACGCCGGCCGCCGCGAGCGGGGTGAGGATCGCCTCCAGCTCCTCGGGGGTCCCGGCGAGGCGGGCGGTGTAGTCCTGCTGCTTCCACTGCGAGTAGCGGAAGAGGACGGGGAACTCGGCGGACACCGACTCGCGGACCGCCGCGACGATCTCCGCGGCGAACCGGGTTCGGGCCACCGGGTCGCCGCCGTAGCCGTCGGCCCGGCGGTTGGTGCCCTCCCACAGGAACTGGTCGAGCAGGTAGCCGTGGGCGCCGTGGATCTCCACGCCGTCGAAGCCGATGCGCTCGGCGTCCGCCGCCGCCCGGGCGAACGCGCCGATGACGTCGTCCAGGTCGGACTGGGTCATGGCCTTGCCGGTGGGCTCGGCGCCCGCGGCCGCCAGGCCGGAGGGGCCCATGGCGGGGGCGTCGGCGAAGGGCGGCTCGCCCTGCTTGCGGACCATGCCGATGTGCCAGAGCTGGGGAACGATCGTGCCCCCGGCCGCGTGCACGTCCTCGGCGACCTTCGCCCAGCCCGCGAGCTGCTCCTCGCCGTGGAAGCGCGGGACGCGGTCGCTCTGGCCGGCCGACTCGTGGCCCACGTAGGTGCCCTCGGTGACGATCAGGCCGACCCCGGCGGCGGCACGGCGCGCGTAGTAGGAGCGGACGTCCGGGCCGGGGACACCGCCCGGGGAGAACATGCGGGTCATCGGCGCCATCGCGATGCGGTTCGGGACGGTGAGGCCGTTGAGCGCGATCGGGCGGGAGAGGATGCCGGCCGCCCGGGAGGCGGGTGGCGTGGTGACGGTCATGGGGGCTCCTCGCGGACGGGGTTACCGACTGGTATGTGCGTGCGCATTGTTGCAACGTCTTAAGCAATACCGTCGGGCGCCCCCGCATTCCCCGTCCCGGCCGGAAAGGGACGTGACCCCGGCCTCACGGGCCGGGCGGGCGGGGCCACCGGGAAACGCCGAGGGCGGCACCCCCAGGAGTTGGGGGTGCCGCCCTCGGTCCGCAGGACAGGCGATCAACCGTCAGGTCGATCAGAAGTCCATGTCACCGCCCGGCATGCCGCCGCCGGCCGGCGCGGCGGTCTTCTCCGGCTTGTCGGCGATGACGGCCTCGGTGGTGAGGAACAGCGCGGCGATGGAGGCGGCGTTCTGCAGCGCGGAACGGGTCACCTTCGCCGGGTCGATGATGCCCTCGGCGACCAGGTCGACGTACTCGCCGGTCGCGGCGTTCAGGCCGTGGCCCGGGGTCAGGTTGCGCACCTTCTCCACCACGACACCGCCCTCGAGGCCGGCGTTGACGGCGATCTGCTTCAGCGGGGCCTCCAGGGCGATGCGCACGGCGTTGGCGCCGGTCGCCTCGTCACCCTCGAGCTCCAGCTTCTCGAAGACCTGGGAGGCCTGGAGCAGGGCCACGCCACCACCGGCGACGATGCCCTCCTCGACGGCGGCCTTCGCGTTGCGGACGGCGTCCTCGATGCGGTGCTTGCGCTCCTTGAGCTCCACCTCGGTGGCGGCACCGGCCTTGATGACCGCGACACCGCCGGCGAGCTTCGCCAGGCGCTCCTGCAGCTTCTCGCGGTCGTAGTCCGAGTCGCTGTTCTCGATCTCGGCGCGGATCTGGTTCACGCGGCCGTTGACCTGGTCCGAGGAACCGGCACCGTCGACGATGGTGGTCTCGTCCTTGGTGATGACGACCTTGCGGGCGCGGCCCAGGAGGTCCAGGGTCGCGTTCTCCAGCTTGAGGCCGACCTCCTCGGAGATGACCTCGCCGCCCGTGAGGATGGCGATGTCGCCGAGCATGGCCTTGCGGCGGTCGCCGAAGCCCGGGGCCTTGACGGCGACGGACTTGAAGGTGCCGCGGATCTTGTTGACGACCAGGGTCGACAGGGCCTCGCCCTCGACGTCCTCGGCGATGATCAGCAGCGGCTTGCCCGACTGCATGACCTTCTCCAGCAGCGGGAGCAGGTCCTTGACGGAGCCGATCTTGGAGTTGGCGATGAGGATGTACGGGTCCTCGAGCGACGCCTCCATGCGCTCCATGTCGGTCGCGAAGTAGGCGGAGATGTAGCCCTTGTCGAAGCGCATGCCCTCGGTGAGCTCGAGCTCCAGACCGAAGGTGTTGCTCTCCTCGACGGTGATGACGCCTTCCTTGCCGACCTTGTCCATGGCCTCGGCGATCAGCTCGCCGATCTGGGTGTCGGCGGCGGAGATGGACGCGGTGGAGGCGATCTGCTCCTTGGTCTCCACGTCCTTCGCCTGCTCCAGCAGGGCGGCGGAGACGGCCTCGACGGCCTTCTCGATACCGCGCTTCAGCGCCATCGGGTTGGCGCCGGCGGCCACGTTGCGCAGGCCCTCCTTGACCAGGGCCTGGGCGAGCACGGTCGCGGTGGTCGTACCGTCGCCGGCGACGTCGTCCGTCTTCTTGGCGACTTCCTTGACCAGCTCGGCGCCGATCTTCTCGTACGGGTCCTCCAGCTCGATCTCCTTGGCGATGGACACACCATCGTTGGTGATCGTGGGGGCGCCCCACTTCTTCTCAAGGACGACGTTGCGGCCCTTGGGGCCGAGGGTGACCTTGACGGCGTCGGCGAGCTGGTTCATACCGCGCTCAAGGCCGCGCCGCGCCTCCTCGTCGAAGGAGATGATCTTGGCCATGGGAAGTGGTCCCTCCAGGACTGGGGGTGATTCCTTTGGACCGCGCCCGCGCCCGCGACGGACGGCTCACCGGCCTCGTGGTTCCTTGCCCCACCCGGCCTGCGGGCCTCACCGACCCGGTCCTTCTCTGTCACTCTCACCTTCAGAGTGCTAACGCAATGATTAGCACTCGGGGTGGTCGAGTGCAAGCGCCCCGGGCGGGTACGGCCCCCCGTCAGCCGCCCGCGAACAGCGGCACGGGCCGCCACCGGGCACGACGAAGGGCCCGCACCCTCTGCGAGGTGCGGGCCCTTCGGACAAAAACGTTCAGGCGGTGACGCGAACCATGTCGGCCTGCGGACCCTTCTGGCCCTGCGAGATCTCGAACTCGACCCGCTGGCCCTCTTCCAGGGTGCGGTAGCCGTCCATCTGAATCGCGCTGTAGTGGACGAAGACGTCCGCACCACCGTCGACCGCGATGAAGCCGTACCCCTTCTCCGCGTTGAACCACTTGACGGTGCCCTGAGCCATGCCTAACTCCCCTATTACTGGCCCTTGCACAGATCCGCACTTCGCGGACCCGGGTCAGACCTCACCCCCGCCGGGCGGGGGCGTGCGCCGGAACGCGTCGACCGCGGCCGAATGTATCTGTCCAACTGCCGTCTGCAACAGGTCAATCGGACGAGAATTCTGGACGCGAACGGTCCGGGAAGAGGGGAGAATTCACCCGCCGCCAGGGCAAGTCGGGCTCCACAAAAGCCACAAATGCCGCAGAGAACCCGCACACTTTGGCTACTTCTTGTCGGGCGGGCGGCATGAATCAGGGCCCCGCGCACCGGGCGCGGCAACCGTGTTCCCCAACTCTACCGCGCTCAATCACACAGAATTGCCCCCTCCGCTTCTCTCACGGAGGGGGCAATCCGGCGAACGGTCGGTAACCGTCATTACCGAAGGTAATGATCAGCCTCCGGCGACCGCCGGAATGATCGATACGCCGGCGCCGTCGGGGGTCGCCGTCTGCAGGCCCTGCTCGAAGCGGACGTCGTCGTCGTTGACGTACACGTTCACGAACCGGCGCAGCTTGCCCTGGTCGTCCAGGACGCGGGCGGCGATCCCGGTGTGGTCCCGCTCCAGGCTGTCGATGACCTCGGCGAGGGTCGCGCCCTCGGCGCTGACCTCGGCCCGGCCGCCGGTGTAGGTGCGCAGGATGGTGGGGATGCGAACGGTCACGCTCATGCGAGGCCAGCCTCTCGGAAGGAGTCCAGGGTCGGGCGGATGGTGGCGGTGAGACCGGTGCCGGCCACCGCGTCCAGGGTCTTCAGGCCGTCGCCGGTGTTCAGCACGACCGTGGTCTTCGCCGGGTCCAGCACGCCGCTCTCGATCAGCTTGCGGGTGACGCCGACGGTCACCCCGCCCGCCGTCTCCGCGAAGATGCCCTCCGTGCGGGCCAGCAGCTTGATGGCGTCCACGATCTCCGGGTCCGTGACGTCCTCCACGGCACCGCCCGTGCGGCGCGCGATGTCCAGCACGTACGGACCGTCGGCGGGGTTGCCGATGGCGAGGGACTTGGCGATGGTGTCCGGCTTCTGGGGGCGTACGACGTCGTGGCCGGCCTTGTAGGCGGCGGACACCGGGGAGCAGCCCGCGGCCTGCGCGCCGAAGATCCTGTACGGCCTGTCCTCGACCAGACCCAGCCGGATCAGCTCCTGGAGACCCTTGTCGATCTTCGTGAGCTGGGAGCCGGAGGCGATCGGCACCACGATCTGGTCGGGCAGCCGCCAGCCGAGCTGCTCGCAGATCTCGTACGCGAGGGTCTTGGACCCCTCCGCGTAGTACGGCCGCAGGTTGACGTTGACGAAGCCCCAGCCCTCGCCGGCCGGGTCGCCGATCAGCTCGGAGCAGAAGCGGTTCACGTCGTCGTAGTTGCCCTGGATGCCGACGAGTTCGCCGCCGTAGACCGCGGCCATGACGACCTTGCCCTGCTCCAGGTCGTGCGGGATGAACACGCAGGAGCGGAAGCCGGCCCGGGCCGCGGCGGCGCCGACCGCGCCGGCCAGGTTGCCCGTGGAGGAGCAGGACAGGGTGGTGAAGCCGAAGGCGCGGGCGGCCTCCAGGGCCTGGGCGACCACCCGGTCCTTGAAGGAGTGGGTCGGGTTGCCGGAGTCGTCCTTCACGTACAGCCCGCCGGTCACGCCCAGCTCCCGGGCCAGGTTGTCGGCCTTGACGAGCTTGGTCCAGCCCGGGTTGATGTTGGGCTTGTCCGCGACGTCCGCCGGGACGGGCAGCAGCGGCGCGTACCGCCAGATGTTCGCGGGGCCGGCCTCGATGCGGCGGCGCAGTTCCTCGGTGTCGTAGCCGGAGAAGTCGTAGGCGATCTCCAGCGGGCCGAAGCACTCCTCACAGGCGAACACGGGTCCGAGCGGGACGCGGTGACCACACTCGCGACAGCTCAGGCCGGTGGCGGGACCGAGGTCGGCGGTGGTGTTCCCGGTGGTTGCGACAGTCTGCACAGCCATGGAGGCGAGGCCCTTTCTCCTCATCTTCCTCACGGCGCACTTCGCCGTGAGACGGATTTGGCACCTTCCCTAGCCGGGAGCCTCGCGGTGACGATCAGAACTGATCTACGAGAACCGGCTGGAGGGTTGCCGGGGCTTCATCGGGCCGTGTCCCTCTGCCCCTCTGGATGAGCTGTATGCGGTTGTCGACGCCCGGGACCCCGGCATGCGGTGGTCCCCGACGTTGTTCAAGACTGTAACCGAAGGCCAGGGCGGTTGAGATAGTCGTCCGAAGCGCGAGATGGATCACACGGCCGTCCGTGTGGTCACGAACAGTGAGGAGCCGCAGACCGTGCTGGAAGAAGTCGAGCGCTGGCTGGCCACCCGCTCCTGGTCCGTGGCCGACCGCCCCCTCCGGCAGGTCCTGGCCGCCAAGCAGCGCACGGGCCGGACGATCAGCGTCGTGCTGCCCGCGCTCGACGAGGAGGAGACGGTCGGCGAGATCGTCGCGGTCATCCGCCGCGACCTCGTGGAGCGGGCACCGCTCGTCGACGAGATCGTCGTCGTGGACTCCGGCTCCACCGACCGCACCTCCGAGGTCGCCGCCGCCGCGGGCGCGCGGGTCGTGCACCGCGACGCGATACTGCCCCGCCTCCCGGCCGTCCCCGGCAAGGGCGAGGTGCTGTGGCGCTCCCTGCTGGTGACCGGCGGGGACATCCTCTGCTTCGTCGACGCCGACCTGAAGGAGTTCTCCTCCGACTTCGTCCTCGGGATCGTCGGCCCGCTGCTCACCGAGCCCGACGTGGACCTGGTCAAGGCGATGTACGACCGTCCGCTCGGGGCCACCGGCGGGCAGGGCGGCCGGGTCACCGAGCTGATGGCCCGCCCGCTGCTGAACATGCACTGGCCGCGGCTGGCGGGCTTCGTGCAGCCGCTGGGCGGCGAGTACGCGGCCCGCCGCTCCCTGCTGGAACGGCTTCCCTTCCCCGTCGGCTACGGCGTGGAGCTGGGCATGCTGGTGGACGCGCTGCACCTGGCCGGCCTGGACGCGCTGGCCCAGGTCGACGTGGGCGTGCGCAGGCACCGCCACCAGGACGGCCAGGCCCTCGGCCGGATGGCCGCCGCCATCTACCGCACGGCCCAGCTCCGGCTGGCCCGCGGCCACCTGGTCCGGCCCTCGCTGACCCAGTTCGAGCGGGGCGCGGACGGCTTCGAACCGCGCACCCACCCGGTGGACACCGAGGAGCGGCCGCCGATGGTGGAGATCGCGGAGTACGCCGACCGGAAGGTGGCGTGAACGGCCGGTGCACGGCCGCTTGCCCGCCCCTTACCGGGCGGAACGCACGTTTGAGGGTTTACGGGCCGGGCTAGGTTGAGGCGTATGGCCTCCACGCACGATGCTGCCGAGAAAGCTCAGGTGCTGGTCGCGTCGAACCGCGGCCCCGTCTCCTACCAGGTACGCGAGGACGGCTCGCTGCACGCCCGGCGCGGCGGCGGCGGGCTGGTCTCGGGACTGTCCGCCATCGGGTCGGACGCGGACTCGGTGTGGGTGTGCGCCGCGCTGGGCGACGGCGACCGGGCGGCCGTCCGGCACGCGGACGGCGGGCTGCTGCCGGCCGCGGACACGGGCGGCCAGCGGGTGCGGATGCTCGACATCGACGCGACCGTGCACGCCGACGCCTACAACGGCATCGCCAACTCGGTGCTCTGGTTCGTCCACCACATGCTGTACCAGACCCCGCTGGAACCCGTCTTCGACGCGGAGTTCCGCCGGCGGTGGGGGGCGTACGAGGCCTACAACCGGGCGTTCGCCGAGGCGCTGGCCGAGGAGGCGGCCGAGGGCGCGGCGGTGCTGATCCAGGACTACCACCTGGCCCTCGCCCCCCGGATGCTCCGCCGGCTCCGCCCCGACCTGCGCATCGGCCACTTCTCGCACACCCCGTGGGCCCCGCCGGACTACTTCCGGCTGCTGCCCGACGACATCGCCGCCGAGCTGCTCACCGGCATCCTGGGCGCGGACCGGGCGGCCTTCCTCACCCGGCGGTGGGCGGACGCCTTCACCGACTGCTGCCACGCGGTGCTCGGGCCCGGCATCCCGGCCGGCACCCGGATCGGCGTGCACGGGCTGGGCGCGGACGCGGACTTCCTGCGCGAGCGGGCCCACCGGGAGGACGTCACCGAGCGGATGGCGGCGCTGCGGGAGGAGATCGGCGCGGACCGCAGGACCATCGTCCGGGTGGACCGCACGGAGCTGTCGAAGAACATCGTGCGCGGGCTGCTGGCGTACCGGCGGCTGCTGGAGGACCGCCCCGAGTGGCGCGAGCGGGTCGTCCACGTGGCGTTCGCCTACCCCTCCCGCCAGGACCTCGCCGTCTACCGCGACTACACCGCCGAGGTGCGGCGGGTCGCGGACGAGATCAACGAGCGGTACGGCACGCCGGGCTGGACGCCGGTCGTGCTGCACGTGAAGGACGACTTCGCGCGCTCCCTGGCCGCGTACCGGCTCGCGGACGTCGCGCTGGTGAACCCCATCCGGGACGGCATGAACCTGGTGGCCAAGGAGGTCCCGGTGGTCTCGGACCGGGGCTGCGCGCTGGTGCTGTCCCGGGAGGCCGGGGCGTACGAGGAGCTGGGCGAGGACGCGTTCGTGGTGAACCCGTACGACATCACGGGCACGGCGCAGGCGCTGCACGAGGCGCTGAGCCTGCCGGCGGAGGAGCGGGCGGCCCGCTCGAAGCGGCTGGCCGACGCCGCGACCGCGCTGCCGCCGGCCCGGTGGTTCCTGGACCAGCTGGCCGAGCTGACCGCTCAGCCGAGCTGATCCGCCAGCGCCCGCAGCAGTCCGACGACTCCCGCCGGGCCGTCCACCACCAGGTCGGCCCGGCGCGCCAGTTCCGTGACCTCGGTGCTGCCGCTGCAGACCAGCAGGCCGGGGACGCCGGCGCCGCGGAGTTCGTCGACCGCGGCGAAGGCGGGCAGGTCGCCCAGGTCGTCACCGGCGTAGACGACGCAGCCGGCGCCGGTGGCGCGCGCGTGGTCGAGCAGGGCCACGCCCTTGTCCATGCCCGGCGGGCGCAGCTCCAGCACCATGCGGCCCGGTTCGACGATCAGTCCGTGCCGGGCGGCGAGGCCGGCCAGGGGGGCGCGCAGGGCGTCGAAGGCGGCCTGCGGGTCGGCGGCGCGCCGGGTGTGCACCGCGACGGCCCGGCCCTTGTCCTCGGTCCACGTGCCCTCGCCGGCGCCGGACCTGGCCAGCAGGTCCGGCAGTTCCGCGCGGACGGCGGCGACGCCGGGGTGCGGGGCGGGGGCGGTGACGGTGCCGGTGGCCGCGTCCCAGCGTTCGGCGCCGTAGTGCCCGAGGACGGTGAGGTGCTCCAGGCCGGGGACGCCGCCGAAGCCGCCGTAGCGGACGGCGACCTCGGCCGGGCGGCCGGTGATCACGGCCACGGAGGCGACCTCGGGGGCGAGCGCGGCCAGCGCGGGCACGGCGCCCGGGTGGGCGCGGGCCTGCTCGGGGTCGGCGACGATGGGGGCGAGCGTGCCGTCGAAGTCGAGGCCGACCAGCGCGGAGCGCGGCCGCGCGAGCAGGGCGGCGAGTCCGTCCCGGCCGGCCGGGGTCCGCGGGGTGGGCAGAGCGTCCATACCGCGACCCTATCCACGCCGGCCCGGGATACGCCTGGATCCGGCGGTGCGCCCGGTCAGCGTTCGGTGCGGCGGGTCTCCCGCACGCGGCGCAGGCGGTTCACCGTGACCGGGTCGTGGGCGAGGGCCCGCTCGTCGTCCAGCAGCGCGTTGAGGAGCTGGTAGTAGCGGACCGGGGCCAGGCCCAGCTCCTCACGGATCGCCCGTTCCTTGGCGCCGGCGCCGGTGAAGCCCCGGCGCTCCAGCGCGAGGATCGCCTTCTCACGGGTGCCCAGTTCCATACGGCCACCGTAGCGCCGGGTGCGGACGCGTCCTAGTTCGCGCTGGTGCTGTCGGCCGCGGTGGCCGTCGACTGGAGCCGGGTCAGTACGCCGGAGGGGTTGCCGGTGGGGGCGACGGCCTGGCCGATGTTCTGCTTCACGGCCGCGCTGACCGCCGCCCAGGAGGTCTTGCCCGCGGGGTACAGCTCGGAGGTGGCGAGCTGCTCCAGGAAGGGGCGCAGGGTCTTGTCGACCGCCTGGCCCGAGGTGCTCATGGCGTTGGAGGCGGAGCTGGTGACCGGCAGCAGGCCGTACGTGCGGGAGAACGCCAGGACGTTCTTCTCGCTGTAGACGAAGTCGAGGAAGTCGCCGATCTGGTCGGCGTGCCCGTGCTGCCGGAAGCCCATCATCCAGTCGGCGACGCCCAGGGAGGCCCTGGCCTTGCCGGTGCGGCCCGGCATCGGCACCATGCCGAACCGCACGCCCTTCCGCGTGGCCTGCTGGATCAGCTTGGGGTGCCCGTTGAGCATGCCGACCCGGCCGTCGGCGAAGGCGGTGAAGGCGTCCGCGCGGTTGAGTTTGCCGGGGGAGACGGGGCCGGTCAGGTTCTTGCCGACCAGTTCGTCCTTGAGCCAGGTGAAGGTCGAGACGTTGGCCGCGGAGTCGATCGTGTAGGTGCCGACGTCGTCGGTGTAGCCGCTGCCACCGTTGCCGCCCGCGAGGAGCCACTGCATGGTCTCGGCCTGGGCCTCCTCCGGGCCGAGCGGCAGGGCGAAGGGGTACGTCACGCCCTCGCCGTCGAGCGCCCGGGCGTCGGCGGCGAGCTGGGCCCAGGTGGTGGGCGGGGTGATGCCGGCCTTGGCGAACAGGTCCTTGTTGTAGAACAGCACCCGGGTGGAGGCGCCGAACGGGATGCCGTACTGGGCGTGCTTCCACTCGCCCGCGTCGGCGAGCTGGGAGAGGAAGTCGGCCTGGGTGCGGATGGCGAGCAGGTCCGAGGCGGGGTACAGCTTGTCGGCGGCGGCGTAGTCGGCGTAGGCGCCTATCTGGGCCATGTCGGGGGCGTCGCCGGCGTCGACCATCTCCTTGACCTTGCGGTCGACGTCGGTCCAGGGGTAGACGCTGACCTCGATCTTCACGTCGGGGTGCTGCGACTGGTACGCCGCGACCAGGGCGTCCCAGTACTTCCTCGAGCTGTTGGCGGCGGAGTCGCCGTAGTCGGCGGCGACGAGCCTGAGGGTCACGTCGGACGAGCCCGTGCTCCCGCAACCACCGAGAACCGCCGTCATGCCCAGTGCGGACACCAGCGCGATCATTCCTGCCGTACGCCGACGCACGTTCAAAGCCCCAACCCTGCTGTCTGACGGTTCAATATGTGGACACGTAAGGTCTACACCACGTGAGTGGACTAGACCTCTCATGGGTGAGAAGGCCACACTAGGCCCCGTGGTGAGACATGTCATCGCCCTGGACGTGGGCGGAACCGGGATGAAAGCCGCCCTCGTCGCGGACGACGGCGAGCTGCTGCACCGCGCCCGCCGCGCCACCGGACGCGAGCGCGGCCCGGACGCGGTCGTGGACACGATCCTCGACTTCGCGGCCGAACTGCACGCACACGGCACCGAGCACCTCGGCGGCCCGGCCCTCGCCGCCGGCATCGCCGTCCCCGGGATCGTCGACGAGGAGCGCGGCATCGCCTCCTACGCGGCCAACCTCGGCTGGCGGGACGTCCCCCTGCGCGCGCTGGTCTCCGAGCGGCTCGGCCTCCCCGTCGCCCTCGGCCACGACGTGCGCACCGGCGGGCTCGCCGAGGGCCGGATCGGCGCGGGCAAGGGCGCCGACCGGTTCCTGTTCGTGCCGCTGGGCACCGGGATCGCGGGCGCCATCGGCATCGACGGCCGGGTCGAGGCGGGCGCGCACGGCTTCGCGGGCGAGATCGGCCACATCGTCGTGCGGCCCGGGGGCACCGCCTGCCCGTGCGGACAGCACGGCTGCCTGGAGCGGTACGCCTCCGCCTCCGCCGTCAGCGAGGCATGGGCGGCGACCTGCGGGAAACCGGAGGCGGACGCCGCCGACTGCGCCGCGGCCGTCGCGTCCGGCGACCCCGACGCCGTCCGGGTCTGGCAGGAGGCGGTGGACGCGCTCGCCGACGGACTGGTCACCGCCCTCACCCTGCTGGACCCCGGCACGCTGATCATCGGCGGCGGGCTGGCCGAGGCGGGGGACGTGCTGTTCCGGCCGCTGCGGGACGCCGTCCGGCGCCGGGTCACCTTCCAGAAACTGCCCGCGATCGTCCCCGCCGCCCTCGGCGACACCGCCGGCTGCCTGGGCGCCGGGCTGCTCGCCCGGGACCTGCTGACGTCCACCCACCCCACGACTGCGGAGGTAAGCACCTGATGGCCACTGAGCGGGACAATCGATCTCCGGGCGGCACCGGCCCGCAGTTGCTCACCGGCGCGAACATGGTGCTCCCCACCGGGACGGTGCGGGGCGGCCGGCTGGCCGTCGACGGCGGGCGCATCGCCGCCGACGCCCCGGCGGACGCCCGGGTCGTCGACGTGAGCGGTCACTGGCTCGTCCCCGGCTTCGTCGACCTGCACAACCACGGCGGCGGCGGCGCCTCCTTCTCCGGCACGGCCGACGACATCCTCAAGGCCATCGACACGCACCGCGCGCACGGCACCACCACCCTCGTCGCCTCCACCGTGACCGACGAGATGGACCTGCTGGTCCGGCAGGCCGGGCTGCTGAGCGAGCTGGCCGAGCAGGGCGACATCGCGGGCATCCACTTCGAGGGCCCGTTCATCTCGCCGTGCCGCAAGGGCGCGCACTCCGAGAAGCTGCTGCGCGATCCGGACCCGGCCGAGGTCCGCAAGCTGATCGACGCGGCGCGCGGCCAGGCCAGGATGGTCACCCTCGCCACCGAACTGCCCGGCGGCGTCGACTCCGTCCGGCTGCTCGCCGAGCACGGCGTGATCGCGGCGATCGGGCACACGGACGCGACGTACGAGCAGACGGTGGAGGCCATCGACGCGGGCGCCACCGTCGCCACCCACCTCTTCAACGCCATGCCCGCCCTCGGCCACCGCTCCCCCGGCCCGATCGCCGCCCTGCTGGAGGACGAGCGGGTCACCGTCGAGCTGATCAACGACGGCACGCACCTGCACCCCGCGGCGCTGGAGCTGGCGTTCCGGCACGCGGGCGCGGACCGGGTCGCGTTCATCACCGACGCGATGGACGCGGCCGGCATCGGCGACGGCCGCTACATGCTCGGCCCGCTGGAGGTCGAGGTCAGCGAGGGCGTGGCCCGGCTGGTGGAGGGCGGCTCGATCGCGGGCTCCACGCTCACCCTGGACCGCGCGTTCCAGCGGGCGGTGACGGTCGACGGGCTGCCGGTCGAGGACGCGGTGACGGCCCTGTCGGCCAACCCGGCCCGGCTGCTCGGCCTCTCCGACCGCATCGGCTCCCTGGAGCCCGGCAAGGACGCCGACCTCGTCCTGCTGGACGCCGACTTCGCGCTGAAGGGCGTGATGCGGCACGGCGAGTGGATCGTCGCGCCCCAACCGGCCTGATCCGTCCGGTTTTCCACGCCACGGCGGCCGACCCGGGACTGGGCCGGCCGCCGTCTCTTTGGCATGATCGGGAGCCCGTAAACCGCGTCACAGGCAGAGGGACTTCGAGGGAGGTCGGCCCGGGTGATCCTCACGGTCACGCTGAACACCGCTCTCGACCTCACCTATCGTGTGCGGTCGCTGCGGCCGCACGCCTCGCACCGCGTCTCGGACGTCGCCGAACGGCCCGGCGGCAAGGGCCTGAACGTGGCCCGCGTGCTGGCCGCCCTCGGGCACCGGGTGACGGTCACCGGGTTCACGGGCGGCGCCACCGGCGAGGTGGTGCGCGGCCACCTGTCGGCCGTACCGGGCCTGACGGACGCGCTGGTCCCCGTCGCGGGCGCGACCCGGCGCACGATAGCCGTCGCGGACGAACTGACCGGCGACACCACGCAGCTGAACGAGCCGGGACCGCAGATCGAGCCGGCCGAGTGGGGCGCCTTCCTCGACCGGTACCAGGAACTGGTGGCCGGGGTCTCGGCGGTGGCGCTGTGCGGCAGCCTGCCGCCCGGGGTGCCGGTGGGGGCGTACGCGAGCCTGGTCCGCACGGCGCGGGCCGCGGGGGTGCCGGTGCTGCTGGACACCAGCGGCGAGCCCCTGCGCCGCGGGGTCGCCGCCCGCCCGGACATCGTCAAGCCGAACGCCGACGAACTCGCCGAACTGACCGGTTCCCACGAGCCGTCGCGCGCCACCCAGGACGCCCGCCGGCGCGGGGCCCGTGCGGTGGTCGCCTCCCTGGGCGCCCACGGCCTGCTCGCCGTCACGCCCGAGGGCCGCTGGCGGGCGACCCCGCCCGCCGCGCTCCGCGGCAACCCGACCGGCGCGGGCGACTCGGCGGTGGCGGGCCTGCTGTCGGGCCTGCTGGAGGGGCTCGCCTGGCCGGACCGCCTGGCCCGCGCGGCGGCCCTGTCGGCGGCGACCGTACGCGCGGCCACCGCGGGCGAGTTCGACCGCGCGGCCTACGAGGAGCTGCTCGGCCGGGTGGCGGTGTCGGGGGAGACCACCGCCGTCCAGGACACCCGCTAGCCCGTGACCTGGCCCTTCTTCAGCCACATCTGGTCGATCAGGACGTTGCACTTGTCGCCGGGCTGGCAGGAGACGGCGATGGTGTTGTTGCCCTTCTGGAGTTCCGGCCACACGTAGGACTTGGTCCAGCCCTGGGCGAAGTCGCCGTCGGCCGCGCTCCGCCAGTTCTTGAACCGCACCTTGCGGCCGAACTCCTTGCCGTTGACGATGACCGACATCGACTGGTCCTCGCCGGTGGCGCTGTAGTTCACGAACAGCGTGTACGGACCGTCCTCGGGGATGTCCTTGACGGTCCAGGTCACTGAGGCACCGGCCTGGTTCAGCCCGCCCACGTAGCTGCCGTTCGCCGACCGGGCCCCGGCGACGTCGGAGGCTGCGGCCGCACCGCCGGCGAGCTGGAGGCTCTGGTCCGCGCCGTCGGCCTTCGGCAGCTCGCCCGGCGTCGCCGAGCCGCTCCCCGTCGGGGTCGGCTCCTGGCTCTGGGACTGCGACTGGCTCGGGCCGGGGCCGGCCTGGTCGCCGGACTTGTCGTCGTCCGTGTTGCCGTTGATCATCGCGACGCCGATGCCGATGACGACCGCGGCGACCACCGCGATCGCGCCGATCAGCAGGCCCTTGGTGTTCGGGCCGCGGCGGCCGGAACCCTGCGCGGGCTGCTCCGCCCGGCGGCCGGCCGGGGCACCGCCGGGCAGCGTCTCCGGCGCCTGGTAGTGGCTGCTCGGCTGGCCGTAGGCGCCCTGCTGCGGCGCGGCCTGGCCGTAGGTGGCCTGCGACGACTGGCCGTAGTGGCGCTCGCCGACCGCCCGCACCCTGTTGACCGAGTTCGGGTAGCCGTAACCGCCGGACGGCGGCTGGGCTCCCCGTGCCTGGCCGTCTGCGTACAGGTAGCCGAACGGGTCGTCGTCCTCGGGCGTGCTCGGGCCGTTGTCGCCGGGCGTCATCCCTTGGTACTCCTCAACAGATGCGGGTGGATGCGGTACGGGTGTGGAAGGGCGAGCCTACCCGCTCTGACTGGGCCGAACGGGGGGCTGGGACCTCACCACGTCGCTGACCTGCGGTTCATCCCGCCCGACGATGTTGTTTGGGACGAGATCGTTTCTCTACGTACATCCGCTCGTCGGCGGACTTCAGGACCTCGTCGGCCGTCATGCCGCAGTGCGCCCACCCGATGCCGAAGCTCGCGCCGACCCGGACGGCCCGCCCCTCGGCGCGGATCGGCTGGATGATCTCGTTGCGCAGCCGTACGGCGAGGTCCTGGGCGTCGGCCCGGCCGAGGCCGTCGGCGAGGATCACGAACTCGTCGCCGCCGAGGCGGGCCACCGTGTCGCCGTCCCGGACGCCGCGCGTGAGGCGCCGGGCGACCTCGATGAGCACCGCGTCACCCGCGTTGTGGCCGAAGCGGTCGTTGATCGACTTGAAGCCGTCGAGGTCGCAGAAGAGCACCGCGAGGCCCTTGGCGCCGTCGTCGGGGCCGTCGTCGGGGGCGGCGGTGTGCACGTGGTGGTCGTAGGCGTCGTACGCCTCCGCGCCCTGGGCGAAGTCGAAGCCGTGGCCGACGGGGTTGTCGAAGACCGGGGGGTGGCCGTAGGCCGCGTCCAGCGACTCCAGGGCGTCGGCGTGGGCGGGGCGCCGGCAGAGCCGGGCCGACAGGCGCGAGCGCAGCTCCGCGGAGTTCGGCAGGCCGGTCAGCGAGTCGTGGGAGGCGCGGTGCGCGAGCTGGAGTTCACGCCGCTTGCGCTCCTCTATGTCCTCGACGTGGGTCAGCAGGAACCGGGGGCCGTCGGCGGCGTCCGCCACCACGCTGTTGCGCAGGGACACCCACACGTAGCTGCCGTCGCGCCGGCCGAGCCGCAGCTCGGCCCGTCCGCCCTCGGCCGAGGTGCGCAGCAGGGTGCCGATGTCCTCGGGGTGGACCAGGTCGGCGAAGGAGTAGCGGCGCATCGCGGAGGCGGGCCGGCCGAGCAGGCGGCACAGGGCGTCGTTGGTGCGCAGGATGCGGCCGTGCTGGTCGCCGCCCATCTCGGCGATGGCCATGCCGGAGGGGGCGTACTCGAACGCCTGCCGGAAGGATTCCTCACTGGCGCGCAGGGCCTGCTGCTCGCGCTCCAGGCGGACCAGGGCGCGCTGCATGTTGGAGCGCAGCCGGGCGTTGCTGATCGCGATGGCGGCCTGGAAGGCGTACATCTGGAGGGCCTCGCGGCCCCAGGCGCCGGGGCGGCGGCCGTTGCGGGGCCGGTCGACCGACACGACGCCGAGCAGGTCGCCGCAGGAGCCGCCCGGCGCGCCGGGGGTGTACATGGGCGCGAAGAGCCGGTCGGAGGGGTGCCACTCGTCCTCGAAGCGGGGCGCGGGCCCGTCCGTGTACCACTGCGGGACGTCGTCGTCGTCGAGGACCCAGCCCTCGGTGTGCGGTATGAAGACGAGGTCGCCCCAGCGCTCGCCCATGCCCAGCCGCCGCTCCCAGGACTCGCGGGAGCCGACCCGGCCGGTGATCAGTGCCTCGGCGGCGGGGTTGCCGGAGAAGGCGGCGACCACGAGGTCGCCGTCGGGCTGCACGAGGTTGACGGCCGCCATCTCGTACCCGAGGGCGCCGACGGCGCCGTCGGCGACCGTCTGCAGCGTGTCCGCCAGACTGCGTGCCGTGTTCATCTCGGCCATGACCTGGTGCAGCTGACGCAGGGACGCAAGGCGGACATACGGCTCCGACTCGGTCTCCATACTCGCCCTCCCCCCGAGACCTCGCAGCGAATCAAGGGTTGTCCCCGGCGGTCCTCCCGCGTCTTCACGGCGGCTCTTCGCGGTGCTTTCCCGGTGTTCTTCGCGGCTTCCCCGCCACTGAATCACAGCGCGCTCCGCACTCGGTACACAGGGTCAACAATTCCTGCCCCTTGTGACTCAAGTCACAGGAGAACGTGAACAATTGCGTGGCGTTTCTGTATTCGGCCGGTGTGCGGCCCACGTGCGCCCCGGGCCGCCGCGGGCGCCCGGCTGCGTCCGAGGTCCTAGGCCCCGGTTCCGGCCAGGGGCCGATGCGGACCGCGCGGGGCGAAGACTAGCGTTTCCGGCGTGCTGAAGACCCCCTCCCCCGCCACCCCCCAGTCCACCGGGCATGCTGAGGGGGTGAGCAACGACGAGTTCCGGGCCGCCATGACCCGGCTGGCCGCGGGCGTGGTCCTGGTGACCGCCCAGGAACCGCCGCTGGACCCGGACGACCCCGGGGCGCCCGGCGCCGAGGACGTCGGCATGACCGCCACCGCCTTCGTCTCGGTCTCCCTCGACCCGCCGCTGGTCATGGTCAGCCTGCGCGAGGGCTCCCGCATGGACGACCTGCTCGCCGAGCAGCCGCTGTGGGCGGTGTCGGTCCTCGCCGAGAGCCAGCGGCACATCGCGGGCCGCTTCGCCATGAAGGGGCGCATCAGCGACCGGCTGCTCTTCGAGGACATCCCCTACGTCCGCGGCGAGGTCACCGGCGCGCCACTGGCCGGGGGCGCGCTGGCGACCCTGGAGTGCCGCACCGAGCAGCGGGTGCGCGCCGGCGACCACACCCTGGTCCTCGGCCGGGTGCTGACCGCCGGCCTGCCCAGCGCGCAGGGCGGGCCGCTGCTGTACTTCCGCGGCAGGTACCGGCACCTGGGCTGAGCCGGGACGCGCGCCCCGCGATATTTCCTGGCCCGCGGGAACGGGCCCGCCTAGGGTGCCCGCATGACCGTACGCCTGGAAGCAGTGACCCCCGAGAACTTCGAACGCGCCGTGGACATCCGCGTCCGTCCCGAACAGGAAAAAAACGTCGCTCCCGTCGTACGGTCGCTGGCCGAGGCCCACGTCCACCCGGACGGTGTCGCCTGGCCCCGGCTGATCACCGACGACGGCCGCGCGGTGGGCTTCCTGATGGCGTTCTTCGACATCGACTGGTTCGAGGACGGCAGCGTGCGCCGGTCCGGTCTGTGGCGGCTGAACATCGCCGCCGGTGAACAGGGCCGGGGGTACGGACGGTTCGCCGTCGAGGCCGTGGCCGCGGAGCTCCGCCGCCGCGGCGGCAAGGAGCTGTACGTCAGCTGGCACCCCGGCCCGGACGGCCCCGAGGAGTTCTACCTCCGCCTGGGCTTCCGCAAGAACGGGGAGACCGTCGAGGGCGAGACGGTGGGCGTCCTGGACCTCTGACCCGCCCCGGGTCAGCCCCAGCCCCGCCCGGAGCGGCCCCGCTTCGTCTCCGACCGCTGCTTCTTCTCCCGCAGCCGGCGCTCGTTGATGCCGCGCGGGACGCGGGTCGCCTTGCGGGGCCTCGGCGGCGGCGCGGTGGCCTCCGCGAGGAGCGCGGCCAGGCGTACGGCGGCGGCCTCCCGGTTGCGCCACTGCGAGCGGTGCTCGGAGGACCGCACGGTCACCACGCCGTCGACGAGGCGGGCGGCCAGCCGGTGCAGCGCGCGCTCCTTCCACACCGCGGGCAGCGCCTCCGTGCGTGCGAGGTCGAAACGCAGCTCGACCTGGGAGTCGCTGGTGTTGACGTGCTGTCCACCGGGCCCGGAGGACCTGGAGAAACGCCACATCAGCTCGGCCTCGGGAAGCGAGACGGAGCCACGGATGAGGTAGGGCCCGGACATGCATCCCATGTTCCCGGTCCGGCCCGGCGCACGTCATCCGGATTTCCGGCTCGGTAAAAAAGGTAAAGGGAGCCGGAACCTCCCGGGCCCCTCCCGACGTTGATCCGGGTGACGGTAGCTTCGTCGGCACAGATACGCAGATGTCCTAGGAAGGGACTCCCAACATGGCTGTAAGCCTGTCCAAGGGTGGCAACGTCTCGCTCACCAAGGAGGCTCCGGGCCTGACCGCCGTCACCGTGGGCCTCGGCTGGGACGTCCGCACCACCACCGGCACGGACTTCGACCTGGACGCGTCGGCCATCGCGGTCAACGGACAGGGCAAGGTGTACTCGGACGCCCACTTCGTGTTCTTCAACAACAAGCAGACCCCGGACAACTCGATCGTCCACACCGGTGACAACCGCACGGGCGAGGGCGCGGGCGACGACGAGTCGATCAACGTCGACCTGGCCGCGCTCCCGGCCGACGTCGACAAGATCGTCTTCCCGGTCTCCATCTACGACGCCGAGAACCGCAGCCAGAACTTCGGCCAGGTCCGCAACGCGTACATCCGCATCGTCAACCAGGCCGGCGGCGCCGAGCTCGCGCGCTACGACCTGTCCGAGGACGCGGCCACCGAGACGGCCATGGTCTTCGGCGAGCTGTACCGCAACGGCGCGGAGTGGAAGTTCCGCGCGGTCGGCCAGGGTTACGCCTCGGGCCTGGTGGGCATCGCCCAGGACTTCGGCGTGAACGTCTGACACCCGGTCGCGTCCGTCGCCCCCGGCCCCCGGCCGGCCGGGGGCCGGGGGCTTCCCCCCTTCCGGGCGGAGTGCCACCGGGCGCCCCGCGGGACGGTCCGCACGGGTCCGGGCACTCGGTGTTCCCGGGTGCGGGGCCCGGCCCGCGGGCGTGACACCATCTCTCCCGTGCTCGACATCGGCTACGCCCTCTCCAACCGGTTCCCGGACCCCCCGCAGACCGACTACCGCCGCGCGGACGTCCACGCGCTGCGCCACGACCTGTTCTGCGGTGACGTGTACCTCGCGGACACGAAGACGGACCGGGAGCTGTCCACGGCCTGGGGATGGGTGCCGGTGCTGGACTTCGCGTGGGCGCTGTGCGACATCGTGGAGCTGCTGGACCGGGACCCGATGGGCTCCCGCGCCGCCCGCCCGCAGCGGGCCGAACTGGACTTCACCGAGTCCACCGACCGGATGCTCTTCGAGCGCCGCTTCGGCTGGGTGGACGTCACCGCCGACTGGGTGCCGGCCGAGGAGTCCCCGCTCTCCTTCTCCCACGCCGCACTGCGCCGCGAGGCCCGCGACTTCCTGCACGACCTGATCGCGGACCTCACCGACCTCCACGACGACCTGGCGGAGAACCCGGCCCTGTGGACCCTCCAGGCCCGCTTCCCGCGCCTGCCCTGACGGGCCCGGCGGCCCCTCCCCCGGCCGCCGGGAAGCCGTACGCCTACTCCACCCGGATCCCCAGCTCGGCCGCCAGCAGCGGGGCCAGATCCAGTAGCTGACCGGTGGAGACCACCGCGCCCGACAGCCGGTCCAGGCCCCGGGCGATCTCCAGCGGCGCGGCGCCGCGCAGGTCCACGTCGGTCAGCGTCGCGCCGCCGAAGTCGGCCCCGCGCACGGCGCAGTCGGGGAACTCCACCCGCTCCAGGCGCGCACCAGAGAAGTCAGGCTCGACCAGGACGCAGGACTCGAAGACGACGTCCCGCAGCCGGGCCTGCCGGAGGTTCAGGTAGTCGATCTTGCCGCCCCGGATCACCACCCGCTCCAGCACGGCGCCGTGCAACTGGGTGCCGCCGAGCCGCGCCTCGACCAGCTCGACGTCGCGGAACGTGGCCTCCGCGAGCTGGGTGCCGACGCCCCGCAGGCCGGTCAGGACCGAGTCCAGCACCCGCGCCCGGCGCAGCACCGTCTCGTCCACCGCGCACCCCGTCAGCGCGCAGTCCATGAACCGGGCGCCCGAGCCGTCCTGCCCGGACAGGTCCAGGCCGCTCAGCTCCAGCCCGTCGTAGTCGCCGTCCGGCTCCAGCCCGCCGCCGGACCACGGCCGCACCTGCGGCAGCCGCACCTCCGGCCGCCGCGCGCCCCGCACCGCCGCCCGGCCCGCGGGCCGGCCTCCCGTCGCTCGCCTCACCATGTGCCCATGCTGCACCCCGCCACCGACAAACCGTCCGAGCGGGGGCGCCACGGCCCCGGGAGCGGGTCAGTGCCGGCCGGCCACCCGGTCCGCCAGCCCCGCCAGCCGCGAGGTCCCCGCGCCCGGGCGCAGCCGCTCCCGGCGGTCGGCCGTGCGGTACGTGGCGTACATGCCCTGCACGCCCAGCCAGCGCAGCGGCTCCGGCTCCCACCTGCGGACCGCGTGGTTCACCCAGGGCAGCTCCGTCAGCTCGGTCCGGCCGCCCTGCCCGGAGTCCTGCTGGACCAGGTCGCGCAGGGTCCGCGCGGCCAGGTTGGCGGTCGCGACGCCCGAGCCGACGTAGCCGCCCGCCCAGCCGAGACCGGTGGAGCGGTCGAGCGTCACCGTGGTGCACCAGTCGCGCGGCACACCGAGCACGCCCGACCAGGCGTGCTCGATCCCGAGCCCCGCGAGCGAGGGGAAGAAGCGGGTCAGGATCTCACGCAGCGCCTCCACCGTCGCCGGCTGCGTCCGGCCGTCGTTGTCCGTGCGCGAGCCGAACCGGTACGGCACCCCGCGCCCGCCGAGCGCGATCCGCCCGTCCGCCGTCCGCTGCGCGTACATGTACGCGTGCGCCATGTCGCCGAGCGTCTCCCGGCCCGACCAGCCGATCCGCTCCCACTGCTCCTCGGACAGCGGCTCGGTCGCGATCATCGAGGAGTTCATCGGCAGCCAGGTCCGCCGCTGCCCCTTCAGGGACGCGGTGAACCCCTCCGTGCAGCGCAGCACGTAGGGCGCGCGCACCGTGCCGTACGGGGTGACCGCGTGCCGGGGGCGGATCTCCGTCACCGGCGTCGACTCGTGGATCGTCACCCCCAGCGCCTCGACGGCCGTCGCCAGCCCCTTGACCAGCTTCACCGGGTGCAGCCGCGCCCCGTGCGGCGTCCACACCGAGCCCACCGCGTCCGCCACCCGGATCCGCCGCGCGGTCTCCCGGGCCCCGTACAGCTCCCGGTCCTTCTCGCCGAACGCCAGCTCGTGCTCGTGGAACGCCTTCAGCCGCGCCAACTGGGCGGGCGAGGTGGCCACTTCGAGGACCCCGCCGCGGTGCACGTCGGCGTCCACGCCCTCGGCCTCGGCGACCGCGACCACCTCGGCCACCGTGTCGTTCATCGCCCGCTGCAACCGGACGGCGGCCTCGTGGCCGTGCAGCTTCGCGTACCGGTCCCGGCCCGCCACCCCGTTGTACAGCCAGCCGCCGTTGCGGCCCGAGGCGCCGTACCCGCAGAACTTCTGCTCCAGCACGGTGATCCGCAGGAAGGGCGCCGCCTTCTTCAGGTAGTACGCCGTCCACAGGCCCGTGTAGCCCCCGCCGACGACGACGACATCGGCGGACGCGTCCCCGGACAGCGGCTCCCGCACCGCCGGAAGACCGTCGTCCGCGTACCAGAACGAGACGCCACCGTTGACGACACTGCATGCCGAGCTGCTCATGGCCGGGACGTTAACGCCTGAGAGCGGCCAGTGTCTCCTTCGGATTCCATGCTTTTCCGCGGCCTCTGACCAGCGGACGGCAGGCCAGGCCGATGAGGGCCGCGACGAGGTGGCCGAAGTCGGTGAAGGTCGGCCCGGCCGCCACCGGCACCGCGAACACGGCCAGCACCGCGCACAGGTACCCGTACCGCCAGGGCGCGGCGATCCGGTACACGAGCACCGCGACCACCCCGGCCAGCGCGTAGCTCACCCCGATGTCCACCGTGTGCACCGCCGTGAGCGGGGCCAGCCCCTTGCGGATCGCCGCGAGCAGCATGGCCTCGCTGAGCAGCGACGCCAGGACGTGCGCGAGCGCGCACACCGCCAGCCAGCGGAGCGTCCCCAGCCAGCGCTCGGCCGGCGCGTGGAACACCGTGTACAGGAACGCGTACGGCAGCCAGTGCCCGCTCTCGATCCACATCGCGCTCGTCACCAGCACCCGCACCGGGTTGCGCGACAGCTCGTGGATGTTCGTCGACCGGTGCCGCAGGAAGTGCTCCTCGAACCCCGGCGGCATGTGGTGCAGCGCCGCGGTCGTGACGAACAGGGCCCCCAGCCACACGTAGGTGCCGGGAGCCCCGCGGACGTACGTCCCGACCGCACGCAGGCCCCGGATAATTCGCATGAGCCGATTCACGCACGGCGGTATCGTCCACCACGTGATCGACATCCCGGGCGGGCTGGCCGAGGCGCAGGAGACCTACAACGGCGCCGCGGGCCGGGCGTTCGTCGCCGCGCTCCCGGACCTCGCGGCCGGCTTCCTGGACCGCTGGCGGCTACGGCTCGACGGGCCCTCGATGCACGGCGTCAGCGCCCTGGTGCTGCCGGTCGTCCGCGCCGACGGCGTCCGCGCGGTCCTCAAGCTCCAGTTGCTCGACGAGGAGAGCGAGGGCGAACCGGTCGCGCTGCGGGTCTGGGACGGCGCGGGGGCCGTCCGGCTCCTGGACCACGACCCGGCCACCGGCACCCTGCTGCTGGAGCGCCTCGACGAGACCCGGCCGCTGGCCGGCCTCGGCGACACCCGCGAGACGGTCCTCGTCATCGCCCGGCTGCTGGCCCGCCTGACGGCCCACCCGGCCCCGCCCGGCCTGCGCCGCCTCGGCGACGTCGCCGGGGCGATGCTGGAGCGGACCCCGTGGGCGCTGGCGCGCATCCCCGACCCGGCCGCCCGCCGGATGACCGCCGACTGCGCCGCCGCCGTCCGCGAGGTCGTCGCCGAACCCGGCGACCGGCTCCTCCACTGGGACCTGCACGACGAGAACGTCCTCGCCGCCGGCCGCGCCGACTGGCTCGCCATCGACCCCAAGCCGCTGTCCGGCGACCCCGGCTTCGAGCTGTGGCCCGCCCTGGACAACCGCTTCGACGCGGCCGAGGTCCGCTGGCGCTTCGACGCCATGACCGACGTCCTCGGCCTGGACCGGGAGCGCGCCCGCGCCTGGACCCTCGGCCGCCTCCTGCAGAACACCCTGTGGGACGTGGCGGACGGCCGCCCGACCGAGGACCGGCAGTGGGAGATCGCCCGCCGGCTGGCATGAGAAAGCCCGGGTGGGACGGGTCCCACCCGGGCTGCCGGAGCCCCCTGTCGGATTCGAACCGACGACCTTCGCTTTACAAGAGCGGCGCTCTGACCAGCTGAGCTAAGGAGGCCCGCACGCGCGCGCGGCGCGTCCGTGCCTGTGCAGTGTACCCACGTCCCGGCGCCGCCCCGTCGGGAATTTTCCCGAAGTTCACAGGCGTGGAACTACTGACAGAGCCGGTGAACGGCAGGTACCGTCCAGAACCGGTTCACCTGTGTGGACTACACCAACCACCTTCCTACAACGGATCGTCCGGCACGTTCCTGCCGGTAGAAGGGGGCCCATTCACCATGGCCACTGTCACGTTCGACAAGGCGACCCGGATCTACCCGGGTAGCACCAAGCCCGCCGTCGACTCGCTGGAGATCGCGATCGAGGACGGCGAGTTCCTCGTCCTGGTCGGCCCGTCGGGCTGCGGGAAGTCCACCTCGCTGCGGATGCTCGCGGGCCTGGAGGACGTCAACGGCGGCGCGATCCGCATCGGCGAGCGCGACGTCACGCACCTGCCGCCCAAGGACCGGGACATCGCCATGGTGTTCCAGAACTACGCCCTCTACCCGCACATGACGGTCGCGGACAACATGGGCTTCGCGCTCAAGATCGCGGGCGTCAACAAGGCGGAGATCCGGCAGAAGGTCGAGGAGGCCGCGAAGATCCTCGACCTCACCGAGTTCCTGGACCGCAAGCCGAAGGCGCTCTCCGGCGGTCAGCGCCAGCGTGTCGCCATGGGCCGCGCGATCGTCCGCGAGCCGCAGGTCTTCCTCATGGACGAGCCGCTGTCCAACCTGGACGCCAAGCTCCGCGTGTCGACGCGTACGCAGATCGCGGGCCTCCAGCGCCGCCTCGGGATCACCACCGTCTACGTCACCCACGACCAGGTCGAGGCCATGACGATGGGCGACCGGGTGGCCGTCCTCAAGGACGGTCTGCTCCAGCAGGTCGACTCGCCGCGGAACATGTACGACAAGCCCGCGAACCTCTTCGTCGCCGGCTTCATCGGCTCCCCCGCCATGAACCTGGTCGAGGTCCCGATCGCCGACGGCGGCGTGAAGTTCGGCAACAGCGTCGTCCCGGTCAACCGGGAGGCGCTCAAGGCCGCCGCCGACAAGGGTGACCGCACGGTGACCGTCGGCGTCCGCCCCGAGCACTTCGACGTGGTCGAGCTGGGCGGCGGCGCCGCCGCGTCCCTGTCCAAGGACAGCGCGGGCGCCCCGGCCGGTCTCGCCGTGTCGGTGAACGTCGTCGAGGAGACCGGCGCCGACGGCTACATCTACGGCACCGTCGAGGTCGGCGGCGAGCAGCGCGACCTCGTGGTCCGCGTCAACAGCCGCGCCGTGCCGGAGAAGGGCTCCACGGTGCACGTGCTGCCGCGGCCGGGCGAGACCCACGTGTTCTCCACGTCGACGGGCGAGCGGCTCTCCGACTGACCCGTGCGCGACGACAGGGCCCCGCGGTGCGACCGCGGGGCCCTTCGCGTGGGCGCCGGTGCCCGGGCGGGCCGTGGTTCCGGGCGGTTGCCGTCAACCCGTTACCCGGAAAGAGGCGCCTTCTCATCCCCCATAGGGGTGACTCAGCGTTTTCGGTGCATTACCGGGCGCTACCCTCACACGCGTGAAGCACTCCACCACCCCTCAGACGCGACGCGGCCACCGGGGCGGCCCAGCCCGCCGGATCGGCCGCTCCCTCGCCCTCGTCCTGCCCGTCGTCATGGTGCTCTCCGGGACCCTCGCGGTCACCCGGGTCAACTGGACGGGGAACCCCTCCGGCTCGGTGCTGACCGCCTCCGACGTCTCGTCGGCGGGGCTGCCCGCCGAGAAGACGGCCCGCGCCCCGCAGGACGTGCTGCGCGACCGGCTGCTGACCGAACTCCAGGACAAGGACCCGGGCGTGGTCCTCACCCACCTCCAGCGGGCCGTCAACGGGCGCCCCTCGCTGGCCCGGCACTGCTCCTCCCTCGCCCGCGCCCTCGGTGCGGCGGCGGTGCGCATCTACGGCGCCACGCGCGCCCAGTCGTACGCCCGCCCGGTGTGCGACACGGCCTTCGCCACGGGCGTCCTGGCCGCGCGCGGCTGAATCCACCGCCCCGGCGACGGCTCCCCGCGGGGGAGCTCCTTGCCGGCGGCATGCCGCGGTGGGGCGCCACGTACAGTGCGGTCATGACCCATCCGAACGCCGCGTCGCGCCCCACTCAAGCCGTGATCCTGGCCGGTGGCCAGGGCTCCCGGCTGCGTCCGTACACCGACGACCGGCCCAAGCCGATGGTCGAGATCCCCGGCACGGGCACTCCGATCATCGGCCACCAGCTGACCTGGCTCGCCGAGGAAGGCGTGACGGACGTGGTGGTCTCCTGCGGCCACCTCGCCGACGTCCTCCGGAAGTGGCTGGACTCGGCCGACCTGCCCGTCTCGGTCACCACCGTCGTGGAGAACGAGCCCCTCGGCCGCGGCGGCGGCCTGCGCTACGCGGCGGCGCACCTGCCCCATCCCGAACAGCCCTGGTACGCCACCAACGGTGACATCTGGACGCGGTTCTCCCTGCGGGACATGGCCGACTTCCACACCGAGCGGGACGCGGTCGCGACCCTGGCGCTGGCCCGCCCGCGGATCCCGTGGGGGGCGGTGCGCACCGACGGGTTCGGGCACATCACCGACTTCATCGAGGCGCCCCCGTCGACGGTCGAGATCAACGCGGGTGTGTACGTGTTCTCGCCCGGGTTCTCCGCCCTGCTGCCCGAGCGCGGCGACCACGAGCGGACCACGTTCCCCCGGCTGGCCCGGGAGAGGAAGCTCGCCGGGTTCCCCATCCCGCAGGGCGCGTACTGGCGGGCCATCGACACGGCCAAGGACCTGACCGAGGCGGCCAGGGAGCTGGCGGCGCTGGGGCGTTGACGACCCGGCCGGCGGCGCGTCACGGCGGCCGGCGGTACGCGCGACACGGGGGCCCCGTACCCGGGTGGGTACGGGGCCCCCGCGCGTGCCGTCGCCGCCGTCAGCCCAGCAGGCCGCCGACCAGGCCCGGCTGGCCGGTGGCCGTGCTGCTGCCGCCCGTGGCGGTGCTGCTGCCGCCACCGCCCCCGCCGCCCGTGGTCGAGCCGCCGGTGCCGGCGCCGCCGGTGCTCGTCGGGCCGGCCGTGGTGCTCGGGGCGCCGCCCGTGGGGGCGGTCTGCTGCCGGGGCGGGGCCTGGCCCGTGGTGCCCTGCGTCTGGCTGGGCGTCGTCGTGGTGGTGGCGCCGGCGGTCCGGCTCGCGCCCGGGGTGGTGGCCGCCCCGGAGGGGCCGGCGCCGGCCGTGGTGCCGCCGGACGGGGAGGCGGAGGCCGCCGGGCTCTCCTCCCGGTGCCGCTTGCCGGGCTTCCCGGGCAGCGGGGAGCCGGGGAGGTGGTTGCGGGGGGCCTCGCCGGGACCGGGGACGACCACCCGGCCGGAGTCGCGGACCGCGCCGCCCAGCAGGGAGCCGGCCAGCAGGGTCAGGCCGACCGTGACGGCGGTGACCAGCGCGCCGCGGCGCAGGACGTAGCGGCGCAGCTCCCAGATGTCGGAGCGGGGTCCGAGCCGCCGCCAGGCGCTGCCCGCGAGGCGGCCGTCCACCGAGTAGACGGGGGCGCCGGCGATGACCAGCGGGGACCAGGCGGCGAGGTAGATGATGTCCGGCGTGTCGTAGACCGGGACCGTCTTCCAGCTCACGGTGACGATCAGCGCGGCCGAGAGCAGGGCGCCGACCACCGCGGCGACGCGCTGCCAGCAGCCGAGGACGGTCAGGACGCCGACGACGACCTGGAGGAAGGCGATCACCAGGCCGGAGCCGACCGGGTGGTGCAGGGCGAACTGGCGCAGCGGCTCGGCCACGTCCCAGGGGTGCAGGGTGTTGAGCCACGTGACCATGGAGCCGCGCTCGCCGCCGTCGAAGTAGACGGGGTCGCACAGCTTGCCCATGCCGGCGTAGACGGTGATGAAGCCGAGGAAGACGCGCAGCGGGAGGAGGACGACGCCGAGGTTCATCCGGCGGCCCGGGTAGTAGGCGTGCCGGGCCGGGTCGTCCCCCTGCCGCCTGGCGGGGCGCGCCGCGTCGGGGTCCGGGCCGGCGTCGGCCGGGCCGGGGTGGCCGGCGTACGGGTCGTGGCCGAGGTCGGTCCAGGACGGTTCGTCGTAGGCGCCCGCGGCCGTGCGCAGGTGCGGCAGCAGCCGGGTGCCGTCCCCGTCGGGGGAGGTGCGCTGGTGGCCGACGACCGGGGTCGCGACGGTCTGGTCGAGTGCGGCGTAGGTGTCCGCGTAGCCCGTCTGGAGGCGCGGGATGACCTGGGTGGCGCCGGCCTCGGACTCGTCGGCGTGACGGACGCTGCTGCCCCGGACGGCCTGGAGGAGCCGGTGGGCGCCGGTGTCGTCGGGGGCGGACCTGCCGCTCCACACGACAGGGCGGCGGCGGCCGGCGGCGCCCGCCCGGCCCGCCGCGCCCATGGCGGGCGTCCGGGCGGGGTCCTGGCCGGCGCTCGGGTGGCGGGCGATGCGCGGGGACTGGATGCCCCTCGCCGTCACGCCCAGCTGCACGCGGAAGCTGGCGTGATTGACGATGACCTGCGCCGGATCGCTCGGCACCTTCACCATGCTCAGCGCGGGAGCGTCGTCGAAGCCCGACGAGCGGTCCCCCGTGGGTGTGCGGGGTGTTCTGGTGTCCACACTCATCTAACCGAGTGACGTGGCGTTAGGACACTGCTTTGACCGGCCGGATGTGTCCGGACCCCGTCAAAGCGGTCCACGGCACCGCGAGGGACCCCGAATTACCCCACGCGGGTGGGGTTCCGGACGGGCGTTCGGGCCCGTCCGGACCGTTGTTCAGCTCCGGCGGCGCGCCGCCTCGTAGAGGACGATGCCCGCCGCCACACCGGCGTTCAGCGACTCGGCGCCGCCCGGCATCGGGATCCGCACCCGGACGTCGCAGGTCTCGCCGACCAGCCGGGACAGGCCCTTGCCCTCGCTGCCGACGACGATGGCGACCGGGCCCGACAGGGCCTCCACATCGCCGAGTTCGGCCTCGCCGTCCGCCGCCAGGCCGACCACCGTGAGGCCGGCCTTCTTGTAGGCCTCCAGGACCCGGGTGAGGTTGGTGGCGCGGGCGACCGGGGTGCGGGCGGCCGTACCGGCGGAGGTCTTCCAGGCACCGGCGGTCATGCCCGCGGAACGGCGCTCGGGCACGACCACGCCGTGGCCGCCGAAGGCGGAGACCGAGCGCACGACGGCGCCCAGGTTGCGCGGGTCGGTCACGCCGTCCAGGGCGACGACGAGCGGGTCCTCGCCCTCGTCGGCGGCGGCCTCCAGCAGGTCCTCGGGGTGCGCGTACTCGTACGGCGGGACCTGGAGGACCAGGCCCTGGTGGTTGAGGCCGTTCGTCATGCGGTCCAGCTCGGGACGCGGGGCCTCCATCAGGTTGATGCCGCCGCGCTCGGCGGCGAGCTGGAGGGCCTCGCGGACGCGCTCGTCGTTGTCGATGAACTGCTGGACGTACAGGGTCGAGGCGGGCACGCCCTCGCGCAGCGCCTCGAAGACCGGGTTGCGGCCGACGACGAGTTCGGAGGCGGACTTGCCGCCCCGGCCGCGGACCGCGGGACGGCGGGCGGCCTGCTTCGCCCTGGCGCCGGCGATGCGGTTCTTCTTGTGCCCCTTGCGCATCTCGGCGGGCGGGGTCGGGCCCTTGCCCTCCAGGCCCTTGCGCCGCTGGCCGCCACTGCCGACCTGCGCGCCCTTCTTGCCGGACATGCGACGGTTGTTCGCGGCCATGACCTACCTGTCTCTGTGGTGCGTTCGGATGTGTACGTCTATGCAGTGTGCCGCCCGGGGGCCCGGGCGGCACAATCGATCACCGGACCGCGGACGGTCTCAGCGCGTCCCGAGGGTCCAGCGCGGCCCCTGCGGGCTGTCCTCGATGGCCAGGCCGGCTTGGCCGAGCTGGTCGCGGATCGCGTCGGCGGTCGCCCAGTCCTTGCGGGCGCGGGCGGACTCGCGCTGGTCGAGGACGAGGCGTACGAGGCTGTCGACCACGCCGTTCAGGTCCTCGCCCCGGTCCGCGGCCCCGCCGGCCCAGTGCGGGTCGAGCGGGTCGAGCCCGAGGACGCCGAGCATGGCGCGCACCTCGGCGAGCCGGGCGACGGCGGCTTCCTTGTCGTCGGCGGCCAGCGCGCTGTTGCCCTGCCGGACGGTGGTGTGCACGACGGCGAGGGCCTGCGGGACGCCCAGGTCGTCGTCCATCGCCTCGGCGAAGGCGGGCGGGACCTCGGCGGCCGGGTCGACGGTCTTGCCCGCCAGCTCGGTGACCCGCTGGGCGAAGCCCTCGATCCGCGCGAACGCGGACTCGGCCTCGCGCAGGGAGTCCTCGCTGTACTCGATCATCGAGCGGTAGTGCGGGGTGCCCAGGTAGTAGCGCAGGACGATCGGGCGCCACTGCCTGACCATCTCGCCGACCAGGACGCTGTTGCCGAGCGACTTGGACATCTTGTCGCCGGCCATGGTGACCCAGGCGTTGTGCACCCAGTACCGGGCGAACTCGTCACCGTACGCCCTGGCCTGGGCGATCTCGTTCTCGTGGTGCGGGAAGATCAGGTCCAGCCCGCCGCCGTGGATGTCGAAGGCGCTGCCCAGGTACTTGTGCGCCATCGCCGAGCACTCCAGGTGCCAGCCGGGGCGGCCGGGGCCCCAGGGGGTCGGCCAGGTCGGCTCGCCGGGCTTCGCCGACTTCCACATGGCGAAGTCGCGGGGGTCGCGCTTGCCGGTCTCGCCCTCGCCGGAGGGCTGGAGCAGGTTGTCCAGCTCCTGCCGGGACAGCTCCAGGTACTCCGGGAAGGACCGCACGTCGAAGTAGACGTTGCCGTCCGCCGCGTAGGCGTGGCCGCGCTCGATCAGGCCCTGCATCATCTCGACCATCTCGGTGACGTGGCCGGTGGCGCGGGGCTCGTACGTCGGCGGCAGGCAGCCGAGGGCGGTGTAGCCGTCGTTGAAGGCGCGCTCGTTCTCGTAGCCGATCGACCACCAGGGCCGGTTCTGCTCGTGGGCCTTCCTGATGATCTTGTCGTCGATGTCGGTGACATTGCGGACGAACGTCACCTCGTAGCCGCGGTACGCGAACCAGCGGCGCATGATGTCGAAGTTGAGGCCCGAGCGGATGTGGCCGATGTGGGGTGCCGCCTGCACGGTGGCGCCGCACAGGTAGATCGAGACGCAACCCGGCTTGAGCGGGGAGAAGTCACGGATCTGCCGGGCGCTGGTGTCGTACAGGCGAATGGTCACCACTCCAGGGTAGTGGGCGCCGGACAGTGCCATGCGCCTTCCCACGAGGTTGCGGCGCACCCCCGCGGGAAGGCGGCGCCGTTCAGAGCCGGCCGACGACCTTGCGCGGCGTGATCCGCACGACCACGCGCTCGGCGTCGTCCGCCGAGGCCGGGTTGAACTCCGCGTACTTCTTGCCGGTGTACTTCACGCTCAGTTCGTCGATGAGGTCCCCGCCGCCGTCGGTCGTCGTCTCGGCGGTGCCGCGGATCTCGGCGTACTCGTAGGGCTGCTCGGGATCGAGGACGGTGACCGTCACCCGGGGGTCGCGCTCCAGGTTGCGGTACTTGCGCCGGTCGACGGTGGTGGAGAAGACGAGGGCGTCGCCGTCGCGCTTCACCCAGACCGGGGACATCTGCGGGCTGCCGTCGGGCTGGACGGTGCCGACGACGACGAACACCTTGCCGTCGAGTACGGACTTCAGGCGGTCGGACAGTGCGGCGGACATGGGTACCCTCCCGGATTCCAGGGATCACTGGTTTCGTGCTGGGGGTACCCTCGCACGCCCTCAGTCCACCCGCACCACGAGTGCCGTCGCCACCGCCATCAGTCCCTCCCCGCGGCCCGGGAAGCCGAGGCCGTCGGTGGTCGCCCCGGACACGGACACCGGGGCGCCCGCCGCCGCGGAGAGGATCTTCTCCGCCTCCTCGCGGCGTTTGCCGATCTTCGGCCGGGGGCCGACCACCTGGACGGCGACGTTGCCGACGGCGAAGCCCGCCGCGCGCACGATCCGGGCGGCCTCGGTGAGCAGCGTGACCCCGGAGGCGCCCGACCACTCGGGGCGGCCGGTGCCGAAGTGCTGCCCCAGGTCGCCGAGCCCGGCGGCGGAGAAGAGCGCGTTGCAGGCCGCGTGGGCGACGACGTCGGCGTCGGAGTGCCCGGCCAGACCGGTCCCCTCGCCCTCCCACCGCAGGCCCGCGCACCACAGCTCGCGGCCCTCCTCGAAGGCGTGGACGTCGGTGCCGATGCCGACGCGGGGCAGCGGGAAGGGCGGCTCAGAAGCCATCGTTCAGCCTCCTGCGGGCCAGCACGGCCTCGGCGAGGACCAGGTCCAGCGGGCGGGTGACCTTGAACGCCTCCTCGTGGCCGGGGACGGCCACCACCGTCAGCCCGAGCCGCTCCACCATGCCCGCGTCGTCGGTGACGTTCCCGGTGACGGTCTCGTGGGCGCGGACCAGGGTCTGCCGGTCGAAGCCCTGCGGGGTCTGGACGGCGCGCAGCCGGGCCCGCTCCGGGGTGGCGACGACCGGCTCGGGGCCGCCGGCCGCCGCGGCGGGCTCGACCTCCTTGACCGTGTCGGCCAGCGGCAGCGCGGGCACCACGGCCGGGGCGCCGTCGCGGACGGCCTCGATGACGGCGTCGACCGTGTCGACCGGGACCAGCGGGCGGGCCGCGTCGTGCACCAGGACGATGCCGTGCTGCGGCGGCAGGGCGTCCAGGCCGAGCCGGACCGACTCCTGGCGGGACTCGCCGCCGGGGACGACGAGGAAGTCGGTCCGCTCGGGCAGCGCGTGCGCGTCGAGCAGGGACTTCACCTCGGCGGCGCCCTCCGGCGGGGCGACGACGACCACCAGCGAGACGTGCCGGGAGGCGGCGAGGGCGCGGACCGCGTGGATGAGCATGGGGGTGCCGTTCAGCGCGCGGAGCGCCTTGGGGGCGCCCGGACCGAGGCGCACGCCCCGGCCGGCGGCCGGAATCACGGCGGCGACGGAGGTCTGCGCGGGCGTGGGGCGCGATTCGTCAGACATCGGTTCCTGTCAGGTTTGTGTGCTCGACCTACGTGGGTATGGCCTGGAGGAGTGCCGGGCGCGACGCCCTGACCGGACCCTTTCCGTGACCCTGGTCGAGTCGGCCGCCCGGGCCCGGCACATCGAGTATCGGGGGGTCGTTCCAGAGGTTGCCCGAAGAACACCCGCTGCGGGGACGCAAGATGCCGCAGCGCCCGGCGACAGGATCAGTGTCGTCGGGCACCGCGGCATTTCACAGTGCTGAGCGTGCCGGAAGCGAGGGTTCGCTGCCGCTGCGCGTCAGGAGGCGAGCACCTCGTCGAGCAGGGCCTCGGCCTTGTCCTCGTTCGTGTTCTCCGCGAGAGCCAGTTCGCTCACCAGGATCTGGCGGGCCTTGGCGAGCATGCGCTTCTCACCGGCGGACAGTCCGCGCTCGCGCTCGCGACGCCACAGATCGCGCACGACCTCCGCGACCTTGATGACATCGCCGGAGGCGAGCTTCTCCAGGTTTGCCTTGTAGCGACGGGACCAGTTCGTGGGCTCTTCCGCGTACGGCGCACGCAGCACCTCGAAGACCCGGTCCAGTCCATCCTGACCGACCACATCACGTACGCCGACGAACTCCGCATTGTCCGCTGGCACACGTACCGTCAGGTCACCCTGGGCGACCTTCAGCACCAAGTAGGTCTTGTCCACGCCTTTGATCTGGCGAGTTTCGATGGCCTCGATCAGCGCGGCCCCGTGATGGGGATAGACCACGGTGTCGCCAACCTTGAACGTCATGTGACAGGTACCCCTTCCGTGGCTATCCAGGGTAACACGGATACGGCGTCTTCTGAATGGCGTTTTCGCAGGTCAGGGCATATCTCGGGGCTTGACAACAGCAACCGGAACGTGCTGCGCGAAGCTCGCGGAAGCGGGTATTCGCAGGTCGGAGGGGCTCTTCAGGGAGGGGGAAACGCCTACGTTACACACCCGGCGAACCCGTTCCAAGTGGCGGAACGTCCGGATTTGTCCACCCCCAGGCGTGCGACTTCCGCTACTCCGTTCGGTGGCCGCGGGTGGATGTGAGCCGAATCCGAAATTGATCAGCGGTGGCCGGAGGGGTGCCCCGTGATCAATTTCGGGGAGGCGCGCGCATTCCTTCACGGAATATCCGCGTGCGCCGGCGGAGGCGTCCGGCGCCGCGTTTTGCGAATGCCGGACGGGCCCGCCGGGCAATGCGGCCGCGGTGTCCCCCGCACCCCGCGGGGTACCCCCACCCGGAGGGATGGCCGGGCCGTGGGGGAGGGTCGGGTGCGGCGGCGTGGGAACGGCTCGGTAACCTGAGGCCGCTGACAGACACTTAGGGTGGCTTTATAAGGGAGCCGCCCGTGCGTTCAAGGAGTTGCCGCCGCCGTGAGCAGCAGCCTTCGACGCGGCGCCCTCGCCGCCTCCGCCATCGCCTTCTCGCTCGCCTCGCTCGCCGCCTGCGGCTCGGGCAACAACGCCCAGACCCTGCAGGTCAAGCCGGACAACGCGGCGACCAGCGTCGGGGACATCAAGGTCCAGAACGCCACGATCATCACCCAGCCCGACCTGAAGGCCTCCGGGCCGGCCGCGGTCTCCGCGACCCTGTTCAACATGGGCAGCAAGGACGAGACGCTCCAGTCGATCTCCGTCGCGGGGTCGAAGGAGCCGGTGAAGCTGACCCCCGCCAAGGGGCAGAGCCTGACCGTCCCGGCCCACGGCTCGCTGGTCGTCGGCGGCAAGGACAACGCCACCGCCCTGATCCCCAGCGGCCGCGAGGCCGTGCAGGACGGCAACGCCCAGCAGGTCACGTTCACCTTCAGCAAGGCCGGCGAGGTGGGCCTGCGCGCCTTCGTGGTGCCGGCCACCGGCTACTTCGACAAGTGGGGCCCGAGCGAGGTCCCGTCCGCCGAGGCCGGCAAGCCCGCCCCGGGCGCGAAGCCGTCGGACAGCGGCAAGCCCGCGAAGAACGACGGGGCGAACCCGTCCGGCTCCGCCTCCGGCGAGCCCGTCGCCCCGAGCGGCTCGGCCTCGGCCCGCTGACCGTCCGTACGCCGAAGGGCGGCACCCCCGCGGGGGTGCCGCCCTTCGGCGTCTACGCGCCGGTGCCACGGCCCACGGCGGGGACGCGCGGCCCGGTCACCGCGCCGGCCGGAGCGGGGCCCGCCCGGCGCGGGCCCGGTCAGGGCTCGAACTTGTAGCCCAGCCCGCGCACCGTCACCAGGTACCGGGGCGCGCCCGGGTCCGGCTCGATCTTGGCGCGCAGGCGCTTGACGTGCACGTCGAGCGTCTTGGTGTCGCCCACGTAGTCGGCTCCCCAGACGCGGTCGATGAGCTGCATGCGGGTGAGGACGCGGCCCGCGTTGCGCAGCAGCATCTCCAGCAGGTCGAACTCCTTCAGCGGCAGGTCGACCTTGGAGCCGCCGACGGTGACCACGTGGCGGTCGACGTCCATGCGGACCGGTCCGGCCTCCAGCGCGGCGGGGGTGACCTCCTCCGGCTCGCCGCGGCGGCGCAGCACCGCGCGGATGCGCGCGACCAGTTCGCGGGAGGAGAAGGGCTTGGTGACGTAGTCGTCGGCTCCTATTTCGAGACCGACCACCTTGTCGATCTCGCTGTCCTTCGCGGTCACCATGATCACGGGGACGTTGGAGCGGCCGCGCAGCTGGCGGCAGACCTCGGTGCCGGGCAGGCCCGGCAGCATCAGGTCGAGCAGGACCAGGTCGGCGCCGTTGCGCTCGAACTCGTCCAGGCCGTCGGGGCCGGTCGCCGCGACGGCGACCTCGAAGCCCTCCTTGCGGAGCATGTAGGACAGGGCGTCGGAGAAGGACTCCTCGTCCTCGACGACGAGCACTCGGGTCACGGAAGGACCTCCGGGGCGGGAAGCGGTTCGTACGGGGATGAGTCGGAGAGCCCGGCCTCGTCATCGAGGTCGGGGTGCTGTTGCGCGCGGTCGCGGGCCGCGCCCGCCTCCGGCAGTCTGAGGGTGAAGGTGGAACCCTGGCCCTCGGCGCTCCAGACCGTGACCTCCCCGCCGTGCGAGGCGACCACGTGCTTGACGATCGCGAGACCCAGACCGGTGCCGCCGGTGGCCCGGGAGCGGGCCGGGTCGACGCGGTAGAAGCGCTCGAAGATGCGCTCCTTGTCCTTGTCGGAGATGCCGATGCCCTGGTCGGTCACGGCGAGTTCGATCATGTCGCCGCCCGGCGCGGTGATCCGGCGGGCCGCGATGCCGACGCGGGTGCGCGCCGGTGAGTAGTTGACGGCGTTCTCGACCAGGTTGCCGATGGCGGCGGCCAGCTGGCCCCGGTTGCCCCAGACGTGCAGGTCGGCCACGCCCTCCTCCCGGCGCCCGCCGCCCTGTTCGGGTCCCTCGGGCGTCCACACGTTCGTGGCCATGGTGATCTGCTTCGTGCCCGCCTGGTGCCGGCACCGGTCGATGGCCTCGGCGACCAGCTCGTCCACCCGGACGGGCTCGGCGTCCTCCAGCGGGTCGTCGTTCTGCACCCGGGAGAGGTCGATCAGCTCCTGGACCAGGTTGGTCAGCCGGGTCGCCTCGATCTGCATCCGGCCGGCGAACCGCTGGACGGCCTCGGGGTCGTCGGAGGCGTCCATCACCGCCTCGGAGAGCAGGGAGAGCGCGCCGACCGGGGTCTTCAGCTCATGGCTGACGTTCGCCACGAAGTCGCGCCGTACCGCCTCGATCCTGCGGGCCTCGGTCAGGTCCTCGACCAGCAGCAGCACCAGGCGGGAGCCGAGCGGGGCCACGCGCGCGGAGACCGCGAGGGCCTCCCCGCGTCCGGTGCCGCGCCGGGGCAGATCCAGCTCTACCTGGCGTATCTCGCCGTCTCTCCGGGTGTCCCGGGCCATCTGGAGCATCGGTTCCACGCTGAGCTTGCCGCCGCGGACCAGCCCGAGGGCGTAGGCGGCGGAGCTGGCCTTGACGACGGCGTCGGCCTCGTCGAGGACGACCGCGGAGGAGCGCAGCACCGACAGCACGGTGTCCACGCCGGGCGGGAGTACGGGATCTGTGTGCAAGGAAGTCCTGGTGGGTCGCTTCTGGTCGCGTTCGCTCCAGCGGAACGCCAGCATGGCGATGACGCCGGTGAGCACCCCGGCGATCGCTGCCGCTGCGGCGACCGCCGCGTTCACGTCCATGCCTCAAGGTTAGGCATGGCGTACGACGTGCCCGCAGCCGTCGGGGTGCGACCTCGAACACTCGTCGCCCAGAGTTCACCTTGCAGCCAGTACCGGTTCACCCGGGAAGGCGGAAACGGACGCGTACGGGGCACAGCGTGGCAGCGTGGGGCTCGTACCGTCGGTTTTCGCGGGGGGCGCACGCGTGGCGTGACGGCCCCGGACCCGGACGAAGCCTCGAACGAACGACGCACGAGAGGGAACCGAAGATGCGGGACGCGTACCACGAGGAACTGGACTCGATCGGCGACGGACTGGTGGAGATGGCCCGGCTGGTCGGGTCGGCCATCGGGCGCGCCACGACCGCCATCCTCGACGCCGATCTGAAACTGGCCGAGAGCGTGATCGAGGCCGACCAGAAGATCGACGAGCTCCAGCACGACCTGGAGGCACGGGCGATAGCCCTGCTGGCCCGGCAGCAGCCGGTGGCGACCGACCTGCGGATCGTGGTGACGTCGCTGCGCATGTCCGCCGACCTGGAGCGCTCCGGCGACCTCGCCCAGCACGTGGCGAAGCTGGCCCGGCTGCGCTTCCCGGCGCGCGCGGTCCCGCAGGACCTGCACGCCACGATCCTGGAGATGGGCCAGCTCGCGCAGCGCCTGATGGCGAAGGCCGCCGAGGTGATCATCACCAAGGACGTCGACCTGGCGCTCCAGCTGGAGCAGGACGACGACGAGATGGACCTCCTGCACCGCACCCTCTTCCAGCACCTGATCGACGACCGCTGGAAGCACGGCATCGAGACGGCCGTGGACGTCACCCTGCTGGGCCGCTACTACGAGCGGTACGCCGACCACGCCGTGGCCGTCGCCAAGCGCGTCGTCTACCTGGTCACCGGCGAGCACGCGGACGAGCTCCAGCAGGACATCCCGCCGGTGACGGGCGTCGAGGGCGCGTGACCCGCCCGGGGCCGGGAGACCGGTTCCGGCCGGGCGCCTCCGTGCGCCGTTGATGCGCCCGGCCGGACGGGCGTGCAATGGAGGAGGACATGCCCGCCCCGAAGCCCAGGAGGGACCCATGGCCGAAACTCCCGGTACCACCGATCCCGCACAGCAGCGCGAGACCGAGCAGCCCGCCGAGATCAAGAGTCTGCCGCTGTTCGGCGCGTGCGGCTGCGGCTCGGGCTGCGGCTGCGGGTGCCAGTCGGGCAACCCCTGCCAGTGCGGCTGAACGACGACGACACCCGGGGCCGGTGCGGACGCGGTTCGCGCCGGCCCCGTGCCGTACCCGCCGCGGTACCGGATGCCCGCCCGGCCCGCGGGGCGCAGCATGGACGGGGGGACCGGACCGGCGGCAAGGAGGTGCGGCCATGGCCAGGTTCATGGACGTGCACCGCGGCATGCGGGGCATCACGGCCGAGCAGCTGAGGGAGGCGCACCGGGCCGACCTCGCCATCGAGGAGGAGGAGTCCGTGCACTTCGAGCACGCCTGGGCGGACCCGGAGTCCGGCCTCGTCTACTGCCTCTCCGAGGCGCCCTCGGCCGAGGCCGTGCAGCGTGTCCACGAACGCGCCGGGCACCGCGCGGACGAGGTGTACCCGGTTCCGCTCCAGGTCTGAGGCCGGCCCCGGCGCGCGCGACCGTGCCCCCGGCAGGGTGCGCTCCCGGCGCGCGAGGGTGTGCCTCCGGCAGGGTGTGCTCCGGCTGGATGGGCTGCGGCCCCGCCCGGGGTCAGGGCACGCGGGCGCGGCGGTGCAGGTCGGCCAGCGCGCCGCGGAGCGTGAGGCCGCGCTGCCAGTCGAGCCACGCGCCCGCCTCCCGGGCGATCCGGTCCAGCGCGGCGAGTTCGGCCGCGGTGTAGGCGTGGCCCGACCGTGCGTGATGGGTGGAAAAAATGCCCTGCGGGCGGCCGCCGGCGCCGGGGATGGGGGTGCTCTGGAGGGAGCGGCTGTGGGCGGCGAGCAGCACGGCGCGCGAGTCCTCGTCGAGGAGCGGGGCGGTGACGACGTCGTCCACGACGACGCGTTCGCTCGTGCGGGCGGCCGCGCCGCAGACCGTCGGGCCGGCCGCGTCGATCACCGCGAAGAACCGGACGAACTCGTCCGGGAAGCCGCAGTGGGACTCCAGCCACAGCGTGTGGTCGGCACGGTCCAGGAGCTGGACGCCTGCCATGCGGGTGTGCGCGGCCGCGCAGACGGCGTCGCGCAGCGCGTCCAGGAAGGCCGCCCGGGTCGGCGGCCGGGTGCCCGGCGGCCCGAGGAACCGGACGGCGGGCTGGACGGCGGGCCCGGCACCGGGCCGCCACGGCTCGCCGGGGGCGGGCGGTGGGGTCCGGGCGAGCGCGGCGGCCAGCACCGCGCGGGACAGCCCGTGCGCGCGGGCGACGGTGTGGAGCAGCGCGGCGGCCCTCCGCACGTCCCGCAGGCCGTACCGCTCCAGCAGCATCCCCTGGGCGCGGGCGACCCCGGCGTGCGCGAGCAGCGCGTGCCGCAGCCGCAGGGCGCCCGGTCGCACCCCGGCCGCCGGCCGCGCGCCCGCGCCGGGGCCCGCGGCGCGGGCGACGATGGCGGTCAGCGCGTCGCACAGGGTGGGGTACAGCTCCGGTGCCGGGGCTCCGGCGGGCCGGGCGCGGGCGAGGACACCGGCCGCGCCGGCGGGGCAGGCGGCCAGCTCCAGCCGGCCGCCCCGGGCGGCCCGGGCCGCGGTGCACCGGTACAGGATCTCGGCCGCGTCCGGGGAGAGCCTCTCCAGGCGGCACAGGTCGAGGACGAGGTCCGTGCAGCCCTGCGCGGCGAGGGCCGACTCCAGGGCGGCGCCGACCCCGGTGTCGCCGTACACCGCCAGCACGGTGAGCCGGCCGGTGGCCGGACCGGGCAGGTCCAGGTCGAGCACGGTCCGGCAGGAGAAGTGCGGCATGACGGGCCTCCCGCCTGTACGCCTGCCGCCCGCCCGTCGCGGGGCCCCCGGGACACGGGGCCCGCCGGTCCGGTGCGCGGCCCGGCACCTCCAGGCTAGTCCGGTGCGGGGAGCCGGTCAGCCCGGCCGGCGCCCTGTTCCCGGCCGAGGACGGCGTCCGGCCGGAGCGTGCGCCGGACCACCGCGTGGGCCGTGTCCACCAGGCGTCCCCGGTGGCGCTCGGTGTAGCCGCGCAAGGCGCGGGCGGCCTCCTCCGGGGTGGTGCCGCCGGCCTCGGCGAGCATGCCGGTGGCCATGTCGACGGCCGCCTTGGCCGCGAGGGCGGCCTGGACGCGGGTGCTGATGTCGGTGGTGCGCAGCCGCTCGGGGCGCCAGTTGATCAGGGCGACGGCCGTGACGTCGGCGAGTGCCTGGGCCAGCTCCACCTCCGCCGCGGGCAGCCCGCCGGGCCGGCGCAGCAGCAGGTTGACCGCGCCGACGGTCTCCTCGTGCACCCGCAGCGGCACGGCGTGCACGGAGCGGTAGCCCCGGCGCACGGCGAAGGGCGCCACCCGGGGCCACCGGTCGGCGCTGTGCGCCAGGTCGGTCACGTCGATGCGGTGGCCCTCCCGGAAGCAGTCCAGGCAGGGCCCCTCGTCGGCCTGAAGCTGGAAGAACTCCAGGAAGGCGGCCTGTTCCTCGGTGACGGCGATCGGGCGCAGCTCGCCGCGTCCGGAGATCACCATGATGCCGACCGCGTCCGCGCCCGTGAGGGCGACGCAGTTGCGCGCCAGCCGGTCGGTCAGGACGACCGGGTCGACGTCGTCGGCGAAGGAGTCGGCGAGTCCGACGAGCGCCTCGGTGAGCTGCTGTTCACGGCCCATCACCGTTCACCGTCCCTTCCCTCGTCCCCAGTGTCCCGCTCGGTTCGCTCCCCCGGGGGGTCCGCGGGACTGTCCCCCGGGGGGTCCGCGGAGTACGGGTGGCCGCCGTCCGTCTCGGCCGCGAAGGCCAGCCGGCGGTCCAGGACGTCCCGGGCCACCTGGCTGACGGTGCGGCCCTCGGCGTAGGCGCGGGCCCGCAGCCGGTCCAGGGCCTGCTCGGGATCGACGTCCAGCTGCACCATCACCATGCCGACCGCCTGGTAGACCTCGGTGTGGTCGGCCTCGGACGCCGCCATCCAGGACGCTACCTCGTCCTCGGCGTCCCCGGGGTCCTCGCCGGTGTACGGCTCACCGGGGCCGGCGGTGGTGGTCTGGAGGTTCATCAGCGCGAAGGTGACCGCGTCGCGCACCCACAGCGCGGTCCGCAGGTCCGGCTCCGCGAGCCCGCCCGGCCGGCGGTTGTACAGGTCGAGCGTGCCGATGGCGGCGCCGCTGACGCCGAGCGGCAGGGAGAACACGGCGCGCACCCCGAGCCCCACCGCCTCGTGGGCGAAGATCGGCCAGCGGCGGGCGTCGTGGCCGTCGGTGAGATCGGCCGCGAGGACCGGTGCGCCCTCGTCGAGCGCGCTCTGGCAAGGGCCGTCGCCGACGGTGTACTGGAGCTCGGCCAGCCTGGAGGCGATCCGGTCGCTGGCGCACCAGGTCATCTGGACGCCCCTGCCGCCGGAGATCGACACGGAGGCCCCGGCGATCGGCAGCAGCCGTACGCAGGCGACGCAGAGCGCCACCGGAACCGCGCGCGGGTCCTCGGCGCCGCGCGCCGCGGCGGCCAGGGTCTCGGTGACCCGCAGGCGGACCTCGGCATCGGGCGGCGGACCGCTCCCGGCCGGTGGCCCGGCCCCTTCAGGCGGCATGTGCGTCACCCCCGGTGCGGCAGACACTCGACCGACATGGACCACCAGTATTCCTTCGGCGTCCGGGTTCCCCCGGCACGGCAAATATCTGCGCGTTTTCCCGCCGCCCGGCTCGCTGCCCGCGGGACGGCCGGTGCCCGCCGGGTCCCGGCCACGGGAGGGCCGGGGCGGGGCCGGTGACAGAGCCTACGTCTGCCGGTGCCGCCTCGGCCCGGTGCGGGACGGCCCCCGATGACGTCCGGCGGGCGGCCCGCCGGTCCGCGTCGTAGCGCGGGTCCGCGAGTTCTCCGCGGTCCGCGTCACCGGGCAGTCGCCCCTCCCGCCCTGCAGTCCGGGCATGCGCATGACGGGAAGGCCGAGGTGAACGGTGGCGGTTCTTCGAGGGGTGGGACGCTCACCGTGCCGCACTCCTTGATGACGGTGCCGTGGCGGTTCACCTGGTACACCCTGATCGTCATCCTGGCTGCTGGCTGATCGTCCTGTGACGGGCATGCGGCGTTCGGCATGTCGACGCTCCTTCGCGGCATCGGCCGGCCCCGGGGTCGCTCGCGCGGCCGCCGGGGCGCACCTCCTCTCGTCGCCCTCACTCTCCGGTGACGAGATGTGAGTAAAGGGTGACAAGCCGCGAAGGGCGCGACGCTCACAGTTCTGTGAGCGTCGCGAGCGCTCTACAGACCGATCCAGACCGCCATGTGGTTGAGCGATTCCGGTGTGCGGCGGGACTGGTGCACCAGGCCGGTGATCGCCTCCCGGGCGGCGGGGTGGTACCGCGTCTGCTCGGGGGCCAGGCGGCGGGCTTCCATGAGTGACGTCAGCGCGGCGTCGGTGTGCCCGGTCTCCATCTCGGCGCGGGCCCGGTCGACGAGGAAGTGGGCACGGCGGGATGTGGGGAGCCGGGGCGGCAGCGCGATGTTCCGGGCCTGCTTCAGGGCGTCGTCGTACCGGCACATCTCGACGGCGGCGGACATCTCGTGCAGGGCTACATTGGCCGGACCGAAGCTGAGCCAGTGCACCTCGGAGGAGTCCCCGGTGTGCCGGGCGATCCGGCGGGCCTCGGTGATGTGCTGCTCGACGGTCGCCCGTTGGCCGGCGCGGGCCGCGATGACACAGGCGCCGAGGTGCAGTTGTCCGGTGACGGCGAGTGCCTCCCGGGAGCCCTCTTCCTGCGTGATCATGTCGTGGCCGGCGGCGACGAGGCGTTGCCCGATCCGGTATTCGCCCTCGCGGAAGTACACCAGGGCACGCATGTACTGCCGTACGGCCGCCAGGCAGGCGTCGGAAGCACGTCCCGCCGCCCAGTCCATGCGGTCGAGAGCGACCGCGGACAGGTCGTGGTAGCCGAGCTTCACGCTGATGTCGTGCGCTGTGCGGTACGCGGACCCGAGCGCCCGCCACAGGTGCGTGGAGGGCGCCGACCATGCCGCGTGGGTCAGCTCGGTGATGAGCCCCGGCAGGTCGCGGGCCGCGCTGCGCAGGCGGGCGGCCCGCACCTCGGCGCAGAGGCGGTCGGCCGCCGCGACGAGCTGTGGCGTGGGCCGGGTGGTCAGGGCGGGGTCGGGACCGAGGTCGTACAGGTCGAGGGATTCGCGGATCGGCCGGACCAGTTCGGCGAGACGGTCGCGCTGCAGTTCGGTCACGTAGGGCTGTCCGGTCAGTGCGGTGACCTCGATGCTGAGGGCTCTGGCGCAGGCCGCGACGAACGCGGCGGTCGCCGGACGTGCCCCGCACTCGACCTGGTTGAGGTAGCTGTAGGAGTAGGGGAGCCGCTCGGCCAACTGCCGTTGGGTGAGTCTGGCCAGTCTGCGTTGTTCCTTGATGCGTACGCCCGTGTGGTCTTCGTCCCGTGGGGGCATGCCGGTCTCCGTTCTGAACACCCGTCGGGAACGGTACCCAGGCGGTCGTACGGTTACGTGCCGTACGCGCCCCACTCACCCGTGGGAGACGACGACCGGTTGTGCTCCGATGGGCCCATGACGACAACGCGTCCTGTCCTCTACCTCTTCGGCTCCGCCGCTCCGCCGGTCCTCGACGTGGCGAAGGCCGTCGCGGACGCCCGTGATCGCGGCTTCGACGTGTGTCTCGGCCTGACCCCGACCGCGGCCCGCTGGCTGGAGCCGCAACGGGCGGCACTGGAGCGGCTCACCGGGCACCCCGTGCGCAGCGCGTACAAGCAGCCGGGCGAGCCGGACGTGTGGCCGGGGGCGGACGTGATCGCGGTGGCGCCCGCCACTTTCAACACCGTCAACGCGTGGGCGCTCGGCATCACGCGGGACTTCGTGGTCGGTGTCGCCGCCGAGGGCATCGGCAAGGGCATCCCCATGATCGCGATGCCGTGCGTGAACACCGCCTACGCACGGCACCGGCAGTTCGAGCGGAGCATCACCGACCTGCGGGAGATGGGGGTGCGGGTGCTCTACGGCGCCGGCGGCTTCCTCCCGAACGAGCCGGGACAGGGCAGACCGGAGAGGTACCCGTGGCACCTGGTCCTCGACGCCGCCGAGGAGATCGCCGCGGCGCGGTGACCGGGGCCGCCGTCACGGCACGGTCCGTCTTTGGCGCCTCTCCGGCCGCGCCGCCCGGTTCATCGGTGCCGGCTGCCCTATGCGTCGTGATGCGGCGCTCAGTGGTCCGGGGGCGGACCGCGGGCAGGAGAAACCCCCTACCAGCGGGGAAAACGCAGGCAGGGGGCGTGTCCGTGTGGGGTTACTTCTTCTTGCCCTGGTTCTTGACCGCCTCGATCGCTGCCGCGGCCGCCTCCGGGTCCAGGTACGTGCCGCCCGGCTTGACCGGCTTGAAGTCGGCGTCCAGCTCGTAGGAGAGCGGGATGCCGGTCGGGATGTTCAGGCCCGCGATGTCGGCGTCGGAGATGCCGTCCAGGTGCTTGACCAGGGCGCGCAGGCTGTTGCCGTGGGCGGCGACCAGGACCGTGCGGCCGGCCAGCAGGTCGGGGACGATGCCGTCGTACCAGTACGGGAGCATGCGGACGACGACGTCCTTCAGGCACTCGGTGTCCGGGCGCAGCTCCGGCGGGATCGTCGCGTAGCGCGCGTCGTGGGCCTGGGAGAACTCCGAGTCCTCCGGCAGCGGCGGGGGCGGGGTGTCGTAGGAGCGGCGCCAGAGCATGAACTGCTCCTCGCCGAACTCGGCGAGCGTCGCCGCCTTGTCCTTGCCCTGGAGTGCGCCGTAGTGGCGCTCGTTCAGGCGCCAGGAGCGGTGGACCGGGATCCAGTGGCGGTCGGCGGCCTCCAGGGCCAGCTGCGCCGTGCGGATCGCGCGCTTCTGGAGGGAGGTGTGGACCACGTCGGGCAGGAGGCCGGCCTCCTTGAGGAGCTCGCCGCCGCGGACCGCCTCCTTCTCGCCCTTCTCGTTCAGGTTCACGTCCACCCAGCCGGTGAACAGGTTCTTGGCGTTCCACTCGCTCTCGCCGTGGCGGAGGAGGATCAGCTTGTACGGTGCGTCGGCCATGCCCTTAGCCTACCTAACGGGTCTGTGCGACGCGCTTCCCGTGTGGGGCCTGACACACCGGACCGGGAAAGGCCTGGCGGGGCTCACGGCCCCTCACCAAAATCGGGTTAACTCGTGTACAACCTTTCAGAACATCAATCTGTCTGGTTAACGCCAACAGGTCAGGCAGCAGGAAGAGGGGCACAGAACGTGACCGTGCGTTCCTTTGCGCGGCGGATACGACCGCGAGTCGAGCGGAAGGCCGCCGAGCGGGTGTGGCAGCTGCGTACCATGCGGCGGCGCCGCAAGGCGGCGGTCACGGACCCGGTGCTGCGCCCGGTGGCCGTGCGCGGCCAGCAGTTCTACGGCCGGGTGGTGGACGGCTTCACCGCGGTCGGGGCCGCCGCGTCCAACCTGGACATCGTGGTCTCCGCGCTGGAGCAGGAGGGCGTCTCCTACTTCCTGGTGCCCACCTCCCGTACCCGGTACACGGTCGGTGTGAACGCCGTCGACCGGCCGCGGCTGCTCGCCGCGCTGGAGGCGCGCTACGCCGGTACGGCCGTCTTCATCGGCCGGCCGCTGCCCGGCGGCCAGCTCAAGCACCCGGCGCTCTTCCTGGACGGCACGCTGCCGCCCCAGCTGCGCACGTCCCCGGTGCTGCGCGTCGGCGAGAACCTGCTCGGGCCCGCCGGCCAGCTCCTGGCCGGGCCCGAACTGGCCTGTGACATCGAGTTCTGGGAGGACGGCGCGGCCCTGCTGGCCTCCGCCGACGGCCCGCGGCGGCTGGCCAAGGTGCAGCCGCAGGCGTCGGAGGACGTGTTCGCCGAGTCGCTCGTCACCCCGCGCAACAACGGCGTGACGGACGTGCTGCCGGCGAGCGAGCAGAAGCCCGCCACCGTGCGGGTCGGCGAGCGGGAGCTGCCGAGCTTCGTCCCGCTCACCCTGCCGACGGTGAACCAGGTCACCTTCCCGGTCGACGTGGTCTACACCTGGGTCGACGGCGAGGAGCCGTCGATGCGCGCCAAGCGGGCCCGGTACCAGGGCGACGGCATCGCCGAGATCCTGGACAAGGAGACCAACGCCTCCCGCTACACCAGCCACGACGAGCTGAAGTACTCGCTGCGCTCGCTGGCCATGTACGCCGACTTCGTGCGCCACATCTACATCGTGACGGACGGTCAGAAGCCGCACTGGCTCGACGACAGCGTCGAGGGCATCACGGTCGTCGACCACCGCGACATCTTCCCCGAGGGCGTGCTGCCCGTCTTCAACTCGCACGCGATCGAGACCCGGCTGCACCACATACCGGGCCTGTCCGAGCACTACCTGTACTTCAACGACGACGTGTTCGTCGGCCGCCGGGTCACCCCGGAGCACTTCTTCTTCGGCAGCGGCCTGATGCGGGTCCCGGTGTCCCCGCTCAAGATCGGTGTCGGCAAGCCGCACGGCGAGGAGACCGCGACCAACTCGGCCAGCAAGAACGTGCGCCGGCTGCTGCTGGAGAAGTTCGGCCGGATGACGACGAACAACTTCATGCACACCCCGCTGCCGCAGCAGCGCGGGGCGCTGCAGGCGCTGGAGGAGCTGTTCCCGGAGGACGTCCGGCGCACCACGGCGTCCCGGTTCCGCTCGCCGCAGGACATCGCGATGACGGCCCCGCTGCTGTACCAGTACGCGCTGATGACCGGCCGCGGCGTGCCCGGCAAGTTCAGCTTCCGGTACGTGAACATCAGCCGCCCGGACGCCGACCGGCGCCTGGCCGACCTGCGCCGCAACCGCCGCTTCGACTTCTTCTGCCTGAACGACGTCGACGTGCCGCCGGAGGAGCGGGAGCAGGTCAGCGTCCGGATGCACGAGTTCCTGGAGAACTACTTCCCCTTCCCGAGCCCGTTCGAGAAGCAGGAGCCCGCGTCCGGCTCCGACGCCCCGCAGGGCTGACGGGCCCACGGTCATGGCCATGGACCTCCGCCACCGGATCGCGGCCGCGCCGCCCGGACTGCGGGCCGTGCGGAACCTCCTGGTGCGCCTGCGGCTGTGGCTGTCGGCCCGGCTCTGGGCGCTGCGCGCGGCGCCGGCCCGCCGCCGGTTGCGCCGCGCCGTCCCGGGACTGCGTCCCGTGGGCCGCGGGCCGGTGCGGCTGTACGGGCGCACGGTCACCGCGTACGCCTCGGCACAGGCCGCCGCCGAGGACCTGGAGCGGGTGTGCTCCCTGCTGGAGGCGGCCGGCGTCCCCTACTTCCTGGTCCCCGCCGAGCAGGGGCCCGGTGTGGGGCGGCCGGTGCTCGGTGTGCCGGAGTCCTACCGAGGAACGGTCCTCGACCGGGCCCGGCAGCACTTCGCCGGGGGCGCCGAGTACGTCGGCGCGGTGGCCCCGGACGGGACCGTGACGCGGGCGGTGCCGTGGGCCGACGGCCGGCTGCCGCGGGCGGTGCGCGGGGCGGCGGTCCTGCGCACCGGCGTGGTGCGGCTGGGCCCCGCCGGACAGGTCCTCGGCGGCCTGGAGGCGGGCTGCGACATCGAGTTCTGGCGGTACGGCCGGGACCTGGGCGCGGAGCCCGGGTACCTGACCGTGCCGGGCACCCGGCTGGCGGACGACTTCGGTCCGGCGCTGGTCGCCCCGCGCCGCAACGCCGTCTCCGAGGTGCTGCCGGCGGCCGTCTGGCAGCCGGCCGCGGCGGAGGGGCGGCCCGCCACCGCGGCGGACCGGCACCTGAACGTGGTGCCGGGGCGGTACCCGTACGCGGCGGAGGAGCCGCAGGAGCCGTCCCCGGCCGACGCGGCCGCCGGGGCGCCGGGGCGGGCCGTGCCGACGTTCGCGGCGTTCGCCGAGCCCGGCATCGACCGGGTCCGCTTCCCCGTCGACGCCGTGTACACCTGGGTCGACGGCGACGACCCGGTGCTGGCCGCCAAGCGCCGCGCCCACCAGGCGGTCTCCGACAACGTCATCGCCGCACGCGAGACCGGCGCCTCCCGGTACACCAGCCACGACGAGCTGCGGTACGCGCTGCGGTCGCTGGACACGCACGCCGGGTTCATCCGGCACGTGTACCTGGTGACCGACTCCCAGACGCCGGACTGGCTGGACCCGGACACGCCGGGCCTGACCGTCGTCGACCACCGGGACATCCTCCCGGCCGAGGCGCTGCCCGTCTTCAACTCGCACGCGATCGAGAGCCGGCTGCACCACATACCGGGCCTGTCCGAGCACTACCTGTACTTCAACGACGACGTCTTCATCAACCGCCCGGTGGGGCCCGAGGCCTTCTTCCACGGCAACGGCATCGCCCGCATCCCGCTGTCCCCGCTGAAGCTCGGGGTCGGCGCCCCGCACCCGCTGGAGCCCGCGCCGAACTCGGCCGGGAAGAACGCCCGGGAGATCGTCCGGCGCTTCCACGGCCGGTACGCCACCCACAAGTCGCTGCACACCCCGCACCCGCAACTGCTGTCGGTGATGCGGGAGATGGAGGGCCTCGGCATCGAGGAGCTGGAGCGGACGTCGTACTCGCGCTTCCGGTCCACCTCCGACGTCCCCCCGGCCTCCACGCTGCACCACCACTGGGCGATCGCGACGGGCCGGGCCGTCCCGGCCGACTACAGCTTCCGGTACGTGCAGTTGGGCACGCCCGACATGCGGCGGCGGCTGGCGCGGCTCGCGGCCGGCGAGGACGTGGACTTCTTCTGCCTCAACGACGTGGACACCCACCCCAGGGACCGGGCGGCGGCCCAGGCGGCCATCCACGCCTTCCTGGAACGGCGGTTCCCGTTCCCGAGCCGCTTCGAGCGGGCCTCGCGGACCGCCCCGCACCCGGCCGAGCCGAGCGGGGCGACCCGGCGCCGGCCGGCCGCCCGGCGCGTGGGAGGGCCCCGGCGGCAGACGCAGCCGGCCGGGCCGGCCGCGGCGCCGCGCGCCGATTGACGCGCCCCGCTAATCGACTGGCGACGCGGAACCCCGCGTTTGTAACGTGTGGCTGCCGCTTGAGCCACTTACAGACGTGGGGGATCGTCGATGTCGCCAGCCCGTGTGAGACGCGCCGTCCGGGAGTCCGTCTCCGGGCTCCCCCGGGAGTTCTGGTGGCTGTGGACCAGCACCCTGGTCAACCGGCTCGGCGCCTTCGTGGCCACGTTCATGGCCCTCTACCTCACGCTCGACCGCGGCTACTCCGCCTCGTACGCCGGGCTCGTCGCCTCGCTGCACGGCCTCGGCGGGGTCGTCTCCTCGCTGGCCGGCGGGGTGATGGCCGACCGGCTCGGCAGGCGGCCCACCCTGCTCCTCTCCCAGAGCGCGACCGCCGTCTCCGTCGCCGTGCTCGGCTTCATGACCGACCCGGTCACCATCGCCGCCGTGGCCTTCGTGGTCGGCATGGCCTCCAACGCCTCCCGGCCCGCCGTGCAGGCGATGATGGCCGACATCGTCCGCCCCGAGGACCGGGTGCGCGCCTTCTCGCTCAACTACTGGGCCATCAACCTCGGTTTCGCCGTCTCCTCCGCGGCGGCCGGGTTCATCGCCGAGTCCAGCTACCTCACCGGGTTCCTGATCGAGGCCGGGATGACCCTGGCCTGCGCCGTCGTCGTCTTCGCCAGGGTGCCGGAGTCGCGGCCCGCGCCCACGGCCCGGCAGGCGGGCGCGGACGTCGGCCTCGGCACGGTGCTGCGGGACGGGCGGTACATGGCCGTCGTCGGGCTGTCCTTCCTCGTCGCCCTGGTCTTCCAGCAGGGCTCGGTCGGGCTGCCGGTGGCCATGGGGCGGGCCGGGTTCTCCGCCGCGGACTACGGCCTGGCGATCGCCGTCAACGGCGTCCTGATCGTCGTGCTCCAGATCCCGGTGACCCGGTTCATCGAGCACCGCGATCCCCGCACGCTCCTGGTCGTCTCGTCGATCCTGGCCGGGTACGGGTTCGGGCTGACCGCGTTCGCCGGGTCGGTCGGCGTCTTCATGCTGACGGTGTGCGTGTGGACGCTCGCCGAGATCGTCAACGCACCGACCCAGACCGGGCTCGTCGTCCGCCTCTCCCCGGTGCACGGCCGCGGGCGCTACCAGGGCATGTACACCCTGTCCTGGTCCGTCGCCGCGCTGGTCGCCCCGCTGATGTCGGGCGCGGTCATCGACCGCTTCGGCGCGCAGTGGCTGTGGGCCATGTGCGCGGCGGTCGGCACGGTGGCCGGCCTCGGCTACGGCCTGCTCATGCGCCGCGTCCCGCCGGAACGGCCGGTCCCGGTCGCGGCCCCGGCGGGCAAGGAGGCCGAGGTGAGCGCGGCCTGAGCGGGCGGGCCCCGGACGTGGCGCAGCTCACATCCGCCCGTGTCACGTCCGGCGCGCCCGCGCCCGTCCATGGGGTGCAGGCATCCGCGACCACCCACCGGGAGCACACCATGGACGCTCGTCTCGACCTCCTCGCCAGCCCCGTCGCCGGCAAGGTGTTCAAGCACTTCAACGCCGCCGGCAAGGCGCTCGCGGACTCCGCGCTGCCGGCCGCCACGCAGGAACTGGTGAAGCTGCGCGCCAGCCAGATCAACGGCTGCGGGTTCTGCACCGACATGCACACCAAGGACGCGCTGGCCGCCGGGGAGACCCAGACCCGCCTCAACCTGGTCGCGGCCTGGCGCGAGGCCACCGTGTTCACGGACGCCGAGCGGGCCGCCCTGGAGCTGGCCGAGCAGGGCACCCGCATCGCCGACGCGGCCGGCGGGGTGACGGACGAGGCGTGGGCGCGGGCCGCCCGGCACCACGACGAGGAGCAGCTCGCCGCGCTGGTCGGCCTCATCGCCGTCATCAACGCCTACAACCGCGCGAACGTCATCGTCCGGCAGCCCGCCGGCGACTACGTGCCCGGCATGTTCGGCTGACGCGACGCGCCTCAGGGGTGCATCCGCGCCCCCTTGAGGACCTTGTCCACGCCGTTCCGCGGGCCGTGCACGGCCAGTCCCACCAGGTCGAGGCCGGCCGTCGGAACGGCCCGGACCGCAGCGCGGTTGTCGCGGTCGTTGCCCGTGGCGAACAGGTCCGAGGTGAACACCGCGCAGGGCAGGGCGCGGCCCAACGCCCTGCCGTGGGCCGCCGCCAGGGTCTCCCTCGTGCCCTCGAAGACCAGCACCGGCTGCCGGAGCATCGGCAGGTAGGAGACGCCGTCCCCGTCCTCGTAGGGGTCGCCGATCACCTCGGGGAGCGCGGTGCCGAGGCCGCTGACCAGGAAGGCGGTGACGTTCAGTCGCTGCCAGGTCTCCAGGTCGGCGCGGAGCAGCACCGCGGTCTTCGTGTCGGAGCGGAGGGGTTCGGTGTTCATGGACCGAGACTCGCCCGCGGGCCTCACCGGCGTCTTGTACGTTCTTTGCATGGCCGCCGGGCAGGAAGTCACCGCGTGGCGTCCCCGGGTCCCGGGCGTCACGGAGGTCTTCCACGCCCGCTTCACCGAGTACGCCTATCCGATGCACGTCCACGACGCCTGGACGCTGCTGATCGTGGACGACGGGGCCGTGCGGTACGACCTGGACCGGCACGAGCACGGCACCCCGCACGGCACCGTGTCGCTGCTGCCGCCGCACGTGCCGCACAACGGGTCGCCGGCGACGCCGGGTGGCTTCCGCAAGCGGGTCGTCTACCTCGACGGCAGCCGGCTCGGGGACGAGCTGATCGGCCGGGCCGTGGACTCGCCCGAGCTGCGGGATCCCGTGCTGCGGCTGCGCGTCGGCCGGCTGCACACCGCGCTCGCCCGGCCCGGTGACGAGCTGGAGGCGGAGAGCAGGCTGACCCTGGTCGCGGAGCGGCTGCGGGCGCACCTGCGGCGGCGCACCGGTCCCCCGCGCCTGGTGCGGGACCCGCAGCTCGCCCGCGCGCTGCGGGAGCTGCTGGACGCGCGGGTCGTCGAGGGGGTCTCGCTGGCCGAGGCCGCGGGGCTGCTGCACGCCCACCCGGCGCACCTGGTGCGGGCGTTCAGCGGGGCGTACGGCATCGCCCCGCACCAGTACCTGATGTCCCGGCGGGTCGGCCGCGCCCGGCGGCTGCTGCTGGACGGGGTGCCGCCGGGCGAGGTGGCGCCGGTGACCGGGTTCCACGACCAGGCCCACCTCACCCGGCACTTCAAGCGGCTGGTCGGTGTCACCCCGGGGCGCTACCGGGACCGGGCGGTCCGGGCCGGCGGCGGTTCGGCGGAAGCCGCCCGTCCGCTGATCACCCCTGGTTAACCTCCCCCCATGGATGACACACAGAAGGCACAGGAACCAGGAACTCCTCGCGACTCATCCACTCCTCGCCGCGCGCTGCCGCTGAGGCGGCTGTCGGTCGCCGTCGCGGGGGCGGCGACCCTGGCCGCCCTCGGCGTCGGCGTGGCGCTCGCGGCCCCGTCGGGCGACGGCCCCCGCCACGGGCGCGTCGCGAGCACCGTCCCGCCGGACACGGACACCGGGGGCTCGTCCGCCGGGGGCGTGAGCGGCGGGAGCGCCTCCGGCGGGGACACGGACGCCGGCGCCACCGCGGGCTCCGGCAGCACGGGCGGCACGGCCGACGGCGGCGGCAGCGTGGGCGCCGACAGCGGCGGCAGCGTGGGCGCCGACGGAGGTGGCAGCGTGGGCGCCGACGGCGGCGTCGACGGAGGAGTCGAGCCGAGTCCTGGCGACTCCGGGTCGTCGGGCGGGACCGGCGAAACCGGTGGGACCACCGACCTCGACGAGCTGAACCGCCGCATCACCGAACTGGACCGCAAGGTCGACCAGTTGCCGACCAAGGGGGAACTGGCCGACGCGCTGCGGGCGTTCGCCGACGAACTCGACCGCGGCGGCGACGACACGACGCCCCGGCCCGACCCGTCCTAACCCCGCGGCCCGGTCCCGGCCGGACGGCCGCTCGGGGTCCGCTGCCCGACGCGGGTCCCGGCCGGCTCCGGGTCAGTCCGCCGGGCGGTCGATCAGGTGCCGGAACGCGTCCAGGTTGCGCGTGGACTCGCCGCGCGCGACGCGCCAGGCGTACTCCTTGCGGATCGAGGAGGCGAAGCCCAGCTCCAGCAGCGTGTTGAAGGCGCCGTCGGCCGCCTCCAGGACCTGGCCGAGGAGGCGGTCGACCTCCTCCGGGGTGACGGAGGCGAGGGGCAGCCGGGCGGTGACGTAGACGTCGCCGAGGCGGTCCACCGCGTAACTCACGCCGTACAGCTTGAGGTTGCGCTCCAGCAGCCAGCGGTGGACACCCGCCTCGTTCTCGTCGGGGTGGCGGACGACGAAGGCGTTCAGCGACAGGGAGTGCCGGCCGACGAGGAAGGAGACCGTCGTGGACAGCTTGCGGGTGCCCGGGAGCTTGACCACGTAGGTCCCCGTCTCGGGGCTCTCCCACTCCAGTTCGGCGTCCCGCAGGGCGCTCTCCAGGACCTGTGCCGCCTTCTCGACCTCACCCATGGTGCGAGCGTACGCGACGGCGGTGGGACTGGGTCGCGGCCGTGTAGACGTCGGCGGTGGCCGCGGCGGCCGTGTCCCAGCCGAAGGACCGGGCGTGCCGGGCGGCGGCCTCTCCCATCCGCGCCGAGAGGGCCGGCTCGTCGGCGAAGCGGCGCAGCAGGCGCGCGTAGTCGGCCGGGTCGTGGCCCTGGACGAGGAATCCGGTCTCGCCGTCGCGCACGGCCACCGGCAGGCCGCCGACCGCGGCCGCGAGCACCGGGGTCCCGGCCGCCTGTGCCTCGATCGCCACCAGCCCGAAGGACTCGCTGTACGACGGCATGACGAGGACGGACGCGGCGCGGAACCAGTCCGCGAGCTGCTCCTGCCCGACCGGCGGGTGGAACCGCACGACGTCCGCGATGCCCAGCCGGGCCGCCAGCTTGTGCAGGCCCTCCGGCTTGGCGAGCCCGCTGCCGCTGGGGCCGCCGACGACCGGTACGAGGAGGCGGGAGCGCAGCTCGGGCCGCTCCTCCAGCAGGACGGCCACGGCGCGCAGCAGGACGTCCGGCGCCTTCAGCGGCTGTATGCGGCCCGCGAAGAGCGGGATCAGCGCGTCCCGCGGGAGGCCGAGGCGGGCGCGGGCGGCGGCGCGGGAGCCGTCGGCCGCCGCGTCCCCCGGGGCGCCCCCGGGGCGGGGGCGGAAGCGCTCCAGGTTCACCCCGGGGTGGACGACGGCCACCTTGGCGGGGTCGGCCGCGTAGTGCCGGACCAGTTCGCCGGCCTCCTCGCCCGTGTTGGCGATGAGCCGGTCGGCGGCGGACACGATCTGGGTCTCGCCGATGACCCGGGCGGCGGGCTCGGGGGTGTCGCCGTCGGCCAGGCTGGCGTTCTTGACCTTGGCCATGGTGTGCATGGCGTGCACCAGGGGGACTCCCCAGCGCTGGGCGGCGAGCCAGCCGACGTGGCCGGAGAGCCAGTAGTGGGAGTGGACGAGGTCGTAGTAGCCGGGCCGGTGGTGGGCCCACGCCTGCATCACCCCGTGCGTGAAGGCGCAGAGCTGGGCCGGGAGGTCCTCCTTGGCGAGGCCCTCGTAGGGGCCCGCGTCGACGTGCCGGACGAGGACGCCGGGGGCCAGCTCGACGGCGGGGTCCAGCCCGCCGGCCGTGGCCCGGGTGAAGATCTCGACCTCGATGCCGAGCGCGGCCAGCCGCTGGGCCAGCTCCACGATGTAGACGTTCATGCCGCCGGCGTCGCCGGTGCCGGGCTGGTGCAGCGGGGAGGTGTGCACGGAGAGCATGGCGACCCGGCGGGGCCTGCGGTACAGCCAGAGCCGTGCGCCGGCCGCCGGTGAACGCCGCCCGAGCCTGTTCACGTACTGGCTCACCTGGCCGTCCTCCTTGCTGCGGGCTTGCTGCGGGCGTGCCTGTGAGGGACCCACCGCGCCCTCCAAGGGGGTGCAACAGCGGGCGGGTGCCCAGCCATTTCCCGATCAAGCGCCTTTGCCCAATCATTACCCGGACTCGATCGGACGTTCGAGTGCGGGGGTGCCCGGACCGGGAGCCCGCGCCGCCCGCCTACCCTCGTAGCCATGACAGCCCGCGCATCGGCCCTCCCCCGCTCCCGGCCCCGCTCGGCCGGGGGGAGCCCCGTCGTGGGGACCGTGACGCGCGGGACGACCAACCCCAACCGGCTGCGCCGCATGGACCGCTGGATCGCGGCCGTGCACGGCGCCGAGCTGCGGCGCGCCGCCGATCCGGTGGCCGTCGACCTCGGCTACGGCGCCGCGCCCTGGACCGCCGTCGAACTGCTCGGCCGGCTGCGCGCCGCGGCCCCGCGGGTGCGCGTGGTCGGCGTCGAGATCGAACCGGAGCGGGTCGCGGCGGCACGGTCCTACGAACGGGCGGGGCTCACCTTCCGGCACGGCGGCTTCGAGCTGCCGGTCCCCGGGCGCCCGGCGCTCGTCCGGGCCGCCAACGTGCTGCGGCAGTACGACGAGGCCGATGTCGCCGCCGTGTGGGAGCGGCTGTGCGCGCGGCTCGCCCCGGCGGGCGGCCATTCGCGCGGCGGCCTGCTGGTGGAGGGCACCTGCGACGAGATCGGCCGCCGGCACGTGTGGGTGGCCCTCGGTCCGGAAGGTCCCCGCACGGTCACCTTCGCCACCCGGCTGGGCTCCCTGGACCGCCCCTCCGACCTCGCCGAGCGCCTGCCGAAGGCGCTGATCCACCGCAACGTGCCGGGCGAGCCGGTGCACGCCTTCCTCCGCGACTTCGACCGCGCCTGGGCCGCCGCCGCCCCCTACGTCTCCTACGGCGCCCGCCAGCGGTGGATCCGCGCGGTGCGGGACCTGGCGGCCGACTGGCCGGTGACGGACTCTCCGGCCCGCTGGCGGCAGGGTGAGGTGACGGTGGCCTGGCAGGCGTTGGCGCCGGCCCGCTGACCGCCCGGCCCGGCGCCCGGTGGAACGCGCCGTCCGTCCCGCCCGTCACACCGGCGGGAGACCGCCGCGCCCGGCGAGCGGTGGGGGGACTTCCGATTTCCGACGCGCTCTGTCGCTTTGCGCCCGGCCGTGGCACGATCCCCCGGACGGCGTAAGTTACTGACGGTAAATCAGGTGGGGGGAAGTATGGGTTCGGGCAAGCGCGGTCTCCTCACGGCCGCTCTGACCGTGGTCTGTGCGGTGACCGTCCTCGGCGCGCCGGGCGCGGCCTTCGCGGCGCCGGCCCCCACCCCGGCACCGACCGGCGGGGCGCCCTCGCCCTCCCCCTCGTCCGCGCCCGCTCCCCGGCCGGACAAGGAGCTGGAGGCGGTGCGCGACCGGCTCGACCGGCTCTACCACGACGCGGCCGTGGCCACCGACGCCTACAACCTGGCCGAGGAGAAGGTCGACCGGCAGTCCGCCCAGATCGCGGCGCTGGACCGGAAGATCGACCAGGGGCAGCGGCGGCTGGACCGGCTCAAGAACCGGGCGGGCGCCACGGCCCGGGACCAGTACCGCACCGGCGGCCTGTCCGACACCGCCCGGTTCCTGCTCAGCGACGACCCGGGGCGGTTCCTCGACGGCGCCGGGCGGATGATCGAGGGCCAGCGGGCGGCGGGCTCCCTGATGTCCGACATGGCACGCACGCAGCACGAGTTGCGGCGGTACGCGGCCGACGCCGCCGACCGGTGGGAGCGGCTCGACGACGGCCGCAAGGCCAAGGACGCCGCCAAGAAGCGGATCCAGCGGCAGATCAAGGCCGCCGAGGCGCTGGAGTCCCGGCTGGAGCGCAAGGAGAAGGAGCGGCTCGCCGAGCTCGAACGGGCGGCGGCGGCCAAGGCGCAGACCGCCTGGCTGGGCACAGGTGTCCTCAAGGCCACCCGCGACTCGGCCTCCGCACCGGGCGCCACGGCCGTGCGGTACGCCACCGAACAGCTCGGCAAGCCGTACATCTGGGGCGCCGAGGGTCCGGACTCCTTCGACTGCTCGGGCCTGACCTCCCAGGCGTGGGCGGCGGCCGGCCACCCCGTCCCGCGCACCTCGCAGGAGCAGTGGAGACGGCTGGAGCACGTCGGCGTGGAGGAGATGCGCCCCGGCGACCTCATCGTCTACTTCGACGACGCCAGCCACATCGGCCTGTACATCGGCGACGGCCGGATCATCCACGCGCCCCGCCCCGGACGCACGGTGACGATCGCGGGCGCCGGCTCGATGCCCATCCTGGGAGTCGTACGGCCGGACGCGTGAGGCACGTCATGCGACACCCGTCACGCACCCGGCACCGGGCGCGCCGTCCCCGCCGCGCGCCCGCCGCCACCGGCCGTGTGACCCACCGCACGGCCAACACCCGGGCAAACCCGGGCAGGACGTGAGCTTCGTCATTCACCACGGCCCATCATTCTGTCCAACTGCGCTGCACAACGCGGCATATGGCGGCGGCGGACGTCCGAGCGACGCGGCTCACACCATTCCGTCGGGGCGGCCCCAGCCGCTATGGTCCCGGTCGGCGGGTCGAGACCCTCGACACCGCCGTGCCCTCGGGGGGAGGGAAGGAAACCGAGACGATGCCCGCACCCGTACCGCGGCAGAGAGCGATCCCGGCCGTGGAGAGTGGTCAGGGGCAGGCCGCCCGCACAGCAGGCGGCCCCCTCAAGGAAGAGGCCCACCGCGACGCCACGGCCGCGAACGGCACCGGCGCCACTCTCACCCTGCTGCTGGTCGAGGACGATCCGGCCGGCTCGCCGATCGTGCCCGAACTGCTGGACCCGGCCGGCAAGCCGATCCGCGTCCGCACCGCCCGCAACCTCACCGAGGCCGAGCGGCTGCTCACCGACGACGTCCACTGCATCCTGCTGGACCTGGCGCTCCCGGCACCGGGCGGCGGCGACCCCGGGGACGAGCTGGCCGTGCTCAGGCACATCCTCCGGCTCGCGCCCCGGCACGCCGTGCTCGCGCTGACCGCCTCCGGCGACGCCGAGCGCGGCGCCGAGGCCGTGCGCGTCGGCGCCCAGGACTACCTGTTCCGGGACGAGCTGGACGGCCGGCTGCTCAGCCGCGCCATCCGCTACGCCGTGGAGCGGAAGCGGTCCGACACCGCGGAGCGGCGGCTCGCCGAGGGCAGGCTGCGCGCGCAGGAGAACCGGCGGCTGGAGCGCGGCCTGCTGCCCACCCCGCTGCTGGAGGGCTCCGCGCTGCGGTTCGCCGCCCGCTACCGCCCGGGCCGCTCCCGGGCGCTGCTCGGCGGCGACTTCTACGACGCCGTCCGCACCCCGGACGGCACCGTGCACGCGATGATCGGCGACGTCTGCGGGCACGGCCCGGACGAGGCGGCACTCGGCGTGGAGCTGCGCATCGCCTGGCGGGCCCTGACCCTGGCCGGGCTGTGCGGGGACGAGCTGCTGAACACCCTCCAGCAGGTGCTGGAGCACGAGCGCGCCGACGAGGAGATCTTCGCGACGCTGTGCACGGTCGACATCGCCCCCGACGGCCGCCGGGCGGGCCTGTGCCTGGCCGGTCACCCGGCGCCGCTGATCGCCCGCCCCGGCCGGGCGGCGCGGCTGCTGCCGTACGACAACAACGGCCCCGCCCTGGGCCTGCTGCCCGGCGCCCGCTGGCCGCGGATGCAGGTGGAGCTGGGCGCCGAGTGGAGCCTGATGCTCTACACCGACGGCCTGATCGAGGGCCGCGTCGGCGTGGACGGGGAGCGGCTCGGCCAGGACGGCATGGTGGAGATGATCCGCCGCCAGCTCTCCGAGGGGCTGCGGGGCGAGGAGCTGCTGCGGGCCGCGGTGAGCGAGGTCCGGGACCTCAACGGGGGCGAGCTGACGGACGACGTGGCCGTGGTGCTGCTGGACCGGGCCGGCTGAGCGGACCCCACCGCCGCCCCCCGGTCCCTTCCGGCCCCCGGTCGGCCTCCTCGGCCGCACCCGGAGCACGTCCGGCCCGGCCGGGGCATCGCGGCCGCCGGCGAGCCCGCGCACGCCGGGTGCGGGGACGCCGTACGGCGCCCGTCGGACGCCTCGGCGGCAGGGGACGGGAGACGGAAGGTGGCGGGGCGCACCCGGGACCGCCCGGCGGCCCCGCCCCGGCGGTCCGCTAGCGGCCGCCGTTGTACGGCCCGTAGGGGCCGTCGCTGCTGCTGCCACCGCGGCGGCCCCCGCCGCGCCCGCCGCCGACCTGCGCGAGCGCGGGACGTACGTCCACGATGTAGACGATGCTCGCGACCGCGCCGGCGACCGGCAGGAAGAACATCACCGAGAACAGGTAGCTGACCAGGAGCGCGATGCCCAGGATGATCAGCCAGAAGACCTTGTTCTGCTTGTCGGCCGCGCGGAAGGCGTCCTCGCGCCGGAACGCGGCGTCGACCAGCCCGAACGCGGCCAGGGCCATCAGGATGAGCTTCAAGATGCCCATGAAGCCCGCGAAACCCAACATCAGCATGCCGTCCACCGCCCGTTGAATACCGATCCCTGCTACGCCGCCACCGTACCCATGGAACGGGCCGGACACCCCGAAGGTGCCCGGCCCGCGTCCGTCCGGCAGGGGTCACACGGCCGGCGGGGTGGTCTTCTTCGTGGGGGTGGTGGTCTTGCGGGCGGCCGGCGTCCGCTTCGCCGCGGGCTTCTTCTCCGCGAGGGGCACGGCCTGCGCCTCGGCGGGCTTCGGCCGGTCGTCCTTGACCTCGACGACCTGGACCGGCTCGGGCTTGCCCTCGACGGCGATCGCCAGGTCCTCGATCTCCTCGGCGGCCTCGCCGCGCCAGGTCTTCACGGCCTGCTCGCCGTGCTCGGCGACCTTCTCGTAGGTCTCGCGGGCCTTGACGGCGTACTCGGCGGCGACGCCGACCCCGCGCAGGGCGAGGTCCTGGGCGTTCTCGCCGAGCTTCTTCAGGTCGACGTCGAGGGCGCCGATGAACTCGTTGACCTTGGTCTGCAAGGTCGCCTGCGCGTCCTTGGCGCGGGCGGCGGCCCGCTCCTGCACGGCCTTCGGGTCGGTGTTGCGCACCGCCTCGATCCGGGCCGGGGCCTCGGCGCGCAACTGCTCGACCAGGCCGGGCACCTTCTTGGCCTGCTGGAACGCCAGGTCGGCGGTGCCGGCGGCGAAGTAGAGCGGGGTCGGGTCGCTGAGGGACTTGCGCAGGTCGTCGCTGATGGCCATGGTGAGGGTTCCTCCCGGATCGGATTCGCGTTCGACTGGGTTGGTGTGGTCCGCGGCGGGCGTCCGGAGCCCTGGTCCGGCGTTATCCGGCCGACCGCCGCGGACCGGTGTCCGTGTCGCTTGCTGCGGCATCGCCTCCGGCGGCCGTGCGGCCGTCGCCGCCCGCCTCCCGGTCCACCGGCCCGTCCCCGTACCCGTCCGCGGCGCCGGTCCCGAATCCGTTCTCCTTGCGGAAGGACTCGTAGATCTGGAGCAGCACCTGCTTCTGCCGCTCGTTGAGCGAGGGGTCGGCGAGGATGACGGCGCGCGTCTCCACCTCGTCGCGGCCCCGCTCGGCGTCGAGGATGCCGGCGCGGACGTACAGGGTCTCGGCGGAGATGCGCAGCGCCTTGGCGACCTGCTGGAGCACCTCCGCGCTGGGCTTGCGCAGCCCGCGCTCGATCTGGCTCAGGTACGGATTGGACACCCCGGCGGCGTCGGCGAGCTGCCGCAGCGACAGCTGGGCGTTGCGCCGCTGTTCGCGCAGGTACTCACCGAGGTTGCCGACGTGGAGCGATGCCATGCCTCCAGCTTGCCCCAGCTCCGCTAACAATTGCAAGCATCCGCTTGCAGGAGTGTGTCGCGCGGCTCGGGAACGGTCAGGAATCGAGAAGCGCCGGGCCGGGTCCCGCGGCTAGCGTGGCGGCGGCCCCACGGACGGAGAGACGATGACCATGACCACGCGGACCGACGCACCGGCGAACGCACCGCACGCCGCCGACGGCCACGGGCTGATCCGCGTGCACGGCGCGCGCGAGAACAACCTCAGGGACATCAGCGTCGAGATACCCAAGCGGCGGCTGGCGGTCTTCACGGGCGTCTCCGGATCGGGCAAGAGCTCGCTGGTCTTCGACACCGTCGCCGCGGAATCGCAGCGGCTGATCAACGAGACGTACAGCGCGTTCGTGCAGGGCTTCATGCCCACGCTGGCGCGGCCCGACGTGGACGTGCTCGACGGGCTGACCACCGCGATCATCGTCGACCAGCAGCGGATGGGCGCCGACCCGCGCTCCACGGTCGGCACCGCCACCGACGCCAACGCGATGCTGCGCATCCTCTTCAGCCGGCTCGGCACCCCGCACATCGGCTCCGCCAAGGCGTTCTCCTTCAACGTCGCCTCGATCAGCGGGGCGGGCGCGGTCACCGTGGAGCGCGGCGGCAAGACGGTCAAGGAGCGGCGCTCGTTCAGCGTCACCGGCGGCATGTGCCCGCGCTGCGAGGGCCGGGGCGCGGTCACCGACATCGACCTCACCCAGCTCTTCGACGACTCCAAGTCGCTCCGCGAGGGCGCGCTCACCGTCCCCGGCTACAAGGCCGGCGGCTGGAACCACCGCCTCTACGCCGAGTCCGGCCTGTACGACCCGGACCAGCCGATCCGCGCCTTCACCCAGCGGCAACTGCACGACTTCCTGTACCGCGAGCCGACCCGGATGAAGATCGCGGGCATCAACATGACCTACGAGGGCCTCGTCCCGCGGATCCGGAAGTCGATGCTCGCCAAGGACCGGGAGGCGATGCAGCCGCACATCCGGGAGTTCGTGGACCGGGCGGTCACCTTCGCGACCTGCCCCGACTGCGCCGGCACCCGGCTCAGCGAGACGGCCCGCTCCTCGAAGATCGACGGCATCGGCATCGCCGACGCCTGCGCCATGCAGATCAGCGACCTGGCGGAGTGGGTGCGCGGACTGACCGAGCCGTCCGTGGCGCCGCTGCTCACCGCGCTGGGCGAGACCCTCGACTCGTTCGTGGAGATCGGCCTCGGCTACCTCTCCCTCGACCGCCCCGCGGGCACGCTCTCGGGCGGCGAGGCGCAGCGCACGAAGATGATCCGCCACCTCGGCTCCTCGCTGACCGACGTCACGTACGTCTTCGACGAGCCGACCACCGGGCTGCACCCCCATGACATCCAGCGGATGAACGGCCTGCTGCTGCGGCTGCGGGACAAGGGCAACACGGTGCTCGTCGTCGAGCACAAGCCGGAGGTCATCGCGATCGCCGACCACGTGGTGGACCTGGGGCCCGGCGCCGGCACGGCGGGCGGCACCGTCTGCTACGAGGGCACCGTCGCCGGGCTGCGCACGAGCGGCACGCTCACCGGGCGGCACCTGGACGACCGGGCGGCGCTGAAGGAGACCGTGCGCGAGCCGGCCGGGGCGCTGCGGATCCGCGGCGCGACGACGCACAACCTCAAGGGCGTCGACGTGGACGTCCCGCTCGGTGTGCTGGTCGTCGTCACCGGCGTCGCGGGCTCGGGCAAGAGCTCGCTCGTGCACGGGTCGATCCCGGCCGGGGAGGGGGTGGTCTCGGTCGACCAGGCGCCGATCCGCGGTTCGCGGCGCAGCAACCCGGCGACGTACACCGGACTGCTGGAGCCGGTCCGCAAGGCGTTCGCCAAGGCCAACGGCGTGAAGCCGGCGCTGTTCAGCGCCAACTCCGAGGGCGCCTGCCCGGCCTGCAACGGCGCCGGGGTCGTCTACACCGACCTGGCGATGATGGCCGGGGTCGCCACGACCTGCGAGGACTGCGAGGGCAGGCGGTTCGACGCCTCGGTGCTGGAGTACCGCCTCGGCGGCCGGGACATCAGCGAGGTGCTGGCGATGCCGGTCGCACAGGCGGAGGAGTTCTTCGGCGCCGGCCCGGCCCGTACGCCGGCCGCCCACCGCATCCTGCGGAACATGGCCGACGTCGGCCTGGGCTACCTCACCCTCGGCCAGCCCCTCACCACCCTCTCCGGCGGCGAGCGGCAGCGGCTGAAGCTGGCCACGCACATGACGGACAAGGGCGGCGTCTACGTCCTGGACGAGCCGACCACCGGCCTGCACCTGGCCGACGTGGAGCAGTTGCTCGGCCTGCTCGACCGGCTGGTGGACGCCGGCAAGTCGGTGATCGTCATCGAGCACCACCAGGCGGTCATGGCGCACGCGGACTGGATCATCGACCTGGGCCCCGGCGCGGGCCACGACGGCGGCCGCGTCGTCTTCGAGGGGGCCCCCACCGACCTGGTCGCCACCCGCGCGACCATCACGGGCGAGCACCTGGCGGAGTACGTGAACGGGTGACGCCCGCCGCGGCACCCGTACGGGCGGAGTACGTGACCGGGTGCGCCCGCGGCGGGCCGGCACCGCGCCGCCCGTGCCCGGTGCCGCGCCGCCGGAGTCACGGGGTCCCGGGCGCGGCTGCGTCTGCGGCTGCGGCTGCGGCTGCGTCGAGGCGGGGGCCGCCGAAGGGGGGCTGCGAGGCCGGCCACGGCAGGCACCCCACGGCGACGGCACGCCCGCACCGGCACCCCGGTGGCACCGGGCGCGGCCCGCGCCGGACCACCCGGCCGCGGCACCCCACGCCCCCACGCCCGCACGCCCCGCGCACCCGCCCGCACCCGGAGCGCGAACCGGTGCGTGCGCCGGGAAGCCCGCCCCCGAGGCGGCCACGGCAGGCACCCCGGCGCCCGTGGCACCCGCCGTAGCGCCGGGCGGGGTGCCCGCGGCCCGTACTCCGGTCCCGTCCCGCGCCCGCCGTCGGGGACCGGGCCGGGTCAGAACGGCAGGGGGCGGGCGTGGACCACGTCCAGGCGGGAGACCGCGCGGGTCAGGACCACGTACAGGCGGTGGGCGCCCCGCTCCTCCGCCTCCGCCACGGCGGCCGGTTCGACGGCGATGACGTGGTCGTACTCCAGGCCCTTGACCAGGCTCGCGGGGACGAGGTTGAGCCGGGCGCCGAGCACGTCCGGCGCGGCGGGGGCGAGGCCCGCGGCGGTGAGCGCCGCCCGTACCCGCCCGGCGTCCGCGTCGGCCGTGACCACGCCGACCGACCCCTCCCGGGCGAGGGCCTCGCGCACGGCGGTGACGGTGGCGCCGAGCACGTCCTCGGCCGGCCGGTAGGTCAGCTCCCCGTCGGTGCGCAGCGAAGTGGCGGCGGGCACCGCGACGCCGAGGCGGGAGAGCAGCCGGTTGGCCAGTCCGACGACGGCGGCGGGCACCCGGAACCCGGTGGTCAGCGGTACCACGGCCGCGTCCGGCCGGCCGAGGTGGCGCAGTTGGACGGACCAGTCCCGGGCGGCCCACGGGGTGGTCCCCTGGGCGAGGTCGCCGAGGACGGTGAGCGAGCCGAACACCGCCCGGCGGGCGATGGCGCGGCACTCCATCGGGGAGAGGTCCTGGGCCTCGTCGACGACGATGTGCCCGTGGCCCGGCGGGTGTTCGACCAGCCCGGCCAGCTCGTCGAGCAGGACCAGGTCGGCGGCCGACCAGCGGGCCGACCGGTGGGAGCGCGGCGGGCGGGGCCAGAGCAGCGCCGCCCGCTCCCCGGGGTCCAGCAGGCCGTCGGCGGCCCGGTCCAGCACCGCGGGGTCGGTGAGGAGTTCGGCGAGGACCTCCTCGGGGCGGGCCTTCGGCCAGACGGCGTCGAGGTGCGCGGTGAGCGGCCGGGACCGTTCGACGCGGCGCGCCCAGGCGGCGGGCAGCACTCCGGAACGGCGTTCGGCCCGCTCGCGCAGCCGCCGTACCACCCGGGTGCGCACCCGCTCGCGGCCGACGGCGTACGGCGGTTCCTCGGCGCGCACCTCCGCGACGAGGGCCGCGAGTTCGGCGGCCGGCACCCGCCACCGGTAGGAGCCGTCCGGTACGGCGAGGTCGGTCACCCCGTCGGTGGTCACGCGCGCGTACAGCGCCCGGCGCAGCACCTCGGCCATGCGCGGGTCGTGTTTGACGGCGGCCGCGGCCGCGGGGTCGGTGCCGGTGACCGGGTGCCGGGCGATCTCCTCCAGGAGGGTGGACTGGCGTACGCCGGTCTCGCCGAGCGAGGGCAGCACCTCGGCGATGTACCGCAGGAAGGTGCGGTTGGGGCCGAGGATGAGCAGCCCGGAGCGCACCAGCCGCCCGGGGTGGGTGTACAGCAGGTAGGCGGCGCGGTGCAGGCCGACGGCGGTCTTGCCGGTGCCGGGGGCGCCCTGGACGCACACGGAGTCGGTGAGGGCGGCGCGGACGAGGTCGTCCTGTTCGGGCTGGATGGTGGCGGCGATGTCGCGCATGGGTCCGACGCGGGGCCGCTCGATCTCGCGGGCCACGATGCCGCTGGGGCGCGACTCGCCCCGGCCGAGGTGCTCGTCCTCAAGACCGGTGAGGTCGGCGGAGTCGCCGCGGCTGCCCGGCGCCCAGCCGAACCGGCGCCGGGTCTCCACGCCCCGGGGGTCGCGGGCGCTCGCCTGGTAGAAGGCGCGGGAGACGGGGGCCCGCCAGTCCACCACGAGGGGCGGGGCGGCGGGGTCCTCGCTGATCCGCAGGCGGCCGACGTGGTAGTGCTGACCGCCGTGCCCGGGGGCGCCGGCCGCGAAGTCGAGCCGGCCGAAGAACAGGGGCCCCGGGGGGAGTTCGCGCATGGCCTTGGCCCGGCTGCGCAGCCGGTACCCGAGGACTTCGGCGTCGGCCCCGGAGGCGGAGACGTCCTCGCCGGCGACGACCTGTTCCGCGGCTCCCTCGACCATCGCGGCGAGGACCGTCCGGCAGGTGTCGTGGTGGGCGCGCTCGGTGCGCAGGGCCTCCGTGAGGGCGGGGTCGGATGACGTCATGGCGCCAGCGTACCGCCAAAGAATTACCAAGTTACATTTTTAACCGACTCTCACGACAGCGCCGCTGCCAGCCGCCGGAACGCCCCCTCGGCCGCGCGCACGGCGTCCGGCGCCACCGCCCCGACCGCCTCCCCCGCCGCGATCCGCCGCCAGTTGTCCTGCGCGAGCACCCGCTGGACGGCGACGATCTGCGCGGCGGCCAGCCGGGCGCCCAGCCCGCCCCCGAGCGCCTCGGCGAGCGCCGCCTCCGACCGCTCCTGATGGGCGTACGCCCGCGCGACCAGGGACGGGGTGCCGTAGAGCAGCCGGTGGAAGGCGAGCACCTCGGGGTGGTCGTTCAGCCCGGTGACCGGGTCCCGCCGCTCCAGCCCGGCGAGGAAGTGCCGGCGCAGCGCGTCCACGGGGTCGGCCGTCCCGGCGGCCACCCGCGCGGCCTCCCCCTCGTGGTCCGCGATCCGGTGCAGGACCAGGTCCTCCTTGGCCGGGAAGTACCGGAACAGGGTCGGCTTGGAGATCCCGGCCGCGGCGGCGACCTCCGCCACGGACACCGCGTCGAAGCCCCGCTCCAGGAACAGCCGCACGGCGATGTCCGACACGTCCTGGTACATCCGCAGCTTCTTGCGCTCACGCAGCCCCATCTCACCCATGCCTGGAGCCTACGCAGCCGGGACCGGGGGACGCGTCCGGCCGCGTCCCGCACCGCTCACCCCAGCAGATCGTCCACCTGGGCCTCGCCCTCGCGGTAGCGGCGGGTGATTTCCGCGCTGCAGTCGTCCGTCGTGCGCTGCAGGTGGTGCCGGCGGCGGGAGACCTCGTGTTCGTAGCACACCAACCGGCCCATGGCGGTGTTCAGTTCGAGGTCCGTGCGGGCCGTCAGGTCGGAGAGTTCGACCTCGGCGAGCATCTCGGCGGCCAGCCTCCGGTACTCCTCGCTGTGCGGGGTGCCGAGCGTGACGTGCCGGGCCGACTGGCGCTGTCTGGCCGGGGCGTCCTGGAGGATCTCCGGGAGCCGGTCGACCACGGAGCCGTCCGCCGGGGCCGGCACGGAGGCGCGGCCCCGGTGACCCAGTTCCGCCCGCAGGATGTCGATCCGGCCCTGGAGCAGCCGCCGCACGTAGCTGAGGTCCGCCTCGTCGCGCTGGGCGTCGCGGCGCAGGGTGCGCAGCTCGGGCAGGCTCAGCCGGGCCAGGCCGGGCTCGGGGGGGTCGGCGGGCAGTGCCGCGGTGCCGTCGGCGCGCTGCGCGGGCGGCCGGTGCGTCCCCTGCGCCTGGAGCCCGCTGGTACTCGGTGTGCTCATCTGCTTCTGACCGTCCCCTCGCCCGGCGTGTGGAAGCATGGTGCCACCCCAACCGACCGCAATGTGACCGAGTCCCCCCGAACGGCCCTAGATGGGCCGGAACGGATCCATACTGGTCCCCCGGCGGCCGGGCGGAGGGCACCGGGCATCATGGTCCGCATGCGTGCGGTGGTGCAGAGGGTGGACGGCGCGAGCGTCGTCGTGGACGGCGAGACGGTGGGCGCGATCGAGGGCGAGGGGCTGTGCGTCCTCGTCGGGGTGACCCATGAGGACACCAAGGAGAAGGCGGACCGGCTGGCCCGCAAGCTGTGGACGCTGCGCATGCTGCACGACGAGCGGTCGTGCAGCGACACCGCGGCCCCGCTGCTGGTGATCAGCCAGTTCACCCTTTACGGCGACGCCCGCAAGGGCCGCCGCCCGACCTGGAACGCGGCGGCCCCGGGGGACGTCGCCGAGCCCCTGGTCGACGAGGTGGTCGCCCGGCTGCGGGCGCTGGGCGCGACGGTGGCGACGGGCCGGTTCGGCGCCCAGATGAGGGTGTCCCTCACCAACGACGGCCCCTTCACGGTGCTGCTGGAGGTCTAGGGGTCACGGTTCGACCACGACCTCCTGGGCGGCGGCCGTCTCCCCGGCCAGCAGCCGGGCGTCGACCGGCACGTTCCGCTTGACCAGTGCCAGCGCGACCGGGCCCAGCTCGTGGTGGCGCGCCGACGTGGTGACGAAGCCGATCCTGCGGCCGTCCGGGCCCTCGTCCGCGATCCGGATCTCCGTGCCCGCCGCCGGCAGGTGGACCTCGCTGCCGTCGAGGTGCAGGAAGACCAGCCGGCGCGGCGGCTTGCCGAGGTTCTGCACCCGGGCCACCGTCTCCTGACCCCGGTAGCAGCCCTTCTGGAGGTGCACGGCCGTGCCGATCCAGCCCAGTTCGTGCGGGATGGTCCGGTGGTCGGTCTCGAAGCCGAGCCGGGGCCGGTGCTGCTCCACGCGCAGCGCCTCGTGGGCGAGGAGGCCGGCCGCGGGACCGTGGGCCGCGGCGAACTCCTCCAGCCGCTCGCGGGGCAGGAAGAGGTCGCGGCCGTACGGCGTCTCGCGTACGACGGCGTCCTCGGGCACCTCGGCGATGGACCCGGCGGGCAGGTGGACGACCGCGCGGTCGGCGGTCCGGTCGGCGACCTCCACCCGGTAGAAGAACTTCATCGACTCCAGGTACGCGATCAGGGCGTCCTGGGTGCCGGGCTCCACGTGGGCCCAGACGGTCGTACCGTCGTCCACCAGGTACAGCGCGTGCTCGATGTGCCCGTGCGCGGAGAGGATCAGGGCCTCGGTGGCCTCTCCGGCGGGCAGGTCGCTGACGTGCTGGGTGAGCAGCAGGTGCAGCCAGCTCAGCCGGTCCTCGCCGGTCACGGTGACGACACCGCGGTGCGAGAGGTCGACGAAGCCGGCGCCGTCGGCGAGTGCGCGCTGCTCGCGGAACAGGTCGCCGTAATGGGCGGCGACTCCTTCGTCCACGCCTTCGGCGGGAACGGCGCCGGGCAGGGACAGCAGGGGGCTCTTCATACGGCAAGCCTACGACGTGGTCCCCGGGCCCTCCGGGGAACAGCCCTGACACCGGCCGAAGATCGCGAAGTGCTTCAGGTCGGTGTCGAAGCCGAACTGCGCGCGCAGCTTGGCGGTGAACTCGGCCGCCACCTCCACGTCCGCCTCGATGACGTCCTGGCAGTCCCGGCAGACCAGGTGCAGGTGGTGGTGGCGGTCGGCGAGGTGGTAGGTGGGCGCCCCGTGGCCGAGGTGGGCATGGCTGACCAGGCCCAGTTCCTCCAGCAGCTCCAGCGTCCGGTAGACGGTGGAGATGTTGACCCCCGACGCCGTCTTCCTCACTTCCACGAGGATGTCGTCGGGGGTCGCGTGTTCCAGGGTGTCGACGGCTTCGAGGACAAGCTGCCGCTGCGGCGTCAGCCGGTAACCGCGCTGCCTGAGGTCGCTCTTCCAGTCGGTGCTCACCACACCGACGAGTCTAGGACTACTTGAAGAACGCGATGCCGTCGTCCGGCATGTCGTCCGGCAGGGCCTTGGCCCAGCGCTCGACGTCCTCGGCGGTGACGACCTTCTTGAGCTGGGCCGACATGTAGGGGCGCAGCGGGACCTCGGGTGTCTGCTTCTCGCCGACCCACATCAGGTCGCTCTTGACGTAGCCGTACAGCCGCTTGCCGCCGCTGTAGGGCCGGGCGCCGGGGATCCGGGCGACGGCGTCCGTCACCAGGTCGATCTGCGGCTTCTTGTCGGCCATCTCGCCGTACCAGATCTCGATGACGCCGTCGTCGCGGGTCATCGTGATCTCCACCTTGCGGTCGGCGCCGATCCGCCAGAAGCCGGACTCCGACTCCAGCGGGCGGACCTTGTTGCCGTCCTGGTCCAGCACCCAGGTGCGGGAGTGGTACTCCAGGAAGTCCCGGCCGTCGTGGCTGAAGCTGACTTCCTGGCCGAAGTTGCACTTCTCCGAGCCGGGGAAGTCGTGCACGCCCGCGCCGGCCCAGTTGCCGAGCAGGAAGGCGAGGGGGACGAGGTCCTTGTGCAGGTCGGACGGGATCTCGATCATGAGCGGAAGCTTTCCTGGATGAGGGGTCAGCGCTGGCCCTGGTACAGCTTCTTCACGGTCAGACCGGCGAAGGCGAGCACGCCGACGCAGACCAGGACCAGCAGGGTTTCGAAGAAGATCTCCACGGGTGCTCCTTGAGCGGGGGTGGGCATACGACAGAGCCGCAGCCCAGCTTACGCGGCCGGGGCCGGGCCTTCTTTGCGAGGGGCGGTGCCCGCGGGGGCTACGCTGCCCGCATGGCGAAGAAGCTCGTGATCAAGGTGACGGCCGGGGCGGACGCCCCCGAGCGGTGCTCGCAGGCGTTCACGGTGGCCGCGGTGGCCGTGGCCAGCGGTGTCGAGGTCTCGCTGTGGCTGACCGGGGAGTCGTCCTGGTTCGCGCTGCCGGGGCGGGCCGCGGAGTTCGAGCTGCCGCACGCCGCCCCGCTGCCGGACCTGGTCGAATCGATCCTGGCCGCCGGGCGCATCACGCTGTGCACGCAGTGCGCCGCCCGCCGGGAGATCACCGAGGCGGACGTCGTCGAGGGCGTGCGGATCGCCGGCGCGCAGGTCTTCGTCCAGGAGGCGCTGGGCGACGGGACGCAGGCGCTCGTCTACTGATCCGGCCGGGCCGTCAGCCGCCCATGACGTACTTCACCGTGGGGCCGGTGGTCCAGCCGCAGTCCACGGCCAGTTCGGCGCCGCTGACGTACGAGGCGGCGTCCGAGAGCAGGAAGACGACCGCGCCGGCGATCTCCTCGGCCTCGCCGACGCGCCCCATCGGCGTGTTCGGGTAGTTGCCCTCGCCCTTCTCGATGCCCACGGCCGCCGTCATCGGGGTGTAGGTCATCCCCGGGTGGACGGAGTTCACCCGGATCCGGGACGTCCCCAGCTCCACCGCCCCGATCTTGGTGAGCCCGCGCACGCCCCACTTGGAGGCGCCGTACCCGGCGGTGAGCGCGAGGCCCATCAGGCCGGCGGCCGAGGAGATGTTGACGATCGACCCGCCGCCGTTGGCCCTGAGCGCGGGGATCACGGTCTTCATGCCGATGAAGACGCCCGTGAGGTTGATGTCGAGCACCTTCCTGAAGTGCTCCACGGACTCCGCCTCCAGGTACTGCCCGGTGGAGATGCCGGCGTTGTTCACCAGGCCGTGCACCGAGCCGAACTCCGTGACCGTGAAGTCGGCGACCCGCTGCCAGTCCTCCTCCGAGGTCACGTCGTGGTGCAGGAAGCGGGCGCCGGGGCCGAGGTCCCGGGCGGTGGCCTCGCCCTCCGCGTCCAGTACGTCCGTGATCACCACACGGGCGCCGGCGCCGACCGCCGCCCGCGCCACCTCCGCCCCGATGCCCCGGGCGCCGCCGGTGATGATCACGTTCCTGCCGGTCAGGTCGTTCATGGTGTTCCTTCGCCGTCGAGTACCTACGGCTTCACGTTACGCCGAAGTGGCACGCTTTGCCATGACGTCAGGATGCGCCAGAAAACGGGCCCGCACACCGCGGAACAGGGGCGCGCCGAGGAAGAGGGAAGGGGACGGGGACGGGGACGGGGCGACGGCTATCGCGGGGGACGCTTCTTGCCGTCCAGCTCGTCCCACCACTCGTCCGACTCGGGATCGCCGGAGGGGTCGTCCCACCAGTGGTCGTCCGGGCCGCGCCGGTTGGCGACCATCGCGGCGACCGGCGGGATGACCATGGCCACGACGCACAGGCCCACGGCGGCCGGGACGGACCAGATGCGCACGACCGCCCAGGCCAGGACGAAGAGGCCGACACAGGTCCCCATCATGGCGAAGTAGAGGCGCCGCCGCCGCGCGTACATGAATACAGGGTAGGCCGCACGGCCCCTGTCACAACTGATCCACAATCGGGGCACCGCCGGCCGCGCCGGGGTTACCGTGGCGTATCCGCACCGCCTTCACCGTCTTCCGCACACCGTCACCCAACGGGGGAACCACCGCATGCGAGCCCTGCGCATACTGCTGATCGTCGTCGTGATCCTGGGCGCGCTGTTCGTGGTCGTCGACCGGGTCGCCGTGCACTTCGCCGAGGGCGAGGCCGCGGACAAGCTGAAGGCGACCGAGAACCTGGCCGCCACCCCGGACGTGGACATCAAGGGCTTCCCCTTCCTCACCCAGGTCGCCGGCGGCTCCCTGGACGACGTCGAGGTCGGCATCAAGAGCTACGAGGCGGCCACCGGCAAGGCGGGCCAGACGATCCGCATCGACGACCTGAAGGCCCACATGAGGGGCGTCGAGTTCTCCGGCGACTACAGCTCCGCCACCGCGGCCACCGCCACCGGCACCGCGACGGTCTCCTACGCCGAGCTGCTGAGGACCGCCGACGCCGAGCCGACCGAGGTCGCCCCCGGGATCACGGCCAAGGTCGTCGGCCTCTCCGACGGCGGCAACGGGAAGATCAAGGTCGCCGTGGAGGGGCAGGTGGCGTCCCTGGGGCTCAAGCAGACGGTGTCCGTGCTCAGTTCGGTGAGCGTGGTGAACGACAAGGTCGAGGTCCACGCGGACTCGCTGCCGAAGCTGGGCGGCGCCCCGATCGCCGAGGACCGCATCCGTACGATCACCGACTTCCAGCAGGCCATCGACCGGCTGCCCGGCGGCATCAAGCTGGACAAGGTCGAGGCCGCGGCGGACGGCGTGGAGATCAGCGTGAAGGGTTCCGGCGTCAAGCTGGCCGGGTAGGCGCCGGGAGCGCCGGCGCGGACGAGGTGCGTCCGACTGGCGAGACGGCCCGTCCGCCGGGCAGTCGCACGACCGCGGCGGGACCTCCGGAACCCCGGCGCACGCGGCCCGCGCGTCTTTCACGTACCACCATTCGGACGATCGCGTCTCGCCATGTGACACGCCGGTGACATGTGTGCCCGTACGTCCCTACGATCGAGCCCATGAAGCGACAGGCGGATCTCACGAAGCGGCGGGCAGTGGACCTGTGCCGCGTTGCCGCCATGCTCTGTCGCCCCTTCTGAGCGGAAGCCCCCGGCTCCCGCGTCTCACTCCCGCCCTGCTGTGAGGGCACCCGTGCGCCGCTCGCGCGTCGAGCGCGCCCCTTTCGACTCGCACATCCCACCGCGACTGCCCCGGAGGAGAAAGAGCATGAGCCGCAGCGACGTCCTGGTCGACGCCGACTGGCTCCAGGAGCACCTGGACGACCCGACCATCGCGATCGTCGAGGTGGACGAGGACACGTCCGCCTACGAGAAGAACCACATCAAGAACGCGATCCGCATCGACTGGACCAAGGACCTCCAGGACCCGGTCCGCCGTGACTTCATCGACCAGGAGGGCTTCGAGAAGCTCCTGTCGAAGAAGGGCATCGCCAACGACACGCTGGTGATCCTCTACGGCGGCAACAACAACTGGTTCGCGTCGTACGCCTACTGGTACTTCAAGCTGTACGGCCACGAGAACGTCAAGCTCCTCGACGGCGGCCGCAAGAAGTGGGAGCTGGACGCCCGCGAGCTGGTCGACGGCGGCGAGGTGCCCGAGCGCGCCACGACCGAGTACAAGGCCAAGGCGCAGGACACCTCCATCCGCGCCTTCCGCGACGACGTCGTCGCCGCGATCGGCGCGCAGAACCTGGTCGACGTGCGCTCGCCCGACGAGTTCTCCGGCAAGCTGCTCGCCCCGGCCCACCTGCCGCAGGAGCAGTCGCAGCGCCCGGGCCACGTCCCGTCCGCCCGCAACATCCCGTGGTCGAAGAACGCCAACGACGACGGCACGTTCAAGTCGGACGAGGAGCTGACGGCCCTCTACGCCGCCGAGGACGTCGACCTGGCCAAGGACACGATCGCCTACTGCCGCATCGGTGAGCGCTCGGCCCTGACCTGGTTCGTGCTGCACGAGCTGCTCGGCGTGGAGAACGTCAAGAACTACGACGGCTCCTGGACCGAGTACGGCTCTCTCGTCGGCGTGCCGATCGAGCTCGGCGCCGGCAAGTAACCCATCCCGACCGGCCTTCCGGTCAGACCCCTATGGAGAGACAGCATGTGCGGAGCGAAGGCCGGTGGCCCGGACGCCTCGGCGATCAAGCCCGGTGAGACCACGATCCAGGGCCAGGTGACCCGCGACGGCGAGCCGGTGACGGGCTACGTCCGGCTCCTCGACTCGACCGGCGAGTTCACGGCGGAGGTCCCCACCTCCGCGACCGGCCAGTTCCTCTTCTACGCGGCCGAGGGCACGTGGACCGTCCGGGCACTGGTCCCCGGCGGCACGGCCGACCGCACGGTCGTCGCCCAGCAGGGCGGGCTGGCCGAGGTCGCGATCGCGGTCTGAGCGGGCCCTGAGGGCTCGGTGACGCACTGAAGGGCCGTATCCCCCGGGGTTGGACGCCGGTGGGGGACACGGCCCTTCGGCATGTCCGGACGGCCCCGGCCCGGACGGCCCCCGGCCCGGCAGCAGCCGGGCCGGGTCCGTACTAGCCGAGCGCCCGGCCCAGGGCCCACACCGCGGGGGCCGCCGCCGACAGGGGCAGGGCCACGCCCGCGGTGAAGTGGACGAAGCGGGAGGGGTAGTCGTAGCTCGCGACCCGGTGGCCGACCAGCGCGCAGATTCCGGCCGCCACGCCCAGGGCGGCGCCCTTCGCGCCGTAGCCGGTCAGGCCGCCCACGGCGATCCCCGCACCGGCCGCGGCCAGCAGGGCCGCCACGACCGAGGCCGGGGCGGGCAGCGGCAGGGCCCGGGCGACGACCGCCACCGCCACCGCCGCCGCGCCGACGGACACCGCGTGCGCGTCGGCGGCCAGGTAGCCCGTCGCGAGCACCGCGAGCGCCGCCGAGGCGACCGTCGCCATCAGGCCGTACATCCGCTCGTCCGGCGAGGCGTGCGAGCGGAGCTGGAGCACGAGGGACAGCAGGACCCAGAGGCCGAGCGAGCCGAGGATGGACACCAGGGCGTGGTCGCGCCCGGCGGCCAGGACCGCCACGTCGGCCGTCAGCGCGCCCGCGAAGGCCAGCGCGATGCCCTGCCGGGCGGGCCACATGCCGTTCAGCCGGAACCAGCCCGCGGCCGTGACCGCCTGGAGCGCCACCAGCGGCACCACGAGGGCGTACGACGCGACCGGCGCCGCGCCGGCCAGCAGCAGGGCCAGCAGCGCGGTGAGCGCGGCCGGCTGCATGCCGGGCTCGATGATCGGGGAGCGGCCCTCCAGGCGCGCGCGCTGCGCGTCGGTGATCCGCGCGTTGCCGGCCAGCGTGGCGGGGCCGTAGGCGGGCCCGTCGGGTTCCGCGGCCGGTTCGGACGCCGGCGTCGGCGCGGCGGCGGCCGGTGCGGGCGCGGCCGGTGCCGGAGCGGCGTGCGCCGGGGCGGGTGCCGCGGCGGGGGCGTAGGGCTCCTGCGCGTACGGCTGCGGGGCGTACGGCTCCTGCCCGTACTGCTGCGCGGCCTGCTGCGGCTGCTGGTACGGCTGCTGGTACGGCTGCGGCTGCGGGGCCTGCTGCGGTTGCTGGTACTGCTGCTGGTACTGCGCCTGGTCGTACGAGGGCTGCTGGTACGGCTGCTGCTCCTGCCGCGGCAGGTACGCCGTCTCGGCGGCCGGCACCGGCGCGTGCGTCTGCGTCTCCCAGGTCTGGCCCTGCCACTGCTGGGTCAGCTCCGGATCATGGCCGGGCTGCTCCCCGTACTGCTCCTGCCCGGACCAGTGCTGCTGCTGGTGGGGGTCGTAGCCCTGGTACGGGCCGCCCTGGTACGGCTGATCGGTCATCGCTCACCCTCCTGCGAACGGCGGGAGCACCTCGACCGTGCCGCCCTCGGCCAGCCGTACCGTCTCATGCGCGCGGGTCCCGACGGGATCACCGTCGACGAGGAACGAGCAGCGCAGGAGCACCCGTGTGAGTTCACCGGGGTGTCGCTCCCGCACGGCGGCCAGCGCGCCGGCCAGCGTGTCCGCCTCGTACGGCTCCTCGGCGACCTGGGCCGCGGCCTTGGCGGCGGCCCAGTAGCGCACCGTGACCTTGGGCATCTCGATCCTCAATCGACGGCAGGGAAACAAATGTCTGTGCGGGGCCAGGCTAGCCCGCCGCCGACACCGCCCAGTCCCCGATCCGGTCCACCAGGGCGTCCGGCGCCGCGTGCTCCGCGTGGCCCATGCCCGCCTCGACCCAGAGTTCGCCGTGGTCGCCGGCGGCGTCGGCGAGCATCCGCGGGTGGTCGAGCGGGAAGTAACCGTCGCGGTCGCCGTGGACGACGAGGAGCGGGGTCGGCGCCAGCCGGGGCACGGCCTCCACCGGCGACAGCGGTACCGGGTCCCAGTCGCGGTGGTGGATGCGGGTGCGCAGGCCGTAGCGGCCGACCAGGCGGCCCGCGGGGCGGGTGACCAGCCAGTGCAGGCGGCGCATGGGGGCCGTGCCCCGGTAGTACCAGCGGGCCGGCGCGCTCACCGAGACCACCGCGTCCACCGAGCCGGGGTTCAGGGCCGCGTGCCGCAGCACCACCGAGCCGCCCATGGAGAACCCGACGGTCACCACGCGCGCGTGCCCGGGGCCGCGGGCCCACTCGACGGCGGCGGCGAGGTCCAGCACCTCCTTGTCGCCGACCGTGGACCGGCCGCCGGAGCGTCCGTGGCCGCGGAAGGAGAAGGTGACGACCGCGCCGTGCCCACGCAGGGCCCCGGCCACCCGCCGGACGTGGGGCCGGTCCACGTCCCCGGTGAAGCCGTGGGCGACGACGAACACCAGGTCACGGGCGGGGCCGAGGGGCGCGCCGGAAGCGTGCGGGACCGGTTCGGACGCGGTCGGGCCCGGCTCGTACAGGGCTTCGACCGGGATCCCGTCGGCCGTGCGCAGGAACGTCCGGACGGGGCCCCGGCCGCGCGTCCCGGGCTCCGGGCGGACGGTGGGACGCGCCACATGACCTGCCGGACGGTTGCTCATGTGGGCTATTCTGCTGGGCAGAGGACTCGGGCAGCGAAGCCCCCGGGTCCTTTTGTGCTTTCGAGTGCGTCGTTCGCACGGCGGGACACCTCGGGTGACCGCCGGTGCACGGGGCCCCCGGGAACGCAGAGCAGTGCCCGTCCGCACAGTCCTCGCAGGGACCGAGGAGGAACCGACGTATGAGTTCTCTGCTGCTCCTGACCAACGCCCTCCAGCCGTCGGCGGAGGTGCTCCCGGCGCTCGGCCTGCTCCTGCACACCGTGCGGGTGGCCCCGGCGGAAGGGCCCGCCCTGGTCGACACGCCCGGCGCCGACGTCATCCTGGTCGACGGCCGGCGCGACCTGCCCCAGGTGCGCAGCCTGTGCCAGCTGCTGCGGTCCACCGGCCTCGGCTGTCCCCTGCTCCTCGTCGTCACCGAGGGCGGGCTCGCCGCCGTCTCGGCCGACTGGGGCGTCGACGACGTGCTCCTCGACACCGCCGGTCCCGCGGAGGTGGAGGCCCGGCTGCGGCTCGCCGTGGGCCGCAGGCAGATCGTCGAGGACGACTCCCCGATGGAGATCCGCAACGGCGACCTGTCGGTGGACGAGGCCACCTACTCCGCCAAGCTCAAGGGCCGGGTCCTGGACCTGACCTTCAAGGAGTTCGAGCTGATCAAGTACCTCGCGCAGCACCCCGGCCGGGTCTTCACCCGCGCCCAGCTGCTCCAGGAGGTGTGGGGCTACGACTACTTCGGCGGCACCCGGACGGTCGACGTGCACGTACGGCGGCTGCGGGCCAAGCTCGGCCCGGAGCACGAGTCGCTGATCGGAACCGTCCGGAACGTCGGTTACCGATTCGTTACGCCCGAGAAGGCCGACCGGTCCGCCGAGGAGGCCAAGGCCAAGTCCGCCCGGGCAAAGCGGGACGATGCGGATGCTTCCGCCGTCCTGGACGGCGTGGAGGTCCACGCCGAGGCGTGAGCGGCGGCCGGGCGCCCCCGAAGGGCCCCGCCGGCGGCCCGACGGCTCGTGATAAGCCCTGCCCAGAGTGGGTCAATCCGCGTAGACTCCGCGCGTGGCCAAGGTGACTCGGGATGACGTGGCACGGCTGGCTGGAACCTCCACCGCCGTCGTCAGTTACGTCATCAACAACGGACCCCGGCCGGTCGCCCCGGCAACGCGCGAGCGCGTCCTCGCCGCGATCAAGGAACTGGGGTACCGCCCCGACCGGGTCGCCCAGGCGATGGCCTCCCGGCGCACCGACCTCATAGGGCTGATCATCCCGGACGCCCGCCAGCCCTTCTTCGGCGAGATGGCGCACGCGGTCGAACAGGCCGCCTCCGAGCGCGGGAAGATGGTCCTCGTCGGCAACACGGACTACATCGCCGAGCGCGAGGTCCACTACCTGCGTGCCTTCCTCGGCATGCGCGTCTCGGGCCTGATCCTCGTCTCCCACGCCCTCAACGACCTCGCCGCGGCCGAGATCGACGCCTGGGACGCCCGGGTGGTGCTGCTGCACGAGCGCCCGGAGGCCATCGACGACGTGGCCGTGGTGACGGACGACCTCGGCGGCGCCCAGCTCGCCGTGCGCCACCTGCTGGAGCACGGCTACCCGTACGTGGCCTGCATGGGCGGCACGGCCGACACGCCGGCCGTCGGCGACCCGGTCTCCGACCACGTCGAGGGCTGGAAGCGGGCCATGGCCGAGGCGGGCCTGCCCACCGAGGGCCGGCTGTTCGAGGCGCCGTACAACCGCTACGACGCCTACCGCGTGGCCCTGGACCTCCTGGCCGGGCCGCACCGGCCGCCCGCCATCTTCTGCTCCACCGACGACCAGGCGATCGGCCTGCTGCGCGCCGCGCGCGAGCTGCGCATCGACGTGCCGAGGGAGCTGGGGGTGGCCGGCTTCGACGACATCAAGGAGGCCGCGCTCGCCGACCCGCCGCTCACCACGGTCGCCTCGGACCGCTCGGCGATGGCCCGGGCGGCGGTCGACCTGGTGCTGGACGACGGGCTGCGGGTCGCCGGCTCCCGCCGCGAGCGGCTGAAGACGTTCCCCTCCCGGCTGGTGCTGCGCACGAGCTGCGGCTGCGTCTGACGAGCCCGGACCGGGTGTCGATCCCGGCCGCGGCGGGGTCCGCGCGGGGCTCCGCGGGGCCGCCCGCGCCGTCCTCATGACGGGCGAAGGAGGTTCTGCCGGGCTTCTCAGCCAGGACTCAGGAAGCTCTCATGGTCGCGGGGGACTCTTGTTCCATGACCGAGAGCCAGGGCACCACCGAGCAGCCGTACTCCCGCCCCGCCCCCGTGCACCCGGAGTGGCCGCCCCCGCCGTCGCACCAGCCGGTCACGGCCTCCGCTCCGCACCGCGGGAAGCGTGCCCGGGGTCCCGTCTCCCTCCTCGCGGCGGTCGCGATCGTCGCGGCGGCGGTCGGCGGCGGCACGGCGTACGCCTTCCAGGAGCTGGCCGGCAAGGACACCGCCGTCACCGCGGGCAGCGGCACCACCACCGTGGTGCCGGCCGCCAAGAAGGGCGACGTCGCGGCGATAGCAGCCGCGGCCGGCCCGAGCGTGGTCGAGGTCAACGCGACGCTCGCGAACGGCTCGTCCACCGGCTCCGGTGTGATCGTCAGCTCGGGCGGCGAGATCGTCACCAACAACCACGTCGTCTCCGGCGCCGACTCGATCCGGGTGCGCACCAGCGACGGCGAGAGCCACTCCGCCGAGGTGGTCGGCACCGACGGCTCCAAGGACCTGGCGCTGATCAGGGTCCGCGGCGCCTCGGGACTGAAACCGGCGGCGCTCGGCGACTCCGGTGACGTCCAGGTCGGCGACCCGGTCGTGGCGATCGGCTCCCCCGAGGGGCTGACCGGCACCGTCACCAGCGGCATCGTCTCCGCCCTGGACCGGGACGTCACCGTGTCCACCGACGAGAACCAGGGCCAGGGCCAGGGCGGCGACCAGCAGTGGCCGTTCCAGTTCGGCGGCCGTGAGTTCAACGGCGACACCGGCTCGTCCACCACCACCTACCAGGCCATCCAGACCGACGCGTCCCTGAACCCCGGCAACTCCGGCGGTGCGCTGATCGACGCGAGCGGTCGGGTGATCGGCATCAACTCCGCGATGTACTCGTCGGGTTCGCAGGCGTCCTCGTCCTCGGACGCGGGCAGCGTCGGCCTCGGCTTCGCCATCCCCGTCGACACCGTCAAGTCCGACCTCGCCGCACTGCGGGCGGGCTCCGACAGCTAGCACCCACGGTCCCCGGTCCTCCCCCGGCCGGCGCCCCAGTCAGCAAGGAGCAGGTCATGATCAAGAACGTTCCCCACCGCAAGGCCGAACGCGGTCCGGCCGGTCTCAGCCTGGCCCTCTCCGTCGTGTCCGAGCTGCACGTTCCGGTCCCGCCGCCCCGCGCCCCGGAGGTGGCCCCGTCCCTGGCCCCCCAGCTGATGGGCCTGCGCACCTCCGCCGTCCGCCGGCACCGCCGCAAGGTCCCGCTGCACCGGCTGAGCACGGTCCGCGCCTGACGGAGGCCGTGGTGCCCCTCACCGGCCCCAGGACGTGGCACGCTGAGAGGCACCCGACCACCCCGCCCACCCCACCCGAGGAACCGCGACCGATGAGCCCCGCCGAAGGCGACCGTGAACCCCAGCGCATCCTGATCGTCGACGACGAACCGGCCGTACGGGAGGCGCTGCAGCGCAGCCTCGCCTTCGAGGGGTACGACACCGAGGTCGCCGTCGACGGCGCGGAGGCCCTGGAACGGGCCGCCGCGTACCGTCCGGACCTGGTCGTGCTGGACATCCAGATGCCCCGCATGGACGGTCTGACGGCGGCCCGCCGCATCCGCGGCACGGGGGACACCACCCCGATACTGATGCTCACGGCCCGCGACACCGTCGGCGACCGCGTGACCGGGCTCGACGCGGGCGCCGACGACTACCTGGTCAAGCCGTTCGAGCTGGACGAGCTCTTCGCCCGCATCCGGGCGCTGCTGCGCCGCAGCTCGTACGCGACGACGGTGTCCGCCGAGGCGCAGCAGGACGCGGCGCTCACCTTCGCCGACCTGCGCATGGACCTCGCCACCCGCGAGGTCACGCGCGGCGGCCGGCCGGTCGAGCTGACCCGCACGGAGTTCACCCTGCTGGAGATGTTCATGGCGCACCCGCGGCAGGTCCTCACCCGTGAGCAGATCCTGAAGGCGGTGTGGGGCTTCGACTTCGAGCCGTCCTCCAACTCCCTCGACGTCTACGTGATGTACCTGCGCCGCAAGACCGAGGCCGGCGGCGAGCCCCGCCTGGTGCACACGGTGCGCGGGGTGGGATACGTCCTCAGGCAGGGCGGCGCCGAGTGAGGCACCTGGTGCGCCGGTACCGGGCGCTGCCCATCCGGGCCCGGCTCGCCATGCTGGTCGCGGCGGCGGTGGCGTTCGCGGTGGCGGCGGTGTCGGTGACGTGCTGGTTCATCGTGGAGCGCAAGCTGTACGAGCAGCTCGACGGGGACCTCCAGAAGTCGCTGCGGAGCACCACGCAGATGGGGCAGTTGCAGTACACCCTGGACAACTGCACCGACACCCCGCAGGCCGGGGACTTCCTGCTGCGGGACCGCTACTCGCAGCTGGTCACGGAGGACGGCAAGGTCTGCCTGTTCGGGTCCGCCTCGGGCAAGATCAGGGTCACCCAGGCCGACAAGTCCGAGATCGAGCGGCTCGACCCCGACACGCTGTACTTCCGCAACGGCAGCGACGACCAGGGCAACGAGCTGCGGGTGCTGACCAAGCCCTTCGGGCCCACCTCGACCGCGAGCGGCGGGCGCGGACCGAACGTCGGCGTGCTCATCGCCGTCCCGCTCACCAGCACCCAGAAGAACCTCAACGACCTCGCCCTGATCCTCCTCCTCGTGTCCGCCATCGGGGTCGTCGGCGCCGGGGCCGCGGGCCTCGCGGTCGCCCGGGTCGGGCTGCGGCCCGTCGACAAGCTCACCGAGGCCGTCGAGCACGTGGCCCGCACCGAGGACCTGAGCGTCCGGATCCCCGTGGAGGACGACGGCGAGGACGAGGTCGCCCGGCTCTCGCGGTCCTTCAACTCGATGACCGCCTCGCTGGCCAGCTCCCGCGACCTCCAGCAGCAGCTCATCGCGGACGCCGGGCACGAACTGCGCACGCCGCTGACCTCGCTGCGCACGAACATCGAACTCCTCACCCGCAGCGAGGAGACCGGCCGGCCGATCCCGCCGGAGGACCGCAAGGCGCTGCTGTCCTCGGTGAAGGCGCAGATGACCGAGCTCGGCGCGCTGATCGGGGACCTCCAGGAACTGTCCCGGCCGGAGGGGCAGCGCGGCGAGCGCGTCCAGGTGCTGGCCCTCCAGGACATCGTGGAGGCGGCCCTGCGCCGGGCCCGACTGCGCGGCCCCGAGCTGGCGATCACCGCGGACCTGCGGCCCTGGTTCGTCCGGGCGGAGCCCTCCGCGCTGGAGCGGGCGGTCGTCAACATCCTCGACAACGCGGTGAAGTTCAGCCCCGGCAGCGGCACGGTCGAGGTGCGGCTGGACGGGGGCGTGCTGACCGTGCGCGACCACGGCCCCGGCATCCCGGAGGACGAACTCCCGCACGTCTTCGACCGCTTCTGGCGCTCCCCCGGCGCGCGGGCCCTGCCGGGGTCCGGGCTGGGGCTGTCCATCGTGGCCCGCACGGTGAAGCAGGCGGGCGGCGAGGTCACCGTGGCCGGCGCGGAGGGCGGCGGCACGGTGGTGACGGTACGGCTGCCGGGAGCGCCGACCCCGCCGCCCGAGCCGCCGACGGAGCCGCCGACCGTCTGAACGGGCCGCCCAGCCCGGCCGCACGGCGGGGCCGCTCGGCCCTGCCGGGCGCGGGCGGGCCGGGCGGCGGGGCCGGGTGCGGGCGGGGCCCGCTCCGGGCCGGCTCGGGGGCGCGCCCCCGTGGCCGGGCGGCGGGCCGTCCCGGGGCGGACGCGGCCGAGGCCGGGCCGGGGGTGGGGAATCGTTTCCCCGCCTCCCGGCCCGGCCTCGGCGCGCGTGCGCGGAACCGGCCGTCCGGCCGCTACCGCACGATGGTGATCCGGTCGGCCTTCGGCGGGGCGATCGGGCCGGCCGCCGAGGAGTTCGCCGTCAGGTACTTCTCCAGGGCCGTCAGGTCGTCCGCGCCGACCAGAGCGCCCGTGCCCTTGCCCAGCGTCGGGAAGCCGTCGCCGCCGCCCGCGAGGAAGCTGTTCATGGCGACCCGGTAGGTGGCGGCCGGGTCGATCGGGGCGCCGTTCAGCCGGATGGAGTCGGTGACCACGCGGTCCGCGCCGGACCGGGTCAGGTCGAGGGTGTAGGTGAGCCCGGCGGAGGGCTGGAGGATCCGCGGGTTCGCCTCGTTGGAGCCGCTCACCTGCTCCTTGAGGACCTGGACGAGCTGGGCGCCGGTGTAGTCCTGGAGGTTCACGGTGTTGGCGAACGGCTGGACCGTGAAGCCCTCGGCGAAGGTGACCACGCCGTCGCCCTCGGCGCCCTTGGCCGCGTAGGTCAGGCCGGCCCGGACCCCGCCCGGGTTCATCAGGGCCAGGCTGGTCCGCGGGTCCAGCTCACGGCCGAGCGCGAGCTGCGCGTCGGCGATCAGGTCGCCCATCGGGGACTCGGTGCCGGTGTTGTTCACGTCGCCGGTGATCCAGCCGATGGGCCGGTTGCCGATCGGGGCGGCCAGGGTGTTCCACCGGCCGATCAGGTCGGTCATGTCCCCGGCCTTGGGGACGTCCCGGCTGACCACGTGGTTGGCGGACCGCACGGCCGTACGGGCGATGTCGCCGGTGGCGCGGTCGTAGGTCAGCGTGGTGTCGGTGTAGAGGCGGCCGAAGGAGGCGGCCGAGGTGACCATGCGGGGACGGCCGGACGGGTCCGGGACGTCGCACACGTAGGCGTTGTGGGTGTGGCCGGTGACCAGGGCGTCCACCGCCGGGGTCACGTTCTTCGCGATGTCCACGATCGGGCCGGAGATGCCGGAGCCGGCGCCCGCCGCGTCGCAGTCGTAGTTGTAGGAGCCGGAGGCCGGGAAGCCGCCCTCGTGGATCAGGGCCACGATCGACTGCACGCCCTGGCGCTGGAGCACCTTGGCGTACTTGTCGATCGTCTCGACCTCGTCCTTGAACCGGAGGCCCTTGACGCCGGATGCGGTGACGACGCCCGGGGTGTTCTCCAGGGTGACGCCGATGAAGCCGATCTTGACGTCCTTCCTCTGCCAGACCCAGTACGGCTTCAGGATCGGCTGCTTCGTCTTCTCGTCCAGGACGTTCGCCGCCAGGTACGGGAAGTCGGCGCCCTTGAACCGCTTGTCCGTGTAGCAGCCGTCGGTCGGGTGGCAGCCGCCGTTCTGGAGCCGCGCCAGTTCCCGGGCGCCCTCGTCGAACTCGTGGTTGCCGACCGAGGTGACGTCCAGGTCCAGCTTGTTGAGCGCCTCGATGGTGGGCTCGTCGTGGAACAGGCCCGACAGCAGCGGGGAGGCGCCGACCATGTCGCCGGCGGCCGCGGTGATCGAGTACGGGTGGCCCTGGCGGGCCTGGCGGAGGTGGGTCGCCAGGTACTCGGCGCCGCCCGCGTCGACCGTCTTCGTCGTGCCGTCCGGCTGGAGTTCACCGACCCGGCCGGAGGACCCGGACGGGGGCTCCAGGTTGCCGTGGAGGTCGTTGAAGGACAGGAGCTGGACGTCCTGGTAGCGGCCCGGACCGTGGTGGCCGTGCCCGCTCTCGTGGGCGACCGCCGGAAGCGCGGTGGTCAGGGCCGCCGCGGTGGCGAGACCTGCGGCGGCGGAGAGGAGGCCGTACGTACGGCGTCCGGTGCGCCGGGGCGCGGCTGACATGGGACCCCCCTGTGGGTCGGCTGTGCTGGCTCGCGCAGCCTAGAGTCAACGCGCGTAGCGCGACAGGGGGTTCCTGGTTACATCATGGTTTCCCTTTGCCTTCTCCCACCGGCTGGGATGCCGGGACTTCGCCCCGGCCGCCCCGTACCCTCGTACGCATGAGCAGCGACGACACCGTACGGGGCTTTCCCGCCCGCTCCATCGAGACCTACTCCGCGCTCACCCCGGACCGGGCCGAGGCCGTCCTGCGCCTGCTCGGCGACGCCGCCCGGGCCGACGGGCAGCAGCCGGTGTCCGAGCAGGGCCGGCTGCAACTGCGCGGCGAGGCCCGCGAGGGCGTCTCGCACCTGCTGCTGTCGGTCGACGGCGAACTCGTCGGGTACGCCCAGCTGGAGGATACCGACCCGGTCGAGGCGCCGGCCGCCGAGCTGGTCGTGCACCCCGCGCAGCGCGGGCACGGGCACGGCCGGGCGCTCGGCTCGGCCCTGCTCGCCGCCTCCGGCAAGCGGCTGCGGGCGTGGGCGCACGGCGGGCACCCCGCCGCCCGGCACCTCGCCCAGGTGCTCGGCCTCACCCTGTTCCGCGAACTGCGGCAGATGCGGCGGCCGTTGGAGGACCTGGAGCTGCCCGATCCGGTACTGCCGGAGGGCGTGACGGTGCGCGCCTTCGTGCCCGGCAAGGACGACGCGGCCTGGCTCGCGGTGAACGCGGCGGCCTTCGCCCACCACCCGGAGCAGGGGTCGCTGACCCAGCGGGACCTGGACGACCGCAAGGCCGAGCCCTGGTTCGACCCGGCCGGCTTCTTCCTCGCCGAACGGCGCGGGGAGCTGATCGGCTTCCACTGGACCAAGGTGCACGCCGAGGAGGGGCTCGGCGAGGTGTACGTCCTCGGGGTGCGGCCCGGCGAGCAGGGCGGCGGGCTGGGCAAGTCGCTCACCACGATCGGGCTGCGCCACCTGGCCGCCCAGCAACTGCCGACCGCGATGCTCTACGTCGACGCCGACAACAAGGCGGCGGTCTCCGTGTACGAGCGGCTGGGCTTCACGGTCCACGAGACGGACCTGATGTACCGCACGGAAACCTGACCCGCCCGCGCGGGAGGGCGGTGCCGGAGCTTCCCCGGGTCCCCGTGCAGGCCCGGCTGACCCGTCCGCACAAGAGGGCCCGCCGGGAAACGACCGCCCCGGCGGACCGGGCGGCCCCTCCGGCTCGGCCCGCAGGGGCCGGAGGGTGGGACGGCGGCCCGCCGCGCGCGAGGCGGCGAAGGTCAGCCCGCCCTGGGCGGCGCCGGCACCCGAGGCGCCAGGGCCTTGGTGTGGCCGCGCCCCTCGGCGCTTCCGGCCGACCCCGAGCCGCAGCCCGGCACCGCCCACCCGGCCCGCAGGAGCCCAGGGGCCGACGGCCCGCCGCACGCGAGAGGGCGGAGGCCGGCGCGTCCTGGAGGCGTGCCGCGCGCCGGGGCGGGTGCCGGGGCACCGCCGCACGGGCCGGGCCCCGCGGAATTGCCGGCCGGCCGCGAGCCGGAATCCGGCACCGCACCCCCCGCCCCCGACGCGGCGCCTGACCGCCGGGCCGGCGGCGGCGGCACCGCCCCTGCTCGCCGGTGCCCCGGCGCCCGCCCGGGCCTCCGGCCGTGACGTCCTGGTCGCCCACTGCTCGCGGGACCGGATCCTCGTAGCCCTCGCGCCGTCCGGGCCGCGCGCAGACGTCCTCACCGGCCTCGCCCGCGCCGCGGCCTGGCCCGCGCGGCCACCGCGGCGCCGCAGGCGTACCTGCGCGGCAGGTGCCGGCCACCGCGCGGGCCGCCGCACGCACCCGGGCCCCCGGCACCCGGCCTCTGCGCCGTCCCAGGCCTCCGCACCCGGTCCCCGCCGGCATGGTCCCGACCCGGCCACCGTCACCTCCGCGCGCGCCGTCCCGCGCCGCGCCCTGCCCGCGCTCACCGCCGCAGGCGCTGTCGGCGCTGCGCCGCAGCCGTGCCTGCGCGACCGAGGGCAACCAACGCGCGGCCCACCTCAGGCATCCGGACCCCGCCACCTGGCGCCCCGGGCCCTCCGGCTCTTCCCGCTGCCGCCGTGGCGCCGCACCCGTACCAGCGAGACCGGCAGCAGCCACCGCGCGGCCCGCCGCACACATCCGGTCCCCGCACCCGGCTCCTGCCCGGACCGGGCCCCGGCACTCGAACCCCTGCACCTGGCCTCCGCACCCGGCCCCCACCGGCATGGTCCCCGCCCTCACCGCGGCCACCGTCGCCCAAGCCGTCCCGCGCCCTGTCCGCGCCCGCGCCCGCCCGCCCGCCGCCGTCCACGCCGTCCCGCGCCGTCCGGCCCCCCGACCCAGCCGTCGCCCCCCCCGACCCACCGGACACGCGTGCGTACGGTGCGTCCCGCCGCAGCCGAGGGGCGTGACGGATCGCTGTTCCCGTGGGTGGGGACTCCTTCGGGCCGCTCCCCGATATCCCGCACGTCATGTCGCCGTAACCATTGATTCAGCCGGGCTTGCGACGCTCGGCCAATGACGCCCGCCGTGCCAGAGCCTTCGCCGCCCCCCGAGGGGGCCGCCGCGGGGAACGGGGCCGCACAGCTCCCGCCCGCGCGTTCCGACGCGCCTGCGTCGCCCGTCGCGCGGAAGAATGGGTTCATGAGCCAGTCAGACACCCAGGCCGAGGTCCAGCACCCGCAGCCCTCCGTGGGCTCCATCGCCGCGCACCGCCCGCACACCCGGGCCACCGCGGTCTCCGACCTGGAACCGGACCTCGACGGGGACCTCGACACCTACGAGGAGGCCCGGGGCGACGGCGCACCCCTGCCCCAGGGCCGCTTCCTCGACCGCGAACGAAGCTGGCTCGCGTTCAACGAGCGCGTCCTCGAACTGGCCGAGGACCCGAACACCCCGCTGCTGGAGCGCGCGAACTTCCTCGCGATCTTCGCCAGCAACCTCGACGAGTTCTTCATGGTCCGGGTGGCCGGCCTGAAGCGCCGCATCGCCACCGGTGTCGCCACCCGCTCCGCCTCCGGCCTCCAGCCCCGCGAGGTGCTGGAGATGATCTGGGCCCGCTCCCGCGAGCTGATGGCCCGGCACGCCGCCTGCTTCCACGAGGACGTCGCCCCCGCGCTCGCGGAGGAGGGCATCGACCTGGTCCGCTGGAGCGAGCTGACCGACAAGGAGCAGGCCCGCCTCTTCACGCTCTTCCGGCACCGCATCTTCCCGGTCCTCACCCCGCTGGCGGTGGACCCGGCGCACCCCTTCCCCTACATCTCCGGCCTCTCGCTGAACCTGGCCGTCGTGGTCCGCAACCCGGTCAGCGGCCACCGGCACTTCGCGCGCGTGAAGGTGCCGCCGCTGCTCTCCCGCTTCCTGGAGGCGTCCCCCGGCCGCTACGTCCCCATCGAGGACGTCATCGCCGCCCCCACCCACCTCGAAGAGCTGTTCCCGGGCATGGAGATCCTGGAGCACCACGCCTTCCGGATCACCCGCAACGAGGACCTGGAGGTCGAGGAGGACGACACCGAGAACCTCCTCCAGGCCCTGGAGAAGGAGCTCATGCGGCGCCGCTTCGGCCCGCCGGTGCGCCTGGAGGTCGAGGAGTCCATCGACCGCGAGGTGCTGGACCTGCTGGTGCGCGAGCTGAAGATCTCCGAGGCCGAGGTCTACCCGCTGCCCGGCCCGCTGGACCTCACCGGCCTCTTCGGCATCCACGGCCTGGACCGGCCCGAGCTGAAGTACCCGAAGTTCATCGCCGGCACCCACCGCGACCTCGCCGAGGTCGAGTCGGCCTCCGCCCCCGACGTCTTCGCGGCGCTGCGCGCCCGGGACGTGCTCCTGCACCACCCGTACGACAGCTTCTCCACCTCCGTGCAGGCGTTCCTGGAGCAGGCGGCGGCCGACCCCGACGTCCTCGCCATCAAGCAGACCCTGTACCGCACCTCCGGCGACTCCCCCATCGTCGACGCGCTCATCGACGCCGCCGAGTCCGGCAAGCAGGTCCTCGTCCTGGTGGAGATCAAGGCCCGCTTCGACGAGCACGCCAACATCAAGTGGGCGCGCAAGCTGGAGGAGGCCGGCTGCCACGTCGTCTACGGCCTGGTCGGGCTGAAGACGCACTGCAAGCTGTCCCTGGTGGTCCGCCAGGAGGGCGAGACCCTGCGCCGCTACAGCCACGTCGGCACGGGCAACTACCACCCGAAGACGGCCCGCCTGTACGAGGACCTCGGCCTGCTCACCGCGGACCCGCAGGTCGGCGCGGACCTCTCCGACCTGTTCAACCGCCTCTCCGGCTACTCGCGCCGGGAGACCTACCGCCGGCTCCTGGTGGCCCCCAAGTCCCTGCGGGACGGCCTGATAGCCCGGATCGACAAGGAGGTCCAGCACCACCGCGCGGGCCGTCCGGCGTTCGTCCGCATCAAGGTCAACTCGATGGTCGACGAGGCGGTCGTCGACGCGCTCTACCGGGCCTCCCAGGCGGGCGTGCCGGTCGACGTCTGGGTGCGCGGCATCTGCGCCGTCCGCCCCGGCGTCGCGGGCCTCTCGGAGAACATCCGGGTGCGCTCGATACTCGGCCGCTTCCTCGAACACTCCCGCGTGTTCGCCTTCGGCAACGGGGGCGAGCCCGAGGTGTGGATCGGCAGCGCCGACATGATGCACCGCAACCTCGACCGCCGGATAGAGGCCCTGGTCCGGGTCGTCGACCCCGGCCACCGCGCAGCCCTCAACCGGCTGCTGGACACCGGCATGTCCGACGGCACGGCCTCCTGGCACCTCGGCCCGGACGGCGAGTGGACGCGGCACGCGACCGACGCGGACGGCCAACCCCTGCGCAACGTCCAGGAGATGCTCATAGACGCCCGGAGGCGCCGGCGTGGCACAGCGACACCTTGACCCGACGGACCCCACGGCCGAGGCGGTGACCGGGGACGCCCTCGCGGGCTACCTGCGCGCCCGGGCCACGGAGTTCCTCCGCGCCCTGCGCCTGCACCGGGAGACCGGCGGCAACGGCACGGGCGCCCTCGCCCGCGGGTACGCGGGGGCGGGCGACGCGCGGGAGTCCGTCGACGCGGCGCGCGCCCTGCGCCGCTCGGCCCGCCGCATCAGCGCCAGTCTGCACACCTTCCGCCCCCTCCTCGACCCCGACTGGTCGGAGGAGATGCGCCCCGAACTGGCCTGGCTCTCCGGCACGCTGGGCCTGGAGCACGCGTACGAGGCCCGGCTGGAACGGCTGCTGCTGGCGCTGCACCGGTTGTCCGGGCTGACGGCCCTGCCGGTCCCGGCCGAGCCCGTGGCCGCCGGGACGGCGTCCGCGGCCGGGAAAGGGGCGCCCCCGGGCCCCGGCGGTCCGGGCGGCGCGACGGCGGCGCCGGAACGCGGCAACCTGACCGTGGGCGCGGCGAAGGCGGGCGCCCTGCTCGAACGCCAGCTGACCCTGGCCCGGACCCGGGCCCATTCCACGGCCCTCCAGGCCCTCGGCTCCGCCCGCTTCCACGCGGTCGCCGACAAGGTCGCCGTACTCGCCAGCGAGGTGCCCCTCACCCCGGCCGCCGCCGTCACCGGCCTGCGCCCCCTCGCCGCCGCGGCCGAGGAACGGCTCACGGACGCCGTCGCCGTGCTCCCGCTGGTCACCGCCGGCCACCCCTACAACGCGGAGGCCCTGGTCCACGGCCTGTCCGCGGAGCCCTCCCCGCACCCCCAGGACGGCCCCTGGCACCAGGTCCGGCTGCTGCTGCGCCTGCACCGGTACGCCCGCGAGGTGCTGCACGGCGGCGAGGCCCCCGTCGACGTACGGCTGCTGACGGCGGGCCAGTCGCTGAACCGGCACCGCGACGCCTCGGAGGCGGCCTCCGCCGCCGCCCAGGCGGCCCGCACCCCCCGGATCACCCCGGCCACCGCCTACGCGCTCGGCGTGCTCCACGCCGACCAGCGGCACGAGGTGGAGGCGGCCAGGTTCGCGTTCCAGCAGGCCTGGCAGCGGCAGACGGTCGACGCGTCCTGAACCCCCGCGAGGAGGCGGTGTGAACGAAACCCCGGTGCAGGCGGCCGGCTGCGTGCTGTGGCGCCGCTCCCCGGTCTCCGGCGACCTGGAGGTCTGCCTGGTGCACCGGCCGAAGTACGACGACTGGTCCCACCCGAAGGGCAAGCTCAAGCGGGGCGAGGACGCGCTCGCCGGCGCCTTGCGCGAGGTGGCCGAGGAGACCGGCTACACGGCCGAGCCCGGCGGCGAACTGCCCACCGTGCATTACGCGGTGGCGGGACGCCCCAAGCGGGTGCGGTACTGGGCGGCGGAGGCGGTTTCCGGCCGCTTCACGCCCAACGCCGAGGTGGACCGGATCCTGTGGCTCTCCCCGGCCGCGGCCCGGTCCCGGCTCACCCAGCCCCGCGACCGGGACCTGGTGGAGGCGCTCGCCCTGCCGGCGGACCGGCGGGAGCCCCGCCCCTGAACCCACGGGTCCCGGCCCGCCGGGACCACGTGGCCCGGCCCGCCGAGCGGTGGGCCGGTGACAAGACCACGGGTGGGCCGGTGAAGGCGCCCGGCGCGGTCCGTCAGGGGCTCGCCGTGTGTCCCTCGGCGTCCGCGCGGGCCTGGCTGCGGGCCCGGCGGGCGGGGCCGCGCCAGCCGCAGCTGCACCTGGCCGTACAGAAGCGGCCCTGCTCGGTCGTCGTCGTGAGGTGTTCCTGCCCGGGGCGGGCGCGCTCCGGCCCGTCCTCTCCCACCGAGGTGAATGCCACCCCGACAAGTTACCCAGCCCGCGGGAAAAGGATCGCGCCACCGCCACCCGGTCCCGGCGACGCGTGACGGCGCCCCCTACCCGTCGTTAACCGAAGCGACACGTGGCCCGTGACGGACACACCGGCTGGGGGTAGACAGGCGATGGATCGGCAGCACAGACGCGCGGGCGGCACGCTCGCCGCGGCGGGCATCCTCCTCGGCCTCGGGACGGGTTCCACGGGCTGTTCCGGCACCGGGGCCGCCGCCGAGGACGTCAAGGGCCGGTCCGACCCCGTCACCGCGCTGCACCGCGCCGCCGACGCGCTGCGGGAGGCGGGCACCTCCAAGGTCACCACCTCGATGGAGATGGCCACCGGCGGCACCCGGGTCACCATCCGCGGCAGGGGCGCCTACGACTACCGGCACCGCCTCGGCCGGCTCACCGTGATGCTGCCCGAGGACCCCGCGGGCACCTCCGAGCACCGGCCCATCACCGAACTGCTCGCCCCGGGCGCGCTGTTCATGAAGAACCGGGGCGCGGGCGTGCCGGCCGACAAGTGGGTCCGGGTGGAGACCGCCACGCTGTCCGACGGCAACCTGGTCACCGGCGGCGCCACCGACCCGTACGCGGCGGCCGAGGTGCTGCTCGGGACGCGGGAGGCGGTCCTCGCCGGCCGGAGCGACCTCGCCGGGACGCCGGTGTGGCACTACCGGGGCACCGCCGACCTGGGCCGCGCGGCCCGGTACGCGTCGGCCGGCGACCGGGCGCCCCTGGCCGCGGCGGCGAAGGGGTTCGCCACGGCCGTGGTCCCGTTCGACGCCTACCTGGACGACGAGGGCCGCGTCCGCAAGCTGCGGCAGCGCTTCGGCTTCGTCAACGGCCACGCGCGGACCGGCGTGGCCGTGACGTCCACCCTGCTGCTCTTCGCCTTCGGCACCCCCGTCGACGTCCGGCTGCCGCCCGCGGCGGACATCTACGCGGGCCGGATCGCCGAGGACGGGCCCGGGGACGGTGCCCGGCCGGGACCGGCGCACTAGTCCGGGGCGCCCTCCCGTAAGTAGCCCGTCCGTGCCATGCGCGCGGTGCCGGCCGCTGCCTACTCTAGGAAGCGGGTGACGGCAGAGGAGAGGTGAGGCGGGGTGGCTCCGGTCGGCGGCACAGCGGTGCAGGACCACGTGGCCCTCGCCGAGATCGAGCTGTGCGGGGAACTGATCATCGCGGCCTCGGCCGCCGAGGACCGGCTCAGCCTGGAGAGCATCGACGCGGTGCTGCGGGTCGCCGAGGAGCGGGACCGGATCTGACCCCGCCCCGGCCGGGCCGCCCCGCGCGGCCCGGGTGCCCGGCGGGCGGCCGGCTCAGGTGCGCAGCAGGCGGCCGATCGCCTTCGTCGCCTCGTCCACCTTCGCGTCGATCTCGTCACCGCCCTTGACCGCCGCGTCCGCGACGCAGTGCCGCAGGTGCTCCTCCAGGAGCTGGAGCGCGAAGGACTGGAGGGCCTTGGTCGAGGCGGACACCTGCGTGAGTATGTCGATGCAGTACGTGTCCTCGTCGACCATCCGCTGGAGGCCGCGGATCTGCCCCTCGATCCGGCGCAGCCGCTTGAGGTGCTCGTCCTTCTGCTTGTGGTAGCCGTGCGTGGCGCCGGCCTCGGTCGTCGTCATCGCGGGCCTCCCTCTCGGAGCGAGCTGCGGACAAAAAGGGCACATACCCCTACTGGGTATATGGTAACGAACTTTGCGGGGTAGGGAGCCCTTGGTACGCCCCCGTGCCGACCACTCTGCCCGATGGGCGACACTGGGATGCGGCCCGATAGCCGTGGCCGGATGATGCGCCTAGCATCACCCTGACCGAAACCGAAGCACCCCGAGGACCCCACGTGCGCTTTCGTCTGACCCCCAGGGAGACGAGCTTCTACGACATGTTCGCCGCATCCGCGGACAACATCGTCACCGGCTCGAAACTCCTGATGGAACTGCTCGGGGCGGACACGTCTGCCCGGGCCGAGATCGCAGAGCGTATGCGGGCCGCGGAACACGCAGGTGACGACGCCACGCACGCGATCTTCCACCAGCTGAACTCCTCGTTCATCACGCCGTTCGACCGGGAGGACATCTACACCCTCGCCGGTTCCCTGGACGACATCATGGACTTCATGGAGGAAGCCGTCGACCTGGTCGTCCTCTACAACGTCGAGGAACTGCCCAAGGGCGTCGAGCAGCAGATCGAGGTGCTGGCCCGGGCGGCCGAGCTGACGGCCGAGGCCATGCCGAACCTCCGCACGATGGCGAACCTCACCGAGTACTGGATCGAGGTCAACCGGCTGGAGAACCAGGCCGACCAGATACACCGCAAGCTGCTCGCCCACCTCTTCAACGGCAAGTACGACGCGATCGAGGTGCTGAAGCTGAAGCAGATCGTGGACGTGCTGGAAGAGGCGGCGGACGCGTTCGAGCACGTGGCGAACACGGTGGAGACCATCGCCGTCAAGGAGTCCTGAGGCGTCGATGGACACCTTCGCCCTGATCGCGACCGTCGCGGTCGCGCTCTTCTTCACGTACACCAACGGCTTCCACGACTCGGCGAACGCGATCGCGACGTCGGTGTCGACGCGGGCGCTGACCCCGCGGGCCGCCCTCGCCATGGCCGCGGTGATGAACCTCGCCGGCGCCTTCCTCGGCTCGGGGGTCGCCAAGACGGTCAGCGAGGGCCTGATCGAGACCCCGAGCGGCTCCACGGGGTTGGGCATCCTCTTCGCGGCGCTGGTCGGCGCGATCGTCTGGAACCTGACCACCTGGTACTTCGGCCTGCCGTCCTCGTCCTCCCACGCGCTGTTCGGCGGCATGGTGGGAGCGGCGCTGGCGGGCGGTACGGACGTACTCTGGAGCGGCGTCCTCAACAAGATCGTCATCCCGATGTTCCTGTCGCCGGTCGTCGGCCTGATCGTCGGCTACCTGGTGATGACGGCGATCATGTGGCTGTTCCGCAGGTCCAACCCGCACAAGGCCAAGCGCGGCTTCCGTATCGCGCAGACGGTCTCGGCGGCCGGCATGGCCCTCGGCCACGGACTCCAGGACGCCCAGAAGACGATGGGTGTCGTGGTCCTGGCCCTGGTCATTTCCGGCCACGAGACGTTCGGCGACCCGATCCCGGTCTGGGTGAAGATCGTCTGCGCGGTGATGCTGTCCCTGGGCACCTACGCCGGCGGCTGGCGGATCATGCGCACGCTGGGCCGCAAGATCATCGAGCTGGACCCGCCGCAGGGCTTCGCGGCGGAGGCGACGGGCGCGTCGATCATGTTCACCACCGCGTTCCTCTTCAAGGCGCCGATCTCCACGACCCACGTGATCACCTCGGCGATCATGGGCGTGGGCGCGACGAAGCGGGTCAACGCGGTGCGCTGGGGCGTGGCCAAGAACATCGTCCTCGGCTGGTTCATCACGATGCCGGCCGCCGCGCTGGTCGCCGCGCTGGCCTTCGGCGTGATCAAGCTGGTGGCCCTGTAACCACCCCCGCTCCACCGCCCGCCCGCCTTCCCCCCGGGGAGGGTGGGCGCGCTTTTTCCCGGGGCGGCCCCCGCCCCGCGCACCGGCCGGCCGGACCGGGCTGAGGGCGGGGCCGCGGGAGCCGGACGCGACGGGCCCGCCCCCGGGAGCCAGGGGCGGGCCCTCTGCGTCCTCGCGGTGGCACCGCCATGCAGCACCGCGAGGGGTCCGGCGCCGCCCCGGCCGGGCCGGGGCGGCGGTGTCCGTCAGCCGAAGCGGCCGGAGATGTAGTCCTCGGTGGCCTGGACCGAGGGGTTCGAGAAGATGCGCTCGGTGTCGTCGATCTCGATCAGCCGGCCCGGCTGGCCCACCGCGGCCAGGTTGAAGAAGGCCGTACGGTCCGAGACCCGCGCCGCCTGCTGCATGTTGTGCGTCACGATGACGATCGTGAAGCGCTCCTTCAGCTCGCCGATCAGGTCCTCGATGGCGAGGGTGGAGATCGGGTCCAGGGCCGAGCAGGGCTCGTCCATCAGCAGCACCTTCGGCTCGACCGCGATGGCCCGCGCGATGCACAGCCGCTGCTGCTGCCCGCCCGAGAGGCCGGAGCCGGGCTTGTTCAGCCGGTCCTTGACCTCGTTCCACAGGTTCGCGCCCTTGAGCGACTTCTCGACGACGTCGTTCAGTTCGCTCTTGCGGTGGCTGCCGTTCAGCCGCAGGCCCGCCGCCACGTTGTCGAAGATCGACATCGTGGGGAACGGGTTCGGGCGCTGGAAGACCATGCCCACCTCGCGGCGGACGGACACCGGGTCGACCCCGGTGCCGTAGAGGTCCTCGTCGTCCAGGAGCACCTTGCCGTCGACCCGGCCGCCGGGGGTGACCTCGTGCATCCGGTTCAGCGTGCGCAGGAACGTCGACTTGCCGCAGCCGGAGGGGCCGATGAACGCCGTCACGGAGCGCGGCTCGACGCTCATCGAGATGTCTTCGATCGCCTTGTGGGAGCCGTAGTAGGCGGTGAGTCCGCTCACGTCGATTCGCTTGGCCATTACCGCTTCACTTCCAGTCAGTCGCCGAGGTCGAGGGGGGACGCGGTCAGCGACCGGTCTTCGGGGCCTTCCAGCGGGCGATCCCGCGGGCCAGCAGGTTGAGGATCATCACGAAGGCGATCAGCGTGAGCGACGCCGCCCACGCGCGGTCGTACGCCGCTCCCGAGCCCGCGCTGTTGGCGAACTGCTGGTAGATGTACAGCGGCAGCGAGGCCTGCGCGCCCTCGAAGGGGTTGTTGTTGATGAACGGGTTGCCGAACACCAGCAGCAGCACCGGCGCGGTCTCGCCGGCGATGCGCGCGACCGCCAGCATGACGCCCGTGGTGATGCCGCCGATGGAGGTCGGCAGGACCACCTTGAGGATGGTCCGCCACTTCGGCACGCCGAGCGCCAGGGACGCCTCGCGCAGCTCGTTCGGGACGAGCTTGAGCATCTCCTCGGTGGAGCGGACGACGACCGGCATCATCAGGATGGCCAGGGCCAGCGACCCCGCGAAGCCGAACGGCTGCATCTTGAAGATGAGCATCAGGCTGAGGATGAACAGGCCCGCGACGATCGACGGGATGCCGGTCATCACGTCGACGAAGAACGTGACGGCCTTGGCGAGCTTGCCGCGGCCGTACTCGACCAGGTAGACGGCGGTGAGCACGCCGACCGGGGCGCCGATGAGGGTGGCGAGGCCGACCTGCTCCAGGCTGCCGATGATGGCGTGGTAGATGCCGCCGCCGGCCTCGGTGTCGGCGACGACGCCCATCGAGTGGGTCAGGAAGCGGAGGTCGAGGACCTTCACACCGCGCGCGACGGTCACCCAGATCAGGGAGACCAGCGGGACCACGGCGAGCAGGAAGGCGACCCAGACGAGGCTGGTCGCGACCCGGTCCTTGGCCTGGCGGCGGCCCTCCACGCGGGCCGCGATGCCGTAGGTGCCGAGGACGAACAGGACCGCGGCGATCAGGGCCCACTGGATCGAGCTGCCCAGTCCGGCGGCCGCGCTGATGCCGAGGCCCAGGGCGACGGAGCCGGCGGCGATCGCCCACGGCGTCCACCGGGGCAGGCTGGCGGCCCGCAGGGTGCTGGGGCGCTTGTCGGTGACGGCTGCGGTGCTCATGCGTTGGCCCCCGAGTACTCCGCGCGGCGGGCGATGATCAGCCGGGCCGCGCCGTTGACCACCAGGGTGATGACGAACAGGACCAGACCGGAGGCGATGAGCGCGTCCCGCCCGAACTCGTTCGCCTCGCTGAACTTGCTGGCGATGTTCTGGGCGAAGGTGCCGCCGCCCGGGTCGAGCAGGCTGGCCTGGATCTCGAAGGACGGGGACAGGACGGTGGCCACGGCCATCGTCTCGCCGAGCGCGCGGCCGAGGCCGAGCATGGACGCGGAGATCACGCCGGAGCGGCCGAAGGGCAGCACGGACATGCGGACGACCTCCCAGCGCGTGGCGCCGAGGGCCAGGGCCGCCTCCTCGTGCATCCGCGGGACCTGGCGGAAGACCTCGCGGCTCACGTTGGTGATGATCGGCAGGATCATGATCGCGAGCAGGAGGCCGACGGTCAGCATGGAGCGCGGGGAGCCGTCCTCCCAGGAGAAGATCCCGGTCCAGCCGAAGAACTCGTCGAGCCAGCCGTACAGGCCTTCCATGTGCGGCACGAGGATGAGCGCGCCCCAGAGGCCGTACACGATGGAGGGCACGGCGGCCAGCAGGTCGATCACGTAGGCGACCGGGCCGGACATGCGGCGCGGTGCGTAGTGCGTGATGAACAGCGCGATCGCGACCGCGACCGGGACCGCGATGACCATGGCGATGACCGACGAGACGATCGTGCCGAAGGCCAGCACCGCGATGCCGAAGGTCGGCGGCTCGACGTTGGTGTTCCACTCGGAGGTGGTCAGGAAGTTGCCGTGGTCGTCGCTGATGGCGAGGGCCGCGCGGTAGGTGAGGAAGGCCGCGATCGCGGCCATGACCGCCAGCAGCAGGATGCCCGAGCCCCGGGACAGGCCGAGGAAGATGCGGTCGCCGGGGCGGGTCGCGCCGCGGGCGTTGCGCTTCCGTTCGGCCACGTCGGGCTCCGGCGGGTTGGAAGGCGGGGCGTCTGTTTTCGTCGATATGTCCATCGGGATCTCCGGTCTGCGGAGCCGTACCCGAAGGGGGCCCGGCTCGTGGCGGCGGTGCACCGGAAGGTGCGGCCCGGCGTCGCTCGGGAACCGGGCCGCACTCACGGATCAGGTCAGCTCAGGCCGTCGATGGTCGTGCGGACCTTGGCGATGATCTCGGCGGGCACGGGCGCGTAGCCGATGCTCGGCAGGACCTTCTGGCCGTCCTCGCTGGCGATGTAGCGCAGGAAGGCCTTGGTGGCGGGCAGGGTGTCCGCCTTGTTGCCCTTGTCGCAGACGATCTCGTAGGTGACGAGGGTGATCGGGTAGGCGCCCTCGGCCTTGGTGTTGTAGTCCAGCTTCAGGGACAGGTCCTTGCCGGTGCCGACGACCTTCGCGGCGGCGATGTCGGCGGTGGCGCTCTCGGAGCTCGGGGCGACCGGCTTGCCGGCGCCGGTGTCGATCGAGACCGCCTTGAGGCCGTCCTTGACGTAGGACAGCTCGAAGTAGCCGATGGCGCCGGAGGTCTGCTTCACCTGCTGGGCGACGCCCGCGGACTGCGGGGCGGACTGGCCGCCCTTGGCCTGCCAGGCCTTGCCGCCCTCGTACTTCCAGTTGTCCGGGGTGGTGGCGATCAGGTACTTGGTGAAGTTGTCCGTGGTGCCGGACTCGTCCGAGCGGTGGAACGCCTGGATCTTCAGGTCGGGCAGCTTGGCGCCCTTGTTCAGCTTGGCGATCGCCGGGTCGTTCCACTTGGTGATCTTGCTGTCGAAGATCTGGGCGAGCGTCGGGGCGTCCAGGACCAGGTTGTCGACGCCCGGGACGTTGTAGCCGAGGGCGATGGGGCCGCCGACCATCGGCAGGTCGATGCCCTGGCCGCCGGAGCAGACCTTCTTGGAGGCGGTGACCTCTTCCGGCTTCAGCGCGGAGTCGGAACCGGCGAAGGCGACCTGGCCCTGGGTGAACGCGGTGACACCGGCACCGGAGCCGCCGCCCTTGTAGTTGATCTGCACCTTGCAGGCCTGGGAGAAGGCCTTGACCCAGGCGTCGATCGCGTTCTTCTGCGCGGAGGAGCCGTCTGCGAGCAGCTGACCCTTGGCGTCGTCGCACTTGATGGAGCCGGCGGCGGCGGACGGCGCGCCCGAGGCCGCGCTGTCGTCGCCGGTGTCGTCGGAGCCGCACGCCGTCAGGGCAAGGGCGCCGGTGACGGCGACAGCACCGAGGGAGAGGGCGCGCAGCCGGTTCTTGCGCTGAAGCTTCACTGTACGAAGGTTCCTTCCAGGAGCCGCCGCTGTCGGCGGCGCGCGAGGGTAGTGGGCACCGAGCGCGTCTCGTGACCGCACTCCGCACCGGGTACGGCCGAAATTAGGCAGAACAGGTGAAGCCGCCGATGGCCAGAAGTAAACGGAGGGTGAACCCCTGCCATCGGCCCGGTTAGGTCACGGAATGCTTACGGGGAGGGCACACGGAGGTCCCGGCGCCGGCCGCCCGGACGCCCCTCCGATCTCCGGCCCGGTATCCGATTCGATGTCCCGTTCGATCTCCGTACGAACGTTCGTCACCCGTTCGGGGGAACCCCCCGGCGCGGGCCGTCGTCTCGTCCCAAGGAGAGCCGAGGAAAGGCGACGGACATGGAACGGCGTACGTTCATCTCGGGCGGCACGGCCGCCCTGGCCGCGACCGCACTGACCGCGTGCAGCGCGGGCGGCGGCTCCTCCGCCCCGGCGGCGCGCACCGGCACCCCGACGCGCGCGTCCTCGCTCGGCTCCCTGCGGACCGCCGCCGCGAGCGCCGCGGCCGACTGGCCGGCCCTCGCCCGCGACCTGGACGGCAGCCTGCTGCGCCCCGGGGACGCCTCGTGGAAGACGGCCCACCAGCTCTACAACACCCGCTTCGACGGCCTGAAACCCGCCGCGGTGGCCTACGTGGCGCACACCGACGACATCCGCACCACCCTGGCCTACGCCCGGGCCCACCACCTCAAGGTGTCGATACGCAACGGCGGCCACTCCTACGCGGGTTACTCCTCCGGCAACGACCGGCTGATCGTCGACGTGTCCCGGCTCAACCGGATCCGGGTCAGCGGCGGCCAGGCGGTCGTGGGCGCCGGCGCCAAACTGATCGACGTCTACCGCGCACTGGCCGCGAAGGGCGCGACCATACCCGCGGGCTCCTGCCCCACCGTCGGCGTCTCCGGCCTGGTGCTCGGCGGCGGCCACGGCGTCGCCTCCCGCGCCTACGGCCTCACCTGCGACAGCCTCACCCAGGCCACCGTGATCACGGCGGCCGGCACCCAGGTCACCGCCGACGCCACCCACCACCCCGACCTCTTCTGGGCGCTGCGCGGCGCCGGCAACGGCAACTTCGGCGTCGTCACCGAGCTGCGCTTCCGGACGCACCCGGCGCCGCAGGCGGTGACCGCCTACCTGACCTGGCCGTGGTCCAAGGCCGCGAAGGTCCTCAAGGCGTGGCAGGAGTGGGGTCCGGGCCAGCCCGACGAGATCTGGTCCTCGCTGCACCTGGCCTGCTCTCCGGGCCGCACCCCGACGATCTCCGTGTCCTGCTTCTCCCTCGGCACCTACGGCGAGCTGCAGAACGCCGTGGACCGCCTCGCCCACCTGGCCGGCGCGAACGCCGCCTCCGTCTCCCTGCGCCGCCGGGGCTACCAGGACGCGATGGAGATCTACGCCGGCTGCTCCTCCTTCGCCACCGACGCCCAGTGCCACCTGCCCGGCTCCACCCCGGGCCGCTCCCCGCAGGGCAGGCTCGGCCGCGAGACGTACGCGGCCCGCTCCGACTTCTTCGACCGCTCGCTCTCCGCGGCCGGCATCCAGACGGTGCTCAGGCAGATCGCCTCGGCGCGGGGCGGCGCGGGCAGCATCGCGTTCACCGCGCTCGGCGGCGCGGTCAACCGGGTCTCACCGACCGCGACCGCGTTCGTCCACCGCCGCTCCCGGATGCTGGCCCAGTACATCGCCTCCTGGGGCGCGGGGTCCTCCGGCGCCACGGCCCAGTCCTGGCTGTCCGCGGCCCACGGCGCGATGAAGCCGTACGCCTCCGGCGCCGCCTACCAGAACTACACCGACCCGACGCTGACGGACTGGAAGAAGGCGTACTACGGCGACGCGGCACCCCGGCTGGCGAAGGTGAAGAAGACCTACGACCCCGAGCGCTTCTTCTCGTACAAGCAGGGTCTGTAGCGGCACGGGGCCCCCGTACCGGCGGAGGGGCACCGTCGGTGGGCCCGGGGCCTGTGGCGTCGGGGGCGTCAGCGGTGGCAGAGGGCGCCGGTCGGGACCGTTTCCGGGGCGAGGCCCTCCGGGTGGGCGTCGGCCCGCTCCCGGTGGCCCGTGGAACCGGCATCGCGCCTGCGGCCGTCGAGGGTGAGCGGGGCGTGGCCGGCCACCGCGGTGCGCGGGGCGTCCGACCGGGCCGCCGCGTGGTCCCGGGCGAAGTGGGCGACCGGGCCGGCGGTGCGCAGCGCGGCGCCCGGGCGCGGGTCACCGTTCGCCGCCCGCCGGGCCGCCGCGCGCACCAGCGGCTGGTCGAGGTGCTCACGGCGGGCCGGGGCCGGCGGGTAGCCGGCCGGGTCTGCCTCGTGCCGGGCCACGAAGGAGTCGAGCGGGCGGGCCGGCGGGTGCGCCGCGGCCGGCTCCTCCCGGACGGCGCGCGCCGCGGCCGGCTCCCGTACCGCCCGCCGGCGCATCGCGGCGGGGTCGAGCGGCCCGCGCGGGCCGCCGCGGCCCTCCAGCGGGCCGGGCGGCGCCTTCGCGGCCGCGTGGCCGGGGAGGGTGCCGTCGGTGAGGAGCCCGCGGTCGCCGTCGTGCCCGGGCCGGACGAGGTACGGGGTGCCGGGCCGCGCGTGCGGGACCCACCCGTCCCGCTCCCCGACCGGGTTCCGGTCGTCCGTGGCGTTCATGTCGTACGGCGCCATAGCCACGGCCGTCGTGCCCGGCGCCCGGTCGGGCGGCGTGGGCGGCAGGCGCACCGGGACGAAGAGCTCGGTCATGCGGCGCGGCGCGGGACTACGCCGCCAGGTCGCGCTCCTCGGTCTCCACCGGCTTGCGACCGCCCGACAGCAGGGTGTCCGGGCCGGTGCCGGGCGCCGGCCGGCGCCGGACGATCCAGCCCGCCCGGGGCGACCGCTCCACGGCCCGCATCAGCGGGGTGAGCAGGGCCGAGGCCGGCGGGGAGAGCAGCAGGACGACGGCCGTGCCGAGCGCGAAGCCCCCGACGACGTCCGTCGGGTAGTGCACGCCCATGTAGACCCGGCAGAAGCCCTCGAGGAGGGCCAGCCCGATGCCGGCGAGCCCGAAGCGGCGGTTGGCGACGAAGAGCCCGACGCCGAGCGCCATGGTGAGCGTCGCGTGGTCGCTGACGAAGGAGAAGTCGGTCTTGCCGTCGACGAGGACGTCCAGGCCCTGATGGTCCACGAAGGGGCGGGGCCGCTCCACGAAACCGCGTATCGGGACGTTCACGAGTACCGCGAGCCCGGCCGCGAGCGGAGCCCACACCAGCGCGGCCACCGAGGGCGCCGCCTCCTCGCCCCCCCGGCGCCGCACGGTCCACCAGCACCACAGCACCAGCAGCACCATGGCGAGCAGCAGCCCGTACTCGCCGACGAACTCCATGACCCGGTCGAACCAGCCGGGGGCGTCCTTGGCCAGGCCGTTGATGTCGTAGAGCAGGCCGACGTCGGGGTTCGATCCGGATTCGGCGAGTACAGCCATGGTGCTGCGGCCCCTTCGTCGTTCGTCCGGACGCACCGGGTGTGCGTCGCTCCTGCCCCCCGTGGTTCGTAGATCCGCTTCCGCTGCACTGCCGCACTGACGTCCGCTCGGCTACGTCAACAGGAACGCACAGCCCCCACTCGTCCGTTCCACTCTCCACCGAATGATCACGCAGACGTTATCGAAGAGAGACTCGTCATCGCAGCTCAGGCGGTGGCTGCACGCTCGGTTCACACCTGTGTGGGGAGCGCTTTCGCGCCATCCTCGGTTACCCGGGTCGCCCCGAAGTAGTCGGGCGAGTCGATCGGGTCGAAACGGATCACGGCACCGGTGTACGGGGCGTCGATCATGTATCCGCCGCCGACGTAGATGCCGACGTGCCGGATGGCCCGCGAGTCGGTGAGGTCGTCCGAGAAGAACACCAGGTCACCGGGGAGCAGTTCGTCCCGCGAGGGGTGCGGTCCGGCGTTGTACTGGTCGTTGGCGACCCGGGGCAGGGTGATGCCGACCTTCTCGAACGCGGCCTTGGTCAGGCCCGAGCAGTCGAAGCGCCCGTCCTGGTCGGCCGTGCCGTTGCCGCCCCACAGGTAGGGCGTGCCGAGCCGGCTCTGCGCGAAGGCGATGGCACCGGCGGCCTGCCGGCTGGGGTCGACCCGGCTGACCGGCGCGGCGAAGCTCTTCTCCAGGCTGCGGATCCGCTTGACGTAGTTCTGCGTCTCGCTGATGGCCGGCACGCCACCGGACCTGATGACCCGGTAGGCGCCGGCGTTGTAGGCGGCGAGCATGTTGTCGGAGACGTCGCCCGGCACGTCCTTCACGTACTTCGCCAGCTCGCAGTCGTACGAGGCGGCCGACGGGATGGCGTCACCCGGGTCCCAGATGTCGCGCTTGCCGTCCCCGTTGCCGTCGATGCCGTGGGTCGCCCAGGTGCTCGGGATGAACTGGGCGATGCCGCGGGCGTCGGCCGGGCTGACGACGGTCGGATTCCAGCCACTTTCCTGGTAGAGCTGGGCGGCGAGCAGGGCCGGGGTGATCGCCGGGCAGAGATTGCCCCACTGCTGCACCAGCGACTTGTAGGCCGCCGGCACGGCACCCTTGGCCAGCCCCCGGCCCCCCGAGGTCGCCCCGTTGATCAGGTTCCCGGCCACGATGTACACCCCGACCACGAGCAGCGCGACGAAGCCCGCGCCGAGCGCGACGGCCGCCCCACCAAACACCCATACCTTTCGCACGGTTCAACTTTCCCCCATGGAAGGCGACTCCAAGACCTCATTCACGTGATCTGGCGTCATTTCACCGTGCGGGGTGCGCAGATGACGTCACGCTGGTCACAGGAGTTCCGGCTCCGGCTCCCGGACGGCGGCCGGCGACGCGGCCCGGACCCCCGTCGTCCGGCGGAGCGGTCCGGCGGCGGCCCGTGACCGCCCGTCAGAACGCGGCCGTGGCCTGCTGGTACAGCTGCGCCGCCTTGTCCCCCAGCACCACGCTGTAGGAGATGTCGGCCGTGGAGCCGCCCCGCTCGTGGCCGCCGAGGACGCCGACGACCCGGCTGTCGCCGGTGATCCAGGGGCTGCCGCTGGTGCCGCCCGTGAAGGCGGGGCAGTCGATGCGCTGCTGCGTGCCGCTGTGCGCGACCGGCCGGTTGGTGCAGGTGAGGGGCTTCTCACTGGACTCGGGGTAGCCGGTGACCGTCACCGCGGTGGCGCCGGTGGCCGTACCGGTCGCGAACCGGTTGGCGCCGACCACGTCCTCCAGGCGCCTGCCGTCCCGGTCGGCGACGGTGACGAGCGCGAGGTCGCTGTCCTCGTCCTCGTCCGGGCTCCATCCGTCGGCGAGGAACCGCCGCGTCACCTGCCACATCCCGTACGGCGCCCGCCCGTCCCGGTACCCCGGCGCGAACACCAGGTCCACGCTGTCCGCGCCCACGCAGTGCGCCGCGGTGACGACGAGGTCCCCCCGCGGGCTGTGCACCACCGAGGCGGTGCAGAAGTGGCCGCCGGCCGGTCCCCCCGACCCGTCCGACGCGAACAGCACGCCGACCCGGTCGTCGGGCCGGCTGTGCACGGCGGGCACGGTGCGGGTGGTGCCGGCGTCGGCGGCGGTACGGGCGCTCCGCCGGTCGTCGGCCGTGGCCACGGAGACCGAGGTCAGCGCGAGCAGCGCCACGGCTCCGAGCAGTGCGGGCCGTGAGGTGGGCGAGATGCGTGGGGTTCGCTTCGTCACGCCCCATCTCTTTCCCGCGAACCTGAGAAACCCGCCTCGGCTTGTCTGAGATTTTCCTGTGAACCGCCGCACGGAGCCGCCCCGTGTCGAACCCGTGGCCACCGGCGGACGGCCCCCGCGCCGCCCCGGACGACCGCGCACGGCCGGGCCCTTCGGCGAGCCCCCTGCGCCCCGCTCCGCGGCCGGCCGCCCCTCTTCCACCCCGTGAGACCATCGACGCGACGCCTCGACCGGCCGGCCGTCGGCTACCGTGCCAGGCCGTAAAGAGGGTCAACGACCGAACCACACGAAGGTTCCGGTCGGACTTCATTGCCCGGCGTGACCTGCCGTGATACACAGAGTGACCGGACGCGCCATACGTACGAAATCCGCCAGTCAATGACGTCAAGTCGACATACGTTGGCGGCGTTGTCGGCGACAATGAGGCCTGACCTCTGCACACCGCAGGGGTACCAGCGGAACTACCCACCAGGGGCGGTGACTTACATGCTCTTTGCGGCCGACAAGGGAGACATCAACACCATCATCGGCGGGATCGCTCCGGATTGGGGCCCCTTCGGCAGCCTGGGCAACGAGGCCAAGGTGATGATCGAGGTGGTCATGGCCGTGGCCATCCTCCTCTGCCTCGGCATCGCGGTATGGGGTGCGGCGAAGCAGCGCATCGGCGCGACGGCCCTCCGGGACACCTTCAGCGCGGAACAGGGCAAGGGCCTGATCATCGCCGGCCTCACCGGGGTCTTCATCATCGGATCCCTCGGCACACTGTTCACCATCGTGTACGGCATGGCGGTGTAGACCCACCCGCCCCGGGCACACCCGGTCACGGCTGCCCCCTCCACCCCACCCACCCGTCGTGCCCACCGGCTGAGGTTGCGTCTCCCTGATGTCGAGTCACCACACCGCGCCCGCGCGGAAACCAGCACGGCTACCGTCGTATGTCTACGAGGTGGAGGGGGCGTACGCGGCATGAGTCCCGGAGACGAGCAGGGCTACGGCGACTACGCGGGCACGGGCCAGACCCGCACCCGCCTCCCCGAGACCGACCCCTACGGCGGCGCCCCCCGCCGCCCCCACCGGGCCCCCTCCCGGAGCCTGGTGACGGTGGTCGGCGTGGTCGTCCTCCTCATCGCCGCGATCGCCTTCGCCAACCGGGGCGGTGACGCGTCGGGGGACGGAACCCAGGCGAAGCCCGCCCAACCGGAAACGGCCCCGACCGCGGCGAGCGGAAGCAGGCCGGTGGACACGAAGACCGGCAACATCCCCACCGGCTTCGCCCACACGGAACAGGGCGCACAGAGCGCGGCGGCGAATTACGCGGTCGTCCTGTGGTCAGACAGCATGGTCGACACCGCCAGCAGGCACAGCATCATCGAGACGCTGGCAGATCCGAGCGCCACGAGCCGGCTCAAGTCGGCCTTCGACGCGAACTACTCGGCAGCCTTCCTCAAGAACGTCGGCCTGAACGCCGACGGCAGCGCTCCCACAGGTGCGATCTTCGTCGACCGCACGCTGCCGGCCGGTACGAAGACGACTTCCTACGGCACCGACGCGGCCACCGTCGAGGTCTGGTGCAACACGCTCTTCGGCGTGGCCGGTGAAAGCTTGAACAGCCCTGTGACCAGCGGCTGGTCCACCGTCACCTTCAAGTTGACGTGGGTCGGCAACGACTGGAAGGTGCTGGAGACCAGCCAGAGGACAGGTCCCACCCCGATCACCGGAGACAACCCGGTCTCCGGCGCCGACGTGATCGGCAAGGCGGTCAAGGAGTTCGGAGGGTTCACGTATGCCCGGTAGCCAGCGCCTGCTCAAGCTCGCCGGTCTGGTGGGTGCCGTACAGGCGACCACCGTGCTCCTGGCCGCACGGGCCTTCGCGGCCCCCTCTCCGACCCCTTCTCCCACGCCGTCACCCAGCACGAGCACCGATTGCTCCCTGCTCGCCCCTCCCTCAAGGAAGTTCTGCGAGTCGGGCGGCACCGGCGGGTCCCGCAGCACCCCCAAGAACCCCCTCACCGAATCCCTGGACCCCCTCGCCTCGCTCGCCAAGGGGTGTGCCGACGCCGCCTCCTGGACCGTCAAGAAGCTCAGTGGTGCGGTGAAGGAAACCGCCACCGTGGACTTCACCAACCAGGCGTTCCTGAAGCAGTACGCCATCGTCTTCGCCGCCTCCACCATCCTCACCCTCCTGCTCTGGCTGCTCGCCGTGGCCAAGCGGGCCGTGCGGGGCGTGCCGCTGACCACCGCCATCTCCGAGGCCGTCGGCTTCCTCTGGCTGACCGTGCTCGCCTCCGCCTTCACCCCGCTGATCCTGTACACCGTCGTCTCGGCGACGGACGGCGTCACGGACGTCCTCGCGAAGGCCACCGGCGACCAGGCCGACACGTTCTTCGGCACCTTCTCCGGCGCCCTGAACAAGGGCACCGACATCGGCGGCGGCCCCATCATGCTGATCGTCGTCTCCCTGGTCAGCATCCTCGCCGCCGGCGTCCTGTGGCTGGAGCTCGTCATCAGGGCCGCGCTCCTCTACGTCGGCGCGCTCCTCGGCACCGTCGTCTACGCCGGGCTCGTCGACAAGAACCTGTGGGGCCACGTACGCCGCTGGGCCGGGATCATGATCGCCGTCATCCTCGTCAAGCCCGTCATCGTGATCGTGCTCGGCCTCGCCGGCGCCCTCTCCGGCGGCGACGGCCCCGACGCCTTCTCCGCCGTCGTCTCCGGCCTCGCCATCATCCTGCTGGCCATCTTCGCCAGCGCGATGATCTACCGCTTCGTCCCCGGCTTCGGCGACGAGATCGCGAACGGCCGCAACAACCGCCTCATGCAGGGCGCCGAGGGCAAGGCCGCCGCCGTCATCAGCTCCCCCGCCACGCTCGTCGCCCAGGGCATCAAGACCCACAGCACCCGCGCCGACAGCAACGGAGCCGGCGGCGGACAGGGCTCCAGCACGCCCCGCCCGGCCAACCCGGCCGCCGGCGGCGTCGCCGCCCACAGCGGCCGCACCCCCGCCGGCGGAGCCGTCCCCTCCGCCACGCCCGCGCCCCGCTCCGCCAGCCCGGTCAACACCCCGCACGCAAGCAACACCCGCAACAACCGCTCGGGAGGTGAAGGGCGTTGACGACCGAGTCCCTGTCCCATCCGGTCACGCCCCGCCGTACGTATCTCATCGGCCGCGCCCGACCGAACGCGATCGTCGGCCGCAACCGTGAGTCCGGCGAGATCGCCCTGATCATCGCCGGCGCGTTCCTCGGCATGATGTGCGGTCTCCTCGTACCGGTCCTGTCCCTGCGGATCGTGCTCCTGACGGGCTTCCCGCTGCTCGCGCTCGCCGCGGTCTACGTGCCGTACAAGCGCCGCACGTTCTACAAGTGGTTCGAGATCAACCGCAGCTACAAGCGGACCGTGAAGACCGGCGCCGCCTACCGCTCCGCCACCATGGAGGCGGGCACCCGGCTCGACGGACGCGAGATCGAGGTCGGCCCGCCCCCCGGCATCGGCCGCATCACCTGGCTCGCCGCGCCCTTCGGCCCCGACGAGATCGCCGTCCTGCTGCACGCCGACCGCAAGACGGTCACGGCCGCCATCGAGATCGAGGGCCCCGGCGTCGGACTGCGCGACTCCGAGGACCAGGAGGCCCTCGTCGACCGCTTCGGCACCCTCCTCAAGCACGTCGCCAACGGCGACGGGTTCGTCACCCGGCTCCAGATGCTCGCCCGGACCCTGCCCGCCGACCCGGACGCGCACGCCAAGGACGTCGTCATGCGCGGCGACGACCGCTCCCCGGAGTGGCTCCAGGACTCCTACGAGCAGCTCCAGTCCATGGTGTCCACCAGCAGCGAGCAGCACCGCGCCTACCTCGTCGCGTGCATGCACTACGGCCGTGAACTCGCCGCCGAGGCCAACGCCATGGCCCGCGCCGCCCGCGCCCACGGCGGCAAGGTCGACCGGGACGGCGGCCTCGCCGTCGTCATGGCCCGCGAACTCACCGACATCTGCTCGCGCCTCCAGGAGGCCGACATCCGGGTGCGCCAGCCGCTCGGCCAGGGTCGGCTGGCCTCCCTCATCCACTCCATGTACGACCCCGACCACCCCATCGACCACATCCAGGCGATGACCAAGCGCAACGCCTGGCCGGCCGAGCTGGACGCCATGGAGCCCACCTACCTCCAGGCCAAGACCCGGGAGTCCAGCACCCGCGCGCCCTGGTGCCACTCCACCGCCTGGGTGAAGGAGTGGCCGATGACCCCGGTCGGCGTGAACTTCCTCGCCCCGCTCCTCGTCCACACCCCGGACGTCATCCGCACGGTCGCCGTGACCATGGACCTCGAACCCACCGAGGTCGCCATCGAGCGCATGCTGACCGAGAAGACCAACGACGAGGCCGACGCGTCCCGCGCCGCGAAGATGAACCGGACGGTGGACCCGCGGGACATCGCCGCGCACAACCGCCTCGACCAGCGGGGCGAAGACCTCGCCAGCGGCGCCGCCGGCGTCAACCTCGTCGGCTACATCACCGTCTCCTCGCGTTCCCCGGAGGCCCTCGCCCGCGACAAGCGCACGATAAGGGCGTCCGCGGGCAAGTCGTACCTCAAGCTGGAGTGGTGCGACCGCGAGCACCACCGCGCCTTCGTGAACACACTTCCCTTCGCCACCGGCATCCGACGGTAGGGGCTGATCCACCGATGCGGGACCCGCTGTCCGTCCTCACCGAGGCCTTCACCGCCTTCCTCTTCGGGAAGGTGGAGACGACCCGGCTGCCGGTACGCACCTCCACGGGCCAGGCCCAGGCCGTCTACCTGCCCACGGCCGCGCCCGGCCTCGGCGACTCCGGCGTCATCATCGGCCGCGAGGTGTACTCCGGGAAGGGCTACATCTACGACCCCTTCCAGCTCTACGGCCAACAGCTCCCGGCCCCGCACTGGCTGGTCCTCGGCGAGTCCGGCAACGGCAAGTCGGCGCTGGAGAAGACGTACGTCATGCGCCAGCTGCGGTTCAAGGACCGCCAGGTCGTCGTGCTGGACGCGCAGGGCGAGGACGGGGTGGGCGAGTGGAACCTCATCGCCCAGGAGCTGGGGATAACACCCATCCGGCTGGACCCGACGGCGGCCCTGGACCACGGCATCCGCCTCAACCCCCTCGACCCGTCGATCACCACCACCGGGCAGCTCGCGCTGCTGCGCACGATCATCGAGGTCGCGATGGGGCGCGGCCTGGACGAGCGTTCCGGTTTCGCCCTCAAGGTCGCCCACTCGTACGTCAACGAGACCATCGTCGACCGCCAGCCCGTCCTGACCGACATCGTGGAGCAGTTGCGGCACCCCGAGCCGGAGTCGGCCGAGGCGATGAACGTCGCCATAGACGACGTGCGGGCCTGGGGCCTGGACGTCGCCCTGGTGCTCGACCGGCTGGTCGACGGTGACCTGCGCGGCATGTTCGACGGCCCGACCACGGTCGGCATCGACCTCGACGCGCCCCTCATCGTCTTCGACCTGTCCCACATCGACCGCAACTCCATCGCCATGCCCATCCTGATGGCGATCGTCGGCGTGTGGCTGGAGCACACCTGGATCCGCCCCGACCGGAAGAAGCGCATCTTCCTGGTCGAGGAGGCCTGGCACATCATCAACAGCCCGTTCGTGGCCCAGCTCTTCCAGCGGCTGCTGAAGTTCGGACGACGGCTGGGCCTGTCCTTCGTGGCGGTCGTCCACCACCTGTCCGACGTGGTCGACGGGGCCGCGGCGAAGGAGGCCGCGGCCATCCTGAAGATGGCCTCGACCCGGACGATCTACGCCCAGAAGGCGGACGAGGCGAGAGCGACGGGCCGGGTACTCGGGCTGCCCCGGTGGGCCGTGGAGATCATCCCGACGCTCACGCCCGGCATCGCCGTCTGGGACGTCAACGGCAACGTCCAGGTGGTCAAGCACCTGATCACCGAGACGGAACGGCCACTGGTCTTCACCGACCGCGCGATGACCGAGTCCTCCAGCGACCTGACACCCGACGACGCCCTGCGCGCTGCCGAGCTGGAGGCCGAGGAGCGGGCCGCGGCCTTCGTGGAACAGCACCTGGGCGACTCCGAGTCGACGGTGGCGTAGGGGAGCGCGGGGTGAGACCGGACGACCGCCGTGACAGCCACCGGGAAAGCCGGGGCGGCATCCCCGACGGCCTGCTGCTCGGCGTCCTCGCGTTCCTCCTCGGCGTCACCGTCCTCGTGTGGGCCGCCGCGGGCCTCGGCGCCTGGTTCACCCGGGGCGCCTGGCCCGACGGCGTCACCTTCACCCGCACTCCCCTGGCCATGCGCCATCTCATCGGCCGGCCGCACGACCTCGCCGGGGCCTGGCCGGGCACCCCGCCGGACCAGCTGTCCGGCTGGGGCCTCTTCTGGGGCCTGTTCATCGGCCAGTTGATGATCCTCTTCGTGCTCACCATGTTCGCGCTGAGCACGGTGGCCCGCTGGCGCGCGGGCCGGGCCCGGCGAGCCCCCGGCCTCCCCGCGGAGCGCCCCGCCGCACCAGCCGAGCCGCCGTACGAGCGGCCCGCGGCCCCCCGGGCGCCGTACGAGCGGCAGGCGGCCGGGACGCCGCACGGGGAAGCACTCGCACCACCCGCTCCGCAGCACGACGTGCCGGCGCCCCGGTACGAGCCGCCGCCCCCGGCGCAGCCCGCCCGGGAGACCGCCGCCGAAGGGCCCGCCCCCGCCCTCCAGGCCGCCGGCGGGCCCCCGACCGGGTGGGAGCCCGACCGCAGGGACGGCCCGGTGCTCTACGCCCCGCCCGAGGCCCGCAGGGCGGCCGCTGCGCAGGCCGTCCAGGACGCGCCGGGCCCCGTCCTCGTGGTGACGTCGGACCCGGAGCTGTGGGCGCGGACCAAGGACGCCAGGGCGAAGCTGGGGCCCGGCCTCCTCTACGACCCCACGCACCGCTGCGACACCCCGGCCCGGCTGCACTGGTCGCCCACCGCCGGCTGCGCGGACCGGGCGACGGCACTGCACCGGGCGACGGCGCTGCTCGCCCCGGTACGGCCCACCGCCAAGATCGACCAGGCGGTGGCGGACACGGCCGTCACCCTGCTGCGCAGCTACCTGCACGCCGCCGCCCTGGAGAACCGCACCGTCCGGCACGTCCACCGCTGGGCCCAGGGCACCCAGGTCCAGGACGCCGTACGGACCCTGCGCACCCACCCCAAGGCCGCCCCGGGCGCCGCCGGCGAGCTGGAGGCGGCGCTCACCGCCCACCCGGAACGGCGGGACGTCGCCCAGGAGCTGACCGGCAGGGCCCTGGCGGCGCTGTCCACGGTCAACATCCGCGAGTCGTGCACTCCGCACCGAAGTGACGCGCTGGCCCTGGATTCCTTCGTCGCCGAAGGGGGCACGCTCTACGTGGTCGGTGAATCCATCGAGGACCCGCGGAGCGCGCCCGGCGCGATGCCGCTCCTGACGGCCCTCGTCTCCAGCGTGGTCGAGCGCGGCCGGCGCATGGCCGAACGGTCATCCTCCGGTCGGCTCGACCCACCACTCACCCTGGTCCTGGACGACATCGCGGCGGTGGCCCCGCTCCCCGAACTGCCGTCCCTGCTGGCCTCGGGAGCGGACCAGGGGCTGCCCGCGCTCGCCCTGCTCCGCTCCCGCGAGCAGGCCCGCTCCCGCTGGCCGCACCAGGAACTCCCGGTCTAGGCCCGCCGTTCCAGGACGAACTCCAGCTCGGTCTGCGCCTCGTCCTTCACGAACGCCACGACGCGGCCGCTCGGTACGAAGCCGATCCTGCGGTACGCCGTCTGGGCGCGGGTGTTGTCCTGGTGGACGAAGAGCCGGACGCCCTCCGCGTCCCGCTCCCACGCCCACGTCACGGCGGCGTCGAACAGCGCCTCGACGAGCCCGTTCCCGCGGTGCTCGGGCCGTATGAAGACACCGACCACATGTCCCTGCCGCCGGTCGACCGGGTTCCCCGCCCAGTCCTCGGTGCCGGCCTCTTCCACGAGCAGGGTGACCGAGCCGGCCCATGTCCCGTCGGGCGCCTCGGCGACGAACTGCCGGGCCGTGCTGGAGCCGGCACCGGAGCCGGTGGCCCGGCCCTGCCAGAAGGAGTCCGGCTTGGCAGCGGCCTCCACGTACTCCTCCAGGAAGGCGAGATGCGCGATCGGGTCCCGCAGCGCTTCCAGCCGGAGCCGCTTCACCCGCTCCCATTCGTCGGGGCGTATGGCACGGATGAGGTAGTCGTTCTCGGTCGGCAGGCTCATATGCCCACCGTAAACGCAGAAAACCCCCGCATCGTTTCGATGCGGGGGTTTTCCCAAAATTTGTTCGGCGGCGTCCTACTCTCCCACAGGGTCCCCCCTGCAGTACCATCGGCGCTGTGAGGCTTAGCTTCCGGGTTCGGAATGTAACCGGGCGTTTCCCTCACGCTATGACCACCGAAACACTATGAAACTGTGAACGCCACACCACCCGCACACGGGTGGGGCTGTTCGTGGTTTCAGAACCAACACAGTGGACGCGAGCAACTGAGGACAAGCCC
>NZ_JBVHNF010000005.1:0-441692 GCF_055558055.1 Streptomyces sp. NPDC025833
CGGTTACATTCCGAACCCGGAAGCTAAGCCTCACAGCGCCGATGGTACTGCAGGGGGGACCCTGTGGGAGAGTAGGACGCCGCCGAACAAATTTTAGGAAAACCCCCGCATCGAAACGATGCGGGGGTTTTCTGCGTTCCAGAGCTTTTCCGTATTTCATATCGAGGCGAGCTGCCATGGCGCGGCCGATCACCGATCAGAGCCGACCGGCTGCCTTCAGCGCCAGATAGGCATCCGCCAGTGCCGGCGCCAGCTCCTCCGGCGTCGCGTCCACGACCGTCACACCGTGGCGACGGAGCTGTTCCGCGGTGCGCCGGCGTTCGTCCTGCGTCTGAGCCGCTGCCGCCGCCTCGTACACGGCCTCCGCGTCGCCCCGGGCCCGCGCCATCCGGGCGATGTACGGATCCGCCACCGAGGCGACCAGAACGGTGTGGCGCCGGGTGAGTTGCGGCAGCACGGGAAGCAGGCCCTCCTCGACCGGCGCCGCGTCCAACGTCGTGAAGAGAACGATCAGGGAGTGCCGGGGAGCGGTGCGCAGAGCGGTGGCGGTGAGACCGCGGGCATCCGTCTCGACGAGTTCCGGTTCCAGCGCGGCCATCGCGTTGACCAAGGACGGCAGCACATCCCCGGCCGACCGGCCCTGGACCAGCGTGCGCACCCGGCGGTCGTAGGCCAGCAGGGCCACGCGATCGCCGGCCCGGGAGGCGAGGGCCGCGAGCAGCAGGGCCGCGTCCATGGAGGCGTCCAGCCGGGGCGCGTCGCTCACGCGGCCGGCGGAAGTGCGGCCGGAGTCGAGGACCAGCAGGATGTGCCGGTCGCGTTCCGGACGCCAGGTGCGGACGGCGACGGCGGACTGCCGGGCCGTGGCTCGCCAGTCGATCGAACGGGTGTCGTCTCCCGGAACGTACTCGCGCAGGCTGTCGAACTCCGTTCCCTGCCCACGGGTCAGCACGCCGGTGCGGCCGTCGAGTTCACGCAGCCGGGCGAGCTTCGAGGGGAGGTGCCTGCGGCTGGCGAACGGGGGCAGGACCCGTACCGTCCAGGGCACGTCGTGGGCTCCTTGGCGGGCGAAGAGCCCGAGAGGGCCGTAGGAGCGGACGGTCACGCGGTCCGCTCGACGGTCGCCGCGGCGCATGGGGCGCAGCCGGGTCGTCACGCGCCGCCGTTCTCCGGGAGGGACGGTCAGCCGGTGCCGGGACGCCTCCGTGTCGGTGCCGGGCTGCCAGCTGCTGGGCGGCCAGGCGTCCCGCAACCGCCCCCGGAGCGGGCGGGAGGACGGGTTGGTGATGGTGAGGGTGACGTCGGCGGTGTCACCGAGCCGGACGGAGGTGTCCCCGGAGCGCGTCAGGCCCAGGCGGCGTACTGGCGCGGCCAGCGCGTAGTCGCAGGCACAGGCCAGCGCCAGGGGGCCGTTGACCGCGAGGAGGCCGGTCCAGCCCGGTTCCAGGATGCCGACGGGGAGTGAGCCGAGGGCCGCGAGCAGGGCGGCGCGTCCGGTCAGCGCCATCAGCGGGGCACCGGGACGTGGGCGAGGACGGCGTTGATGACCGAGTCGGCGGTCACGCCTTCCATCTCCGCCTCGGGACGCAGCTGGACGCGGTGCCGCAGCGTGGGCAGGGCCAGGGCCTTCACGTCGTCCGGGATGACGTAGTCGCGGCCCGTCAGCCATGCCCAGGCCCGGGAGGCGGCGAGCAGGGCGGTGGCGCCGCGCGGGGAGACGCCCAGGGTGAGGGAGGGCGAGTCACGGGTGGCGCGGCAGACGTCCACGACGTAGGCGGTGATCTCCGGCGACACGGTCGTCCCGGCGACCGCGGCGCGTGCCGCTTCGAGGTCGGCGGGGCCCGCGACGGGGCGTACGCCGGCGGCGCGCAGATCGCGTGGGTCGAAACCGGAGGCGTGCCGGGTGAGGACGTCGATCTCGTCCCGGCGGGAGGGCAGGGGGACGGTCAGCTTGAGGAGGAAGCGGTCGAGCTGGGCTTCGGGCAGGGGGTAGGTGCCCTCGTATTCGACCGGGTTCTGGGTCGCGGCGACCAGGAACGGTTCGGGGAGCGGGCGTGGTGTGCCGTCGACCGTGACCTGGCGTTCCTCCATGGCCTCCAGCAGCGACGACTGGGTCTTGGGCGGGGTGCGGTTGATCTCGTCCGCGAGGAGGAGGTTGGTGAAGACGGGGCCCGGCTGGAAGGAGAACTCCGCGGTGCGGGCGTCGTAGACGAGCGAGCCGGTGACATCGCTGGGCATCAGGTCCGGGGTGAACTGGACGCGCTTGGTGTCCACCGAGAGCGCGGATGCGAGGGCGCGGACGAGCAACGTCTTGGCGACCCCGGGGACTCCTTCTAGTAGTACGTGTCCGCGGCAGAGGAGGGCGACGACGAGTCCGGTCACGGCGGGGTCCTGGCCGACCACGGCTTTGGCGATCTCGGCGCGCAGGGCTTCCAGGGAGGCGCGGGCGGCGCCCGGGTCTCCGATCTTCCCGGCGTTGTCGGTGGTCGGGTCCGTCATGAACGGCGTACCTCTCTTTCGAGGGCGTCGAGTCGGTCGGTGAGTGCGACGAGGGCCGCGTCGTCGCCGGGCGGCGGTCCGAAGAGGAGGGGGTGCAGGGCTTGCCCGCCGTCGGCCGGGAGGCGGGTGGACAGGGCGGGGAGCAGGGCCTCGGGCGTGTGCGCGTGGGCCGGGGGGACGCCGACGAGGGGGGCGAGGCGGGCGCGGGTGGCGGCGCGAAGGGCGGCGGCCGCGCGGTCGCGGGCGTGGGCCTTGCGGTAGAGGCGGGCGCGGCCCTCGGTGGTCTCGGAGGCGCGGATCGCGACGGGCAGTCTCTCGGCCACGAGGGGGCCGAAGCGGCGGGCCCGCCAGCAGGCGGCGAGAGCCGCCGCGACGAAGAGCTGGAGGGTGGCCCAGAGCCATCCCGGGGGGAGCAGGTCCAGGAAGCTCTTCCGCTCGCCGGATCCGGCGGCTGAGGCGTCCGACAGCGAGGGGAGGTACCAGACCAGATGGGGTCGGGAGCCGAGCAGTTGAAGAGCCAGGGAGGCGTTGCCCTGCTCGTCGAGGCGCTCGTTGCGGAGGATGTCGGGCGCGCCGAGCACGATGGTGTCGCCGCCTCCGGAAGCCGCGGGGATCCGCAGCAGGGTGGCGAGGCGGTCGCTGCGGTAGCAGGCGTCGGCGTCGCGACGGGTGGTGGTGTAGCGGACGCCGCCGGTGTCGGCGGTGCCCGCGCGCCGGGCCTCGGGCAGGGCGCAGCCCGGGGCGAGCGTGGAATCGCCGGCGGCGCGGTTCGCGGTGACCCCGGGGGCGAGCCGGGTCACCGACCGGTCGCCGGCGGCGACCAGGACGGTGCGCCCGCCGGAGGCCGCGGTCGCCGCGTGCAGCCGGGTCTGCTGGCGGTGGGTCAGCAGATCGGGTACGGCGACGAGGAGGGTGGTGTCCGGACCCGCGGCGGCGCGTGCCGCACCGAGTGCGGTGACCACCCGGGTGGAGACGCCCCGCTCGGCGAGGAGTGCGGCGACGGCGCGGCTGCCGTGGGGGTCGGCGGAGCGCGGGTCCAGTTCGCCGTGGCGGGCGGTGGAGCGTACGGCGGCCATGGCGACGGCCGCGGCGAGGATCAGGACGACGGCGAGACCGATGCCCCGGGTCCTGGTCCACACCTGGCGTCCGGTGGGCGCGGTGGAGGTGGTCGCCGGTGGGGCCGCGGCGGTCACTCGGCTGCCCCCCGGGAGGCGCTGGGGGCCTTGGCGGCGGTGCTGTCGGCGAGAGCGGGCCTGGTGTCCTCCAGGTCGCGGTCGAGGTCGACGAGACGCTGGTACGACGGCTCGCCGGCCCTGCGCCCGCCGTACGTGACGTCGTCGAACTCACGGGCCGCGGCGCGCAGCCGCTCCGCGTGCCCGGGAAGGAGGCGGCCGGCTTCGGCGGCCGCTTCGTCGGCGGTGCGGCCGGGGCGTACGTCGAGCAGGGCGCGTTCCTCCAGGGCGCGGACGATGGCCCGCATGCGCTCCTGGACGGCCTGGTTCCAGTGGCCCTGGGCCGCTTGGGCCGCGCCGGCCGCGCGGTGTTCGGCGGCGCTGCGGGGCCGCTCGTCGAACAGGGCGGCGGCCGGGGCGGGGCGGCGGGCGGGGGTGCCGAGGCGCCACCACAGGGCGGCCGTCACGGCGACGACGACCAGGACCACGACGACCAGCCCGACCGCGCCGCCCGGCGTGGCCGAGGCGGCCGTGCCGAGCAGCCGGTCGATCCAGTCCCAGAGGGCGTTCAGGGCGCGCTGGAGCAGGCCGGGGTCGTTCTCGTGGTACATCCGCTTGGACAGCTCGCGCCGGGCCGCTTCCCGCGCGGGATCGCGCGGGATGGTCACCGGCGGCTCGTCGCCCGAGCCGGCGACCACCAGGACGGTCCGGCCCGCCAGGCCCGGCAGCCGTCGTACGACCGCGGCGGCGCCCGGTGCGGCGGCGGCCGCGAGAACTGCCCCCGTGATCACCGCATCAGCTCCCGGGGACTGGTCCGGGGGCGCCGGTGTCGTAGCCCTGGACACCGGCCGCGCGGGCCAGTTCGAGGTCGAGGGCCTCGCGGCGGATGCGCTGGTCGATGTAGAGGAGTACGGTGACGCCGGCGCTGATCGGCAGGGTCAGCATGGTGCCGATCACGGCGCCGATCCCCCGGATGATCAGGAACGTCCAGCCGAGGTGACCGCTGTTGGTGGCGAGGAAGTCGGCCGTACCGTCGCCGCTCACGGCCGCGCCGACGGCGGAGAAGGGGATGGCGATGATCGCCGAGACGATGCCGGTGATGAGCGCGGCGAGCAGTTGGATGCCGCAGATGCGCCACCAGGCGCCGCGTACCAGCTTGGCGGAGCGGCTCAGGGACTTCCCGATGCCCTGCCGTTCCAGCATCAGGGCGGGCGCGGCCAGATAGAAGCGGACGCCCAGCCACACGGCGACGACGCTGCCCGCGAGCAGACCCAGGGCGAACAGCGCTGCTCCGCCGGCGTCGCTGCCGCCGCTGATCATGACCAGGAGGCCGGGCAGTGCCCCGACGACCATGGCCCCGATGACGATCAGGCCGAGCAGGAGGAGCAGACCGCACAGCTTGGGGATTCGCGGGCGGGCCTCACGCCAGGCCTCGCCGATGGTGACCGGCTTGCCGAGGACGGCACGGCTGGTGATGGTCGTGATCAGGGCGGTGGTGACGACGATGGCGGCCGCGGAGACCACCGAGACCAGCCCGGTGCCGATCATGGTGTCGCGCAGGGCGCGGAACGCCTCGCGGGGTGTGACGGTCCGGTCGTCGAGCGAGGCGCGGGCGAGGGAGTCGTCGAGGACGAAGCCCTGGAGGAGGACCAGGCTGATCTCGGTGATCAGGGCGACCGCCAGCGAGATGCCGAGGACCGGGCGCCAGTAGCTGCGCATCGTGGAGACGGCGCCGTCGAGGATCTCGCCGACCCCGAGCGGTCGCAGCGGTATGACGCCGGGCTTGGCGGCGGGCGGCGGGCCACCCCAGCCGGGGTAGCCGCCGTAGCCGGGGTAAGGGCCGTAACCGGCGGGCGGGTGCCCTCCGCCGTATCCGCCGGGGTGGCCGCCCGAGGGGCCTGCCGGGTGCTGACCGCCCCAGCCGGGGCCGGGCGGTGGGGGTGGCGGGGCCTGGTGGGGGGCGGGGGCACCGGTGGGCGCCGGCCACCGGCCGGGTGGCGGCTGCTCCTTGGACCACTTCGCGCCCGGGCCCTGCGGGTCCGCGCCCGGCTGCGGTGCGGGCTCGGCGGGACCGGGGCGGTCGGCGGGTTCGGCGGAGCCGGAGGCACCGGGCTCCCGCCCCTCGGACGACGGGGAGGATCCGGGCGAGGCCCAGCCCGGAGTGTCTGTCATCGAAGCTCCTTCTCGGTGCCCGTCCGCGGTCGCGGCGGCAGGTTGGCAGCCATCGTGCCATGTGCCGATCAGCCGCGGACCGGCCACGGTGGGGACCGGACTCCTTCAATTGTCCGCGGTATCCGGGGCAGACTGTCGGCATGGCTGATCAGCAGGCGCGAACCGACGGGGACAAGCGGCCGATCGAGATACCGGCGATCCGATGGGAGGAACCACCGGAGGGCCCCGTGCTGGTCCTTCTCGACCAGACGCGGCTTCCGGCCGAAGAGGTCGAGCTGGTGTGCACGGACGCGGCGGCGCTGGTGGAGGCGATCCGGTCGCTCGCCGTGCGCGGGGCACCGCTGCTGGGGATCGCGGGGGCGTACGGCGTCGCGCTCGCCGCCGCGCGGGGCTTCGACGTGGCGGAGGCCGCGCGGTCGCTCGAAGGGGCCAGGCCCACCGCGGTGAACCTGTCCGTCGGGGTGCGCCGGGCCGAGTCCGCGCACCAGGCGGAGCTGGTCAGGACCGGCGATCCGACCGCGGCCGCCGTGGCGGCGCTGGTGGCGGCGCGGGCCCTGCACCGGGAGGACGCCGAGGCCAGCACCCGGATGGCGGCCCACGGCCTGGCGCTGCTGGACGAGCTGCTCCCGGGCGGCGGGCACCGGATCCTGACGCACTGCAACACCGGGGCCCTGGTCTCGGGCGGCGAGGGCACCGCCTTCGCGGTGGCGCTGGCCGCGCACCGGGTGGGGCGGCTGCGGCGGCTGTGGGTGGACGAGACCCGGCCGCTGCTCCAGGGCGCGCGCCTGACGGCGTACGAGGCGGCCCGCAACGACATGGCGTACTCCCTGCTCACCGACAACGCGGCGGGTTCCCTGTTCGCGGCGGGTGAGGTGGACGCGGTGCTGATCGGGGCGGACCGCATCGCGGCGGACGGCTCGGTGGCGAACAAGGTGGGGAGCTATCCGCTCGCCGTGCTGGCCCAGTACCACCACGTGCCGTTCATCGTGGTGGCGCCGGTGACGACGCTCGACCCGGCCACCCCCGACGGTGCGTCCATCGACGTCGAGCAGCGCCCCGGTTACGAGGTGACCGAGGTGATGGCCCCCCAGGTGCCGGTGACGGGCCCCGGAGGCGGGAATCCGGTGGCACCCCTGGGGACGCAGGCGTACAACCCGGCGTTCGACGTGACGCCGCCCGAGCTGGTGACGGCCATCGTCACCGAGGAGGGGGTCGTCTCACCCGTGACGGCCGCGGCGCTCGCGGAGCTGGGCGGCGCCAGGCCGCGCCAGGTGCCGATCACCTGACGGAGCGGCGCCGGCCCTGTCGGCCCCGGTCCACCCGGACGGCCCCTCTACCGTGGCGGCACGGGGGAGGGGCCGTCCGGACCGCGGCTTCCGGGCATCGTCCGCGGCCGGATGTCCCGGCGTGCGGACCGTCCGGGGCCGCCTCGGTGCGGGCCGGTCCCCGGCGGTGGCACCGGCGTCGGCGGCCAGGGGCAGACAGTGACGCCTCCATACGACTATCGTCACCGGCCAGTGACCTGCCTCACCAGGGCGCCTGTCGCTGTTATGAGAATGGGATGATGTCGTTTATGAAGGGACGAGTCCTTGTCGTCGACGACGACACCGCACTGGCCGAGATGCTCGGCATCGTGCTGCGTGGTGAAGGTTTTGAGCCGTCTTTCGTAGCCGACGGCGACAAGGCGCTGGCCGCTTTCCGTGAGAGCAAGCCCGACCTGGTGCTGCTCGACCTGATGCTGCCCGGCCGGGACGGCATTGAGGTGTGCCGGCTGATCCGGGCGGAGTCCGGTGTGCCGATCGTGATGCTCACGGCCAAGAGCGACACCGTCGACGTCGTGGTCGGCCTGGAGTCGGGCGCCGACGACTACATCGTGAAGCCGTTCAAGCCGAAGGAGCTGGTGGCCCGGATCCGGGCGCGTCTGCGCAGGTCCGAGGAGCCGGCACCGGAGCAGCTCACGATCGGTGATCTGGTCATCGACGTCGCCGGGCACTCCGTGAAGCGGGACGGGCAGTCGATCGCGCTGACCCCGCTGGAGTTCGACCTGCTGGTCGCCCTCGCGCGCAAGCCGTGGCAGGTGTTCACGCGCGAGGTGCTCCTGGAGCAGGTGTGGGGCTACCGGCACGCGGCCGACACGCGGCTGGTCAACGTGCACGTCCAGCGGCTGCGCTCCAAGGTCGAGAAGGATCCGGAGCGGCCGGAGATCGTGGTGACCGTCCGTGGTGTCGGTTACAAGGCCGGGCCGAGCTGACATGTCCGAGGACAGTGCCGCTCCGGCCCCCGGCGGTCCCGGGACCCGGCCGGGGCGGTCTGTCGGCCGGGCGGCCGGTACGCGGGTGAGGACCCTGCTGGAGGGCGGTCTGCTCCGGGGCGGCGCCCAGGGCAGCCCGGTGCTGCGGCTGTTCCTGCGCTGGGTGCGCCGGCCGCTGCTGCCGGTGATGCGGCTGTGGCGGCGCAACATCCAGCTCAGGGTCGTCGCCACCACCCTGCTGATGTCGCTGGGTGTCGTCCTGCTGTTGGGTTTCGTCGTGATCGGGCAGGTGCGCAACGGCCTGCTGGACGCGAAGGTGAAGGCGTCGCAGAGCCAGGCCACCGGCGGGTTCGCGGTGGCCAGGCAGAAGGCCGACGAGGCGGTCTCCGGAACCGGTGCCGCCGGCGGCACCGCCACCGGTGACGGCACGTCGACCGTGGACGGACGGCAGTCGCAGAACGTCATCCAGTGGATGAGCGACCTCGTCGAGTCGCTGTCCAGCGGTGGCGCGGGCGCCTTCGACGTGGTGACGCTGCCCGTGGGCGACGACAGCGGCGGCGGGCGCAGCCCGCGCGGTTCCGGGAGCGTCAACCCGACCTCCAGCGTGCCCGTGGCTCTGCGCGAGCGGGTAAACAACGGTACGACGGCCGCGCAGAGCAACACGCGGATCGTCTACTTCGGCGGCAAGGAGTCGCAGCCGGGGCTCGTCATCGGCAAGCAGGTCAACGACCCGAACGGGCGTCCGTACGAGCTGTACTACCTGTTCCCGCTCACCCAGGAGGAGAAGTCCCTCGGCCTGGTCAAGGGCACCCTCGCCACCGCGGGGCTGTTCGTCGTCGTCCTGCTCGGGGCCATCGCCTGGCTGGTGGTCCGGCAGGTCGTCACGCCGGTGCGGATGGCGGCCGGGATCGCGGAGCGGCTGTCCGCCGGGCAGCTCCAGGAGCGGATGAAGGTCACCGGCGAGGACGACATCGCGCGTCTGGGCGAGGCCTTCAACAAGATGGCGCAGAACCTTCAGCTGAAGATCCAGCAGTTGGAGGACCTGTCCCGGATGCAGCGGCGGTTCGTCTCGGACGTCTCGCACGAGCTGCGCACCCCGCTGACCACCGTCCGGATGGCCGCCGACGTCATCCACGAGGCGCGCGAGGACTTCGACCCGGTGACCGCGCGGTCCGCCGAGCTGCTCGCCGACCAGCTGGACCGGTTCGAGTCGCTGCTCGCGGACCTGCTGGAGATCAGCCGTTTCGACGCCGGCGCCGCGGCGCTGGAGGCCGAGCCGATAGACCTCAGGGAAGTCGTCCGGCGGGTGGTGAGCGGCGCCGAGCCGCTCGCCGAGCGCAAGGGCACGCGCCTGCGCGTGGTCGGAGACCAGCAGCCCGTCGTCGCCGAGGCGGACGCCCGGCGCGTGGAGCGCGTCCTGCGCAATCTCGTCGTCAACGCCGTCGAGCACGGCGAGGGCCGGGACGTCGTGGTCAGGCTCGCCGCCGCGGGCGGCGCCGTGGCCGTCGCCGTGCGGGACTACGGTGTGGGCCTGAAGCCCGGCGAGGCGACCCGGGTCTTCAGCCGCTTCTGGCGGGCCGACCCGGCACGCGCGCGCACCACGGGCGGTACGGGCCTCGGACTGTCGATCGCCCTGGAGGACGCGCGGCTGCACGGCGGCTGGCTGCAGGCGTGGGGCGAGCCGGGCGGCGGCTCCCAGTTCCGGCTGACGCTGCCGAGGACCGCGGACGAGCCGCTGCGGGGCTCGCCCATACCGCTGGAGCCCAAGGACTCGCGCCGCAAACGCGGTCTCGACGAGGCCGGGCTGACGCGTGACGGCGAGGAGAAGCGGGCGACCGTCCCGGTGCAGCAGGCCGGTGCGTCGACGCCGGCCCTGCCGCCGCGCGTCGCGCCGCGGTTGTCCGCCACCGACCCGACCGCCCTGCCCGGCAACGCCGCGCGCGTGGTGCCCCGGCCCACCGGCGGCGCCCGGCGAGCGGGGGACGGACCGGTCGGACGGCCGGCGCACGACGCGGGTGAGGGCCGGCCAGGGGCCGTGGCGCCGGAGCACTCGACCGAGCCTGGGGAGGCATTTCGTGGCCGCTGACCGCGAGGGGGGCGCACGGCGGCGGCCGGGGCGCGCGGTGGCGTACGCCGCCTTGGGTGTCGTACTGCTGGCCGGTTGCGCCTCGATGCCCGACAACGGGGACCTGCGGGACGTGGAGTCCACGCCCCGGCAGGACACCGGGGTGCGGGTCTTCGCGATGCCGCCGGCCGACGGGGCCGGTCCCGGTGAGATCATGCAGGGCTTCCTGGAGGCGCTGACCAGCGATGATCCGCAGTACGACACGGCCCGCAAGTACCTGACGGCCGACGCGGCGCACACCTGGCGGCCGGAGCGGTCGACCACCGTCCTCGCCAACGGGCCGAGCATCGAGACCGACTGCGGCCCGGGCGGCCGGGAGGAGGCCAACAGCGTCACCTGTGTGCTGGCCGGCAGCCGGGTCGCCACGGTCGACGCGCAGCAGGCCTACCAGCCCGCCGCGGGCTCCTACCGCGAGAAGCTGCACCTCGTGAAGGACGCCAAGAGCGGGCAGTGGCGCATCGACGGACTGCCCGCCGGGGTCGTCATGGGAAAGTCGGACTTCCAGCGGAACTACACGTCCGTCGACAAGTACTACTTCGCCTCCGACGCGACGGTCGGGGCGGGCGGGCAGCCGGTGGCGGTCGCCGACCCGGTGTTCGTGCGCAGCAAGGTGGACGCGATGACCCAGATGGTGGGTTCGCTGCTGAAGGGGCCCACCGCCTGGCTCGGGCCGGTGGTCCGGTCCAGCTTCCCGACCGGTACGGCGTTGCAGAAGGGCGTGTCCGGGCTGGCTCCGGACGACCAGAACAAGCTGACGGTGCCGCTGAACCTGAAGGCGTCCCGGGTCGGGGCGGGCAAGTGCACGGAGATGGCGACGCAGGTGCTGTTCACCCTGCGGAACCTGGCGCCGACGCTGGACGCCGTGGAGTTGCAGGGCATCGGCGGCGACCGGCTGTGCGAGCTGACCGACGAGCGCGCCGAGTCGGTGGCCTGGCACGGCGCGACCAAGCGCCCCGAGTACGTGTACTTCATCGACGGCAAGCACCGGGTGGTGCGGTTGCCGGCCACGAGCGGCGGTACCGACACTGCTGCCGGATCGGTCCCGGTGCCCGGCCCGCTGGGCGAGGGCGGCAAGGGGCTCCTGTCGGTGGCGATCTCGCGTGACGAGCACGCCGCGGCCGGGGTGGGGAACGAGGGCGCGTCGCTGTACGTGACCTCGCTGGCGTCCGGTGCCTCCTTCGACGAGACGCTGGTGACCAGCGCGGGGCCGACCCCGGCGGACCGGCTGACCACCCCGAGCTGGGACGCCCGCGGCGACCTGTGGGTGGCCGACCGCGACCCGGCGCGCACCCGGCTGTTCGTGCTGGAGCAGGGCGGCACCCGGCCGGTGCGGGTCGACGTCCCGGACCTGTCCGGGACGATCAGGGACGCGCGGGTGGCCGCCGACGGGGCGCGGATCGCGCTGGTCGTGCAGAAGGCCGGCAAGCAGTCCCTGCTCATCGGCCGCATCCAGCGCGACGACGGGACGGGGCAGGGCATCTCGGTGGACGGACTGCGGTCGGCGACACCGGACCTGGAGCAGGTCAGCGCCATCTCGTGGGCCGGGGACAGCAGGCTGCTCGTCGTCGGCCAGGAGCAGGGCGGCGTGCAGCAGATGCGGTACGTCCAGGTCGACGGCTCCACGCTCGACGGCCCGGCGCCGGGCGCGCTCACCAGCATCAAGGAGGTCGCCGCGTCCGAGGACGACCGGGTGCCGCTGGTGGCCCACTCGGAGGACGGCATCGTGCGCCTGCCGTCCGGGGCGCAGTGGCAGAAGGTCGACAAGGACGGGACGGCACCGGTCTACCCGGGCTGAACACCGAGCGGCACCGCGCCCCTCGAACGGGTGACGCGGTGGGCGGGCCGCGCGCCGTTTTCCACAGGGCGTCGTCCACAGGGGTGGCCGGACCGCGGGGACATGGGCACAGTGGTGGTCATGCGGGGGTGGTGGCGGGACCTCACCGACCTGGTGCTGCCGGCCGACTGCGCGGGCTGCGGGGCACCTCGTACGGCGCTCTGCCCGCGGTGCCGGGCCCGGCTGCAGGGGGGCGGGCCGCGGCGGGCGCGGCCGGTGCCGGAGCCGGCCGGGCTGCCGGTGGTGCACGCGGTTGCTCCGTACGCGGCGGAGGTGCGGGCGCTGCTGCTGGAGCACAAGGAGCGGGGCGCGCTGGCCCTCGCGGGACCGCTGGGCGCGGCGCTGGCGCGGGCCGTGCGGGCGGGCCTCGGTGCCGGCGGCGGCGACGCCGGTGCCGCGACAGGTGGTGCAGCCGGTGAGGCGGCCGGGTGGCCGCGGGGCGGGCCGGTCCTGCTGGTGCCCGTGCCGTCCGCCCGGTGGGCCGTGCGGGCGCGTGGGCACGATCCGGTGCGGCGGATGGCGCTCGCGGCGGCCGGGGAGCTGCGGCGCACCGGGACGGCGGCCCGGGTGGCGGCCGTGCTGCGGCAGCGGCGGGCCGTGGCGGACCAGGCGGGGCTGGACGCGCGGCGGCGCCTGGAGAACCTCGCCGGGGCGCTGGAGGTGGCTCCGGGAGGCGTCCGGCAGCTCGGTGCGGGCCGTGTGGTGCTGGTCGACGACCTCATGACGACCGGCGCGAGTCTCGCGGAGGCGGCGCGTGCGCTGCGGGAGGCGGGGGTGCCGCACCAAGACGGCAGAACGGTCGTGTACCGGGCGATATCTCGGGAAGGTAGGGAGGAACGAGAGCTCGGCGCGCGGCAGGGAAGGAAGTGGGTGCACGGTGCACCGGAAAAGACGGTGGCGAACGCCCGCGGAGGGCTGTTCCGTGCCGCTGTGATCGCTGCTCCTCGCGATTCTTTCGGAATAACCAGGAACTGACCGTAGACCTGCGTCGTTGCAGGTGGTGAAGGGACTAATTCACCGGAACGGAGGTACGCCGCAGTAGAGGGTGACGCCATCCGTCCGGGCGAGATATGTTCGGTTGTGAGGAAAGGCCGCAGGTCGCACCTCGCTTATCCGAATGCCGTGCCGCGGGTTTTTCCATAATCACCCGTGCCGGTGGGATGGAGATCTCGCCCATGGGGGAGGAGGAGGTGGAAGTCACCGAGTCCGAGGTCCGGTGCTCGCCGGACCTGGTGCGAAAGGGAGTGCTCCGCCGGGGCGGCGGAGCGATCCGGGAACGGAGTTCTGCGTGGACATCGTCGTCAAAGGCCGCAAGACCGAGGTGCCCGAGCGGTTCCGCAAGCACGTGGCCGAGAAGCTGAAGCTGGAGAAGATCCAGAGGCTCGATGCCAAGGTGATCAGCCTCGACGTCGAGGTGTCCAAGGAACCGAACCCCCGGCAGGCCGACCGCTGCGACCGGGTGGAGATCACGCTCCGCTCCCGGGGCCCGGTGATCCGGGCGGAGGCAGCGGCCAGCGACCCGTACGCGGCGCTCGACCTGGCGGCGGAGAAGCTCGACGCGCGTCTGCGCAAGCAGCACGACAAGCGGTTTTCCCGGCGCGGCGCGCGCCGGATCCCGGCGGCGGAGGTCCCCGACCACGTGCCGGACGCGGCGACGCTCAACGGCAACGGCCTCCCCGTCCACGAGGAGGAGACGGACGGAGTGCCGACCAAGAAGATCGGCTCGCTGGAGGTCAAGGGTGAAGGCCCCCTCGTCGTCCGCGAGAAGACCCACGTCGCCGCTCCGATGAGCCTCGACCAGGCCCTCTACGAGATGGAACTGGTCGGCCACGACTTCTACCTGTTCGTCGACTCCGAGACGAAGGAACCGAGCGTCGTCTACCGGCGGCACGCCTACGACTACGGCGTGATCCACCTCAGCACGGACCCGATGGTCACCGAGGCGGAGGCCCCCGCGGCGGGCGGCACGCTGGGCGGCTGACGCACCCGGCCGAAGCAGAGCCGGTGCCCCTGGAGCGTGTGTGCGCCCCCAGGGGCACCGCTGTGCGACCACTTCGCGCCCCATGCGTCACCTCGGTGTCGTCCGGGCATGGAATCATGGCCGCATCGGCCCAACCGGTGGGCCGTTGCCTTGGGTTGGCGATGGCACAGGACCACAGGCCCCAGCCTTCAGGGGGAGGAACGATGGCGGACACCTTCGGACCGATGCGGGGCGGGGACGCCGACGATGTCATCGGCGTGGGCCCGGACGCCGGCTCCGCGCGCGAGGAGCCGATCAGGGTCCTGGTGGTGGACGATCACGCCCTTTTCCGGCGCGGCCTGGAGATCGTGCTCGCGGCCGAGGAGGACATCCAGGTCGTGGGTGAGGCGGGCGACGGAGCAGAGGCCGTCGACAAGGCCGCCGACCTGCTGCCCGACATCGTGCTCATGGACGTCCGCATGCCCAAGCGCGGCGGCATCGAGGCCTGCACCTCCATCAAGGAGGTCGCCCCCAGCGCGAAGATCATCATGCTGACCATCAGCGACGAGGAGGCCGACCTCTACGAGGCGATCAAGGCCGGCGCGACCGGATACCTCCTCAAGGAGATCTCGACCGACGAGGTGGCCACCGCCATCCGGGCAGTGGCCGACGGACAGTCGCAGATCAGCCCGTCGATGGCGTCCAAGCTCCTCACCGAGTTCAAGTCGATGATCCAGCGCACCGACGAGCGCCGGCTGGTGCCCGCGCCCCGGCTGACCGAACGGGAGCTGGAGGTCCTCAAGCTCGTCGCCACGGGCAGGAACAACCGGGACATCGCCAAGCAGCTGTTCATCTCCGAGAACACCGTGAAGAACCACGTCCGCAACATCCTGGAGAAGCTGCAACTGCACTCCCGGATGGAGGCCGTGGTCTACGCGATGCGCGAGAAGATCCTGGAGATCCGCTAGCGCCCGCGGCGGTCAGCCGAGGAGACCGGCGAGTTCCCTGGTGAGGGGCTCGCGCAGCGCGGGCGCGTCCGTGCGCTCGACGCGCACGTCCGTGCAGTTCACCCAGGACGCCGCCTCGACCAGGGCCCGGGCGAGTGCCGGGACCGCCTTCGGGCCTTCCAGGGCGACCTGCCTGGCCACCAGCGTGCGGCCCTCGCGCGCCGGGTCGACCCGGCCGACCAGCCGGCCGCCGGCGAGCACCGGCATCGCGAAGTAGCCGTGGACCCGCTTCTGCCTGGGGACGTACGCCTCCAGCCGGTGGGTGAAGCCGAAGATCCGTTCCGTGCGCGCCCGCTCCCAGATCAGGGAGTCGAACGGGGACAGCAGCGTGGTGCGGTGCCGGCCGCGCGGCGGCGTCGCCAGGGCGGCCGGATCGGCCCAGGCCGGCTTCGCCCAGCCCTCGACCTCGACCGGCACCAGACCCGAGTCCGCGATCACGGCGTCGACCTGCTCGCCCCGGAGCCGGTGGTAGTCGGCGATGTCCGCGCGGGTGCCCACGCCGAGCGACTCGCCCGCCAGCCGGACCAGGCGGCGCAGGCACTCGGCGTCGTCCAGCTCGTCGTGCAGCAGCGCCTGCGGTACGGCGCGCTCGGCGAGGTCGTACACCCGCTTCCAGCCGCGCCGCCGCACGCACACCACCTCGCCGTACATCAGCGCCCGCTCCACGGCGACCTTGGTGCCCGACCAGTCCCACCACTCGCTCGTCCGCTTCGCGCCGCCCAGTTCCGTGGCGGTCAGCGGGCCCTCCGCGCGCAACTGCTTGATCACCTGGTCGTAGGTGCCGTCGGGCAGATCGTGGTGCCAGTGCGGCCGGTCGCGGTAGGCGCGGCGGCGGAAGGCGAAGTGCGGCCACTCCTCGACGGGCAGGATGCAGGCCGCGTGCGACCAGTACTCGAAGGCGTGCGCGCCCGTCCAGTACGCGTCCTCCACGACGGTGCGGCCGACCGCGCCCAGCCTGGCGTACGGCACCAGCTCGTGGGAGCGGGCGAGGACCGAGATCGTGTCGAGCTGGACCGCGCCGAGCCGGCGGAGCACCCCGCGGACACCCGCGCGCCGGTCGGGCGCGCCGAGCAGGCCCTGGGCGCGCAGCACGATCCGGCGGGCGTCGGCCGCGGTGAGGACGGTGGTGGGGCGCGGAAGGGTCGTCATGCGTCGGACGATAGAGGGTGCCACTGACAGCCCGCGACGGGCCGCGCGTACACCGCGGACGGACCCGCGCGGCTCAGGCGCGGGCGGGCAGGTAGGGGGCCGTGGACGGCAGGCCCAGGTCAGAGGGGAGCAGGGAGCCGATCCAGCAGTCCCGGCGCACGCCCTTGTTGTTGATGCCGGAGCGCAGCGTGCCCTCGACGGTGAAGCCCGCGCGTTCGGCCACCGCGCGGGAGCCGTCGTTGCCGACCTCGGCGCGCCATTCCACGCGGTCCACCCCGATCTCGGTGAAGATCCACCGGCAGGCGGTGAGCGCGGCCTCCACGACGTACCCGCGGCCGCGGTGCTCCCTGGCGGCCCAGAACCCGATCTCGGCCGTGCCCAGGGAACGCATCGAGAGGGCGAGCATGCCGGCCAGCGCGCCGCCGGCGAGGAACACGCCGAAGGTGAACACCGAGCCCTGCGCCCACCCCTCGGGGACGAGCCGCTCGGTGAAGCCGACGGCGTGCTCGGGCAGGTAGGGCGAGGGGACCGTCGTCCAGCGCCGGATGTCGGGGTCCTGCACGGCCTCGTACACCGCGTCGGTGTCGCCGGGGCCGACCGGGCGCAGCAGGAGGCGGTCCGTGGTGAGCGTGACGGGTTCCATCGCCCGATTGTCCTCGCGGCGCCCTCCCGGAGCCACGGTTTTCGCGGGGCGTGAGCGGGTGATCACATTTCGCTCAATTCCTCCCGCGGGAGCGGCACCATCGCGTCGCCCCGGCCGTTGTCCAGGGTGAAGGGGCCGCCGGGCCGCCAGGCCCTCCCGGCGCGGCCGGGTCCTCGCATACGATGGCCGTTGCTCAGTACGTCACATGGAAAACCGACCGTCCCAGGCCCGACCGGCAAGGAGACCAGCCCCCGTGTCCGTCCTCTCGAAGATCATGCGTGCAGGCGAAGGCAAGATCCTGCGCAAGCTGCACCGCATCGCGGACCAGGTCAACTCCATCGAAGAGGACTTCGTCGACCTCTCCGACGCCGAGCTGCGGGCCCTCACCGATGAATACAAGCAGCGGTACGCCGACGGTGAGAGCCTGGACGACCTGCTTCCCGAGGCGTTCGCCACCGTGCGCGAGGCCGCCAAGCGCGTCCTCGGCCAGCGCCACTACGACGTGCAGATGATGGGCGGCGCCGCGCTGCACCTCGGCTACGTGGCCGAGATGAAGACCGGTGAGGGCAAGACCCTCGTCGGCACCCTGCCCGCGTACCTGAACGCGCTGTCCGGCGACGGCGTGCACATCGTCACGGTCAACGACTACCTGGCCGAGCGCGACTCCGAGATGATGGGCCGCGTCCACAAGTTCCTCGGCCTCGAGGTCGGGGTCATCCTCGCCAGCATGACCCCGGCCCAGCGCCGCGAGCAGTACGCGTGCGACATCACCTACGGCACGAACAACGAGTTCGGCTTCGACTACCTGCGCGACAACATGGCGTGGGCGAAGGACGAGCTGGTGCAGCGCGGCCACAACTTCGCCATCGTCGACGAGGTCGACTCGATCCTCATCGACGAGGCCCGTACGCCGCTGATCATCTCCGGCCCGGCCGACCAGGCCACCAAGTGGTACGGCGACTTCGCCAAGCTGGTCACGCGCCTCAAGCGCGGCGAGGCCGGCAACCCGCTCAAGGGCATCGAGGAGACCGGCGACTACGACGTCGACGAGAAGAAGCGCACGGTCGCCATCCACGAGTCCGGTGTCGCCAAGGTCGAGGACTGGCTGGGCATCGACAACCTCTACGAGTCGGTGAACACCCCCCTCGTCGGCTACCTGAACAACGCCATCAAGGCCAAGGAGCTGTTCAAGCGCGACAAGGACTACGTCGTCATCGACGGCGAGGTCATGATCGTCGACGAGCACACCGGCCGTATCCTCGCCGGCCGCCGCTACAACGAGGGCATGCACCAGGCGATCGAGGCGAAGGAAGGGGTGGACATCAAGGACGAGAACCAGACGCTCGCGACGATCACCCTGCAGAACTTCTTCCGCCTCTACAACAAGCTCTCCGGCATGACCGGTACGGCGATGACCGAGGCCGCCGAGTTCCACCAGATCTACAAGCTCGGCGTGGTCCCGATCCCGACCAACAGGCCGATGGTCCGCAAGGACCAGTCGGACCTGATCTACCGCACCGAGGTGGCCAAGTTCGAGGCGGTCGTCGACGACATCGCCGAGAAGCACGAGAAGGGCCAGCCGATCCTGGTCGGCACGACCTCCGTCGAGAAGTCCGAGTACCTCTCGCAGCAGCTCAGCAAGCGCGGCATCCAGCACGAGGTGCTGAACGCCAAGCACCACGAGCGCGAGGCGTCGATCGTCGCGCAGGCCGGCCGCAAGGGCGCCGTGACCGTGGCCACCAACATGGCCGGCCGCGGTACGGACATCAAGCTCGGCGGCAACCCCGAGGACCTCGCCGAGGCGGAGCTGCGCCAGCGCGGCCTGGACCCCGAGGAGCACATCGAGGAGTGGGCCGCGGCCCTGCCCGCCGCCCTGGAGAAGGCCGAGCAGGCCGTCAAGGCGGAGAAGGACGAGGTCGAGGACCTCGGCGGCCTGTACGTCCTCGGTACCGAGCGGCACGAGTCGCGGCGCATCGACAACCAGCTGCGCGGTCGTTCCGGCCGTCAGGGCGACCCGGGCGAGTCGCGGTTCTACCTCTCCCTCGGTGACGACCTCATGCGGCTGTTCAAGGCGCAGATGGTCGAGCGCGTGATGTCGATGGCGAACGTCCCGGACGACGTGCCGATCGAGAACAAGATGGTCACCCGCGCGATCGCGTCGGCGCAGTCGCAGGTCGAGACGCAGAACTTCGAGACCCGCAAGAACGTCCTGAAGTACGACGAGGTGCTCAACCGGCAGCGCGAGGTCATCTACGGCGAGCGCCGCCGCGTCCTGGAGGGCGAGGACCTGCACGAGCAGGTGCAGCACTTCACGGACGACACGATCGACGCGTACGTCCACGCCGAGACCTCCGAGGGCTTCCCCGAGGACTGGGACCTGGACCGGCTGTGGGGCGCCTTCCGGCAGCTCTACCCGGTGAAGGTCACCATCGAGGAGCTGGAGGAGGCGGCCGGCGACCGGGCCGGGCTGACCGCCGAGTTCATCTCGGAGTCCATCAAGGAGGACGTCCGCGAGCAGTACCAGGCCCGTGAGGCGCAGCTCGGCTCCGAGATCATGCGTGAGCTGGAGCGCCGGGTCGTGCTGTCGGTCCTGGACCGCAAGTGGCGCGAGCACCTCTACGAGATGGACTACCTCCAGGAGGGCATCGGCCTGCGCGCGATGGCGCAGAAGGACCCGCTGGTCGAGTACCAGCGCGAGGGCTTCGACATGTTCACCGCGATGATGGACGGCATCAAGGAGGAGTCCGTCGGCTACCTGTTCAACCTGGAGGTCCAGGTCGAGCAGCAGGTCGAGGAGGTCCCGGTCGAGGAGGCCCAGCCGGCCGGCGAGGGCGTGCAGGACACGGTGCCCGCGCAGGCGGGCGCGCGTCCGGAGATCCGCGCGAAGGGGCTGGACGTCCCGCAGCGCCGGGACCTGCACTTCTCCGCGCCGACGGTGGACGGCGAGGGCGGCATCGTCGAGCGTGACCTGGAGGACGAGGAGCCGGTGCGCTCCGAGTCGGACGGCCTGACGCGCGCGGAGCGGCGCCGGCAGGCGAAGGGCGGCCGGCGCCGCAAGAAGTAGCCGCCGGAGCGAGTGTGAGCAGGGCCGGGACTCCCTCGGGAGCCCCGGCCCTGCCGCGTGTCCGCCACCGTCCCGGCCCCCTCCGCGGTGCGCTGGTCGCCGGGGGAGGGACGGTGGCGGGCCGTCGGCAGGGGGGGCGTGGCGGAGGGCCGGGCGACCTTCCTCCGGCCGTCGGGGTGTGGTTCAGCAGCCCGGGGTGCCGGTGCCCGTTTCCACCGCGGTGCAGCGCCAGCGGAGGTCCTCGCCCAGTTCCAGGCGGAAGGCCATCGCGCGCAGCCGGTCCCCGGCGGCGATGCGGGCGAAGACCTCCAGGGCGCCCTCGCTGGGGACGTAGTAGCCGATGTCGTGGACGACCGGGCGGGTGCCGCGGGTGCGCAGGGGGCTGCGCTCGGCGAGGCGGGCCAGGTCGTCGTAGGCGCGGCCCGCGGTGTGCCGCAGCATCCAGTGGACCGGCCGCTCACCGCTCAGGACGGCCAGCAGGCGGTCCGCGAAGAGATCGGTGGGGCGGGGCGGCCGGGGGGCCGGATCCGGCGCCGTACGGGCCGTAGCGGAGCGCGCGGTCGCCGGCCGGCTGGGCGTGCGGGGCGGCGCGCCACCCGGGCGGCGGCTGTCCCGCCGGGTCGGCGGGCGGTGCCGCGGGCGGGGCGGGGCGGTACGGCTCATGACCTTGTTCACGGGGGTCCCCGTTCGGCGGGCCCGGGGATACCGGGCGGTAACTTGCTGGTGGGGATCTTGTACGGGGCCGGGAAGGGCCGGGCAAGCGGGGAACGGCACGTGCGCGCGGCCCGGAAGGTTCACTTATCCGAGTGACGCGACCACCCCTCGCCCCCGTGGCCGCGCGGCGGGACGGGGTGAACCGCAGGCCGGGAGTTGACGCCGGGGCGGGGGCGGGCGGGGACCCGAAAGAGGACGGGCGCACGTATCCTGAAGGCCCCGCGGGAGACGCGCCAGCCGCCCTCCCCGGGCCCCAGCGGAGCCCCCACCAGGAATGAGCGGCCAGCATGCGCGTCTACGTCCCCCTGACCCTCCCCGCCCTCGCCGAGGCGCACAAGACGGGTGAGCTGGGGAGCGGCCCGACCGCCGCGTACGCCGTCACGCCCGCCCTGCGCGAGTGGTACCGCTCCGAGGACGTCGAGGAACTGGAGTACGCGGCGCTGGGCCGGGCCGCGCTGGCCTCGCTGCGGCTGCTGGCCGCGGACCGGGAGGCCGCACGGCGCCGGGTCGTGGTCGCCGTGGACGTGCCCGACGCCGCGGTGGGCGCAGGCCCCGACCGCGGGCCGGAGGCGTCCGATCTCGGGGCGGTGACCGTGACGGTGCCGGTGCCGCTCGCGAAGGTGGCTTCCGTGCACGTCGACGCCGAGGACGCGGAGACGGACGTGACCGCTGCGGCGGACGCGCTGGAGGCGGCCGACGGCGGGGACGGCGACGCGCGGTCCGCCGTGGACGGGGCGGACGACCACGAGCTGCTGTGGTTCGCCACGCAGGAGATCCCCGGCCTGGTGGGCCGGGGCTGACCCCGGCGGCGGCCCCGCTGTCGGTGGGGGCGGGTACGGTCTTGGACATGGGGACGCAGGGAAGGGCGCACATCGTCTGGGACTGGAACGGGACGCTGTTCCACGACAACGACGCCGTCATCGGGGCGACGAACGCGGCGTTCGCCGAGCTGGGCCTCGCGCCGATCACGCTGGAGCAGTACCGGACGCTGTACTGCGTGCCGGTGCCGAAGTTCTACGAGCGGCTGCTCGGGCGGCTGCCGAGCGACGCCGAGTGGGAGCTGATGGACGGCGTCTTCCACCGGCACTACACCGAGCACCGGGTGCGGTGCACGCTCACCGAGGGGGCGGAGGAACTGCTCTCGGGGTGGCGGTCGGCGGGGCACAGCCAGTCGCTGCTGAGCATGTACGGGCACGAGGAACTGGTGCCGCTGGTCCGTGACTTCGGCATCGAGGCGCACTTCCTGCGCGTCGACGGGCGGACCGGGCCGTCCGGCGGCAGCAAGGCCGAGCACATGGTCCGCCACCTGGAGGCGCTGGCCGGGCTGGTGGAGCCGGCGCGGACGGTGGTGATCGGGGACGCGGCGGACGACGCGCTCGCCGCCCGGCACGCGGGGGCGCGGGCCGTGCTGTACACCGGGGGGTCGCACAGCCGGGCCAGCCTCCGGGACGTGGAGGTGCCCGTGGTGGACACGCTGGCCGAGGCGGTGGCGGAGGCCCGGCGGATAGCGGCGTAGCGGAGAGGGGGGGCGGGGCGGGGCCCCGGCCCGGCGGAACCGGGCCGCTTCCCGTCCCGCGGCCCCCGCCTTCCTGCCCGTCCGGCGCTTCAGCCCGCCGGTGCCGTCGTGCGCAGCACCTTCAGGAACTCCCGCATCCACGCCGGGTGGTCCGGCCAGGCCCGGGCGGAGACCAGCGTGCCGTCGACGACCGTCTCGGCGTCCTGGAAGCCCGCGCCGGCCGCCTGCATGTCGGGTTCCAGCGCGGGGTAGGCCGTGACCCGGCGGCCCCGCAGCGAGTCGATCGCGGCCGTGAGCAGCGGGCCGTGGCAGATCTGGGCGACGGGCTTGTCCGCGTCGAAGAACGCCTTGAGGATCTTGCGCAGTTCGGGATCGTTGCGCAGGTACTCGGGGGCCCGGCCGCCGGGGACGACCAGGGCCGCGTACCCGCCCGGATCCACCTCGGAGAAGGCCAGGTCGGCGGGCCAGGTGTAACCGGGCTTCTCGGTGTAGGTGTCGTAGCCGGGCTCGAAGTCGTGGACGACGAAGCGGAGCGTCTTGCGGGTGGGGGCCGCGATGTGCACCTCGTAGCCCTCCTCGCGCAGCCGCTGGTACGGGTAGAGGACCTCCAGGGACTCCGCAGCGTCGCCGGTGACGATGAGGATCTTCGTGGGCATGGTCGGCTCCTCGGGGGGACTCCGCGCTCCGCGGGCGGAGCGCCGGACCGTGCGGGTGGGACTCTCGGGCACCGTGCCCCCGCCGGGCGCGTCTGCCAAGAGGGCCCGGTGGTTCTCAGGGTGCGGCCGGCCACGCGGGGACGCGACCGATACGCCACGCGGCCCCCGCCCGCCGCTGTGCAGAACGTCAAACTTCACCCCTCGGTTTTGTACACATACGGCTCATGACGGACCCGGGGTGAGTGGCGATAGCCTTGTGGCGTGATCAGCGCGATATCTCGCGGGAGCGATGCTGCTCCCGCCCCGCGCCCGGGTCGCACGGAACGCCTCCGTGCCCGGGCGGCGGTCGCTGGTCCTCGCGGGCGGGGCGGGGGCGCCGAAGCCCCCGGGACGCCGAGGGCGGCCGGATGCGCGGCGGTGCCGAGAGCAGCGTCACACCCGGCGGACGTCATCACAATGGCTGAATTCCTCCCGCTGATCTCACTTCGCGGCATACCGTCGGAATCGACCGGACACCCCGGGGCGTGGCGTTGTGTCGCAAGGGAAGAGACCGTACTTCCTTCTACGTCACGCAACGGCGCGCGACAGGAGCCAGAGGACAATGCAGACCAAGCTGGACGAAGCCAAGGCCGAGCTGCTCGAGAGGGCCGCGCGGGTAGCTGAGAACAGCCCGGTCGGGGGGCACCTACCGACCGGGACGACGAGCGAGGGCGGTCCCGGCACCCCGGACAGCGAGTCGGTGCTCACGTTCCTCCAGCGCTACTACCTGCACACCGCCCCGGAGGACTTCGCCGACCGCGACCCGGTCGACGTCTTCGGCGCCGCGGTCTCGCACCACCGTCTCGCCGAGAACCGCCCGCAGGGCACCGCGAACGTCCGGGTGCACACCCCGACCGTGGAAGAGAACGGGTGGACCTGCAGCCACACCGTCGTGGAGGTCGTCACCGACGACATGCCCTTCCTCGTCGACTCCGTGACGAACGAGCTGACCCGGCAGGGACGCGGCATCCACGTCGTCATCCACCCGCAGTTCGTCGTCCGGCGCGACCTGACCGGCAAGCTGCTGGAGGTGCTGCCGACGCCGGCCACCGGCGACCTCCCGCACGACGCGCACGTCGAGTCCTGGATCCACGTGGAGATCGACCGGGAGACCGACCGCGCCGACCTCAAGCAGATCACCGCCGACCTGCTGCGCGTCCTGTCCGACGTCCGCGAGGCCGTCGAGGACTGGGAGAAGATGCGGGACACGGCGACCCGGATCGCCGACGACCTGGTGAGCGAGCCCGCCCCCGGCGACCTGCCCCGGCCCGAGGTCGAGGAGGCCCGCGAGCTGCTGCGCTGGCTGGCCACCGACCACTTCACCTTCCTCGGCTACCGCGAGTACCAGCTGCGCGAGGACGACACGCTCGCCGCCGTGCCCGGCACCGGGCTCGGCATACTGCGTTCGGACCCGCACCACGCCGAGGACGACCAGCACCCGGTCAGCCCCTCCTTCGAGCGGCTCCCGGCCGACGCCCGCGCCAAGGCCCGCGAGCACAAGCTGCTCGTGCTGACCAAGGCCAACAGCCGGGCCACCGTGCACCGGCCGTCGTACCTGGACTACATCGGCGTCAAGAAGTTCGACGCGGACGGCAACGTCGTCGGCGAGCGCCGCTTCCTCGGCCTGTTCTCCTCCGCCGCCTACACCGACTCCGTGCGCCGGGTCCCGGTGGTCCGCCGCAAGGTCGACGAGGTGCTGCGCCGCGCCGGGTTCTCGCCCAACAGCCACGACGGCCGCGACCTGCTCCAGATCATGGAGACCTACCCGCGCGACGAGCTGTTCCAGACGCCGGTCTCCGAGCTCCAGGCGATCGTGACGAGCGTCCTCTACCTCCAGGAGCGCCGCCGGCTGCGGCTCTACCTGCGCCAGGACGAGTACGGCCGCTACTACTCGGCCCTCGTCTACCTCCCGCGCGACCGCTACACCACCGGTGTCCGCCTGCGGATCATCGACATCCTCAAGGAGGAGCTGGGCGGTACCAGCGTCGACTTCACCGCCTGGAACACCGAGTCGATCCTGTCCCGGCTGCACTTCGTCGTCCGGGTCCCGCAGGGCACCGAGCTGCCCGAGCTGTCGGACTCCGACAAGGAGCGCATCGAGGCGCGCCTGGTCGAGGCGGCCCGCTCCTGGGCCGACGCGTTCGCCGAGGCGCTGACCGCCGAGTGCGGCGAGGAGCGCGCGGCCGAGGTGCTGCGCCGCTACAACCACGCCTTCCCCGAGGGCTACAAGGCCGACCACAGCCCGCGGGCCGCGGTCGCCGACCTGGTCCACCTGGAGCAGCTCAGCGAGGAGAAGGCCTTCTCCCTGAGCCTGTACGAGCCGGTGGGGGCCGCGCCGGACGAGCGCCGCTTCAAGATCTACCAGAAGGGCGGCACGGTCTCGCTGTCCAAGGTGCTGCCCGTGCTGAGCCGGCTCGGTGTCGAGGTCACCGACGAGCGGCCGTACGAGATGCGCTGCGCGGACCGCACCACCGCCTGGATCTACGACTTCGGCCTGCGCATGCCGAAGGCGCTCGGCGGCGGCAACGGCGACTACCTGGGCGACGACGGCCGTGAGCGGTTCCAGGAGGCGTTCGCCGCCACCTGGACCGGCAAGGCCGAGAACGACGGCTTCAACGCCCTCGTGCTGAGCGCCGGGCTGACCTGGCGCCAGGCGATGGTGCTGCGCGCCTACGCCAAGTACCTGCGGCAGGCCAGTTCGACCTTCTCGCAGGACTACATGGAGGACACCCTCCGCAACAACGTCCACACCACCCGGCTCCTCGTCTCCCTGTTCGAGGCGCGGATGTCCCCGGAGCGGCAGCAGGCCGGCCTGGAGATCACCGACGCCCTGCTGGAGGAGCTGGACGCGGCCCTGGAGCAGGTGGCCAGCCTGGACGAGGACCGCATCCTGCGGTCGTTCCTGACCGTCATCAAGGCGACCCTGCGCACCAACTTCTTCCAGGGCGCGCGCGGCGGCGAGCCGCACGACTACGTCTCCATGAAGTTCGACCCGCAGGCCATCCCGGACCTGCCCGCGCCGCGCCCGGCGTACGAGATCTGGGTGTACTCGCCGCGCGTGGAGGGCGTCCACCTGCGCTTCGGCAAGGTCGCCCGCGGCGGTCTGCGCTGGTCCGACCGGCGCGAGGACTTCCGCACGGAGATCCTGGGCCTGGTCAAGGCGCAGATGGTGAAGAACACCGTCATCGTGCCGGTCGGCGCCAAGGGCGGCTTCGTCGCCAAGCAGCTCCCCGACCCGACGGTGGACCGGGACGCGTGGCTCGCCGAGGGCGTCGCCAGCTACAAGACCTTCATCTCGGCGCTGCTCGACATCACCGACAACATGGTCGCCGGCGAGGTCGTGCCGCCGAAGGACGTGGTCCGGCACGACGGCGACGACACCTACCTGGTGGTCGCCGCCGACAAGGGCACCGCGACCTTCTCGGACATCGCCAACGGGGTCGCCGGGCAGTACGACTTCTGGCTCGGTGACGCCTTCGCCTCCGGCGGTTCGGCCGGCTACGACCACAAGGGCATGGGCATCACCGCCCGCGGTGCCTGGGAGTCGGTGAAGCGGCACTTCCGCGAGCTGGGCGTGGACACCCAGAGCGAGGACTTCACGGTCGTCGGCATCGGCGACATGTCCGGTGACGTGTTCGGCAACGGCATGCTGCTCTCCGAGCACATCCGCCTGGTCGCCGCCTTCGACCACCGGCACATCTTCATCGACCCGACCCCGGACGCGGCCACCTCCTACGCCGAGCGCCGCCGCCTGTTCGAGCTGCCCCGCTCCAGCTGGGCCGACTACGACACCGGGCTGCTGTCGGCGGGCGGCGGGATCTTCCCGCGCACCGCCAAGGCGATCACCCTCAACAGCCACATCCGCGAGGCCCTCGGCATCGAGGGCAAGGTCGCCAAGATGACCCCGGCCGACCTGATGAAGGCCATCCTCGAAGCGCCGGTGGACCTGCTGTGGAACGGCGGCATCGGCACGTACGTGAAGGCGTCCGCGGAGTCGAACGCCGACGTCGGCGACAAGGCCAACGACGCCATCCGCGTCGACGGCGGGAACCTGCGGGTCAAGGTCGTCGGCGAGGGCGGCAACCTGGGCCTGACCCAGCTCGGCCGGATCGAGTTCGCCACGCACGGCGGCAAGATCAACACCGACGCGATCGACAACAGCGCCGGTGTGGACACCTCCGACCACGAGGTGAACATCAAGATCCTGCTGAACGGTCTGGTCGGGGACGGCGACATGACCGTCAAGCAGCGCAACAAGCTGCTCGCCGAGATGACCGACGAGGTTGGCACGCTGGTCCTGCGCAACAACTACGCGCAGAACGCCGCCCTGGCCAACGCCCTGTTCCAGGCGAAGGACATGCTCCACGCCCAGCAGCGGTTCATCCGCCACCTGGTGCGCGAGGGCCACCTGGACCGGGCGCTGGAGTTCCTGCCGACGGACCGGCAGATCCGCGAGCGCCTCGCCCAGAGCCAGGGTCTGACCGGCCCGGAGACGGCCGTGGTCCTGGCGTACACGAAGATCACGGTGGCCGAGGAGCTGCTGCACACCTCGCTGCCGGACGACCCGTACCTGCGCGGCCTGCTGCACGCCTACTTCCCGACCGCCCTGCGCGAGCGCTTCGCCGAGGCCATCGACAGCCACCCGCTGCGCCGCGAGATCACCACGACCGTGCTGGTCAACGACACGGTCAACACGGGTGGTACGACCTACCTGCACCGCCTGCGCGAGGAGACCGGCGCCTCCCTGGAGGAGATCGTCCGCGCCCAGACCGCGGCCCGCGCGATCTTCCGCTCGGCACCGGTGTGGGACGCGGTCGAGGCCCTGGACAACCGGGTCGAGGCGATCGTCCAGACCCGCATCCGGCTGCACTCGCGCCGGCTGATCGAGCGCGGCACCCGCTGGCTGCTCAACAACCGGCCGCAGCCGCTCCAGCTCGCCGAGACGGTGGAGTTCTTCGCCGAGCGGGTCGAGCAGGTCTGGCAGCAGCTGCCGAAGCTGCTCAAGGGCGCGGACCTGGAGTGGTACCAGCACGTGTACGACGAGCTGTCCGCGGCCGGCGTCCCGGACGAGCTGGCCACCCGCGTGGCCGGCTTCTCCTCCGCCTTCCCGGCGCTGGACATCGTGTCGGTGGCCGACCGCATGGGCAGGGAGCCGCTGGACGTCGCCGAGATCTACTACGACCTCGCCGACCGGCTCGACATCACCCAGCTGATGGACCGCATCATCGAGCTGCCCCGTGAGGACCGCTGGCAGTCCATGGCCCGCGCCTCCATCCGCGAGGACCTCTACGCGGCGCACGCGGCGCTCACCGCGGACGTCTTCGCGGCGGGCGACGGCGCCTCCTCGCCCGAGCGGCGCTTCGAGGCGTGGGAGCGGAACAACTCCGCGATCCTCGGCCGGGCGCGCACCACGCTCGACGAGATCCGCGGTTCGGACTCCTTCGACCTCGCCAACCTGTCGGTGGCGATGCGCACGATGCGGACGCTGCTGCGCTCGCACTCGTAGCGGCGGGACACACCGGCGGTACCGCGTAGCGGCGGTACCGCACGGACGGCGCCCCGGGCACCTCGTGCCCGGGGCGCCGTCCTCAGGTACGGGTTGTAGGGTCGATGGACCATGCACACCGTGCCGTCCGACACCGAATCCCAGCGCCGTTCGGCACCCGCACCCGGCCCCGCCGCGCGCGCCGGCCGGGTGCTGCCGCAGGCCGCCGCCGTCCTCGTCGTCGTGCTGCTGCTCCTGGTCGTGGTCCGCCTGCCGTGGGCGGGTGACCTCGGCATGCACGCGGCCACGCTCCAGCGCCTGGCGCACGACCTGCCGCACCCCGGCAATCCGCTCGTCGACGCCGACACGCCCAGCCCGTACTACTCGCCGTGGATGCTGCTGCTCGGTGCCGTCACCAAGGTGAGCGGCCTGTCGGTGTTCGTGGTGCTGCGGCTGGGCGCGCTCGCCGGACTGGGCCTGCTGGTGACCGGCGTCCGGCGCTACGTCCGCACCTTGGACGGCCATCGCGCCGCGCCCGCCCTCGCCCTGCTCTGCCTGCTCCTGCTCTGGGGCCCGGCGCTGTTCAACTGGAGCGGCTTCGCCGGGCTGAACTCCCTCGCGCTGACGGTGGCCTACCCCAGCGTGTTCGCGCTCGGCCTCGCCTTCCACCTGTGGGCCTGGCTGACCCGGGCCGTGCGCGGCGGGCCGGCCGGCTGGGGGACGTGGCTCGGGCTGGGGGCGCTGTGGGCGCTGGTCCTGCTGTGCCACCAGTTCACCGGGGTGGTGGCGTCCCTCGGCGCCCTCGCCGCGCTCCTCGCCGCCCGTCCCGCCCGCGCGGTCCTGCTCCGGCTCGGCGCCGGGCTGGCCCTGGGGCTGCTGGTGCTGCTGCTGTGGCCGTACTACGACTTCTTCGCGCTGTTCTCCGCGGGCGCGGACCTGGAGGCCATCCACCGGCCGCTGTACGACGACCTGGCCGGCCGGTTCGGGCTCGTGCTGCTCGGGGTGGCGGCACTGGTACCGCGCCTGCGGCGGGACCGCCGGGACGCGCTGGTGATCTTCTTCGTCCTCGGTGCGCTGGTGTTCGCGGCGGGCGGCCTGACCGGGCACTACTCCTGGGGGCGGGCGCTGCCCGCCGCGCTGATCCCGGCGCAGCTCGCGGCCGCGCTGGAGACCGGGGCGGCGGGGCGGCGGGCGGTACGCCGGGTCTGGGCGTGCGCGCTGCTCGTGGCGCTGGCGGTGGGGGCGTGGACGCAGTCCGGGACGCTCGGGTACGCGGTGGACCGGGACGTCCTGCCCGCGGCGGTCGCGGAGAAGTACCGGGAGCCGTGGACGGGCTACCGGTGGATCATGAAGGCGGGGGTGGGCTACGGGGACGTGGTGATGACCCGCATGTGGCCGGCCCGGCAGATCCCCGCGTACGGGCCGTACACCGTGGCACCGGGCTACCCGGACGTGTTCCTGCCGGACGAGGCGCGCCGGGAGGCGGCGGTGACCCGGTACTTCGAGGCGGGGACGGGTGCGGCGGCACGCCGGGCGATCCTGCGGGAGTACGGGGTGGAGTGGGTCGTGGGGGGCGGCTCGGACAAGGCCCCGTGGCTCCGCGAGGTGGCGCGGGGGCCGGGCGGCGGGAAGGTGCTGTACCGCGTGCTGCCCTGAGCCGGGGCAGGACGCCCGCGGCGGGGGCACGGAGAGGCGGGTGGCCACGGCTCCGAGCCCGTGGCCACCCGCGACACCGGACGGGGGGCGCCCCTACCGCAGCACGCTCGTCACCAGCCGGACGGCGCCCCGCACCCGGGGCCGGGCCACCCGGCGCACCAGCGGGCGGATCACCCGTGCCGTCATCCCGACCGGCTGCCAGCGGAGCTGGAGGCGGCCCGGGTTGCGGCCCTCCGGTTCGAGCGTGATCCGATGCCGGTCCACCAGGACCGTGCGGACCGGGAAGTCCGGCGGAGCCAGCAGCAGGCCCGTGTTGGTCAGGCCCTGCTGGTCCAGGCGGACCATGGGGTGGCGCATGCCGTCGAAGCCCTGGAGGGGCAGCTCCGCCGCCGTCAGGTCCAGGCGGGCGGTGCCCTCGAAGACGCCGGGGCGGACCGGGTCCAGCCGGAAGGGGACCGTCATCCGGCGCTTGCCGGGGGTCAGCAGCAGGGACGCGCGCTGCGGTCCCACGGGCAGCCGCAGACCGGGGTCGTAGCTGCGGATCGCGAGGGTCAGGGTCGCGCCCGGTCCGGGCGTCAGCTCGGTGATCTCGTGGCGGAAGTGGGCGGTGGGGAACGGGCGGGTGTCCAGCTCCAGGTCGGACACGTCCAGCTCCCGGCGGGCCCGGTCCGTGGCGGGGACGCTGTCACCCCAGTACGTCGCGCCCGTGCCGTCGGCGGTGACGTGCCGGGGGGCCACTCCCTGGCCCAGCCCGCGCGCCGCGAGCCGGGCCTCGGCCGTGCGGCCGTCCCGCAGCAGCTCCAGCACCACCCGCTCGGGCCGCGGCAGCCTGGCGTAGGCGCCGGGGGAGAGCGTGTCCAGGTAGGGGTTGACGATCTCCGCGAAGGCGGTGAGCCACTCCTCGTCCCGGTACGGCAGGTCGCCCGCGTACATCCGGAAGTCGTGCTTGAGGAACTTGTAGTCCTTGTCCTCCCGCAGCCCGGCGTGTCCGTTCTCGGCCAGGAACGCGTCGATCAGCCGCTGGACGTGCACCCGGTCGCGCACGTTGCCGATCTTGTGCCGCTGGTTGGAGATGGAGGCGGACGCCGCGGCGGCGTACGGCTCGATGTACCAGACGTACACCGGGTCGGGGATGATCGTGAACGCCTTCGCCAGGCAGTACGCCTGCGCCGAGAACAGCTGGTCCTCGTAGTGGATGCCTTCGGGGAAGCGGAGGTCGTGCCGGTCCAGGAAGGCGCGCGCGTACATCTTGCTGGTGGACAGGTGCTCGAACAGCAGCCGCGGGTCCGCCTCGATGCCCTCGACGGTGCGCCGCTCGGTCACGACGTGCGGCATCCAGGTCGAGCGGCGGCCGTTGTCCACGCGGACCCGGCGCACCGCGCCCATGGTGAAGTCCACCTCGCGCTCGCGGTGCGCGTCGAGCAGCAGCTCCACCGCGCGGGGCGGCAGCTCGTCGTCGCTGTCCAGGAACATCAGGTACGGCGCCCGGGCGATGTCGATGGCCCGGTTGCGCGGGGCGCTGCAACCGCCGCTGTTCTCCGGCAGGCGCAGGTAGCGGATGCGCGGGTCCTGGGCCGCCAGCTCCCGCGCCACCCGGGGCGTGTCGTCCGTCGAGTGGTCGTCGCTGATGACGATCTCTATGTTCGCGTGGGTCTGCGCCCGCAGCGAGGCGACCGCGCGCGGGAGGCGGGCCGCGTCGTTGTAGACGATGACGGTGACCGTGACGTCGGGGCTGGTCATGCGGTGGCCTCCTCGGGGGTCGGGGCGGGGGTGCGGTCCTCGAGGGGAAGAACCGGTGGCAGCGACTCCTCCGGTTCGCCCAGGAACACCCGCCGGACGACCCGCTCGGCGGCGCGCCCGTCGTCGTACTCGCAGAACCGGCGCCGGAACGCGGTCCGGGCCTTGGCGGCGCTCTCGTCCCGCCAGGCGCCGGAGGTGAGGATCTCCGCGAGTTCCTCCTGTGTGTGGGCGACCTGGCCGGGGTGCTCGGCCATGAGGTCGAAGTAGACGCCGCGGGTGGTCCGGTAGGTCTCCCAGTCGTCGGCGTAGACCACGATCGGGCGGTCCAGGTTGGCGTAGTCGAACATGATCGACGAGTAGTCCGTGACCAGCGCGTCGGCGGCCAGGCACAGCTCCTCGACCGGGTCGTAGGAGGAGACGTCGATGATCCGACCGGAGCGGCGCAGGCCGGTCAGCGGGGAGGCGGCGCCGCCGTAGAAGTAGTGGGCGCGCACCAGCAGGACGGTGTCCTCACCGAGGCGGTCGGCGAGGGCGGCGAGGTCGAGGCGGGGCGTGAAGCCGGCCTCGTAGTCGCGGTGGGTGGGGGCGTACAGGACGGCCCTCCGGCCCGGCGGGATGCCCAGGCGCTCGCGGGCGGCGCGCACCGCCTCGGCGCCGGCGGTGTAGTAGACGTCGTTGCGCGGGTAGCCGTGGTCCAGCGAGGTGTAGCGGGACGGGTAGGCGCGCTCCCACATGCGGGTGGAGTGGCTGTTGGCGCTGACGCTGTAGTCCCACTTGTCGACGCGGGCCAGCAGGGCGGCGAAGTCCAGGCCCTTGGCGGCGGCCGGGTGGTCCATCTGGTCCAGGCCCATGCGCTTGAGCGGGGTGCCGTGGTGGGTCTGGAGGTGGACGGCGTCCGGGCGCTTGACCACGGCGTTCGGGAAGTTGACGTTGTTCGTCAGGTACCGGGCGGTCGCCAGGGTCTCCCAGTAGCGGGCGGTGCCGGGGACGACGTGGTCGGTGCCCGGCGGCAGCAGCGCCGCGTTCTGCCTGTTCACCACCCACACCGGGTGGATGTGCGGGGCCAGCTCGGCGAGCTTCGCGGCGATCGCGGCGGGGTTGCAGGCCACCCCGCGGTCCCAGTAGGCCGAGAACACGGCGAGCTCGGGGTCGACCGGGCGGGTCAGGGCGCGGCGGTACCGCTGGTCGCGGACCTTGGCGCCCAGCGCCCGCTTGCGGTCCCGTACGGCCTTGCGGGCGGCGCGGCGGGTGCGGTTCGCGGCCTGGAACGCGCGGTACCTGGTGTACGCGCCCTCCTCCAGCAGGGCGTGCCGCACGCCCTCCAGGCCCGCGGGGCGCCGGTGGCCCTCGGGGCGCCAGCGGACCGCGGCCAGGGAGGCGCGGCGGAAGAACTCGCGGGCCACCTCCTCGGGCAGGTCCTCGCGGGCGAAGGTGCGCACCAGGTCGCGCACCGTCATGTCGTAGAGCACCGCGAGGGGGGCGCGGCGGTTTCGGGCGAGCGGGAGCAGGGCCTCGTAGCGGTCGATGAGCGCGAGCCGGTCCTCGGGGGCGCGCGGGGGCAGGCTCTCGGGGCGCAGCACGCGGTGCTCGTACGCCGTCTGGTTCAGGCAGGCGACGCGGCCGGCGTGCAGCAGGGCGGCGAGGGCGGCGCGCGGCTCGTCGTCGGTGCCGAGCTGTTCGGCGTGGGCCCGCCAGAAGCCGGCGCGCAGGGCGCGGTTGCCGAGCAGGGGGGTGAGCCGCAGCAGGTCGGCGGCGTCGTCCAGGGGGAGGGCGGCGCGGCCGACGGCGGCGAGGTGGCGGCCGTCGCGGGAGGGGGCGGTGGCGGTCTGCCAGGTGGTGGTGACGTGGTCGAAGAGGAGCACGTCGACGGGGGCCGGGCCGTCCGCGGCGTCCAGTTCCGCGGTCCGCTCGGCGATCAGGCGGGGCGCGCCGGCGGGCAGGCCGTCCTTGGCGTGCACGAAGTGCAGCCAGCGGCCGGACGCGCGGGCGGCGCCCGCCGCGCGCGCCCGGGCGTCTGCGGTACCGTCCGGCAGGGGGACGACGACCGTCTCGGGGGCGTGGCCCTCGGCGGTCTCCCGCGCCCAGTCGCCGACCGCGGCGACGACCACTTCGGTGTCGGACGGGGGGTGGGCCGCCAGGGAGTCCAGTAGCTCCGTCAGATGCCCCTGTGCGTTCGGCCCGTAGACGATCACACTCAGCTGGGGCATTGCGGTGGACTCCTTGCTCGACGTGTCTCCGGGCAGACCCTTCATAACATACTGTCACTAAGCAGATGAAAGGGATAATCGCCCGTGACGGTGAGGGCTTGGTGAGGGTTCGGCTCAGGAGGAAAGAGGCGCTTTCGGCGCGGCCGGTTGCGGTGCCCGCGGATTCGGGCCGTCCGTCTTCAGGGCGTCCGCCTTGGGGCCGTCCGCTTTCGGGGTGTCCGTCTTCGGCGCCGGTTTCTTCGGCGCGGGCTTCTTGGGTGCCGGCTTCTTGTCCCCGGTGAACGCCTCGTACTCCTTCATGACCTCCTCGGTCGGCCCGTCCATGCGCAGCTCGCCGCGCTCCAGCCACAGGACCCGCTCGCAGGTGTCGCGGATCGACTTGTTGTTGTGGCTGACCAGGAACACCGTGCCCGCGTGCTGCCGCAGCTCGCGGATCCGCGCCTCGGACCGCTTCTGGAAGGAGCGGTCGCCGGTGGCCAGCGCCTCGTCGATCAGCAGGACGTCGTGGTCCTTGGCGGCGGCGATGGAGAAGCGCAGCCGGGCGGCCATGCCCGAGGAGTACGTGCGCATCGGCAGGGTGATGAAGTCGCCCTTCTCGTTGATGCCGGAGAAGTCGACGATGTCCTGGTAGCGCTCCTTGATCTGCTCCCGGGACATGCCCATGGCGAGCCCGCCGAGGAAGACGTTGCGTTCGCCGGTGAGGTCGCTCATCAGGGCCGCGTTCACGCCCAGCAGCGACGGCTGGCCGTCGGTATAGATGTGCCCGCTCTCCACCGGCAGCAGCCCGGCGACCGCCTTGAGCAGGGTCGACTTCCCGGAGCCGTTGGTGCCGATGAGGCCGACCGCCTCGCCCCGGTAGGCGGTGAACGACACCTTCCGCACCGCGTGCACCCTGCGCACGCCGGCCGCCTTCTCGGCCTGCCCGCGGCGCAGGATGCGGTTGAGGGCGGCGGTGGCGGTGCCGCGGCCGGCGCCGGTGCCGTTGACCCGGTAGACGATGTCGACGGCGTCGGCGATGACGGTGGGGATCTTCTCGGTGGAGGTCTGCTCAGCCACGGCCGTAGGTCTCCTCAGCCTTCCAGAAGTAGATGAAGCCGCCGGCGCCGGCGAGCAGGGCCCAGCCCGTCGCCACCGCCCACACGTGCGGGGGGAGCTGCTGGGCGTGGAAGCTGTCGATCAGCGCGAACCGCATCAGGTCGATGTAGACGGCGGCCGGGTTGAGCTGGAGCAGCAGCGTGACGGCGTGCGGCAGGTCGTCGCCCCGGGTGATCTTGTCGATGCTCCACATCACGCCGGACACGTACATCCAGGTGCGCAGCACGAACGGCATGAGCTGGGCGATGTCCGGGGTCTTCGCGCCGATCCGGGCCACCGCCATCGACACGCCGGCGTTGAAGGTGAACTGCAGGACCAGCGCCGGGATCGCCAGCAGCCAGGAGGCGGCGACCGGCACGCCGAAGCAGAGCAGGATGACGACCAGCGCGGCCATCGAGAACAGGAGCTGCTGGAGCTGCTGGAGCGCGAAGGAGATCGGCAGGGCGGCGCGCGGGAAGTGCAGGGCGCGGACCAGGCCGAGGTTGCCGGAGATGGCCCGGGTGCCCGCCATGATCGAGCTCTGCGTGAACGTCCAGATGAACACGCCCGTGACCAGGAACGGCACGTAGTCCGGCACGTTGTGCTTGGTGCCGAGCAGCATGCCGAAGATGAAGTAGTAGACCGCCGCGTTCAGCAGCGGGGTCATGACCTGCCATACCTGGCCGAGCTTCGCCTGGCTGTACTGGGCGGTGAGCTTGGCGGTGGCGAAGGCGCTGATGAAGTGGCGCCGGGCCCAGAGCCGGCCGATGTACTCCGGCAGGGAGGGGCGGGCGCCGCTGACCGACAGGCCGTGCCGGGCCGCGAGCGCCGCGGGGTCGTCGGCGGGCGGGGCCTGGGTGGGGGGCGGTGTGTGGAGGACCTGGCTCACATCCGCTGCTTTCGCTCGGGGGAGGGGGTGCCGCGTCCGGCCCGCACCGGGGCCGCCGCGTCGTCCGGGCCCGTCGCCCGGTGTTCGCGCACGCTTCTCTCCACGTTCTCTTACGTCGGGACGGGACCGTATCGTCGCAACGTGAGAGTAGGGCCAGGGGACGTCGCAACGCAACCGTTTCGTCGTCACGGCCTATGCTGGGGGCATGACGACGAACGCCGCCGAGTCCGCCGACGAGCCGTCGGCGCGCCCCCGCCGCCGGGCGCCCGCCGGGGCGGCCGTGCTCCGGGAGGACGTGACCGAGGCCATCCGGGCCGCCGTGTTCGAGGAACTGGCGGCCGTCGGCTACGCGCGCGTGTCCATCGAGGGGATCGCCCGCCGGGCCGGGGTCGGCAAGACGGCGGTGTACCGGCGCTGGCGTTCGAAGCTCCACCTGGTCCTGGACGTCGTCTCCGCGCTGGCGGTGACCGGGTTCCCGGCCCCCGACACGGGCTCCCTGGAGGGCGACCTGCGCCTCCTCTACGAGGTCACGTCCCGCGCCCTGCGCCACCCGATCGCGTCCCAGATCATCCCCGACCTCCAGGCCGAGGCGGCCCGCAACCCGGAGATCGCGGAGGCGCTCCAGAAGGCGGTGCGCGACGGCCAGGAGGGCGTGGCCAGCGGGATCGTGGCGGCGGCGGAAGCCCGCGGGGAGGTCCGCGCGGGCGTCGACCCCGACCTGGCGCTGGACCTCATCTCGGGCCCCCTGTACTGGCGCTCGGTGGTGATCCGCGCCCCGAAACTGCCGAAGGGCTACCTGGCGGGGCTGGCCCGGGCCACGGCGGGAGCGCTCAAGGCACTCTGACGCCACGCCCGTCCGGCGCCGCCTGCCCACCGCCGAGGAACGGCACCGCTCCGGTGGCCCGGACGCGGATCCGGTGGCGTACGGCTCCTGGTGCTCCGGAGGGAGCAGGGCCGGCCTGCCGGGTACGGCCCGCCGGCCGGTGGGGCCCGGGTCGGCCTGTGCGGCCTGCGCTCCCGGGCGGCGGAGTCGCCGTTCGGGCGCCTGGAGGGGCGGCGGCGTCCGTCGTGACCGCGCGGCCGGCGCGCGGTACCCGGCCGCAGGAGTAGCCCGCTCCCTGCCAGGGGCTCCGGGCCGGGGCCGTCGCGCTCCCGCTCCCGGGTCGCGCCTGTCGTTCGCTGTCGCCGGTCGTTCGTTCCGCCCGGGGGCCGCGCGGCGCGTCGGGGCCGTCCGCATCGGCGCCCCTGCCCTCCGGGGCTCCGGGCCGGGGCTGCCCGAAGGCGTCCGTCGAGCCGTCCTTCGGTGTGCGCCGCGCCGCCGACCGGGCCGCGCGCTTCCCCCGCCCCGCGCGTCGGGGCACGAGACCCGCGGGCCCGTCGACCGGGCCCCCCGACGACGCGCCCCTACCGCTCTGCCCGCGCCGCCTCCGGGTGCAGGTGGAGCCAGCCCTCCCAGGCCGAGGTGATCATGTCCTGTACGTCGTACTTGGCGTGCCAGCCCAGTTCCGCGGCGATGCGGGCGGCCGAGGCGACGACCCGCGCGGGGTCGCCGGGGCGGCGCGGGGTGACCGTCGGGGGCCGGTCGTAACCGGTGACCGCGTTGATGCGGTCGATCATCTCGCGGACGGAGACGCCCTCGCCCCGGCCGATGTTGAGGGTCAGGTCGGTGCCGGGGGCGGCGGCCAGGGCGCGGGCCACGGTCACGTGGGCCCCGGCCAGGTCGGCCACGTGGATGTAGTCACGGACGCAGGTGCCGTCGGGGGTCGGGTAGTCGTCGCCGAAGACGCGCGGCGCCGCGCCCTCGGTGAGCCGCTCCAGAACCATCGGGACCAGGTTGTGCACGCCGGTGTCGGCCAGTTCGGGGGCGGCCGCGCCCGCCACGTTGAAGTAGCGCAGCGACGCCGTGGCGAGACCGGTCGCACGGCCCGCGGCCCGGACGAGCCACTCGCCGGCCAGCTTGGTCTCGCCGTACGGGGACAGCGGGCGGCAGGGGGTCTCCTCCGTCACCAGGTCGACGTCGGGCATGCCGTAGACGGCCGCGGAGGAGGAGAAGACGAACGAGGCGATCTCCGCCCGCGTCACCGCCTCCAGGAGGACGCGCAGGCCCTCCACGTTCTCCCGGTAGTAGCGCAGCGGCTGCTCCACCGACTCGCCCACCTGCTTCTTCGCCGCCAGGTGAACGACCCCGGTGATGCCGTGCCCGGTGATCGTGCGGGTCAGCAGGTCCTGGTCCAGGACCGAGCCGCGCACCAGCGGCACCCCGGCCGGGACCCGCTCGGCGACGCCCGTGGACAGGTCGTCGTAGACGACCGCGGCCTCGCCCGCCTCGGTCATCGCCCGTACGACGTGCGCCCCGATGTATCCGGCGCCGCCGGTGATCAGCCAGGTCATGGCCGTCTCCTCGTCAGCTCGTGGGGCGGTTCCGCCCGTGTGGCCCCCGCCGGAGCCGGGGCCTGGTCCGTGGCAGCCGTGCCGGTGCGGCGGGCGGCCGGCTCAGCGCAGCAGGCGGCGCAGCCGCCCCCGGGCCACCGCCAGCACCCCGCTCAGGCCGGTCGCCACGCGCAGGGCCAGCGCCCCGGAGTGCGTGGCGTACGGCTGGACCAGGAGCACGCCGTGCACCACGCTCGGGACGGCGCGCCGGCGCAGCCGCCCGGCGCCCGTGAGGGCGTGCGCCGTCAGCTCGCGCCGCGAGCCGTCCGCGAAGCGGAGCGACAGCCGCAGGTCCCAGGTGCCCGAGCCGAGCCCCGTGAGGTCGACCGGCACCTGCGCGGACCAGGTGTGCGCGGGGGCGCCGGGGGTGAGCGCCACCGTCGCGCGGCCCCGGTCGCGACCGCCCTCGCGCGCCCGCCACACCACGTCCACCTCGCGCGGGTCCGCCTCGGCCACCTTCCCGTACAGCTCGTGCAGCGTGAGGCGCAGCAGCGAGGCCCGCGCGCCCGGGCGCAGCTCCGCGTCCACCGCGAGCGGCAGCGTGGTGACGGGCCGGGCCAGCAGCGGGGCCAGCGAGACCCCGGGCAGGTCGGCGGCCCACACCGGGTCGCCCTCGGGCGTCCGGGCGTAGGGCGGCAGCAGGCGGGCCGGGCGGGCGGCGAGCTCGCGCACGCGGGGCAGGTCGCGGGGCTCGGGTGAGGCCAGCACCAGCCGCGCGAGCACGCGCCCGGCGGCGGCGGGGTCCAGCTCCCAGTCGGCCGCGTCGTAGCGCCCGAGGTACTCGCGGGTGCGCGACCACCACGCGCGCCGGTAGTCCGCGTCGCGCAGCCCCAGCTCGCGCGCGTACATGCGCACGTCGTGATCGAGGAACTTGGCCCGGGCCGCCCGCGCCAGGTCCTTCTGGCCGGCGCCCAGCAGGATGTCGTACGCCAGCGCGCTCGCCTCGACGCGCGCCGCCCAGTTGGCGACGCGCCCCCGGTCCAGCGAGAGCGACAGCCGCTCGGCCGTCCGGCGGACCTGCCACACGTACACCCGGTCCGGTACGAGCGCCACGCGCGGGCTCGCGGCCAGCACGCGCGCGGTGAAGACGAAGTCCTCGTAGATGTAGCGGCCCTCGGGGAAGCGGATGCCGTGCTCCCGCAGGAAGCCTGCGCGGTACAGCTTGTTGACGCACAGCGTGTCGTGGACCAGCCGGGGGCGCTCGGCGGGGCGCGCGAGGACGGTGCGCTCCGTGTAGAGGGGCTCCTGCCAGGGCGTCTCGTGTCCCGAGGGCAGCTCCCGGCGCACGCACAGGCCGCCGGCGACCTCGGCGCCCGCCTCCGTCGCCGCCGCCAGCAGCGCGTCCACCGCACCGGCGGGCAGCACGTCGTCGCTGTCCAGGAACATCACGTACGGCGCCGTCGCCTCGTCGATCCCGGTGTTGCGGGGACTGCCGCAGCCGCCGCTGTTCACGGTCCGGCGCACCACGCGCAGCCGGGGCTCGCCGGCGGCCAGCCGGGCGAGCAGCCGGTCACTGCCGTCCGTGGAGCAGTCGTCCACGGCGATCACCTCGGCCACCGCGGGGCCCTGGGCCAGCGCCGAGCGGACGGCGTCGGCCACGTGCGCGCGGTCGTTGTAGCCGATCACGACGACGGCAACACGTGGGTCCGGCTCCCGTGCCGAGGCCGGGGCCGGAAGTGGGTCTCGCTGTTCTGTGTGCATGGAGTCCACGGGCCGGGAGTGTAGAAATGTTTTGTAATACCCCGTTAAGAGACGCTTAGTGCTCTGTCAGGTAGACGGTTGGAATCGGGCCGCGGTTCCGCCGGACGTGCGTACTTCTCGGCCGGAGGTCGCGCGGCCCGCCACAGCCGTCGGAACGACAATACGGCGGCGGCCGTCAGCAGCCCGTTGCGGGCCAGCATCAGCAGGCAGCCGGTCCAGGTGCCGTCGAGCACCTCACGGTAGGACACCGGGTAGACCACCGTGCTCAGCGCGGCCGCCGCGAGCACCAGCAGCGCCACCGGCCGCTGGCCGGTGTGCCGCGAGGTCAGGCACACGGCGGCCAGTCCGATCAGCCAGACCATGTACTGCGGGCTGATCACCCGGCTGGTGACCGTGAAGAGCAGCACCGCGCAGAGCGCCGCGTCGTGGGGCGTGGCCTCGCTCCAGCACCGCGCCCGCAGCCGCCACAGCACCAGCAGCCCGAAGGAGAGCGCCGTCAGCGCCAGGGACGCGGTGGCGACGGCGGACACGTGCGGGCCGACCAGCTCCATCGCGCCGTAGCGGTAGCGGACCCGGCCGGGCCAGCCGGCGTGCCGGGCGAGGTTGAGCGCCGTGCCGCCGAGCGACTCGATCTGCACCCCGCGCCCGCCCTGCTCCCGCAGGAAGGAGAACGGGTGGGCGAGACAGGACGCGAACAGCGCGAGGCAGACGGCCGCGGTCCCGGCCGCCCACGCCCACGCCTCGCGGGTCGGCCGCCCCCGGGGCGTGCCCAGCAGCACCAGCGCCGGCCACACCTTCACCAGCGCGCCCAGCGCCCCGAACAGCCCGCCCACGCGCGCGGAACGCGCCGAGACCAGGAGGGACAGCACGGCCAGGGCGGTGACCTGGACGTCGTACCGGGCGAGCGGGAGGTGCAGCAGCAGCGGCAGGCCGCCGGTCCACACGGCCGCGCCGAGCAGGCTGCGCCCGGGCCGGCGGCCGGCCCGGACGAGCGCGGCCGCGGTCAGCGCGTCCGCGGCGAGCGTGAGCAGCACGAACGCCTCGAAGTACGTGAGGCCCGGCAGCAGCCCCGGCGCCAGCAGGACGGCGCCCGCGCCCGGCGGGTACTGCCACAGCGTGTCGTGGACCGGGAAGGAGCCGTCCGCGAGCACCCCGTACCAGCGGTGGTACAGCCGCCACACCTCCCGCGTCACCGCGCCCCCGCCCAGCAGCGGATCGGCGCTGCGGGTGACGAGCCACAGCATCAGGGCGCGGGTGGCGAGCCACAGGGCGGTGAGGGTGAGGACCGGGCCGGGGGTGACACGGAGGCGGTTCATCACATGGGAGCGTAAGCGGTACTGATGGTGTATTCATGCTGATACGCCGTCAATCACTCCACATATTGGCTAATCGCAAGAGATCGGGCCATGGTGAACGTCGGGCTTCCTGTGAATCGCCAGTCGCGCCGGGCGGCTGGAGCGACCACCGGCGTTCCGGCCGGTGCGACGAGCCGCCCACCGTGCCGGACACCGGGGTGCGGCCGGGAGCGGCTGTGCCGGGCCGCCGCCGCGGGCGTGCCCGCGCTGGTGATGCTGGTGCTCGGGCTCTGGGGGCTGGACCGGGGCGGCATGTGGCGCGACGAGGCGGTCAGCTTCCAGGTGGGGCAGCGCACGGTGCCGCAGATCTGGCGGCTGCTGCACGACGTGGACGCCGTGCACGGCCTGTACTACCTGCTGGTGCACGCCGTCCTCGCGGTGCACTCCGGCGAGGTCGCGCTCCGGCTGCCCTCGGTGTGCGCGGCGGCCGGCACGGCGGCGCTGGTGGCCGCCCTCGGCGCCCGGCTGCTCCGGCCGCGCGCCGGCCTGTGGGCCGGGCTGCTCTACGCCGTCTCGCCGATGGCCGGGCACTACGCCCAGGAGGGCCGCTCCTACGCCCTCGTCGCGGCCGGCGCCACCGCGGCGACGCTGCTGTTCGTGCGGGCCGTGCGCACCGGCCGCTGGTGGCCGTACGGCGCCCTGCTCGGCCTCACCTGCTGGCTGCACGAGTTCGCGGTGCTGCTGCTCGTCGCCCACGCGGCGTCGCTGGCGCTGGCCCGGGCGGGCGCGCGGGTATGGCGCGGCTGGGGGTGCGCGGCGGCGGCGGTCGTCCTCGCGCTGCTGCCGATGGTGCTGGTCTCGCACGGGCAGGCGGCCCAGCTCGCGTGGCTGCGGGAGCCCACCGCGCAGACGGCGCGCGGCCTGCTGCGGGGGTTCCTCGGCCCGACGGACGGGGTCTACGCGGTGTGCCTCGCCCTGGCGCTCACGGGCCTGGCGGGACTGGTGGGGCGCCGGGGGGAGCTGACCTGCGCCGGGGTGGCGCTGCCGCTGGCGGTGCTGCCGCCGGCGGCCCTGATGCTGGCGTCCCAGCTTTCCCCGCTGTACGTCGACCGGTACGTGCTCTACGCGCTGTCGGGGGCGCCGCTGCTGGTGGCCGCGGGGGCCGAGCGGTCGGTGGGGGCGCTGGGGCGCCTGCGCCCCGCGCGTGCGCCGGGGCGGGAGCCCGCCGACGTCCCCTGGTGCGGCGGTGGCGGCCTGCCGAAACGTCACCCCGCGCCGCGGCGGGCCGCCGTCGCGCTCGCCGGTGCCCTCGCCGTCGCGCTGCCGCTCTCGTACCAGTTCCCCCTGCTGCGGGCGGACCGGGACCCCGGCCGGCGGCCCGACGACCTCGCCGCCGTCTCCCGGGCGGCCGCGCGCGAGACGGGCCCCGGCGACGCCGTCCTGTTCGTACCGGGGCCGCTGCGGAACGTGGCGCTCACCTACCCCCGGGCGTTCCGCGGCACCCGGGACGTGGCGCTGGCGGCGGGGGCGGCGCGGTCCGGCACGCTGTACGGGCGGGAGACCGGCGTACCCGAGCTGCGCCGCAGAATGGCGCGGCTGGAGCGGGTGTGGGTGGTCGGGGAACGGCGGCTGCTCGCCGCGCCCCGGGCGCCGCGCAACCCCGTGGAGCGCGCGAAACTCGCCGTCCTGTGGCAGCAGTTCGCCCGCCGCGAGGAGTCGGTGTGGGGCGGCGTGACCGTGCGGCTCTACGTCCGCCCGGTCAGTGCCCGCCCCCGGCCTCCGTCCGCGCCGCCGCGTCCAGGGCGGTCGTGAGCCGGTCGAGCCGGGCGCGCAGCTCGCCGAGCTCCGCCGGGTCGAAGCCGGTCGCCGACATGATCCGGCGCGGTACCTCCAGCGCCCGCCCGCGCAGCTCCGCGCCCTGCCCGGTGAGGTGGACCCGGACCGACCGCTCGTCCTCGGCGCTGCGCTCGCGCCGCACCAGACCGGCCGACTCCAGCCGCTTGACCAGCGGGGAGAGCGTCCCGGAGTCGAGCCGCAGCCGCTCGCCGAGCGCCTTGACCGGCAGGTCGCCGTCCTCCCACAGCACCAGCATCACCAGGTACTGCGGATAGGTGAGCCCCAGTTCCCTGAGCAGCACGCGGTAGACGCCGTTGAAGGCGCGGGACGCGGCGTGCAGCGAGAAGCAGATCTGGCGGTCCAGCCGGAGCCAGTCGGCACCGGCATCCGGGGTGCTGGAGGGCGGGGGCGAGGCGGTCATGCCCCCAGGGTAGTACGGGGGGCCATTCAGTTGTGCACAACTTAGTTGTGTGCTCTACTTTTGATCGTGCGGCGGGCAGGACAGGGCCCGCCGGGACACCCGACTTCCGCAAGGGATGGTCTTCATGGACGCGCTCTACACCGCCGTCGCCACCGCGACCCACGGCCGCGAGGGCCGTGCCGTCTCCTCCGACGGCCGGATCGATCTCAAGCTGGCCCCGCCGGCGGAGCTGGGCGGCAACGGCGACGGCGCCAACCCGGAGCAGCTCTTCGCCGCCGGCTACGCCGCCTGCTTCGGCGGCGCCCTCGGCCTGGTCGGGCGCAGGGCCGGGGTCGACGTCACCGACGCGGCCGTGACCGCCGAGGTGGGCATCGGCAAGCAGGGCGAGGGCTTCGGGCTGAAGGTCACCCTGCGCGTGGAGCTGCCCGACACCGTGGACGAGGCGGCCGGCCGCGAGCTGGTCGAGGCCGCCCACCAGGTCTGCCCGTACTCCAACGCCACCCGCGGCAACATCGAGGTCGACCTCGTCGTCGAGTAGCCCGGGGACGAGCGGTGCGCGGGGGACGGGCCCGTCCCCCGCGCACCGTCACGCCGACGTCAGCGCGTCCGGCGCCGACGCCTGACCCGGGACGCGGGCCGCCGGCCAGGGCATCGGCTCGCCCAGCAGCAGGGTCCGCACGACCCGCTCGGCCGCCCGCCCGTCGTCGAACTCGCAGAACCGCTCCCGGAAGGCGGCACGCAGCCGTGCCGACTCCCCGTCCCGCCACGCGCCCGAGGCGAACAGCCGGGCCAGCTCCGGGTACGAGCGCGTCACATGGCCCGGCGGCTCGGCGGTGACGTCGAGATAGGCTCCCCGGCTCGCCGTGAACGCGGGCCAGTCGTCGGCGTGCACCACGACCGGCCGGTCGAGGTTGGCGTAGTCGAACATCACCGACGAGTAGTCGGTGACCAGCACGTCCGCGGCGAGCAGCACGTCCGCGGTCCGCGGCTCGTCGGTCCCGTCCACCACGATCCCGCGCCGGGCCAGCTCCGCCAGGCCCATGCCCCGCGCGGGACCGGCGGCCAGCGACGGGTGCAGCCGCACCACCAGCGTGCGCCCCTCGCCGAGGTCGCCGGCGAACCGGGCCAGGTCGATCCGGTCCACGTGCCCGCTCCTGCGGTAGTCCCGGCGGGTCGGCGCGTACAGCACGACCGTGTGGTCCGCCGGGATGCCGTGCCGCTCCCGGAAGTCGCTCACGCCCCCGTTCACCAGCACGTCGTTGCGCGGGCTGCCGGTGCGCACCGAGGTGAAGTGGCAGGGGTAGGCCCGCTCCCAGACCAGCTCGGAGTGCCGGTTGGCGACCAGGCTGAAGTCCCAGCGGTCGGCTCGGCGCAGCATCTGCGGCACGTCGAAGCCGAGCCGGGCCCCCGGCTTGTCCAGCAGGTCGGCGCCCAGGTACTTCAGCGGGGTGCCCTGGTGGGTGTGGACGTGCACACTGCCGGGCCGCTTGGCCAGCGCGCCGGGCCAGTTGACGTCGTTGACGAAGAACTTCGCGCGCGCGGTGACCTCCAGGTAGCGCCGGGAACCGACGAGCACGTGCTCCACCCCGGGCGGCAGCAGCGCGGCCGTCTCCGCGTCCCGCACCGCCCACACCCCGCGCAGCCGCGGCGCGACCTCGCGGGCCGCCGCGTACACGGCCGCCGGATCGCCCAGCACACCCCGGTGCGAGGACGCCGAGTACACCACCAGCTCCTCGTCCAGCGGGCGCCGCGCGTGCAGCCCCGCCCAGCCGGTGCGGGCCCGCGCGGCGGCGGCCCGGCGCAGCCGCTCCGTCCGGCGGGCCGCCTCCCGCCCGGCCCGCGCCGTCCCGCGCCGCAGCCGGTAGGCCGTCCAGGAGCCCGTCAGCACCGCGGTCCCGCCGTCCGCCGCGGCGCCCGGGGGCCGGTGCCGGCGGAACATCTCCGCCGTGCGCCGGAAGAACTCGGCCTTGTCGGCGGGCGGCAGCCGGTCCGGCTTGGCGAGGATGTCCAGGCAGTGCTCGCCCATCTTGCGGTGCAGGTACGGCCGCCAGCCGGCCAGCTCGGGCCGCTCGGCCACGAAGGCGAAGACCCGCTCGTACTGGTCGTGGACGTCGAAGTGCTTGCGGCTCGTGGTGGACAGGATGTTGCCCTGCCGCCGCTGCCGGTAGTTCAGGCAGATCCGGTCCAGGGCGGCGATCCGGCGGGCGCTGAGCATCACCGGGAAGGTCCAGGGGGTGTCCTCGTAGTAGCCCGGCGGGAACGCGAAACCGTGCTCCGCGACGAACTCCCGCCGGTACACCTTGTTCCAGACGACCATCAGCAGGTCCAGGATCCGCGGGTACTCCGACGCGCTGAACGTGCCCTCGCGCGCGAGCACGTCCGCGAGCACGTTGCGCCGGGTGCCGCCCCACCAGTACGTGCGCGCGTAGTCGAAGACGAGCACGTCCGGGTCGTCGGCCTCCGCGAGCCGGTCGGCGACGGCCCGCAGCGCGCCCGGGGTGAGGGTGTCGTCGCTGTCCAGGAAGAACAGGTAGTCGCCGGTGGCCTCGGGCAGGCCCGCGTTGCGCGCCCGGCCGAGGCCCACGTTCTCCGGCAGGTGCAGCACCTTCACGCGCGGGTCGCGGGCGGCGTACTCGTCCAGGATCGCGCCGCAGCCGTCCGGGGAGCGGTCGTCCACGGCGATCAGCTCGAAGTCGCCGAAGGACTGCCCGAGCACCGAGTCCAGGCACTCGCGCAGGAAGGCCTGCACCTTGAAGCAGGGCACGATCAGACTGAAGCGGGGCACGGCGGGTCAGCTCCTCACGAGGGTCGCGGCGGCGGGGGCGGGGATGCGCTCCGCGAGCGGGATCACGGGCGGGATCGCCTCCGGCGGTTCGCCGAGCAGCACCCGCCGCACCACCCGCTCGGCGGCCCGCCCGTCGTCGAACTGGCAGAACCGCTCCCGGAACGCGGCCCGCAGCGCGGCGGACCCCGGCCCCGCCCAGGAGCCGTCGCGGAAGACGGCGGCCAGCTCCTCGGGGGTCCGGGCGACCGGGCCGGGCGGCTCGGCCGGCAGGTCGAAGTAGACGCCCCGGGTCTCCCGGTAGACCTCCCAGTCGTCGGCGTACACGACGATCGGCCGGTCGAGGTTGGCGTAGTCGAACATGATGGACGAGTAGTCGGTGACCAGCGCGTCCGCGGCCAGGCACACGTCCTCGGCGGAGCGGTGCGCGGTCACGTCGATGATCCGGCCCGAGTCCAGGGAGCGGCCCCGGTCGTAGAAGTAGTGGGCGCGCAGCAGCACGACGACGTCCTCGCCGGCCGCCGCGCAGAACGCCTCCAGGTCCAGGCCGGACTCGAAACCGGTGTGGTGGTCGCGGTGGGTCGGCGCGTACAGCACGGCCGTCCTGCCCTCGGGGACGCCCAGTTCGCGCCGGATCCGGGCCACGTCGCGGGCGGTCGCCGTGTAGTACACGTCGTTGCGCGGATAGCCGTACTCCAGGTGCTCGTAGGAGCCGGGGAAGGCGCGCTCCCACATCTGCGTGGAGTGGCGGTTGGCGGAGAGGTTGAAGTCCCAGCGGTCGACCCGGCCCAGCAGCCTGGTGAAACTGCCCGACTGCGCCGCCACCACCGGGTACGTCGACTGGTCCACGCCCATCGTCTTCAGCGGGGTGCCGTGCTGGGTCTGCAGGTGCACGCTGCCGGGCCGCTTGACGACGCCCTCCGCGAAGTTCGCGTTGTTGATCAGGTACTTGGCGCGGGACAGCACCTCCCAGTAGCGGCGGGAGCCGATCACCGCGTACTCGACGTCCCGCGGCACGGTGTGCTCCCGGCCCGCCTCGACGAGGAACACCGAGCGGATGTGCGGGGCCAGTTCGCGGGCCCTGGCGTGGATCGCGGCCGGGTTGCAGGCGTAACCGCGGCCCCAGTAGGCGCAGTACACGGCGAGGTGCGCGTCGAGCGGGCGGCGCAGGTCGCGGGCGTACCGCAGCCGGGTGCGCAGCATGCGCGGCCGGGGCAGCCGCCGCACCGCGCCGTCGGCCGCCCGGTTGACGCCCCGCAGGGAGCGGAAGGCGGTGTACGCGCCCGCCGCCAGCAGCCGGTGCTGCGCGCCCAGGCTGCCGCCCGGCATCCGGTGCCCGGCCGGCCGGTGCCTGCGGTACAGGCGCGCCGCGCGGCGGAAGAACGCCCGGTGCCCGGCGGCCAGCCGCTCCGGGCGCGACGCCGTCCGCAGCACCACGGCGAACAGCTCGTCGAACAGCGGGCCGGTCCGCTCGGCCGGCAGCTCCCGCTCGGCCGCCCGGGTCAGCACCCGCTCCACCTGGTCCAGCAGATCGTGTTGGTGCGGCCCGGGCAGGTGGAGCCGGCTGCCCTGGCGGCGCGGCCGGTGCCGTACGACGGCCCGGCGCAGCACCCCGATCCGCCCGGCGGCGACACCGGCCAGCCCGCCCCAGCTGAGGTCGGTGAAGTGGCCCTCCGGGAAGACGAGTTCGTGCTCGGCGGTGAAGGCGCGGCGGTAGGCGGCGCTCCACACCGGCAGCCGGACGCCGGTCAGCGCGGGCAGCTCGGCGGGGGCGAAGGCCCCCTGCGGCGCCCTCGCGAGCAGCGGCCCGGCCGGGTTCGACGGCTCGCCCTCCCACCAGGGGACGCGCTCGTACTCGGCGTACAGCACGTCCACGCCGGCGAGCTCCGACAGCCGGGCGTCCAGCGCGGCCAGCGCGCCCGGCAGCAGCAGGTCGTCGCCGTCCAGGAAGAGCAGGTAGGCGCCGGTCGCCGCCCGCATCCCGGCGTTGCGCGCCCCGCTCAGACCGGCGGCCGGCGGGGAGTGGACCGGGGTCACCCGGGAGTCCCGCTCCGCGTACCCGGCGGCCACCGCGGCGGCCGGGGCGTCGGGGGCGTCGCAGACCGGGATCAGCTGGAGGTCGCCGAAGGACTGGCCGAGGACCGAGTCCAGCGCCTGGGACAGCCGGCCGGCGACCCCGTGGGAGGGGACGATGATGCTGAAGCGGGGCATGTGGTTCTCTCTGTCGTCGTGCGGACGCGGCCGGGCCGCCCCGCCGGACGCCAGGTGGACGGCCGGCTCGGGGTGGGCCGCGTCGAGCCGAGGGGCATGGGAACTCCCGGAGGGACCAACGGCGTTCAGCGGCTCTCGGTGACGGGAAGGGGGCCGGAAGGTTGCGGCACGGTGGCCCGCGGGGCGGGTGCGGGCGGCGGGGCGGGGACGCGGGCCGCCGGCGCGGGGCTGCGGTCCGCGAGCGGCACCACCGGCGGCGGCTGCGTCTCGCCCAGCACCACCCGCCGCACCACCCGCTCCGCGGCGCGCCCGTCGTCCCACGGGCAGAACCGCTCCCGGAACGCCGCCCGCAGGCGCGCCGCGCGCGCGTCGTGCCAGCGCCCGCCGGTGAAGACGTCGATCACCTCGTCCTCGCTGTGCGCCACCGCGCCCGGCGGGAAGGCCCGCAGGTCGAAGTAGGCGCCGCGGGCCGCCTCGAACACCGCCCAGTCCCCGGTGTGCACCACGATCGGCCGGTCCAGGCCCGCGTAGTCGAACAGGACGGGCGCGTAGTCGGTGAGCAGCGCGTCCGAGGCGAGACATGCTGCGGCCGCGTCCGGGTGGCCGGAGACGTCGATGATCCGGGTGTCCCGCGCGGGCGCGTGGGCGCGGGCCAGGATCACGAAGCGCGGGCCCAGGCGGCTTGCGATCCGCTCCAGGTCGAGCGGCGGGAGCTGGGTGCGCCGGTGGTCGCGGTGCGCGGGCGCGTACAGCACCGCGACCGTGCCCTCCGGGACGCCCAGCGAGGCCCGCAGCCGGGCCACGTCGGCCGCGGTCGCCCGCTGGAGGACGTCGTTGCGGGGTAGCCCGTACTCCAGCGTGGTGTAGCGGCCCGGGTGGGCCCGCTCCCAGGTCAGGGTGGTGTGCCGGTTGCCGGACAGGACGTAGTCCCACCGGTCGGCGTCCCGCAGCAGCTCCGCGAAGTCCGTGTCCCGGGCCACCGCCGGGCGCTCCTGGAGGTCGAGACCCGTGTGCCCCAGCGGCGTGCCCTCCGGGGTCCGCACGAAGACCTGGCCCGGCCGCTTGCGGATCCCGCCCCCGGGGCCGGTGTCGCCGACCAGGTAGCGGGAGCGGGCCAGCGCCGACCAGTACGCGGCCGTGCCGGGCCGCAGCGGGCGCGGCCCCCGCGGCGCCGCCCGCTCCTGCCCGGGCCGGACGACCCACGCCGTGGCCACGTGCGGGGCGTGCGCCCGGAACGCCTCCTCCAGCGCGGCCGGATCACCGAGCCCCTCCCGCGCGGTGAACACCGCCCGGTCCGCGCGCAGCGGCAGCCAGGACTGGACCGCGTAGTGCAGCCGCAGGGCGCCGGCGCGCAGGGCGCGGGACAGCCCCGCCGCGCCCTTCCGGGTGCGCCGGCGCAGGGCCGAGGCCACCCGCAGCACCCGGAATGTGCGGTGCAGCCCGAAGCGGACGAGGAGGTGCCGCGGCCCGAGGCGCACCCCCGGCACCCGGTGGCGGCGGCAGCGGGCGCGGGCCCGGCGCAGGAACTCGCCGTGGCTGCCGCGCGGGAGCCGGCCCCGCCGGGTGAACACCACCGCGTAGTGGTCGACCATCCGCCGGTACAGCTCCGGCCGCCAGCGGTCCAGCCCGGGCCGCCCGTCGACGTACGCGAACACCCGGTCGTACTGGTCGAACAGGTCGAAGTGCTTGCGGCTGGTGGTGCCGAGGATGCTGCCCTGCCGCCGCTGCCGGTAGTGCACGCACACCCGGTCCAGGGTGGCGATCGACCCGGCGGTCATCAGCACCGGGAAGGTCCAGGGGGTGTCCTCGTAGTAGCCCGGCGGGAAGGCGAACCCGTGGGCCCGTACGAAGTCGCGCCGGTACGCCTTGTTCCAGGCGACCATCAGCACCCGCAGCAGTCCGGGCCGGTCCTGGAGCCGGAACGGCGCCGGACCCTCCTCGGTGAGCTGGCCGGCGAGCCGGTTGCGGACCTCGCGGCCGTCCCAGTGGGTGCGCGCGTAGTCGAAGACCAGGACGTCCGGGTCGCCGGTCGCGGCCAGCCGCTCGGCGACGGAGCGCAGCGCGTGCGGGGTGAGCGTGTCGTCGCCGTCCAGGAAGAGCAGGTAGTCGCCCGCCGCCTCCGCCATGCCCGCGTTCCGGGCCCGGCCGAGGCCCTGGTTCTCGGGCAGGTGCACGGCCCTCACCCGCGGGTCCCGGGCCGCGTACTCGTCGATGACCGCGCCGCAGGCGTCGGGCGAGCGGTCGTCCACGGCGATCAGTTCCAGGTCGCCGTACGACTGCGAGAGCACCGAGTCCAGGCACTGGGGGAGATACGCCTGGACCTCGTACGCGGGGACAATGACACTGAACCTCGGCAAGGGACATCCATGGGTCGGTCGGCGCGGGCGTTCTGCCCGGCAACGCCCGGTGGAGTGAGTTGGTTACGGCCCGTACGGCATTCGGGCTACCCGGCGCCGGCACGACGAGGGGGCGGGCCGTTTCCGGCCCGCCCCCGAACCACCTGTGTCGCATTGTTACTTGACGGCTCCCGCCATCACACCGGACACGAACTGCCGCTGGAACGCGAAGAACACGGCCAGCGGGATCACCATGGAGATGAACGCCCCGGGTGCCAGGACGTCGATGTTGTTGCCGAACTGCCGTACCTGCGTCTGGAGTGCGACGGTGACCGGCTGCGTGCCCGACTTGGTGAACACCAGGGCGACCAGCATGTCGTTCCACACCCACAGGAACTGGAAGATGCCGAGCGAGGCGATCGCCGGACCGCCCAGCGGCATCACGACCCGTGCGAACACGCGCAGTTCGCCCGCGCCGTCCAGCCGGGCGGCCTCCAGCAATTCCCGCGGGATCTCCGCGAAGAAGTTCCGCAGCAGGAACACCGCGAACGGCAGGCCGAAGCCGGTGTGGAACAGGACCACCCCGAGGATCGAGCCGAAAAGCCCGATCCTGCCGAACAGTTCGGCGATCGGGATCAGCGCCACCTGCACCGGCACCACCAGCAGGCCGACGACGCCCAGGAACCACCAGTCCCGGCCCGGGAACTCCATCCACGCGAACGCGTACGCGGCCAGCGACCCGACCACCACGACGAGGAGGGTCGCCGGGACCGTGATCAGCACGGTGTTCAGCAGCGAGCCGGTGATGTCCGGGTTCTCCAGCAGCTTGCGGTAGCTGTCCACGGTGAGCTGGGACGGCTCGGAGAACACCGTCCACCAGCCGCTCGCGCTCATGTCCTCCGGCGCGCGCAGCGAGGAGACGAGCAGGCCGATGGTCGGGACCAGCCAGAACAGGCCGACGACGATCAGCACCACGCGGACCAGTCCGCCGCCGAGCTTCCCGGCGATCCGGGTCCCGACCGGCTCCCTGGCCCGGACCGCCCCGGCCGGCTCGGTCCTGCGGATGCCTCCGGCGGTCGCCGTCATCGCCGCACCTCCCGCCGCAGCCGGCGAATGTTGAAGGCCATCACGGGGATGACCAGCAGCAGCAGGAACACCGAGATCGCGCTCGCGACGCCCGGCCGGCCCTCCGCGAAGCCCTTGCGGTACAGCTCCAGCGCCAGCACGTTCGCGTCGTCCTGGGACGAGCCCGGCGCGATGATGAACACCAGGTCGAACACCTTCAGCACGTTGATCATCAGGGTCACGACGACGACCGCCAGCACCGGGGCCAGCAGCGGCACGGTGACCTTGCGGAACACCTGCCACTCGGTGGCGCCGTCCACCCGCGCCGCCTCCAGCAGTTCCCGGGGCACGCCCGCGAGGCCGGCCGCGATCAGCACCATCGCGAAGCCCGCCCACATCCACACGTACGCCCCGATGATCGACGGGGTGACCAGCGACGGGCCGAGCCACTCGACCCCGTTGTACGGCTCCCGGAAGTTGGCCGCGGGCAGCCTGAGCCGGGCCCCGTCCGCCGCCGCGGGCAGCGTGAACGTGCCGTCCGCGGCCGCCTTCGCCGAGGCGACGACCTTGCCGTCCTTCACCGCCTCGATCCGCATCCCGGCGTAGCCGACCTCGCCCGGATCGGGCGCGCCGAGCCTGCCGACGCCCTTGCCGCGGGTGAAGTCCTGCCAGGTGGTGCCGGTGACCTCGGCGGCCTCCGGCCGGGCGGCGGCGGCCTCGCCCACCCCGTCCGGGAGCTGGTCCGGGGCGACCCCGACCAGCGGCAGGGCGACCGGCCGGCCCGCGCGCACGGCGTCCTTGGTGACGAAGCCGCCGTCCTCGGCCACCAGCGGCGACCGGCGGCCCGGGTGGGCCTTCGGGAACGCCGACGACTGCGTGAACGTGTCGTGCACGCCGACCCAGACGGCGTTCGCCACCCCCTTGTCCGGGTCCTGGTCGTACACCAGCCGGAAGATGATCCCGGCGGCCAGCATCGAGATCGCCATCGGCATGAAGACGACCAGCTTGAACGCCGTTCCCCAGCGCACCCGTTCGGTCAGCACGGCGAAGACCAGGCCGAGCGCGGTGGCGACCGTGGGGGCGAACACCACCCAGATGACGTTGTTCTTCAGGGCGGTGCGGATGCTGTCGTCGGTGAAGAGGGTCCGGTAGTTGTCCACTCCTACGAAGGAGTCGCCGGAGGCGTCGTAGAGACTGCGGACCACCGAGTACCCGATCGGGTAGACCACGAGCGCGCCGAGCAGCACCAGGGCGGGCAGCAGGAACAGCGCTGCCACCGCCTTGCGGGTGCCGGTCACGCTTCTGCGACCGCGGGGTGCGGCGGGGCCCGGTGGGGCCCCGGCCGCCGCTGCCGACGCCATGGCCGGATCAGCTCCCGTTCCCGTAGGCCGCCGCCGCGTCCTTCTCCAGCTTCGCCTGGGCGCCCGCGACGTCCTTCGGGTTCTTCAGGAAGTCCTGGAGGTCCTTCCACTCGCCCTTGCCGGGCGTTCCGCCGAAGGCCTGCGGCGCCTGGTCGGACATGTCGAAGCGGAAGTCGTCGCCGGCCGCGATCAGCGCCTTGGCGATCTTCTGCTGCACCGCGTTCGGGTACGCCGAGACCGGCACGTTCTTGTTCGGGGAGAGGTAACCGCCGAGCTTCGCCTGGATGGTGGCCGCGTCCGGCGAGGCGAGGAACGTGATCAGGGCCTGCGCCGCCTTGGAGTCCTTCAGGATCACGGCCGCGTCACCGCCGGAGACCACCGGCGCGTCCGAGCCGACGGCCGGGAACGGGAACACCTTCGCGTCCGTGCCCACCTTCGCCTTGGTCTCACCGATGTTCACCTGCACGAAGTCGCCCTCGTAGACCATCGCCGACTTCGGCTGGTCGCCACCGGTGAAGGTCTGGGTGACCGACTGCGGGAACTCCGTCTGCAGCGCGCCGTTCTGGCCCCCCGCGAGGTAGTCCTTCTTGCCCCAGACGTCGGCGAGGGTGGTCAGCGCCTGCTTCACCGTCGGATCGGTCCACTTGATCTTGTGCTGGGCGAGCTGGTCGTACTTCTCCGGGCCGGCCTGGGAGAGGTAGATGTTCTCGAACCAGTCGGTCAGCGGCCAGCCGTCCGCGCCGGCCACCGAGAACGGCGTGACCCCGGAGTCGTACACCGCCTGCGAGGCGGTCAGCAGGTCCTTCCAGGTCTTCGGCTCCTGGGCGCCCGCGTTCTCGAAGACCTCGGCGTTGTACCAGATCAGCGACTTGTTGGCGGCCTTGTAGTAGACGCCGTACTGCTTGCCGTCGACCTTGCCGATGTCCTGCCAGCCCTGCGAGTAGTTCTTCGCCAGCTCCTTCCGGCCCTCCGCCCCGACCGGCTTGGCCCAGCCCTTCTGCACGGCCTGCTTGATCGCGCCGGGCTGCGGCAGCAGCGCGACGTCCGGCGGCTGGCCGCCCGCGACCTTGGAACCCAGGAAGTTGATGATCGGGTCCTGCGCGGGCACGAAGGTGACCTTCGCTCCGGTGCGCTTCTCGAACTCGGCGAGGACCTTCTTGAAGTTGGCCTGCTCGCCGCCGGTCCAGACGGCGGCCACCTCCAGATGGGCGCCGTCCAGTTTCGGCAGGGCGACGGTGGGCGCGGTGGCCCCGCCGCTCGCCTGGTTGTCATCCTTCTCGTCGTCGTCGCCGCCGGAGCAGGCGGTCAGCGCGAGGGCTCCCGCGAGCAGGGCGGCGGCGGTGCCGGCGGCCCTGCGGGTGCGGAACGTGTCGCTCTTGCTGCGCATCACTTCCCCGTTCGTCGTTCTCCGTTGAACGTCGTTGAACGTCAAGAACTCTGTCCAGTGCGGTCCGGTCTACGCCGGGCCGCTCCGGGCGGGCAAGAGCGCCTGCGGTGCCGACGGGCGCATCGTGACCGGCTCGTGACCGGGGTCGTATGCGCGCGGGTTCCCGGCGGCCGTGGGAAGGGGGATCACTCAGAGGAGGGACGGCACCTCCGCCGCCGCCACCTGACGCGCGGCCCGCTCCACCGCGCTCGCCAGCAGGGCCAGGTCGGTCGGCCCGTTGCCCAGTTCCCGCACGGGCCGGCGGGCCGGCGGGTCGCCCATGCGCTGCCAGTCCAGCGGCACGACCGTCGGCCGCTGGGTCGCGGTGCGCGGTATGCGCCCGGTCACCCGGCCGCCCTGGAAGGCCACGGACCAGCCGTCCGCGTGCGCCAGCCGCCCCCGGCCCGGCGCCGGCTGCTCCGGTCCGGGCTGCGGGGCGTCCAGCACGACCCGCAGGGCCGCCCGGCGGGCCGGCTCCGACTCCGCCGTACGGCCGCCGGTCCCGGCCGCCGCCACCAGGTGCACCCCGAGCCGCTCACCCTCCCGGGCCACCGCCTCCAGCGCCCGTATCACCGACCCGGCGGCGGGCCGGCCCGGCGAGCCCAGCGCGGGGGAGACCAGCGCGTCCAGATCGTCGACGACCACCACCAGCCGGGGCAGCGGCGGAGCCGTCACGGCCTGCTGCCGGGCCGCCGCGCCCGGCCGCAGCCGCAGGGTGGAACTGGGCGGCGCCTCTATGTCCCCTGTAGAGGCGGACGCGACCGGGGTGGACGCGCGCCGGGCCACCAGCCGGCCGGACACCTCCCGGCCCGCGTGCCACCCGGCGAAGTCCGCCCGGCCCAGCAGTTCCGCCCGGCGCTTCAGCTCGGCGGCCAGCGACTGGGCGAACTCCCGCATCCGCACCGGGTCGTTGGCGATCAGATGCGTCGTCACGTGCGGTATGTCCGTGCACACGCGCAGGCCCTCGCCGCGCCCGGCGCCGGCCCCCACCCCGTCCCGGCCGTCGAGCAGCACCACGGCCAGCCGGTCCGGCCGCTCGGCGGCGGCCAGCGAGGCGACCACGGCCCGCAGCAGCTCGGTCCGGCCGCTCCCGGCGGGCCCCTCGATCAGCAGGTGCGGCCCGTCGGCCACGAGGTCGGCGGTGACCGGACCGCGCGGCCCGGCCCCGAGCACCGCCCGGGCCCGCCCGCCCAGCGCCTCCGCGTCGTCGGCGGCGTCCGCCCAGCGCGCCATCAGCGACGCCGGGGTGGCCCGGGCCAGCCCCAGCTCGTCCAGCAGCCGCGCCGACCGCGGCAGCGGGACGGACACGCGCGCCTGCGGCTCGCCGGCCGGGCCGTCCGGGCGCAGCGGGGCCAGGGCCCGCGCGAACCGCTCGGCCCAGGCGGCGGAGACGGCGTCGACGGCGGCCTGCGTGCCGGGGCCGGCCGGGCCGCCCGGCGCCACCCGCAGCAACTTCAGTCCGGCGGCGACGTCCCCGCTGAGCAGGGCCACCGCACCGCAGTGCCGGAACGTCGGCGTCACCGCGCACGCGGCCTCGTACGTCCGCGCCACGGGCGAGGCGGGCGAGGCGGGCTCGGTCTCGGCGAGGCACAGCACGTGGATCCCGGCCCGCGGCCCGGCCGCGGCCAGCCGCGCGAGGGCGTCCCGCAGCGCCGAGCCGCCCGGATCACCGTCCACGACGACGACGGTGTACGGCCCCGGGAACCCGCCGGCCCCGGCCGCGGGGACGTCCTCCCTGGCCCAGGAGGGACGGCGCGCGGCCCCCTCGCCGTCGGACCACGGGCCGGCCGGGGCGCCCGGGGGCGCGGGGCGCGGTCCGTGCGCCGGGGCACCGGACGGCGCGGGGCGGCCGGCGCCCTGCGGCGGGACACCGGGCGCCGGGGCGTACGGCGCGGTACGGGTCCCGGCGTCCGCCGCCGGGTCCGTGCCGCGGGCCGCGGCGGGGTGGGCCGTCGTCCGGCCGGTCGCCGCGTGGTCCTCCAGCCGGCGCAGCAGCTCCTCCGTGCGGGCCGCCGCCTGTTCCCGGTCGTAGGCCAGCAGCAGGCGGCAGTCCTGGCCGTGCCCCGGCCGGACGTGCGGGAGCCAGCCCAGCCACGCCCACTCGGCCGTGCGCTGCGCCACCGGCCGCGTGTGGTCCGCGCTGATCAGCACGATCTCCAGCAGGTCGGGGGAGTGCAGCGCGGCGAGCTGGGCCAGCACCGCGCGGGCCAGCCCGGACAGCCGCGGGCGCGGACCGGCCAGGCCGAGCCCGCCCGCCTCGCGCAGGGCCGCGGTCACCGGCACCGCCGGTAGCAGGCCCGAGCCGTCCGGCGCGCTTCGGTCGGCCGTGCCGAGCCGCACGGTCAGCGCCTCGGGGTGGCCCGGCCCGCGCTCCCACAGCCGGGGTCCGGGGCCCAGCGCGGCCAGCAGCACGGCGGCCGGATCCGGCCAGGTATCCGGCTGCCCCGGGGCCTGCGCCACGGGGGCGCCGTCGCCGTGGGCGGCCGGGCCGCCGTCCGGCGCCGCAGCGGCCGGCTGCTCACCGCGCCCCCCGGCCAGCCGGCGCGCCCAGGCCCCGAGCCCGCGGCGCCGGGCGCCCTGGGGGCCGCCCTGCGGAGTGCCGGCGTCCGCGGGGCCGGCGTCCCACGGGAGGTCCGTCCCCCTGACCGGGGTGCCCATCCGGCCGTCCGCCCGCGCGTCCTCGTTGCCCGGCGCACCGGCGTACGCGCCGCCCACGCCGAGGCGCCCGGCGTGCGTGTCCTGGTCGGAGCGCGCGCCGCGGTGCTCCACGCCCGGCGCCCCGGGCTGCCCCGGGACCACGGGCGACAGCCCCCGCCGGTGCTCCCGCGCACCCGCGCCGAAGGCGCCCGGGCCGTCGGCGCCGTGGATGTCGTGGGTGTGCTGTCCGGGGTCGCCGGCCGCGGACGGCCGCGGCGGGACGGCGTCCGCGTCCGCCGGACCGCCGCCCACGGCGACCCGCACGCACCCCTCGCCGTCCGGCTGCGTCCGGATCCGCGTCCCGGGCCCGCCGGACCGCGTCACCCGCAGGCCGGACTCGCCGATCCTCAGCAGCGCGCCGGCCGGGAACCGCACGGGCCGGTCGGTCACGCGCGTGCCGTCCAGCAGGGTGCCGTTCGTGGAGCCGAGGTCGGCGACCGAGACGCGGCCGTCTGCGCCGACGGTGACCGCGCAGTGCAGCCGGGAGACGTCGGGGTCGTCCAGCGGGACGTCGGCGTCGGCGGAGCGGCCGACGGTGATCCGGCCGCCGTGCAGCAGGTGGACCCCGCCCGCGTCCGGGCCCGCGACCACGTGCAGCCGGGTCGGGGCGCCGTCCGGTTCGGGGTGCGGTTCCGGGGCCTCCGGAGCGCCCAGGAAGAGCGTGGCGCCGTCGACCAGCGGGGGCTCGCCCAGGGTGCACCGGCGCGGATCGAGCCGCTCGGAACCCGCGTACAGCACCACGGAGGCGCCGCCGGCCTCCCGGCCCGCGCCGGTCTCGCCGGTGACCGCCCCGGCCAGCGCCGCCGCGACCGCGGCCAGCTCCGTGCCCGCGGGCGCCGTGACCAGCACGTCGCGGCACGCGGCGCGGCCCCGCTGCGGGGTCGGGCCGAGCGGGTCTACGACGGTCAGCCGGATCTGCATCGGCGTCAGCGGTCCCTTCTGCGCGGGGCTGCGCGGGCGCGGACTTCCCCCCACCCCGCACGAGCACGTCGGCCACCGGCCGCCGGAGCCGTCCCGGCAGGCCGCTGGAGGCATCCTCGCACCTGCCGCCGACGACGCGCCCGGGACCCGGACAGAAGTGATCTTGATTGGTCGGCTCTGCCCCCAAAAGTGCCTGACCGGTACCCCGCCGACGATCAGTTGAGATCGGTCACGTCCGGTCCCGGCAACCGGGCGACCGGGACGCGCGTCTTTCCGTCGAGACCCCCCGAACCTGCCCGGGAACGCGTACCTGCCGCCCCGGAGCACGGCACTACAGTGGGGCGGAACGACTTCAGGACAGCAACCAGCAGGGAGCGCGTGACGTGCGGCCAGTCGGCAGCAAGTACCTGCTTGAGGAGCCGCTCGGACGCGGCGCCACAGGCACCGTCTGGCGTGCCCGCCAGCGCGAGACCGCGGGCGCCGAGGCGGCCGTGCCCGGCCAGCCGGGGGAGACCGTCGCGATCAAGGTCCTCAAGGAGGAGCTGGCGAACGACCCGGACATCGTGATGCGCTTCCTGCGCGAGCGCTCCGTCCTGCTCCGGCTCACCCACCCGAACATCGTCCGGGTCCGCGACCTGGTCGTCGAGGGCGACCTGCTGGCCCTGGTCATGGACCTCGTCGACGGTCCCGACCTGCACCGCTACCTGCGCGAGAACGGCCCGCTCACCCCGGTCGCCGCCGCGCTGATGACCGCCCAGATCGCCGACGCGCTCGCCGCGAGCCACGCCGACGGCGTCGTCCACCGCGACCTCAAGCCCGCCAACGTGCTGCTCCTCCAGCAGGGCGGCGAGATGCACCCGATGCTGACCGACTTCGGCATCGCCCGCCTCGCCGACTCCCCGGGCCTGACCCGCACCCACGAGTTCGTCGGCACGCCCGCGTACGTGGCCCCGGAGTCCGCCGAGGGCCGCCCGCAGACCTCCGCCGTCGACGTCTACGGCGCCGGCATCCTGCTCTACGAGCTGGTCACCGGGCGCCCGCCGTTCGGCGGCGGCAGCGCCCTGGAGGTCCTGCACCAGCACCTGAGCGCCGAGCCGCGCCGCCCCTCCACCGTGCCCGAACCGCTGTGGACGGTCGTGGAACGCTGCCTGCGCAAGAACCCCGCGGAGCGGCCCAGCGCGGCGAACCTCGCGCGCGGGCTGCGCGTCGTCGCCGAGGGCGTCGGCGTGCACGCGAACGCGGCGCAGATCGCCGCGGCCGAGGGCGTCGGCGCGCTGCTCGCGCCCGACCCGGCCCCGGCCGCCGTCCCGGGTGAGCCCGGCGCCGCCGACCCCACCCAGGTGCTGCCGACGAACGCGCCGCAGGGGGCGTACGACCCGAACGCGGCGACCAGCGTCATGCCGCACACCGGCGGCCCGGCCGGCGCCGCCGACCCCACCGCCGTGCTGCCGCACACCGGCGGGGCGGACCCGACCGCGGTCCTGCCGCCCGTCCCGCCCGGGCAGCCGGGCCAGGACGGCCCCGGCGGACCGCAGCAGCCGCACCCCTGGCAGAACCAGTTGCGCGCGGCCCGCGACCGCAACGAGCAGACGCAGGTCCAGTACCTGCCCCCGGACGAGGACCCGCTGCGCCGCCGCCCCCAGCGGCAGGTCGCCCCCCGGCCCCAGCAGCAGCCGCACCCGGCCCCGCAGGGCCGCCCGCAGCAGCCGCAGCCGCGCGGCCGGCAGCGTCCGCAGCAGGCCCCCGGGTACGGCTATCCGCAGCAGCAGCCCCAGCGGTACTCCACGCCGCAGCCGCAGCAGTACGCCCCGCCGGCCCGGCCCGAGCCGCGGCGGCCCGAGCGCGAGCCCCGGGCGCCGCGGCAGCGCAGCGCCAACCCGATGAAGATCCCCGGCCTCGGCTGCCTGAAGGGCTGCCTGTTCACGATCGTCATCCTGGTCGTGGCGAGCTGGCTGATCTGGGAGTTGACCCCGTTGCAGGACTGGATCGGCACCGGCAAGGGCTACTGGGACCAGCTCAGCGACTGGGCCGGCACGGTCGGCGGCTGGATCAAGGACCTCGGCGGCTCGTCCGGCGGGAACTGACCACAGGCTTGGGGATTTGTCGACATCTGCCGGGTGATTTCCGGCTCCGCGGTGAAGGTTGGCTCGTCGGACGCGTAGTTTTGACGACAACACGCGTCTGTAGGAGCAGTCTTGGCACGGAAGATCGGCAGCCGGTACACCGCGAACCAGATCCTGGGCCGGGGCAGCGCCGGCACGGTGTGGCTGGGCGAGGGACCGGACGGCCCCGTCGCCGTCAAACTGCTGCGCGAGGACCTCGCCTCCGACCAGGAGCTGGTCGGCCGCTTCGTGCAGGAGCGCACCGCGCTGCTCGGCCTGGAGCACCCGCACATCGTCACCGTGCGGGACCTGGTCGTGGACGGCAACGACCTGGCCCTGGTGATGGACCTGGTGCGCGGCACCGACCTGCGCACCCGGCTGGAGCGGGAACGCCGTATGGCACCCGAGGCGGCCGTGGCGATCGCCGCCGACGTCGCCGACGCGCTGGCGGCGGCGCACGCGGCCGGGGTGGTCCACCGGGACGTCAAGCCCGAGAACGTCCTGCTCGACATGCAGGGCCCGCTCGGGCCGGGCGGATCGCACCCCGCCCTGCTCACCGACTTCGGCGTCGCCAAGCTGATCGACTCCCCGAAGCGGACGAAGGCCACGAAGATCATCGGGACGCCTGACTACCTGGCCCCGGAGATCGTCGAGGGCCTGCCGCCGCGGGCCGCCGTGGACATCTACGCGCTGGCCACCCTCCTGTACGAGCTGCTGGCCGGCTTCACGCCGTTCGGCGGCGGACACCCCGGCGCGGTACTGCGCCGGCACGTCACCGAGACCGTCGTACCGCTGCCCGGCATCCCCGAGGAGCTGTGGCAGCTCCTGGTGCAGTGCCTGGCCAAGGCCCCCGCCTCCCGGCTGCGGGCCTCGGAGCTGGCGGCCCGGCTGCGCGAGCAGCTGCCCGTGCTGGCCGGGATGCCGCCGCTGGACGTGGACGAGCCGGGACCCGCCGAGGAGGGCGCGGCCGAGCCCGCGCCGGCGGCCCCCGAGGACGGCGAGCCGGTACGGCGGCGCGGCGCGGTGTCCCTGGTGCCCGGCGCCAAGCCGGACTCCAACCGGGACACCCACACGTCGATGCGGGTGCCGGGGCCGGACGAGCTGGCGGGCGGGGCGCACGGGACCGCCCGCGTCCCCCGGTCCCCCGGCGCGCCCCGGCCCGGCTCGGCCCGGCACCGGGCCGCGGTGCGGCGGCGCCGGATCACGCTGGGCGTGGCCGGGGTGGTGGTCGCGGCGGCCGTGGGCGTCGGCGCCTGGTGGGCGTCGGCCGACGGGGACGACGGGCCGGCGCCGGCCGACCACAGCACGTCGGCGCCCTGAGCCGCGCCGGGAGGGCCGCCGCGGTGCGGGGACCGCTCGGCCGAGGTCGCTTGCCACAGCCGTTACGCTGGAAGGCGTGGCAGTCGTCGATGTATCCGAAGAGCTGAAGTCCCTCTCCTCGACCATGGAGTCGATCGAGGCCGTCCTGGACCTCGATGCGTTGAGGGCGAATATCGCCGTGCTTGAGGAGCAGGCGGCGGCCCCGTCCCTGTGGGACAACCCGGACGAGGCACAGAAGATCACCAGCAAGCTCTCCCACCTCCAGGCGGAGGTCAGGAAGGCGGAGGGGCTGCGCGGCCGGATCGACGACCTCGCGGTCCTCTTCGAGATGGCCGAGGAGGAGGACGACCCGGACACCCGTGCCGAGGCCGAGTCCGAGCTGACCGCCGTCCGCAAGGCGCTGGACGAGATGGAGGTCCGCACCCTGCTGTCCGGCGAGTACGACTCCCGGGAGGCGCTCGTCAACATCCGCGCCGAGGCCGGTGGCGTCGACGCCGCCGACTTCGCCGAGAAGCTCCAGCGCATGTACCTGCGCTGGGCCGAGCAGCGCGGCTACAAGACGGAGCTCATCGAGACGTCGTACGCCGAAGAGGCCGGCATCAAGTCGACCACCTTCTCCGTGCAGGTGCCGTACGCCTACGGCACCCTCTCCGTCGAGCAGGGCACGCACCGCCTGGTGCGCATCTCGCCCTTCGACAACCAGGGCCGCCGCCAGACCTCCTTCGCGGGCGTCGAGGTGCTGCCGGTCGTCGAGCAGTCCGACCACGTCGAGATCGACGAGAGCGAGCTGCGCATCGACGTCTACCGGTCCTCGGGCCCCGGCGGCCAGGGCGTCAACACGACCGACTCCGCGGTCCGCATCACCCACCTGCCCACCGGCATCGTGGTCTCCTGCCAGAACGAGCGGTCGCAGATCCAGAACAAGGCCACCGCGATGAACGTCCTCCAGGCCAAGCTGCTGGAGCGGCGCCGCCAGGAGGAGCAGGCCAAGATGGACGCCCTCAAGGGCGACGGCGGAAACTCCTGGGGCAACCAGATGCGTTCCTACGTGCTGCACCCGTACCAGATGGTCAAGGACCTCCGCACCGAGCACGAGGTCGGCAACCCGGAGGCCGTGTTCAACGGCGAGATCGACGGGTTCCTGGAGGCCGGTATTCGCTGGCGCAAGCAGCAGGAGAAGTAACTTTGCCGACAAGCCAACTGCCGCTCGCCGAGCGGCAGTTGTCTTTTGTCCGGCTTCCACGCCAGCCTCACAGGCGGCGATTCCCCGCAAACGGCACCCCGTCGGACATTGCGCGCGCAACGCCCTTGACGATCCCTTGAAAAATCGGAAGGGTGAGGCGCGGCATGCGTGTTTGAGGGGCGCATGTGAACCGGGGGACCGAGTTGACGCGCTTCGTCACCAGCTGCCTCCGTCGATCACGGCACGCCCCACGCGACGCCCTTTGACGAACAGCTACTGGGGGTAGCAACCATATGACGAAGAAGACGCGGATCCGGGTCGCGCGGATAGCCGCCGGCGCCGTGATCGCGGCCGGTGCGTCGCTGACAGCGGCCGGCGCGGCTTCCGCCCTGGACATCCAGGCGGGTCCGATCGGTCTCGGCGTGAGCGGCGTCGGAGCGGACGGCGGCGGCACCGAGGGCGGCATCGGCGGTGGCACCGAGGGCAGCGACGGCGGCGACGGCGGCTGCGACATCGTGGTCTGCACCGGTACGAACGGTGAGACCGGCGCGAACGGTGAGACCGGTACGAACGGTGAGACCGGTACGAACGGTGAGACCGGTACGAACGGTGAGACCGGCGCGAACGGTGAGACCGGTACGAACGGTGAGACCGGCGCGAACGGCGAGACCGGTACGAACGGTGAGACCGGCGCGAACGGCGAGACCGGTACGAACGGTGAGACCGGTAACAACGGTGGTAACGGCAATTCGGGTGACGGCAGCAACTCGGGTGGCAACGGCAACTCGGGTGGCAACGGCAACTCGGGCGACGGCAGCAACTCGGGTGGCAACGGCAACTCGGGCGACAGCAGCAACTCGGGTGGCAACGGCACCTCCGGTGGCAATGGCACCTCGGGTGGCAACGGCACCTCCGGTGGCAATGGCACCTCGGGTGACAGCAGCAACTCCGGCGGCAACGGCAACTCGGGTGGCAACGGCACCTCCGGTGGCAATGGCACCTCGGGCGACAGCAGCAACTCGGGTGGCAACGGCAACACCGGCACCGTGACCGGCGGCGACTCCGGCGACACGGGCGGCACCGGCGGGATCGGTGGGACCGCCGACGGCGGCACCACCGGCAACAACACCATCCCCGACGGCGGCAACAACAACGTGCCGCAGGACGCGGGCTCCTCGGCGCTGACCGACACCGGCTCCGACACCACGGCCCAGGGCGGCGACACGCAGCTCGCCGAGACCGGTGCCGGCCAGACCGCGTTCCTGCTCGTGGGCGCCGCGACGATGATCGCCGGCGGCATCGGCTTCCGCGTCCTGCCGCGCCTGGCGGCCGGCCGGGGTGCCGCCGCCTGAGCGTAGCCCCACGCTCACGCGCCGCACCTGCGGGGCAGACGTAAGGGCCCGGAGCCTGTGGCTCCGGGCCCTCACCACGTTCGTCGCCGGCTTCCTACGCGGTCTGGTGCGCCAGCAGCGCCACCGCGGTGATCAGTACCGCCAGCAGCGCGACCAGCGCCATCGGGTTCAGCCCGTTCAGCCCGCCGAGGAAGCCTTCCTGCTGCAGTCGCGCGCGGTTGGCACGGCACACCGGGCACCGGCCCTCGCTCACGGGCGCCGCACAGTTCGCGCACACCAACCGGTCGTACGTCATGCGCTCGCCCTCCTTGCACCGGCCATCACACGTACAACGCTCAGGGGAACGAGAACGTTCCCCTCGTCCCCCGCCCCTTCCAGCTTCCACTGTGCCAGGTTCCCCGGGCGCGTGCGCGGGGCCCGTGCGGAGGGGGTGCGGACAGGGGGCGGTACAAATACGCACAAGTATTGCCCAACCTCAGCCTGCGACTGCGCTCGCGCACCCGGTTCGCGTATGGTCACGCTCATCTACCCCCGGCGACCCGTGGTGCATCCGTGATCCGATTCGACAGTGTCTCCAAGGTCTACCCCAAGCAGACCCGTCCCGCACTCAGGGATGTCTCCCTGGAAGTGGAGAAGGGCGAGTTCGTCTTCCTCGTGGGGTCCTCCGGCTCCGGGAAGTCGACCTTCCTGCGGCTCGTCCTCCGCGAGGAGCGGTGCAGCCACGGGCAGGTGCACGTGCTGGGCAAGGACCTCGCCCGTCTCTCCAACTGGAAGGTGCCGCAGATGCGCCGCCAGCTGGGGACCGTGTTCCAGGACTTCCGGCTGCTGCCGAACAAGACGGTGGCGGAGAACGTGGCCTTCGCGCAGGAGGTCATCGGCAAGTCCCGCGGCGAGATCCGCAAGTCGGTGCCGCAGGTGCTCGACCTCGTCGGCCTGGGCGGCAAGGAGGACCGCAGGCCGGGCGAGCTGTCCGGCGGTGAGCAGCAGCGCGTCGCCATCGCCCGCGCGTTCGTCAACCGGCCCAAGCTGCTGATCGCCGACGAGCCCACCGGCAACCTCGACCCGCAGACCTCCGTCGGCATCATGAAACTGCTCGACCGCATCAACCGGACGGGTACCACCGTCATCATGGCGACGCACGACCAGAACATCGTGGACCAGATGCGCAAGCGTGTCATCGAGCTGGAGAAGGGCCGCCTCGTCCGCGACCAGGCCCGCGGCGTCTACGGCTACCAGCACTGACCGCACCCAGTTCCCGAAAGGCCCGAAGAACCCGCCATGCGCGCCCAGTTCGTCCTGTCCGAGATCGGTGTCGGTCTCCGCCGCAACCTGACGATGACCTTCGCCGTCATCGTCTCCGTCGCCCTGTCCCTGGCCCTGTTCGGCGGCTCGCTGCTGATGAGCGACCAGGTGAGCACCATGAAGGGCTACTGGTACGACAAGGTCAACGTCTCGATCTTCCTGTGCAACAAGCACGACGCGGAGAACGACGTCAACTGCGCCAAGGGCGCGGTCACCGAGGACCAGAAGAAGCAGATCCTCTCCGACCTGAAGGGGATGCAGGTCGTCGAGAAGGTGACCTACGAGACGCAGGACGAGGCCTACAAGCACTACAAGGAGCAGTTCGGCAACTCCCCGCTGGCCGGGTCGCTGACGCCGGACCAGATGCAGGAGTCGTACCGCATCAAGCTCAAGGACCCGCAGAAGTACCAGGTGATCGCGACCGCGTTCAACGGCCGCGACGGCGTGCAGTCGGTGCAGGACCAGAAGGGCATCCTGGACAACCTCTTCCAGTTGCTGAACCTGATGAACCGCGGCGCGCTCGGCGTGATGGCGATGATGCTGATCGTCGCCCTCCTGCTGATCGTCAACACCGTGCGCGTCTCCGCGTTCAGCCGCCGGCGCGAGACCGGCATCATGCGCCTGGTCGGCGCCTCGGGCTTCTACATCCAGGCGCCGTTCATCGCCGAGGCCGCGGTCGCCGGGCTCATCGGCGGCGGCCTCGCCTGTGTGGGCCTCGTCGTCGGCCGGTACTTCACCATCGACCACGGCATGGACCTCTCCCACAAGCTCACGCTCATCAACTTCGTGGGCTGGGACGCGGTGTTGACCAAGCTGCCGCTGATCCTCGCGACCAGCGTGCTGATGCCGGCGCTCGCGGCGTTCTTCGCGCTGCGCAAGTACCTCAAGGTGTGACGCATCCCAAGAAGGGCCGTACGCGCATCCGCCCGTACGGCCCTTCGCGTTGTCCTAGACTCACCGCCATGTCAGGCCGTGACCCGTTCTGTCAGCCCCGCCGTATCCGCCACGGGGCCGCCCTGACATTGGTCTTCGCCGGCGTGCTGATCACCGGGGCCGCCACCGGCTCGCTCCCGGAGCCCGGCGAGCCCGCGCCCGGCACCGCCGCCGCGCCGGCGGGCGCGGCCGCCCGGCACCGGGCCGTCGAACGGGCCGCCGCGCAGGCCGCGGCCGACGGCAAGTCCCCCATGGAGGCGGCCGAACGGGCCGTCAGCCGCAGCGGCGACCGCTGGGCGGCGGTCTACTCCGAGGGCGAGTACGAGGAGTTGCGGGACGCGCTCGACGGCCGGTACACCGGCGTCGGCCTGTGGGCCCGGCGGCGGCCGGACGGCCGGATCGAGGTCACCCGGGTGCAGCCCGGCTCGCCCGCCGCCGACGCCGGCATCCGCACTGGCGACCGGCTGCGCAGCGTCGACGGCCGCCCGGTCGACGGGCGGCCGGTCACCGAGGTGATCGCCCTGCTCCGCGGCAACGCCCAGGACGCCCCGGCCGGCACGAGCGTCACCCTTGGCCTGCGGCGCGGCACCCACGCGTGGACCCGGACGCTGCGCCGGGCCGAGCTGTCCACCGACTCCGTGACCGTGCGTCGGCTGCCCGGCGGACCCACCGTCCTGAAGATCTCCGCGTTCACCAAGGGCTCCGCCGGCGCGGTCCGCGAGGCCCTGCGCGCCGCCCCGGCCGACGGGCGCACCGTCCTCGACCTGCGGGGCAACTCCGGCGGCCTGGTCACCGAGGCGGTGGGGACCGCCTCCGCCTTCCTGGATGGCGGCCTGGTCGCCACCTACGACGTCGACGGCGACCAGCGCGCCCTGCACGCCGCCGCGGGCGGCGACACCGCCCGGCCCCTGGTCGTCCTCGTCGACGGCGGCACCATGAGCGCGGCCGAGCTGCTCACCGGCGCCCTCCAGGACCGGGGCCGCGCCGTGGTGATCGGCTCCCGCACCTTCGGCAAGGGCTCCGTCCAGATGCCGACGGAACTGCCCGACGGCTCGGTGGCCGAGCTGACCGTCGGCCACTACCGCACCCCGGCCGGGCGCACGGTCGACGGCCGCGGCATCAACCCGGACCTGGAGGCCGGCTCCCGGGCCCTGCAACGCGCCGAGACGGTCCTCACGGGCCTCGGCGGCCCGTCGTGACCCCGTAAATGCGCTTCCCCCGCACCCCCTGTGTGGTGCGAAAATGGTCGGCACTATGAGCAAGGGAATGTACGTACCCAAGGAGTCCCAGCCCAAGCAGGGCGGAGGGGCCGCGAAGACGGCCAAGGACGGCAAGCGCAAGCTCGTCGCGCAGAACAAGAAGGCCCGGCACGACTACGCGATCATCGACGTCTACGAGGCCGGGCTCGTGCTCACCGGGACCGAGGTGAAGTCGCTGCGCCAGGGCCGCGCCTCGCTGACCGACGGCTTCGTGCAGATCGACGGCAACGAGGCGTGGCTGCACAACGCCCACATCCCCGAGTACGCCCAGGGCACCTGGACCAACCACGCCGCGCGCCGCAAGCGCAAGCTGCTCCTGCACCGCGAGGAGATCGACAAGCTGGAGACGAAGTCCCAGGAGACGGGTCACACGATCGTGCCCCTCGCCCTGTACTTCAAGGACGGCCGGGCCAAGGCGGAGATCGCCCTCGCCCGGGGCAAGAAGGAGTACGACAAGCGGCAGACCCTGCGGGAGAAGCAGGACCGGCGCGAGTCGGACCGGGCGATCGCGGCGGTCCGGCGCAAGCAGCGCGGCGACGCCTGACCGTCCCCCCGGGGAATACGCTGGCACCTTCGTGCGTTGGTCACGTACGATGGCACTGCACCCCACGGAGGGTGCGCGCCCCCTCTTCGGAGGGATTGAAAAAACAACATGGGGATGATCGGTTTCGACAGCGGCTGTCGAAGCAGGGGAAGCGTGTCGAGAAAGCGGCCATGATCTCGTAAACCACAGGCCGAAAAAAATAATCGCCAATACCAAGCGCGATTCCTTCGCCCTCGCTGCCTAAGTAGCGACGTGCGAAGTGTCAGCCCGGGGCTGTTCCCGACCCGGATCCTGGCATCAGCTAGGGAACTAAACCTTGATCCCGGTCACGGGGTGAAGAGGGAAATCAAACAGTGACTGGGCCCGTCGGCGACTTGTTCGCGTGATCGCCGGGGCCGAGAAAAGCACAGCGGACTGCGCACGGAGAAGCCCTGGTTCCGCACCGTTGGACGCGGGTTCGATTCCCGCCATCTCCACGATCAGGAGGCTTCCGAGTCTCCTTCCCATGTGGGCGAAGGCCCCGCCGCTCCCGCGGCGGGGCCTTCGTCATGACTGCGCCGGGTCCTTCCACTCCTCGCCCAGCAGCCTCGGATCGGGCAGGTTGAGGTGGGCGAGCCCGGCCGCCGTCAGCCGGCAGACGCCCACGTCCTCGATGCGCCGCCGCTCCACCAGGTGGGGCGGCAGCAGCTCGACGTCGGCGGTGAGCAGCTTCGCCACCGATCGACAACCCCGCGCCCGGTACGGGGAGTCGTTACGGGTCCGGGGGACCGGTGGGGTGCGTGGGGCGTGTGACGACGCCGGACGGGCGCCGTGACCGTTCCCGGTCGTAGACGACATCCGATCGTGTGGGATCGGTCACGCTGATAACAATCCGCTTACTTCCGGTCGCCGTCCGTAAGGGAACGCACGGTGATCGAGTCGGGTGCGGAGTCCGACCGCCGCGGAGCCGCACCCCGCCGTGTCCGGCGGGCGGCGACGCGCCGCGCGGCCACCGGTACCAGGCTGAGGAGCAGGGCCGACGTGCCCGCCGCGGCCGGTACCGCGAACGCGGTGACGGGGGAGAGGTGCTCCGTCGCCCAGCCGCCCGTCGCCGAACCGCAGGCGATGCCGGCGAGCAGGCCGGTCACCATCAGGCTCATCCCCTCGTTCAGCCGGTCGGCCGGGGTACGCCGCTGCACCAGGCCCATCGCCGTGACCATGGTCGGCGCTGTCGCCATGCCCGCGACCAGCAGCGCACCGGCCAGGACCGGGAGCGAGCCCGTGCCGGCCGCCGCCCAGGGCAGCGTCATCAGCGCCGCCATGGCGGCCAGGCAGCGGTGCAGCCGGGGGGCCGCCGGCCGCAGCGCCCCGTACACCAGCCCCGCCGCGCACGAGCCGGCCGCCTGGAGGGCGAGCACCGCGCCCGCCGCCGCGCGGTGTCCCTGCGCGTCGGCGTACGCGATCGTGACGACCTCCATCGAACCGAAGACCGCGCCGGTGGCGGTGAAGCAGGCCAGCAGCGGCGGGATGCCGGGGCTGCGCAGCGGGGACGGCGCCTTCGAACGGGCCCGCGGCGGCGGCTCGGTGGCCCGCTGGGCGGTGAACAGCACCATCCCCGCCAGCAGCAGCACCGCCCCGGCGAGCGTGCCCGCCTCCGGGAAGCACGTGCCGGTCAGGAAGGACGCGAGCACCGGGCCGAGCATGAAGCACAGCTCGTCCGCCGCCTGCTCGAACGCGTTGGCGGTGTGCAGCGCGCCGGGCTCGTCGCGCAGCAGGTGGGCCCAGCGGGCGCGGGACAAGCCGCCGATGTTGGGGGTCGCCGCGGTGCAGGCGTAGGCGGCGAACAGGGTCCAGCCGGGGGCGTCGTAGCGGACGCACAGCAGCAGCGCGAGGCTGCCGAGCGCGGAGAGGACCGTGGCCGGCAGGGCCACCGCGGCCTGCCCGTGCCGGTCGACGAGCCGGGCCAGCCAGGGTCCGGCCAGCGCGGTCGCCGCGAGTCCGGTCGCGGTGACCGCGCCGGCGAGGGCGTACGAGCCCCGGGCGCCGGCGATCATCACGACGGCGCTCACGCTGAACATGCCCATGGGGAGGCGGGCGAGGAGGTTGCCCGCGGTGAAGGCGCGGGCGCCGGGCAGGCCGAACATGCGCCGGTACCCCGCGAACCGGCGGCCTGCGTCCCGTATCGGGCTGTCCTGGGTGGTCTGTTGCGGCATGCGTCCACGGTCCCGGCAGGTGGATCACTGGGTCCAACACCTGGTGGCGGCCGATTGACGCACCGGAGTTGTAGATTCGCCGCCATGCCCGCCGCCCACCCGGACCCCCGCCTGCTGCGCGCCTTCGTGGCCGTCGCCGAGGAACTGCACTTCACCCGCGCCGCCGCCCGCCTGTACGTCGCCCAGCAGGCGCTCAGCCGGGACGTGCGCAGGCTGGAACGGGAGCTGGGCGCCGAACTCTTCCTGCGCACCACCCGGCAGGTCGCGCTCACCCCGGACGGCGAACGCCTGCTGCCGCACGCCCGCCGGGCCCTCGGCGCCCTGGACGACCTGCTCGCCGCGTTCGCCCCGGGGCAGGCCCGCCCGCTCCTGGTCGACCTCAACTTCCGGGGCCTGGCCACCGGGCACCGGGTGCTGCGCCGGGCGCGTGAACTCGCTCCGGACTGCGAGCTGATGGCCCGCTACGAGAGCGGACTGACCGGCGCCGCAGCCGAGTTGCTGGCCGGCCGGCTGGACGTCTCCTTCGGCCGGTTCGCCGGCCTGGACCCGGCCCTGCGCGCGGGACTCGCCCACCAGCCCGTGCGGTACGAGCCGATGACCGTCGTACTCCCCGAGGAACACCCGCTGGCCGCCCTGCCGGAGGTCCCGCTGGCGGCGCTGGCCGGGGAGACGGTGTACGCCGGTGCGGGCAACCCGCGCACCCGGGAGTGGACCGATCTGGCCCGCGCGCTCTTCGACGGGCGCGGCATCCGGCTGGCCGCCCCGCTCCCGCTGGCCGTCGGCGACGAGGAGTTCGGGCGGATGATGGACCGGACCGGGAACCCGGTGCTCGCCGTGGTGGACTTCCCGCCCATGGCCCGGCGGGTGAGCAGGCACCTGGTCGCGCCCGTACCGCTGTCCCCGGTCTCGCTGGTGTGGCGCAAGGGCCTGGCCCACCCCGGCCTGGACGCGCTGCGCGGGGCGGCACGGGAGATCGCGGCGGCGCGGGGGTGGCTGCGACGGCCGGCCGACGCGTGGCTCCCGCCCTCGGACGCGGCAGCGATGAGCCCCACGCCCCGGGCCGACCGAAACCCCTGACCGGAAAACCCCCCGCCCCCTCAGACGGCCCGCCTTCTTGGTGGCCCGAGCTGTCGGTGTCTGCCTCTCCGGTGGCCTGCGCTGTCGGCGTCCGCCTCCGCGGGGACCTGTGCTGTCGGCGCCCGCTTCTTCGGGGGCTCGCTGAATCGGGCTGTTGCCTCCGGCCGTGCTGGTTCGGCCCTTCCGGCCGCCCCGGTGACGTCGCCGCCCCGTCTCGCACCCTCACCTCACCCCGGCTCGCCCCAGCAAGCGGCAGCGGTACCGGCACCGCGCGTTCGCGCGTTGTGGTCGTCTTCTACGCTGTCTGCTCCGTGGTCGGCCGGGTCGCGTTCCTTCGCCGTTCCGCCGGGCGGGTCCCGCAGGCGGGGGCCCGGCCCGGTGCCGGGCGTGGCACCGGCGACACCCGGCCGGACCGGCACCGTCACGCAGTGTCGACGAGCCCGGCCGGCGTGCCGGTCAGCTAGGAGAGCCCATGTACGAGGAAGAGCAGCAAGCCCCGCACGGTCCCCTCGCCGGGTTCACCGTGGGCGTCACCGCCGCGCGCCGCGCGGACGAATTGGGCGCCCTGCTCCAGCGGCGCGGCGCCGACGTCGTGCACGCCCCCGCCCTGCGGATCGTGCCGCTCGCCGACGACGGGGAACTGCGCGCCGCCACCGAGCGGATCGTCGACCGGGGGCCGGACGTCGTCGTGGCCACCACCGCGATCGGCTTCCGCGGCTGGGTCGAGGCCGCCGACGGCTGGGGACTCGGCGAGCCGCTGCTCGGCCGGCTGCGCGGGGCACGACTGCTGGCCCGCGGCCCGAAGGTCAAGGGCGCCCTGCGGGCCGCGGGACTCACGGAGGAGTGGTCGCCCTCCTCCGAAGCCATGGCCGAGGTGCTCGACCGCCTCCTGGCGGAGGGCGTCGACGGTTCGCGCATCGCCGTACAGCTCCACGGCGACCCCCTCCTCGACTTCGTCGAGTCGCTGCGCGCCGCCGGGGCGGAGGTGCTGCCGGTGCCGGTCTACCGCTGGATGCCCCCGGAGGACCCCGGCCCCCTGGACCGGCTCCTGGACGCGGCCGTCACCGGCGGGCTGGACGCCGTCACCTTCACCAGCGCTCCCGCCGCGACCTCCCTCCTCTCGCGCGCGCAGGACCGCGGCCTGCTGGACGAGCTGCTGTCGGCCCTGGCCCACGACGTCCTGCCCGCCTGTGTGGGCCCGGTCACCGCGGTGCCGCTCCAGGCGCGCGGGGTCCGCACGGTCCAGCCGGAACGCTTCCGGCTGGGCCCCCTCGTCCAGCTCCTGTGCCAGGAACTCCCGGCCCGGGCAGGGTCGTTGTCCGTCGCCGGGCACCGGCTGGAGATCCGCGGCCACGCCGTCCTGGTCGACGGCGCCCTACGGCCCGTCCCGCCGGCCGGCATGTCCCTGCTGCGCGCCCTCTCCCACCACCCCGGCCGGATGGTGTCCCACACCGGTCTGCTCGGCGCCCTCCCCGGCGCACACGCGGTGGAGACGGCGGTGGCAGACCTGCGCACGGCCCTCGGGACCCCGGAACTGATCCAGGCCGTGGCGGACGAGGGCTACCGCCTGGCCACGGACCCGGACCGCGCGGACCCGGACGCGTAGACGGACCGCCCCGGCCGGCGCCCTTGCCGTCCGCCGGGGACCGGCCGCCGGTGCCGGGACGGCGGCCGGGTACGGCGGACCGCGGTACGAGGGGTTCCGGCCCACCCGCCGGGCGGGCACTGTGGAGGCGGGGACGCGACGGCTCCCCGCACGCTTCCTGCCCAGGCGGTGACTCGCACATGGCATCCGGCAGCGCCACACCCCCCTACGAGCCCCGGTTCGACGCCGGGCGCGTGTGCCTGGACCTGCTAGCCACCGCGCATCCGGGCGAACGGCTCGACGGGCCGGGGGCGTTGCGCGCGTGGATCGGGGGTGCTGGGCTGGTGCCGCCCGGTACGTCGCTGGCGCACGCCGACGGCTCCTGGCTGCCGGGGTTCCGGGAACTGCGGGCGAACGTGGCCGTGCTGGTGCGGGGCGTGCGGGGCGCGCCGGCACCGGGGTACGGGCGTGCGCTCGCCCGGGTCAACGAGATCGCGCGGGCCGCGACCCCGGTCCCGCTCGCCGTGCCCGGGGAGGACGGCGCTCTCGTACGGGCGCTGGCCGGGCCGCCCGGCTGCGCGGCCCTGCTCGCCGTCGTCGCGCGGGACGCCGTGGAGCTGCTCACCGACCCCGCCGCGCGGGCCGCCGTACGGGAGTGCGAGGGGGACGACTGCCCCCTGGTGTACGTGGACGCCTCCCGCGGCCGGCGCCGGCGCTGGTGCTCCAGCGAGGTGTGCGGGAACCGGGAACGGGTCGCCCGGCACCGCCGGCGGGCCGCCCTCGCACGAGCCTGAGGGGCGCCCCCGGCGCCCGGACGGCCGGGACACCGGCCACGGCACCGCGCCTGCCCTGCACGACCGCGTCCGCGACAGCGCGTATCCCGCCCGTCGCGCTTGCCCGGAGAAATCCGCCCGCCACTTGAACACCCGGCCCCCCGCGTCCGTACCCGTGGGCGAGCGACCGACTGGGGGAGGCCCCGGACACCGGAGGTGGGCGTGCGCGAGGATGCGGCCGTGGCCGAAGGGCGTGGAGCGAGGGCCCGGCACCGCCTGTCCGCACCGCTCCCGGAGCCGGACGAGGAGCCGGACGAGGAGCCCGACGACGAGCTGGTGCGCGCGCTGTACCGGGAACACGCGGGTCCCCTGCTCGCGTACGTCCTGCGCCTGGTCGCCGGGGACCGGCAGCGCGCCGAGGACGTCGTGCAGGAAACCCTCATCCGGGCCTGGAGGAACGCCGGCCGGCTCGATCGGACGACCGGTTCGGTACGCCCCTGGCTGGTGACGGTCGCGCGCCGCATCGTCATCGACGGCCACCGCAGCCGCCGGGCCCGGCCGCAGGAGGTCGATCCGTCGCCGCTGGAGGCCGTCCCCGCGGAGGACGAGATCGACAAGGCGCTGTGGCTGATGACCCTGTCGGACGCGCTCGACGACCTCACCCCGGCCCACCGGGAGGTGCTCGTCGAGACGTACTTCAAAGGGCGCACGGTCAACGAGGCGGCCGAGACGCTGGGCATACCGGCCGGCACCGTCCGTTCCCGGGTCTTCTACGCCCTGCGGTCGATGAAGCTGGCACTGCGGGAGCGGGGGGTGACGGCGTGACGAGCGGCGGGCACGCAGGGACGCGGGGATCCGCTCCGGGTGGTCCGGACCGGGCCGGGCGCACGGGCCCCGGTCCGGGATCTCCGGAGGCGGGCGCGCACGAGAGCGTCGGCGCCTACGCCCTCGGGATCCTCGACGACGCGGAGGCGACCGCCTTCGAGGCGCACCTCGCCGGCTGCGCGTGGTGCGCCCGGCAACTGGACGAACTGGCCGGGCTGGAACCGGTGCTGGCCGCGCTCGCGGACCTGCCCGGCTCCGGCGGCACGCCCGCGATCGGTGACGCGCTGTCCGCGGAGCCCACTCCGCGGCCGGTGGCGGAGCTGCTCGCCGAGGTCGCCGGGGAGCGCGCCCGCGAGCGCCGGCGCGGCCGACGGCTGATCGCGGCGGCGGCCGCGCTGATCATCGCCGGCCCGCTGACCGCGGTGGCGGCGACGAGCGGCGGTTCCGGCGCCCACCCGCGGGCCGCGGCGGCACCGGCCCGGGTGACGTTCGGCACCATGCCCGACAGGAGGTCCGCCACGGACGCGGCGACCCGGGTCAGCGCGACCGTCGCCGTGGCGCCCGAGGACTGGGGCACCCAGGCGGTGCTGGAACTGCGGAACGTCACCGGCCCGCTGAAGTGCTCCCTGGTGCTCGTCGCCAGGAACGGGCAGCGCGTGACCATGGCGTCGTGGTCGGTGCCGGGCCGGGGGTACGGCGGGCCGGGCGCCGGGCCCGGGGGCGCGGGGCAGCCGCTGTACATCGGCGGGACCGCGGCCTTCCGGCCGGACGAGATCGACCACTTCGAGGTGGTGACGTTCGAGGGCCGCAGACTGGTCCGGATCGGCGCGTGACGCCCCCGGCGGTCCCGGCGGCGCGGGCGGGCGCCGTTCCGCCCCCTGGCCGCGCGGTCGCCGCGGCCGTGCGCACGGCTGCCCGCGCCCCGGCGAAGCGGCGGCCACGTAGCTTTGACGGCCCCCCTTCGCGTACGGTTGACGGCTGCCCAGCACGTCAGAAGGGGGCCAGGTGGCCGCTCAGGTTCAGCAGTCCGCGGTCGGCTCGGTACAGGACGCACCCGATTCCGTCCGTGACCGAGAGATCAGCGTCGAGCAGGAACACCTGGACCGGGTGTACCGGCGGCTGGAGGAGAAGATCCACGAGGCCGAGTTCCTGATGCAGGACGCGGCCCGGCGCGGCCAGGTCGGCACGCCGGGCGCGCTGGCCGAACGGGACGCCCAGGTCTTCCGCGCCGGCATCCACCTGAACCGGCTCAACAACGAGTTCGAGGACTTCCTCTTCGGCCGCATCGACCTGCTCCTCGGCAAGGACGGCAAGAAGGGGCCCGACGGCGCGTACACGGCGGTGGAGCCCGCCGAGGGCGCGGTGCGGGACGACGGCACCGCCGACATCGCCGAGACCCTGCACATCGGCCGCATCGGCGTCCTCGACGAGGACTACTCCCCGCTGGTCATCGACTGGCGCGCGCCCGCCGCCGCGCCGTTCTACCGGGCCACGCCCGTGGACCCGGGCCGGGTGGTGCGCCGCCGGGTCATCCGGTCCAAGGGACGCCGGGTGCTCGGCGTCGAGGACGACCTGATGCGGCCCGAGCTGTCGGCCCGCCTGGACGGCCGCGAGCTGGCCGTCATCGGCGACGGCGCGCTGATGGCCGCCCTCGGCCGGGCCCGCGGCCACACGATGCGGGACATCGTCTCCTCGATCCAGGCCGAACAGGACCTGGTCATCCGGGCCCCCGCCGCCTCCGTCACCTACGTCGAGGGCGGGCCGGGCACCGGCAAGACCGCCGTCGCGCTGCACCGCGCCGCCTACCTGCTCTACCAGGACCGCAGACGCTACGCGGGGGGCATCCTGATCGTCTCCCCGACGCCGCTGCTCGTCGCCTACACCGAGGGCGTGCTGCCCTCGCTCGGCGAGGAGGGCCAGGTCGCGATCCGCGCGATCGGCTCCCTGGTCGACGGCGCGGAGGCCACGCTGTACGACTCCCCGGCCGTGGCCCGCGCCAAGGGCTCCCACCGGATGCTGAAGGTGCTGCGCAAGGCCGCCCGGGGCGCCCTGGAACTGGGCACGGCCGCGCCCGCGGGGCAGCTCGCCCTGGACGCCGCCGCCGCCGCCGACGCCGCCGACGACCGGCCGGTCTTCGCCGGCCCGCCCACGCGCCTGCGGGTCGTCGCCTTCGGGCGCCGCCTCGAACTGGAGGCCGATGAGCTGGACCGCGTCCGCCGCACCGCGCTCGGCGGCACCGCGCCCGTCAACCTGCTCCGCCCGCGCGCCCGCAGGCTGCTGCTGGACGCGCTGTGGGCGAGGTCCGGCGGCGGCGCCCGGCACACCGACCCGGAGCTGGCCGCCGAGCTGCGCTCGTCCTTCGACGAGGACGTCACGGGCGAGGACTCCTTCACCGGCTTCCTCGACGCCTGGTGGCCCGAGCTGACCCCGGCGGCCGTGCTCGCCGCCATGGCCGACGAACGGCGGCTGGGCCGCTGGGCCCGGCGCATCCTCAACCCCGGCGAGGTCCGCAAGGTCGCCCGCTCCCTGAGACGCGACGGCCACTCCGTGCACGACATCGCCATGCTGGACGAACTCCAGGCGATCCTCGGGGCGCCGGCCCGGCCCCGCAGGAAGCGCGAACTCGACCCGCTGGACCAGCTCACCGGCCTGGAGGAGCTGATGCCGGTGCGCGAGGAGTCGCAGCGGGAGCGGGCCGAGCGGCTCGCCCAGGAGCGCACCGAGTACGCGCACGTCATCGTGGACGAGGCGCAGGACCTCACGCCGATGCAGTGGCGCATGGTCGGCCGCCGCGGCCGGCACGCCACCTGGACGGTCGTCGGGGACCCGGCGCAGTCCTCCTGGTCCGACCCGGACGAGGCGGCCGAGGCCCGTGACGAGGCCCTCGGCACCCGGCCCCGGCGCCGCTTCCGGCTCACCGTGAACTACCGCAACCCGGCGGAGATCGCCGAGCTGGCCGCGAAGGTGCTCGCGCTCGCCATGCCCGGCTCCGAGTCCCCGACCGCCGTCCGGTCCACCGGGGTCCAGCCGCGCTTCACGGTCGCCGGGGGCTCCCTGGAGGAGGCCGTACGGGCGGCGGCCGAACGGCTGCTGCACCTGGTGGACGGCACGGTCGGCGTGGTCGTGGCGATGAACCGGCGCGATGAGGCCCGGCGCTGGCTGGCCGGGCTCGGCGACCGGGTCGTCGCCCTCGGCAGCCTGGAGGCCAAGGGCCTGGAGTACGACGCGACGGTCGTCGTCTCCCCGGCGGAGATCGCCGACGAGTCCCCGGCCGGCCTGCGCGTGCTGTACGTGGCGCTGACCCGGGCCACCCAGCAGCTCACGGTGGTGTCGGGCGACCGGGACGAGCCGGACGCGGCGGGGGTCCCGGACCTGCTGCGGGACTAGGTCCGGGTCGCCGTGATCCGGATGCGGGGGAAACCCGGTGCACGGGAATGGCCGTACGGCATCCGTTTGTTAGCCTTGTCGTGGCACCGGCCCGATCCAAGCCCCCGGGCCCAACCTTAGTCGCCACGAGCGACCACTTGCCGCGAGGCGAGCATGGCGGGTCGGTGTCGTCAACGTGGGAGGCCCACGTCACGGATGTGACGTGGGCCTCTTTCTTTGCCCCGCCACCCTCTTTCCCCACCCGCCTGATTCTCGTATGGTGGAAGAAGTTTTCCGAAATCAGCAATCCGGCAGCGAACCTCGCGTGAACAAAACGTCCGCAATCGAGGGCGACTACCACGTACTCAGTGGTAGGTGCGACGATCGGACGGCACAACTCGCGACACGGTGAAAGCAGAGGAAGTCGGCCATGGCAACGGCGCCCAGCGTCTCCTACTCGATGACGATCCGGCTGGAGGTGCCCGCGAGCGGAACCGCCGTCTCGCAGCTCACCACCGCCGTGGAGTCCTCCGGAGGCTCGGTGACCGGCCTCGACGTCACCGCGTCCGGCCACGAGAAGCTCCGCATCGACGTCACCATCGCGGCCTCCTCCACCGCGCACGCCGACGAGATCGTCGAGAAGCTGCGCGGCATCGAGGGCGTCACCCTGGGCAAGGTCTCCGACCGTACGTTCCTGATGCACCTCGGTGGCAAGATCGAGATGGCCTCGAAGCACCCCATCCGCAACCGTGACGACCTCTCCATGGTCTACACGCCGGGTGTGGCGCGCGTCTGCATGGCCATCGCCCAGAACCCCGAGGACGCCCGCCGCCTCACCATCAAGCGCAACTCGGTCGCCGTCGTGACGGACGGTTCCGCCGTGCTCGGCCTCGGCAACATCGGCCCCAAGGCCGCGCTGCCCGTCATGGAGGGCAAGGCGGCCCTCTTCAAGCGTTTCGCCGGCATCGACGCCTGGCCGCTCTGCCTGGACACCCAGGACACCGACGCGATCGTGGAGATCGTCAAGGCGATCGCCCCCGGCTTCGCCGGCATCAACCTGGAGGACATCTCCGCGCCGCGCTGCTTCGAGATCGAGGCCCGGCTGCGCGAGGCCCTGGACATCCCGGTCTTCCACGACGACCAGCACGGCACCGCCATCGTCGTGCTCGCCGCGCTGACCAACGCCCTGCGCGTGACGGACAAGGCGATCGAGAACATCCGGGTCGTCATGTCCGGCGCCGGCGCGGCCGGCACGGCCATCCTCAAGCTGCTGCTCGCGGCGGGCGTGAAGAACGCCGTCGTCGCCGACATCCACGGCGTCGTCCACGCCGGCCGCGAGGACCTGGTGGAGGCCGCGGCGGACTCGCCGCTGCGCTGGATCGCCGACAACACCAACCCCGAGGGCCTCACCGGCACCCTGAAGGAGGCCGTGCGCGGCGCCGACGTCTTCATCGGCGTCTCCGCCCCGAACGTGCTGGACGGCAGCGACGTGGCCGCCATGGCCGAGGGGGCCATCGTGTTCGCGCTCGCGAACCCGGATCCCGAGGTCGACCCGGCGGTCGCCCGGCTGACGGCGGCCGTCGTGGCCACCGGCCGCTCCGACTTCCCCAACCAGATCAACAACGTCCTGGTCTTCCCGGGCGTCTTCCGCGGCCTGCTGGACGCCCAGTCCCGGACCGTGAACACCGAGATGATGCTCGCCGCCGCGCAGGCCCTGGCCGACGTGGTGACCGAGGACGAGCTGAACCCGAACTACATCATCCCGTCCGTCTTCAACGACAAGGTCGCGGGCGCCGTGGCCGGCGCGGTCCGCGAGGCCGCCAAGGCGGCCGGCGCGACGGCCTGACCACGCGCCGCCGATGCGCGCGGGGGACTGTGAGCATCGCCACGGTGGCCCCCCGCCCCGGCGCGTCGCGGAACCACCGGATGCCCGGTGCGCTCTAGGGTGACGGCCGAGCGGGCGCTTTTCGTGTGACTCCCCAGGGTGTTCTCACGACTCCTGCCGGTGCCGGATTGGCTTTCCCGCCGCAGGTAGGGGCAGGATGCGTCCCTGGGCGCGAGCGCATCGGCATCGCAGTGCCTCGCACGGTTCCGCCGCGAGGCACACCCCAACGGCAAGAAACACACGGGAGTAACAACATGAACCGCAGTGAGCTGGTGGCCGCGCTGGCCGACCGTGCCGAGGTGACCCGCAAGGACGCCGACGCCGTGCTGGCCGCGTTCGCCGAGACTGTCGGCGAGATCGTCGCCAAGGGCGACGAGAAGGTCACCATCCCCGGCTTCCTGACCTTCGAGCGCACCCACCGTGCCGCTCGCACCGCGCGCAACCCGCAGACCGGCGAGCCCATCAACATTCCGGCCGGCTTCAGCGTGAAGGTCACCGCGGGCAGCAAGCTCAAGGAAGCGGCCAAGGGCAAGTGACCCCGCCGCCCCCGTGCGAACGGGACGGCGTGGGGATCACCTGAGCAGGAACGAATGGGGCGGCACCCGGTCTTCCGGGTGCCGCCCCATCGTGCTGTGCGGCCGGGGCCGGCCGGGACCGGTGTGGTCCCGGGCCGGCGCGGGGGCCTCGGTCAGCCGAGCGCCTTGCCCGGCAGCTCCACCTTCGCGCCCAGCTCCACGAGCTTCTCCATGAAGTTCTCGTAGCCGCGGTTGATCAGCTCGATGCCGTGGACGCGGGAGGTGCCCTCGGCCGCCAGGGCCGCGATCAGGTACGAGAAGCCGCCGCGCAGGTCGGGGATGACCAGGTCGGCGCCCTGGAGCTTGGTGGGCCCGGAGACGACCGCGGAGTGCAGGAAGTTGCGCTGGCCGAAACGGCAGTCCGAACCGCCCAGGCACTCGCGGTAGAGCTGGATGTGCGCGCCCATCTGGTTCAGCGCGGAGGTGAAGCCGAGCCGGGACTCGTACACCGTCTCGTGGATGATGGACAGGCCCGTGGCCTGGGTCAGCGCCACCACCAGCGGCTGCTGCCAGTCGGTCTGGAAGCCGGGGTGCACGTCCGTCTCCAGCGCGATGGACTTGAGCTGCCCGCCGGGGTGCCAGAACCGGATGCCCTCGTCGTCGATCTGGAAGGCGCCGCCCACCTTGCGGTAGGTGTTCAGGAACGTCATCATCGAGCGCTGCTGGGCGCCGCGGACGTAGATGTCGCCGTTGGTCGCCAGCGCGGCGGACGCCCAGGAAGCGGCCTCCAGGCGGTCCGACAGGGCGCGGTGGGTGTAGCCGCCGAGCTTGTCCACACCGGTGATGCGGATCGTCCGGTCGGTGTCCATCGCGATGATCGCGCCCATCTTCTGCAGCACGCAGATGAGGTCCTCGATCTCCGGCTCGACGGCCGCGTTGGACAGCTCGGTGACGCCCTCGGCCAGCACGGCCGTCAGCAGCACCTGCTCGGTCGCGCCGACCGACGGGTACGGCAGCCGGATCTTCGTGCCGCGCAGCCGCTGCGGCGCCTCCAGGTACTGCCCGTCGGCCCGCTTCTCGATGGTCGCGCCGAACTGGCGCAGCACGTCGAAGTGGAAGTCGATGGGCCGGCCGCCGATGTCGCAGCCGCCCAGACCGGGGATGAACGCGTGGCCGAGACGGTGCAGCAGCGGGCCGCAGAAGAGGATCGGGATGCGGCTGGAACCCGCGTGGGCATCGATGTCGGCGACGTTGGCGCTCTCGACGCGCGTCGGGTCCATCACCAGTTCGCCGGGCTCCTCGCCCGGACGGACCGTCACCCCGTGCAACTGGAGCAGGCCGCGGACGACTCGCACGTCACGGATGTCCGGAACGTTGCGCAGTCGGCTCGGCTCGCTGCCCAGCAGGGCGGCGACCATGGCCTTCGGCACGAGGTTCTTCGCACCGCGGACACGGATCTCGCCCTCCAGCGGGGTTCCGCCGTGGACAAGCAGGACATCGTCGTTGACGGTCATGAATCTCGCGTTCCGATGAGTTGGTCAGGGTCCGGCCGATCACTGTGCGCGGGGGCCGGGAAGACAGCGTAATCGCCTCCTGCCCCCGCCCCGTAAGCCCAAGGCCGCCAGTGACGTCATGGCCGTGTCACAACACGAACGGTTCCCCGCCGGGCACATGGGGTCACCGGGCGCGCGGGTGTGCGCCCGTTCCGCTTCGATGCGCTCTGAGCTGCGTTCACTCCCGCGCCCTCGATTGGGTCCCCACTCCGGGGGAAGATGCGGGATCATGTCTGGCATGACCGAGGTGTCCTCGCTCACAGGGCGGCTGCTCGTGGCCACCCCCGCCCTGGCGGACCCGAACTTCGACCGCGCGGTGGTGCTCCTCCTCGACCACGACGAGGAGGGATCGCTCGGTGTCGTCCTGAACCGGCCCACCCCCGTGGGCGTCGGCGACATCCTGGAGGACTGGGCGGCCCTCGCCGGCGAGCCCGGCGTGGTCTTCCAGGGCGGACCGGTGTCCCTGGACTCGGCGCTCGGCGTGGCGGTCATCCCGGGCGGCGCGAGCGGGGACGGCGCCCCCCTCGGCTGGCGGCGGGTGTACGGCGCGATCGGCCTGGTCGACCTGGAGGCGCCGCCGGAACTGCTCGCGGCGGCCGTGGGCAGCCTGCGGATCTTCGCCGGTTACGCCGGCTGGGGGCCCGGCCAGCTGGAGGACGAGCTGGCCGAGGGCGCCTGGTACGTCGTCGAGTCCGAACCGGGCGACATCTCCTCGCCCGCGCCGGAGGGACTCTGGCGCGAGGTGCTGCGCCGCCAGCGCAACGAGCTGGCCATGGTCGCCACCTACCCGGACGACCCGTCGCTCAACTGATGCCGCCGGGCTTCAGTACCCTGGCTTTTATGAGCACTCTCGAGCCCGAGCGCGGGACTGGTACGGGGACCCTCGTAGAACCGACGCCGCAGGTGTCCCACGGTGACGGTGACCACGAGCGCTTCGCCCACTACGTCCAGAAGGACAAGATCATGGCGAGCGCCCTCGACGGCACCCCCGTCGTGGCGCTGTGCGGCAAGGTGTGGGTGCCGGGCCGCGACCCCAAGAAGTACCCCGTCTGCCCGATGTGCAAGGAGATCTACGAGTCCATGAGCAGCGGTGGGGACGACAAGGGCAAGGGCGGCGACAAGTAGGTCCCATCCGTCCGGTGGCGGTGAGGTCCCCGGGACGCGCGACGGGCGCGTTCCCGGGGACCTTCGCGTTTCCGCACCCGCAACTGGTCCAGACCTCTTCTCCCCACCCCTTGTGAGGGTCCGGCGCAGTGCCTAGCCTTCGATGCGTCATGCTCCGTTGTGCATGAAGCAAAGGACGTTGCACGTCGCGCAACGCGGCGTGCGAGGTGAAGGGCTGAGGTCGTGGAACTGATTCCGGCGCCGCGCGCCATCGAGGGACCGGCACGGGACGCCGTGCCGCTCGGCCGAGAGACCACGCTCTGGGCCGCTCCGGGGACGGAGCGCGCCGAACGGTGGCTGCGCGCCACCCTCGGCGCCGCCCTGGGGCTGCCGCTGCGCCCGGGGCCGCGGGACGCCCCCGACGCGGTGCGGCTGCTCCTGGACGACACCCTGGAGCCGGAGGCGTACCGCCTGCGCGCCGGCACCGACGGGGGCGTGGAGATCAGCGGCGGCGGGCCCGCCGGCGTGTTCTGGGGCGCGCAGACCCTGCGCCAGCTGCTCGGTCCCGACGCCTTCCGGCGCGCCCCCGTGCGGCCGGGCACCGCCCTCGGCGTGCCGCGCCTGACCGTCGAGGACGCGCCGCGGTTCCGCTGGCGCGGCCTCCTCCTCGACGTCGCCCGGCACTTCATGCCCAAGGACGGCGTGCTGCGCTACCTGGACCTGATGGCCGCGCACAAACTCAACGTCCTGCACCTGCACCTGACGGACGACCAGGGCTGGCGGATCGAGATCAAGCGGTACCCGAGGCTGACGGAGGTCGCCTCCTGGCGCTCGCGCACCCGGTTCGGCCACCGCGCCTCGCCGCTGTGGGAGGAGAAGCCGCACGGCGGCTACTACACCCAGGACGACATCCGGGAGATCGTCGCCTACGCCGCCGAGCGGCACATCACCGTCGTCCCCGAGATCGACGTGCCGGGCCACTCGCAGGCCGCCATCGCCGCGTACCCGGAACTCGGCAACACCGACGTCGTCGACACCGCCGCCCTGTCCGTCTGGGACGACTGGGGCATCTCCGGCAACGTGCTGGCCCCCACCGACGCCACCCTGCGGTTCTACGAGGGCGTGTTCGAGGAGGTCCTGGAGCTGTTCCCCGCGGACGCCGCCGAGTTCTCCCGGTTCGTGCACGTCGGCGGCGACGAGTGCCGCAAGGAGCAGTGGACCGAGTCCGTGACCGCCAAGACGCGGATCGCGGACCTCGGCCTCACCGACGAGGACGAGCTCCAGTCCTGGTTCATCGGGCACTTCGACACCTGGCTCTCCGCGCGCGGGCGCCGCCTCATCGGCTGGGACGAGATCCTGGAGGGCGGGCTAGCCCCGGGCGCGGCCGTCTCCTCCTGGCGCGGCTACGGCGGCGGTGTCGCCGCCGCGCGGGCCGGCCACGACGTGGTCATGTGCCCCGAGCAGTACGTGTACCTGGACCACCGTCAGGACCCGGGCGAGGACGAGCCCGTGCCGATCGGCTACGTGCGCACCCTGGAGGACGTCTACCGGTTCGAGCCGGTGCCGGCCGGACTCACCGAGGAGGAGGCCCGCCGGGTACTGGGCACCCAGGCCAACGTGTGGACCGAGGTGATGGAGGACGCCGGGCGAGTGGACTACCAGACCTTCCCCCGCCTCGCCGCCTTCGCCGAGGTGGCCTGGAGCCCGCTGCCCGCCTCCGGGGAACGGGACTTCGCCGGTTTCGAGCGCCGGATGGCCGCGCACTACCGGCGTCTGGACGCGCTCGGCGTCGCCTACCGGCCGCCGGCCGGGCCCCGCCCGTGGCAGCGGCGCCCCGGCGTGCCCGGCCGCCCGATCGAGGGGCTGCCCCCGAACAGGTAACGGCGAAACCCCGGCAGGATCACCGAAGAGTGGCAATCCGCGCCTACCGGTGATGCGGTGTGAAACCGGACCATCCCCCCGCTGAGGTGGGCGAACGCCTCCTAGCGGACCCCCGCGTTCGAGCCTTGCGAAGATGTGCCAGAGTTGCGTCGTCCGCCCTGTGAGCACGTACGGTACGGCAGCACAGGCGGGACCAGGTGGGGCAGCGGGAAGGGGCAGCCGGTTTGACCACGCACGCACCGCAGGCGGCGCAGGCCGTCACGCTGCCCACGACGCTGGACGAGGCGGTGGCGGCCCTCGCCGCCGTGCCCACCGCCGTCCCCGTCGCGGGCGGCACCGACCTGATGGCCGCCGTCAACTCCGGTCAGCTCAGGCCCGCCGCGCTGGTGGGCCTCGGCCGGATCAGCGAGATCCGCGGCTGGCAGTACCAGGACGGCCACGCGCTGCTCGGCGCGGGCCTCACGCACGCGCGGATGGGCCGCCCCGACTTCGCGGCCCTCATCCCGGCGCTCGCCGCCGCCGCGCGCGCCGCGGGCCCGCCGCACATCCGCAACGCGGGCACCCTGGGCGGCAACATCGCCACGGCCGCCCCCACCGGGGACGCGCTGCCGGTGCTGGCCGCCCTGGAGGCGACGCTGATCATCGCGGGCCAGGGCGGGGCCCGCCGGGAGATCCCGGTGTCGCACCTGCTGGCCGGCGTGGACATGTTGCGCGGCGGTGAACTCATCGGCTACGTGCGCGTACCGCTGCTGCACGCGCCGCAGGTCTTCCTCAAGGCCACCGGACGCACCGGGCCGGGCCGCGCGCTGGCCTCCGTGGCCCTCGTCCTCGACCCCGCCCGGCGCGGCGTGCGCTGCGCCGTCGGGGCCATAGCGCCGATGCCGCTGCGGCCCCTGGAGGCCGAGCAGTGGGTCGCCGGGCTGATCGACTGGGACAACGACCGCGTCCTCGTCCCGGAGGCGCTGCACGCCTTCGGGGAGTACGTCGCCGCGGCCTGCATCCCGGACCCGGTCCCCGAGCCCGACGGCTCGGTGACCCCGCTTCCGCCCGCCGTACTGCACCTGCGGCGCACCGTCGCCGCGCTGGCCCGACGAGCACTGGGGAGGGCGCTGTCGTGACCGACGACCAGCACGGAGAGGGCACGCCCCAGGGCGGCGGACGCTGGAACCCGCTGCCCCAGGGCGACTACGACGACGGCGCCACCGCCTTCGTCGAACTCCCCGAGGGCGGCATCGACGCCCTGCTGTCCGGCGACAGCCCGCTGGCCGCGCCCGGACACGGCTACGTGCCGCCGCGGATCACGGCCACGCACGCCGAGGGCGCCGCGGGCGGCTGGCCCGCGCCGGGCGACGGCGCCGGGTGGCCCGACGCGAACACGGCGCAGGACCGGGCGCCGGGCACGGACGACCGGTTCACGTACCCGTCCGGCGCCACCCAGCAGTGGACCTTCGAGGAGCCCACGGCACCGGCCGCGCCGGGGCACGACGTCACCGGACAGTGGTCCATCCCCGTCGCCGGCGGCGAACTGCCGGACGAGTCGGGCGAGTTCACCACGTCCTCGCTGGTCGAGCAGTGGGGCGGCACCCCGCCGGCCACGCTGCCCGGCGGCGCGCCGGCCCCCTGGGCGACGGACGGCGCGGGCCACGCGTGGGGCCACCCCCAGGCCCGCCCGGACACCCCCGCACCCGGACACACCCCCCTGCCCGACCACACCGGCGCCCACCCGGCGGGCGGCGCCCTCGCACCGCAGGCGTACGCCCCGGAGACCGGATACGGCCACGGGACCGGCTACCCGGACCAGCCGGGCCCCGAGGACGCCGGCCACCCGACGAACGGTCATGCGGCCGACGGTCACGCGGAGGCCGGCCACGCCGCAGGTGCGCACGCGGACGCGGGGCACGCCGAGGACGGCCACCCGGACGCGGCCCGTACCGAGGGCGGTCACCCGGAGGCCGACGGCCCCGAGGCCGCTCACGCGGAGACGGAGTACGTCGAGACGGAGTACGTCGAGACGGAGTACGGCGAGACGGAGTACGCGGAGGCGGAGTACGCGGAGACGGCTCACGCGGACGCGGAGTACGCCGAGACGGCTCACGCGGACGAGGCCGGTGCCGAGGCCGGTCACGCCGGGCCGGGCCGTCCCGCCGCCGGTGACGCCGCCACGCCCGGGGTGCCGCTTCCGGCGGCGGAAGCCGACGCGCACGACCTCGCCGAGGCCCCCGAACGCCCCGCCGACGCCCCCGCGGGCCACGAACAGCCCACCGCCCCGGCCGACGCGCCCCACCCGGCCCCGGCGCCCGACACGGCCGCCCAGGCGGCACCCGGCGCCCCGGCGGCGGCCGTTGACCCGCAGTCCGCGCTGACCCCGCAGACCCCGCAGGCCCCGGCCCACCCGGCGGCACCGCAGGCCCCGGCAGCCCCGGCCGAGCCCGAGCCCGGCACCGAGGCCGAAGGCCACGCCGAGACCCCCGAGGCCGGCCCGGCGGAACCGGCCGCGGAACACTCCGGCGGCGACCCGGAGACGGAGTCCCGGGACGGAGCCGGGGAACCCGAGCCGACGGCCGCGGCGCACCCCGCCGGGCACGACGACGCCTCCGGCCCCGAGGCCACCGCGCCGGCCCAGGACGCACCGGTGGACCAGGAAGCCGCGCCGGACCACGAGGCCGAGTCCGCCCCGCGGGCCGCCGCCGAGGACGCCGGGGCCCCGGCCGCCGTACCGCCGCCGCTGCACGACGACCACCCCCTCGCCTCCTACGCGCTGCGCGTCAACGCCACCGACCGCCCGGTCACCGAGGCCTGGATCGGCGAGTCCCTGCTCTACGTGCTGCGCGAACGGCTCGGCCTCGCGGGCGCCAAGGACGGCTGCTCGCAGGGCGAGTGCGGTGCCTGCAACGTGCAGGTGGACGGCCGCCTGGTCGCCTCCTGCCTGGTCCCGGCGGTCACCGCGGCCGGCAGCGAGGTACGGACGGTCGAGGGCCTGGCCGCGGACGGGCAGCCCTCCGACGTGCAGCGCGCGCTCGCCCGGTGCGGTGCCGTGCAGTGCGGTTTCTGCGTGCCGGGCATGGCGATGACCGTGCACGACCTGCTGGAGGGAAACCCGGCGCCGACCGAGCTGGAGGCCCGGCAGGCGCTGTGCGGCAACCTCTGCCGGTGCTCGGGCTACCGGGGCGTCCTGGAGGCCGTCCGGGAGGTCGTCGCGGAACGCGAGGCGTCCCACGCCGGACCCGACGCAAACGGGGACGAGGCGCGCATCCCGCACCAGGCGGGCCCCGGCTCCGGCGGCGTCCACGCGTCGGCGTTCGACACGCCCGGCGTGTTCGACACCCCGCGGACCGCCCCCGACGGGCACGACGGCCACGGCGAGCACGGTGTGCACGGTGGCCACGGCGAGCACGGTGTACCCGACGAGCACGGCGGTCACGGCGTCGCACCCGGCCCGTACGCCGCCGCACCGGACCCCTACGCCACCGCACCGGACCCGTACGGCGCGCCGCCGGGACCGCAGCCCCAGCACTACGGCCAGGACGGAGGCCAGGCGTGAGCAACGAAGCCGGCATCGCGACCACCGCGGCGGAACCCGCCCCCGCGGCCGACCCGTTGCCGCACGGCCTCGGCGCCTCGCTGCCGCACGCCGACGCCCGCGCCAAGACCGAGGGCACCTTCCCGTACGCGGCCGACCTGTGGGCCGAGGGCCTGCTGTGGGCGGCCGTGCTGCGCTCCCCGCACGCCCACGCGCGCATCGTCTCCATCGACACCACCCACGCGCGCGAGATGCCCGGCGTCCGCGCCGTCATCACCCACGAGGACGTGCCCGGCACGCCCCGCCACGGGCGGGGCACGCCCGACCGGCCGGTGTTCGCCTCCGAGGTCGTACGGCACCACGGTGAGCCCATCGCCGCCGTCGCCGCCGACCACCCGGACACCGCGCGGATGGCCGCCGCCGCCGTCATCGTCGAGTACGAGGTGCTCGACCCGGTCACCGACCCGGAACACGCCTTCGAGGCCGAGCCGCTCCACCCCGACGGCAACCTGATCCGGCACATCCCGCTGCACCACGGCGACCCGGAGGCGGCCGGCGAGGTCGTCGTCGAGGGCCTGTACCGCATCGGCCGCCAGGACCCCGCCCCGATCGGCGCCGAGGCCGGGCTCGCCGTGCCGCGCTCCGACGGCGGGGTGGAGCTGTACCTGGCCTCCACCGACCCCCACACCGACCGGAACACGGCCGCCGCCTGCTACGGACTGTCCCCCGAACAGGTGAAGATCGTCGTCACCGGGGTGCCCGGCGCCACCGCCGACCGCGAGGACCAGGGCTTCCAGCTCCCGCTCGGCCTGCTCGCGCTCAGGACCGGCTGCCCGGTGAAACTCACCGCCACCCGCGAGGAGTCCTTCCTCGGCCACGCCCACCGGCACCCGACCCTGCTCCGGTACCGCCACCACGCCGACGCCGAGGGCAGGCTGGTGAAGGTGGAGGCGCAGATCCTGCTGGACGCGGGCGCGTACGCCGACACCTCGGCCGAGGCCCTGGCCGCCGCCGTCTCCTTCGCGTGCGGCCCGTACGTCGTGCCGAACGCGTTCATCGAGGGCTGGGCCGTGCGCACCAACAACCCGCCGTCCGGGCACGTGCGCGGCGAGGGCGCGATGCAGGTGTGCGCCGCCTACGAGGGCCAGATGGACAAGCTGGCCAGGAAGCTGGGCCTGGACCCGGCCGAACTGCGCCTGCGCAACGTCCTGGCCACGGGCGACGTCCTCCCGATCGGCCAGACGGTGACCTGCCCCGCGCCGGTCGCCGAACTCCTCCAGGCGGTCCGGGACTTCCCGCTGCCCGCCCTGCCCAAGGACACCCCCGAGGAGGACTGGCTGCTGCCCGGCGGCCCCGAGGGCGCGGGCGAGCCGGGCGCGGTGCGCCGGGGCGTCGGCTACGGCCTCGGCATGGTCCACATGCTCGGCGCGGAGGGCGCCGACGAGGTGTCGACGGCCACGGTCAAGGTCCACGACGGCATCGCGACCGTGCTGTGCGCGGCCGTGGAGACCGGCCAGGGCTTCACCACGCTGGCCCGGCAGATCGTCCAGGAGACCCTCGGCATCGACGAGGTCCACGTGGCCCCGGTCGACACCGACCAGCCGTCCGCCGGCGCCGGCTGCCGCGGACGCCACACCTGGGTGTCGGGCGGCGCGGTGGAGCGGGCGGCGAAGATGGTCCGCTCCCAGCTCCTCCAGCCGCTCGCCCACCAGTTCGGCATGTCGACGGAGCTGCTCCAGATCACGGACGGCAAGATCACCTCGTACGACGGCGTGCTGTCGACCACGGTCACCGAGGCGATGGAGGGCAAGGAGCTGTGGGCCACGGCCCAGTGCCGCCCGCACCCCACCGAGCCGCTGAACGCCTCCGGGCAGGGCGACGCCTTCGTGGGCCTCGCGTTCTGCGCGATCCGCGCGGTCGTCGACGTCGACGTCGAGCTGGGCTCGGTCCGGGTGGTGGAGCTGGCGGTCGCCCAGGACGTCGGCCGGGTCCTCAACCCCGCCCAGCTCGCCGCCCGGATCGAGGCGGGCGTCACCCAGGGCGTGGGCATCGCCCTCACCGAGAACCTCCGCACCCCCCGCGGCCTGGTCCGGCACCCGGACCTGACCGGGTACGCCCTGCCGACCGCCCTGGACGCCCCCGACGTCCGGATCGTGAAACTGGTCGAGGAACGGGACGTGGTGGCGCCCTTCGGCGCCAAGTCGGTCAGCGCGGTCCCGGTGGTGACGTCCCCGGCGGCGATCGCCTCCGCCGTCCGCGCGGCCACCGGCCGCCCGGTCAACCGCCTCCCGATCCGCCCGCAGGCCGCGGTGGTGACGGACCGGTGAGCACCCCGCCGGCCGGCGAGCCCCGCTACGAACCCGCGCCCGGCCCGGGCAGGCTGCTCGGCTGGATCCTGCTGTTCGTCGTGGCGGCCCTGGCGGTCGTGCTCGGCGGGATCCGTCTCACGTAGCCGGTGCCCGCGGGCGCGCAACGCGCGCGGGCCGCCCGGCGTCTTGCCCGGTGCGGGCCGTTGTCAGTGGGGCGGCGTACTGTGCCCACTGGTGGGGGAACCCGCCCGGGGGCGCCGTACGACGGTGTGCGCGTCCGGCACGCACGGGGACGATCGCGGGGGAGCGATGAGCACGACCGATGCCGGGGTTCCGGCGATCACACTGACCGAGGCGGAGCTGGACCGCCTGATCACCCACGCGCCGACGCGCGGCCTCCTCACGGGCGCCGGACTGCCCGCCGAAACCGACCTGCTGACCTTCTCCCCGCTGCGCACGCACGGCCTGCGCACGCTCGCCGACGCCGCCGACGGCCCCTTGCGCCTCGCGGAGGAGCTGCGCGGCCGCCTGGTCATCGGCGAACTCCTCACCCCGGCCGGCCTGGAACGCGAGTCGATCCTGCTCGACGGCGCCACGGGCGAGCTGACGACGGCCTACCTCTTCGACCCGGCCGCCCCGCGCCCCTTCGCGCCCTCCCTGCACACCCTGCTGCGCTTCGCCGCGGTCACCGAGGAACTGGCGGGCCTGCGCGGCCGTTTCGCCTCCCTGGCGGGCCAGTACGGCCCCGGGACGGCGACCGAGGCGTCCCGGCGCCTGCTCACCCTCTTCGAGGAGGGCACGGACGGCCGGATCCCGCCGTACTGGAAGGCGGCGGCCCTGATCCGCCCGCTCTCCCTGGTCGCCGGCCCCGGCACGGCCTCCGGACTCACCCTGGACCTCCCCGCGCGCGTCCTGGACCAGGAGTTCGGCCACGGCAGGGTGGTCCGCTTCGAGGAGGTCGACTTCCCGGGGACGCTCACCCACGAGCCGACCCGCCGGTTCCTGCGCGAGACGGGACTGCCGGAGGAGGCGGTGTTCTTCTCCGTCGACAGCGACCTGCCCCTGCCGACGCTGCGCGAGTACTTCGCCCAGGAGCGCCCCGGCCGCACCGGTGAACTCCCGGCCCACTGCGACCACTTGATCCACCTGGGCCACCTGCTGGAGGAGACCGGCCTGGTGGTCGACGGCAGGACGGGCCGGGTCCTCACCTTCAGCGAGCCGGACGCCACGCTCCACTCCCTCAACACGGACGTCTCCACCCTGGCCTTCACCCTGTGGCTCATCCACCACGAGCGCACCATCGACGCCCACCTGGGCCACGAGCTGGCGACACACGCCTACGACCACCTGGTGGCGGCCATGATCCACACCCTGGACAGCCTGGACCCCGCGACCTGGCACCAGTGGACGGAACTCCTCCGGGACGAGGCGGGCGGCGTCTACTGAGCCCCACCCGACCTGGTGCATTTCCGCATTCAGGTCACTCAGCGTGGCCGCACCGCCCTACCGTTGCCCGTGATGGTGCCGCGACACACGGTGACGGAGGGCTGCCGATGACGGTCGACGAGGGCGTGGAGCCACTCAAGGACGAGACCGGCGAGCGGGGCTGGGAGGTGGACCCGGACGACGAGTGGGGCGTCGCCGTCATCACCACGGTGGGACGGCAGCTCAGGCTGCGCCGGGAGGCGGCGGGCATGACGGCCGGCGAATTCGGCCGGGCCATCGGCTACGGCGAGGACCTGGTCTACAAGGTCGAGAGCGGACAGCGCATCCCCCGCCCCGAGTACCTGGACAAGGCCGACGAGGTCCTGGGCGCCGGTGGCCTGCTCACGGCGATGAAGGAGGACGTGGAGAAGGTCCGGTACCCGAAGAAGGTCCGCGAACTGAAGGCGCTGGAAAGCAGGGCCGTGGAAATCGGGGTGTACGAGTGCAACAGCGTGCACGGCCTCCTGCAGACCCCGGAACACGCCCGGGCCCTGATCGAGGCGGCTCAGCCGCCGTACTCGCAGGACGATGTGGACCGCATGGTGGCTGCCCGCGTCGCCCGGAGGTCGGTCTTCGAACGGACACCGGCGCCGTCCATCCACTTTGTGCTGGAAGAGGCACCGCTGCGCCGCAGGGTCGGGGGCACAATGGTGTGGCAACGACAGCTCGAACGCCTGTTGGAGGTAGGGCGGTTGCGCAACGTCACGCTTCAGGTCATGCCGACGAACACGGACGCCCATCCCGGGCTCGACGGCAGGATCGAGCTGCTGAAGTTCTCGGACGGCAAGGCGGCCGGCCGCTCGGACGGCCTCTACAACGGCCGGCCCGTCACGGACCCCAAGCAGCTCCGCATCCTGGACCTGCAGTATGGAACGATCCGGGCGCAGGCCCTCCCGCCGCGGGAGTCGCTGGCCTTCATCGAAGAACTGCTGGGAGAGACATGATGCGCAAGGCGTCCGCCGCCAAGCACACCTCTGAACTGGCGTGGTTCAAAAGCAGCTACAGCAGCGGTACCAATGGCGAGTCCTGCGTAGAGGTGGCCACCACCTCCGCCACGGTGTACGTCCGTGACTCGAAGACCACCGCCGGGCCCCGGCTCGCGCTGGCGCCGGGTGCCTGGGCGGACTTCGTGACGTACGCCTCCCGGGGGGACGACGCGTAGGTGCCGGGGCGCGAAAAGCCTTCGCGCCCGCCCGCTCCGGCCGGTACGGTCGCGGCGAACCCCTTACCGGCCGTTCCCACGCCGCCGTTCCCACGCTGAGAGCAGGTTTCGTCGATGGCATGTCGTATCAGTGAGCTCGTGCTCGGTTGCCGCGACCCCGAGGTGCTGGCGCGGTTCTGGTGCGAGGTCCTGGACTTCGTGGAGCTCGACCGCGGCGAGGACGGCTACATCGAGATCGGGCCGCGCGAAGGCTTCGGAGGCGCGCAGCCGACGATCATCCTCAGCCGCCGGGACGAGCCGGAGCCGGGCAAGGCCCGGCTGCACATCGACGTCAACGCCACCGACCGCGACCAGGACGCCGAGCTGGAGCGCCTCCTGAAGCTCGGCGCGCGCCCGGCCGACATCGGCCAGACCGGCGGGGAGCAGTGGCACGTGCTCGCCGACCCCGAGGGCAACGAGTTCTGCCTCCTCAAGGCCCGCCTCAACCCGCTCTGACGACGCGCTCTGGCTGTTCCCCCCCCGTGCACTCAACAGCACTGTCACCCGAATGGCGGTACATGGCGTGCCACCCACATGGGTGAAGATCAGGCTGATGAGTGCCTAACCGAGGCAATCCGTGAAAGGGGAACCACATGCGCATCCGACCGATCCTCGCCGCCGGCCTCGCCACGGCAGCCTTCGCCGGACTCGGCCTCACGGGCGCCGCCACAGCCGCCGCCGCCACAGCACAGGGCGCCCCGTCCTCGGTCACTCCTTCCGAGTGCAGGGAGGGTGGCGGAACGCCCCGGATCGACCTGCCGGGCAACCCCTGTAAGGGCGGAAAGTACGACGGGCAGGATGTCGACTGAACCCCGCGAAAGGCGCCCCGCGGCCACCCACCGCGGGGCGCCGGCCCACCGGGTGCTTCCCGGGCGGTCGGGGGCTCAATGGCGTGTACGTCTTTGCTGGTCTTCGCGGACTATGAGGAGGACGGTCGGGTCGGCGCCGCACGCGCGGGCGAACCGTTCGAGCATGGGGCGGCTGGGCAGCTCCGCGCCCGCGAGGTAGCGGCCGAGAACGTGGGGCGATACGCCCACACTGGCGGCGACTTCGTCCCGGGGCATCCGCGCCAACCGGAGAACGCGCTCCATGATCTGCCCTATGTGCCATCGGGGAGTCGTGCGTCCTTCGTCATGGTCCATGTGAGGTGGCCTTGGTCCGAAGTGGAGGTTCGACTGAGCGTGCGCGCAGCGCGGTGACGGGCCGGGCGCGTGTACCTGGACGTGTCGAGCCGGGGCCCGGCGGCCGCCCCGTACCGAGGAGACCGCCGGGACTTCGCTAGCCGTCCTTGAGCGTCCGGTAGAGCCGGTAGCCGTGAGAGATCAGGTTCAGCGCCGCCGTGACGCGGTCGAGCGGAGCCGCGGGCGGCTCCTGCAGCGACCGGACTACGTCATACGTCTGCGTCAGCACGGCCAATTGGTCGGTGAGGCGGATCGAGCGGACGGCGCCTCGGAGGTGGCTGCTAGCCTCTTTCGCACGGGTGCGCATGCTGCGCTTGCCGCCCATGCGATCAAGAGAGGACGTCATGGACGTATCTCCTTTGGTCGGAGTAAGCGCAGGGCCCTGGCGCTACGGCCGCGAAACTGTGCTGCCAGGGCCCTGCGGCTGATCATCTGATCAGCTTGCTCAGACAGTAGTGCGCACCACGCGCCCCCTCGGCCGGTTAACGCGCCCCCAGTGCGCCCCACCGCGCTTCGAGTGGCGCACGAATGGCGCCACCGTTTGCGATACGCGGGAGTCGTTTAGGGCGACCCGCGTTCTCTGGTGCCCGGCACGACCGGCAATTGCTGCATCACCGCAGGTCGGGGCCTCTCTCAGTGATCATTGAACATATGTCCGACGCATATTCTTCTGTTCCCGTCCGGCACCGGTGAGGTCCCCTCCGGCTGATGTGACGGTATGAAAAGAAGTTGGCGATCACGTGCAGTTGCGCGCGGGCGCACCTCCTTGAATCCCAAATCTGTTGTGCGCCGGGGCATAACCGCCACGGCGAGCGGTGATACTCCTAGCGTTCGGCAGACGTGCAATTGCACGCCTGTAACGGGGAAGTGCAGAACGCGGAGGTTGCGTGATGGAGCAGCAGTCCAGCACCGTGCGGATCGGGCGTGACGACGCGAAGCCCGTCTGGAGGAAGAGTTCGTACAGCGATCACAACGGCGACTGCGTCGAACTGGCCGAGTTAGGTCATGTGGTGGCCTTCCGCGACTCCAAGGACTCCCAGGGACCCGTGGTCCGGGTGGACCGGCGGGCGATGACGGCCTTCGTCTCCGCCCTGACGAGCGGCCGGATGACCGCCGGCCGGTCCTGAGGTGATGATTCGGCCACCTCGCGCCCGCCGAGGTGGCCTCGCTTGGCAAGATCACAGCGAAGGAAGCACGACGGCTCTGGAACTGCTCCGTACTGACAGGCCATCATGTGAGGCGTGCAACTGCACGCATCCCTTGGTCAGTTCGGAAAAGGGGTGCTCAGAACCACGACGACAGAGGGGGGATGTCCAAGTGGATGGCGTCGGCAAGAAGGCCGGACTCTCGGACGAGGGAGCAACCGATTTAGGCCAAGATCGGCCGCACAGTGCCCGCATGTACGACTACTACCTGGGCGGCAAGACCAACTACGCGGTGGACCGTGAGGCCGCCGAGGCCGTCATCCGGCAGTTCCCCGCCATCGTCACGGCGGCCCGGATAAACCGCGCCTTCATGCACCGGGCCGTGCACTTCCTCGCCGCGGAGCGCGGCATCCGGCAGTTCCTCGACATCGGCACCGGCATCCCCACCGCGCCCAACCTCCACGAGGTGGTGCAAGCGGTGGACGCGCGCTCCAAGGTGGCCTACGTCGACACCGACCCGATCGTCCTGGCGTACGCCGATTCGCTTCTCACCAGCTCTCCCGAGGGCGAGACGAGCTACCTGGAAGCCAGTGTCACCGAGCCCGAGGCGGTCATCGAGGCCGTCAAGGAGGACGGCTGCATCTCCTTCGACGAGCCCGTGGCCCTGACGCTCCACGCCCTGCTGCACTTCGTCCCCGACGAGCAGGACGCGTACGGGGTCGTGGACCGGCTCCTCGACGAGCTTCCGCCGGGTTCGTACCTCAGCCTGTCGCACTGCACCGGTGACTTCGCCGCGGAATCCTGGCAGGCCATCGTGGATCTCTACACGCAGCGGGGCACCCCGGCGCAGGTGCGGTCCCACGCCGAGGTGCTGCGCTTCTTCGACCGCCTCGACCTGGTCGACCCCGGCCTCGTCGTCGCTCACCACTGGCGGCCGGCGCCGGCCAGCGGGCCCAGCCTGGTGACGGACGCCGACGCGTCCCTCTACGCGGGCGTCGCCGTGAAGAGGTGACTCGTCCTCCTCACGGTCCCCGCGTCCTGAGCGCTACTGCTTGGCGAGCAGGTCGAGAAGCCGCTGCTTCGAGCGCTTCTTCGACAGGCTGACCTTCAGGAGGCGGTCGAAGGCCTTGCTGCGGTGGTCCACCTCGTCCGCTTCCTGGCAGACGAGACCGCTCTCGAAGCGCTCTTCGTAGAGGACCGTGGGGAGCAACTGCTCCTCGAAGTCGAACAGCATGGTCTGTCCGATGCCGGTCGGTGTGTTCAGGCGCGACAGTTCCACGATGTGCAGGCTGAAACGCGGGTCGTCGGCCAGCTCGGCGAGGTGCCTGAGCTGGCCCCGCATGATCTCCTTGGACCCGAAGCCCCGGATGAGGCTCACCTCGTCGAGGAGGCAGAGGTAACGGGCGGCCAGCGGGGACGCGCGAAATCGCATCTGGCGCTCCAGCCGGAACAGCACCCGCTTCTCGGTCTCCTCCTCGGGTGCTCCCGGCATCCCGTTCCGGATCACGGCGCGGGCGTACTCGGCGGTCTGGAGCATCCCGGGCACCCGGTCGCGGTCGTACACCCGGATCAGCTTGGCGCCCTCCTCCAACGTCACCAGGGTGTGAAGCTTGTGCTTGGCCACCCCGCGCCACTCGGGCTCCTGCCACCAGCGGCGCCGGTGGGCGTTGTCCAGGACCTCCAGGAGGTGCGCCTCTTCCTCGACGGTCGCTCGGTAGACCCGGAGAGCCCTCTGTACGAAGTCCTGCTTGCCGGGGGTCTCGCCCGTCTCGGTGCGGCAGAGGACGTACTTGGAGACTCCCAGTCGAACGGCCGCTTCCTGCTGCGAGAGCCCCTGTGCTTCGCGGAGCCGCCGCAGCTCACGGCCGACCACCATGTGCTGTGCCTTGGGCACCGCGTTGTGGAGTTGTCGAACCTGCCGTCGAGCCTGCGGTTGGGCTCCCACTTGATCTCCCCGGGTGAACACCAGAGCTGAGTCGCCGAGTTGGACGCGATCACCATCGTGCAGCATGTCCGCGACTGGTACACAGCAAATCGGATAACCGACTCAATCATCTCTATTTGTTCGATTCACGAGGCCGCCCGAGGGGCCGCGGACGACAGCACCCGCCGTACGTGTGCCCAGGGCATATGCCGAGGCTGACGGCCCGGCGAAGTGACCATGCCGGGCCACGCGACCGCGCGGAGCGGCCGCCGCTGCCGGTGACGGGATGGCGGGAAACACACCGGCCTTTGCTGGTCGCGGTGCGGGCGAACGGCGTCGCGTGAAGGAAGCCCACGCGGTCGCCTTGCGGCCGTGGGGGCCGCCGCGGCATCGATGGACGCGGCGGCGCTCGACGCCCCAGAGACAGGCGCCCGGTCACTGATAAGAGGCCGTGGCGGGAATCGAACCCACGTAACTCGCTTTGCAGGCGAGCCCCTAAACCACTCGGGCACACGGCCGTGTTGATGAGACGAACGTACGGGCATGCGGGACAGCGGCTCAAGAGGAGCGGCGCGGCCGCAACGGTACTGCCATGCCGCGTTCACAAAGCGGGGCGGGCGGCGTACGACCAAGGGCCGAGTGGGGGTCGGACTCCTGACAGGGGTCAATGTCGGTTGCGGGCCTTACCCTGACCGCATGAGTGCCCTCGAATCCCGTGATCCCGCCGTCCTCGAACCGCACCCCGCACCCGAAGACGGCGTGCTCGGCCGGGCGTACCGGGCGCTCAGCGTCGGCATCGTGTCCGTCGTGGTGCTGATCGCCTTCGAGGCCACCGCCGTCGGCACCGCGATGCCGGTCGCCGCGCGGGAGCTCGACGGGCTGGCGCTGTACGCGTTCGCCTTCTCCGGCTACTTCACGACCAGCCTGTTCGGCATGGTGTTCGCCGGGCAGTGGTCCGACCGCCGGGGCCCGCTCGGCGCGCTCACCACGGGGATCGGCGCCTTCGCGGTGGGGCTGGTGGTCGCCGGGACCGCGCGGGACATGTGGGTGTTCATCCTCGGCCGGGCCGTGCAGGGGCTGGGCGGCGGACTGGTCATCGTGGCCCTGTACGTCGTCGTCGGCCGCGCCTACCCCGAGCGGCTGCGGCCCGCGATCATGGCGTCGTTCGCGGCCGGCTGGGTCGTCCCCTCCATAGTCGGCCCGCTCGCCTCCGGCGCCGTCACCGAGCACCTCGGCTGGCGCTGGGTCTTCCTCGGCATCCCGGCCCTCGTCGTCTTCCCGCTCGCCCTCGCCCTGCCGCAGATACGGCGCAGAGCGGCGGGCCCGGTGGACGAGAAGGCCGGGGCCGGCTCCTTCGACCGCCGGCGCATCCGGCTCGCGTTCGGCATCTCCCTGGGCGCCGGCCTGCTCCAGTACGCCGCCCAGGACCTGCGCCCCCTCTCCCTGCTGCCCGGGCTGGCCGGTGCCGCGCTGCTCGTGCCCGCCGTCCTCGGGCTGCTCCCGCGCGGCACCTGCCGGGCCGCCCGCGGCCTGCCCTCGGTCGTACTGCTGCGCGGGCTGGCCGCGGGGTCCTTCATCGCCGCCGAGTCCTTCGTGCCGCTGATGCTCGTCACCCAGCGCGGGCTGTCGCCGACGCTCGCCGGGTTCTCGCTGGCGGCCGGCGGCGGGACGTGGGCGCTCGGCTCGTTCGTGCAGTCCCGGCCGGGCGCGGAGCCGCACCGGGAGCGGCTGATGACCATGGGCATGGTGATGGTGGCCGCCGCGATCCTGGCCGCGCCGAGCGTGCTCGTGCACTCCGTGCCCGTGTGGACCGTCGCCGTCGCCTGGGGCGTGGGCTGCTTCGGCATGGGCCTGGTGATCTCCTCCACCAGCGTGCTGCTGCTCCAGCTCTCCGCCCCGGGCGAGGCCGGCAGCAACTCCGCCGCGCTCCAGATCTCCGACGGCCTGTCCAACGTCATCCTCCTCGCGGGCACCGGCGCGGCCTTCGCGGCCCTCGGCGGCGGCAGCACGGCGGCCACCACCACCGCGCACGCCGCGCCCGGCCACCCCGCCGCCTTCGCCGCCGTCTTCCTGCCGATGGCGGTCGTGGCGCTCGCGGGCTCCTGGGTGACCCGCCGGCTGCGGGCGTGAGCGGGGAAGGGACCGGTTTCCCCGGTGCGGGGGGAGTGCGGGCCGGTGGTGCGCACGGGGCGGCCGCGGCGGTTGTGACGTGTCTCCCACCCGCGTGTGCCCCGGGCCCGTTCGCGCGTCGGCCGTGCGGCGGCGCCGGTAGGGTGGCCCGGTTGTCATACGTTGCCGCCCGACCTTGATCCACGGAGACCGTGACTACCACCGCCGCTTCCTCCCCGCCGTCCGCTCTCTCGCACCACCTCTCGCCCGCCTTCCCGGGCCGGGCCCCCTGGGGTACCGCCAGCAAGCTGCGCGCCTGGCAGCAGGGTGCGATGGAGAAGTACATCCAGGAGCAGCCGCGCGACTTCCTCGCCGTCGCCACGCCCGGCGCCGGCAAGACGACCTTCGCGCTGACGCTGGCCTCCTGGCTGCTGCACCACCACGTCGTGCAGCAGGTGACGGTGGTCGCGCCCACCGAGCACCTGAAGAAGCAGTGGGCCGAGGCGGCCGCGCGGGTGGGGATCAAGCTCGACCCCGAGTACAGCGCGGGCCCGCTCGGCAAGGAGTACGACGGGGTCGCCGTCACGTACGCCGGTGTCGGCGTCCGGCCCATGCTGCACCGCAACCGGGTGGAGCAGCGCAAGACCCTCGTGATCCTGGACGAGATCCACCACGCCGGTGACTCGAAGTCCTGGGGCGAGGCGTGCCTGGAGGCCTTCGAACCGGCCACGCGGCGGCTGGCGCTGACCGGTACGCCGTTCCGGTCCGACACCAACCCCATCCCGTTCGTGACGTACGAGGAGGGCGCGGACGGCATCCGGCGGTCCTCCGCCGACTACACCTACGGCTACGGCAACGCCCTCGCCGACCACGTCGTGCGGCCGGTCATCTTCCTCTCCTACAGCGGCAACATGCGCTGGCGCACGAAGGCCGGCGACGAGATCGCCGCCCGGCTCGGCGAGCCGATGACCAAGGACGCGGTCAGCCAGGCCTGGCGGACGGCCCTCGACCCGCGCGGCGAGTGGATGCCGAGCGTGCTGCGCGCCGCCGACCGGCGGCTGACCGAGGTCCGCAAGGCCATCCCGGACGCGGGTGCCCTCGTCATCGCCTCCGACCAGGACTCCGCGCGCGCGTACGCCAAGCTCATCCGGGAGATCACGGGGGCGAGGGCGACGCTCGTGCTGTCGGACGACGCCGGCGCCTCGCAGCGGATCGACGACTTCAGCGGCGGCGACGACCGGTGGATGGTCGCTGTGCGGATGGTGTCCGAGGGCGTCGACGTGCCGCGGCTCGCGGTGGGCGTGTACGCCACGACCATCTCCACCCCCCTCTTCTTCGCACAGGCCGTCGGGCGCTTCGTGCGGTCCCGGCGGCGCGGCGAGACCGCGTCCGTGTTCCTGCCGACCGTGCCCGACCTGCTGACCTTCGCCAACGAGATGGAGAAGGAGCGGGACCACGCCCTCGACAAGCCGCGGAAGGAGGGTGAGGAGGACCCGTACGCCGAGTCCGAGAAGGAGATGGACGAGGCGAACAAGCAGCAGGACGAGGACACCGGCGAGCAGGAGCAGTTCTCCTTCGAGGCGCTGGAGTCCGAGGCCGTCTTCGACCGGGTGCTGTACGACGGCGCCGAGTTCGGCATGCAGGCCCACCCCGGCAGCGAGGAGGAGCAGGACTACCTGGGCATCCCCGGGCTGCTCGAGCCCGACCAGGTGCAGCTCCTGCTCCAGAAGCGGCAGGCCCGGCAGATCGCGCACAGCAAGAAGAAGCCGGACGCCGAGGCGGACCTGCTGGAGCTGCCCGCCGAGCGGCGGCCGGTGGTCTCGCACAAGGAGATGATGGAGCTGCGCAAGCGGCTCAACACGATGGTCGGCGCCTACGTGCACCAGAGCGGCAAGCCGCACGGCGTCATCCACACCGAGCTGCGGCGGGTGTGCGGCGGACCGCCGAGCGCGGAGGCGACGGCGGGGCAGCTCCGGCAGCGGATCGCCAAGGTGCAGGAGTGGGCCACGCGCATGAAGTGAGAGGGCCCGTTCGGGGCCCTTGAGTGGCGCGTGTCACTTGCTGGTGGATGTGCGTATCCGGACGAATGCAGGCAGGCCGGATCTGGTCTTGCCCGGATTCTGGACGAAGGCTTCCGCTCAGCGAACCGGCTTCGCTACTGTCCGGCTACGCATACGCCCCGTGGCAGCGCCGCCGCGGAGCGCAGCCGTGAAGCGACAAGGCTCGGAGCTGCCGGGCCGCATTGCCGATCGGCGGCCTCTCAAGCGCGTCGCCGACGGGACTCGGTGACGCATACGCCGCTCAGGGGGTCCGCCGACCTCACCGCCGAAGGAGTGGGCGTCGTGACCGCGGAGACCTCTCAGACGCTCGACCGGGGACTACGCGTCCTCAAGCTGCTGGCCGACACGGACCACGGGCTGACCGTCACCGAGTTGTCCACCAAACTGGGCGTGAACCGGACCGTGGTGTACCGGTTGCTCGCCACCCTGGAACAACACGCGCTCGTCCGGCGTGACCTGGGCGGACGTGCCCGGGTCGGGCTCGGTGTCCTGCGGCTCGGCCGGCAGGTGCACCCGCTGGTGCGGGAGGCCGCGCTGCCCGCGCTCCGCTCGCTCGCCGAGGACATAGGCGCGACGGCGCACCTGACCCTGGTGGACGGGTCGGAGGCGCTGGCCGTCGCCGTGGTCGAACCGACCTGGACCGACTACCACGTGGCCTACCGGGCCGGGTTCCGGCACCCGCTGGACCGGGGGGCCGCGGGCCGGGCGATCCTGGCCGCGCGGCGGTCGCCGGCCCTGGACCCCGAGTACACCCTCACGCACGGGGAGCTGGAGGCCGGGGCCAGCGGTGCCGCGGCGCCGCTGGTCGGGGTCACGGGCGTCGAGGGCAGCGTGGGCGTGGTGATGCTGACGGACTCCGTGCCCGAGCGGGTGGGACCCCGGGTGGTGGAGGCGGCCCGCGAGGTGGCGGAGGCGCTGCGCTGACCGGCCGCGCCCGTCGGGCCCGGCTTCCCCGCCCCGGGATCACCCCGGTGGCGGGTTAGATTGACTCCGTGCTCTCACGTCTCACACGCCCCCAGGCCCTCGCCGTCTGCGCGCTGCCCGTCGTGGGTCTGCTCGCCACGGCGGTGCTCGCGCCGCTGCCGTTCTCCCTGGCGCAGCCCGGCCCGACGGCGAACGTGCTCGGCGAGAAGCAGGGCACCCCGGTGATCACGGTCTCCGGCGCGCCCACCCGGAAGACCAGCGGGCAACTGCGGATGGTCACCATCGTGGCGACCGGGCCGGACGCCCGGGTCTCCCTGGGCGACGTGGTCGGCGACTGGTTCCGCACCGACCGGGCGGTCATGCCCCGCGACGCGGTCTACCCGAGCGGGGACACCGTCAAGGAGGTCGAGCGGCACAACCAGGCGCAGATGCGGCAGTCGCAGGACGCGGCGACCCAGGCGGCGCTGAAGTACCTGGGCCTGAGCCCCGACAAGGTGAAGGTGACGCTGCGCCTCGCCGACGTGGGCGGGCCCAGCGCGGGCCTGCTGTTCACGCTGGGCATCATCGACAAGCTGCGCGGCGACGGCAGCGGCGGCGACCTCACGGGCGGCCGCACCATCGCCGGTACGGGCACGATCGACGCCTCGGGCAAGGTCGGCGCGGTCGGCGGGGTCGCCCTGAAGACGCAGGCCGCGCGCCGGGACGGGGCCACGGTGTTCCTGGTCCCGAAGGCGGAGTGCTCCGACGCCCGGGCGGAGCTGCCGAAGGGCCTGCGGCTGGTCCCGGTGACCACGCTGGACGGCGCGGTCGACTCCCTGCGGGCCCTGGAGAGCGGCAAGGGCACCGTCCCGAGCTGCTAGTCACTTCACGAACCCCTCCTGCCGCATCCAGTCCAGGGCCACCTGGTGCGGGTCCGAGCCGTCGACGTCCACCTTCGCGTTCAGGGTCCGGGCCACCGTGTTGTCCAGCCGCGCCGTGACGGGCGCGAGGACGCCCGCGATGGCCGGCCACTTCCGCAGGACCGCGCTGTTGATCACGGGGGTGGCGTTGTAGCTGGGGAAGAACTTCCGGTCGTCGGCCATCACCACCAGGTCCATCGACCTGATGCGGCCGTCGGTGGTGTACACCTCCCCGTAGGCGCAGCTCCCCTTCGACACCTGGGTGTAGACGATTCCCGCGTCCATCTGCGTGACGTTCCCCGCCGGGATGCGCATGCCGTACGCCTTCTCCATGCCGGGCAGCCCGTCCGCGCGGTTGGCGAACTCGCCGTCCACGCAGAGCGTGACCGCGCCGGGGTCCCGCTTCGACAGCGCCGCCACCCCGGACAGCGTCGTCGTGCGGTACTTCGCGAAGTGCGCCCGGTTCATGGCGAGCGCGTAGGTGTTGTCGAGCCGCGACGGCGGCAGCCAGGTCAGGCCGTTGCGCAGGTCGGCGTCGCGGACCGCCCGCCACTGCCGCATCGGGTCGGGGATCGGCCCGCTGTTGCCGAGGTAGGTGATCCAGCCGGTGCCCGTGTACTCGAACTGGGCGTCCGCGTCGCCCTTGCGGACCGCCTCCCGGGAGCCGACGGAGCCCTGGATGCCGGTGCGGTCCACGACGTCCGCCCCGGCCGCCTGGAAGGCGATCCCCAGGATCGCGCCGAGGATGAGCTGCTCGGTGAACTGCTTGGAGGTGACGGTCAGGTGGGCGCCGTCGAGCGGCCGGCCGCGTCCGATGCTGCCCGGCGCGACGTCGTCGGACATGGGGGAGCCGCTGGTCAGGCCGCAGCCGGACGCCAGGACGAGCAGGAGGGCCGCGGGCCCGGCGGCACGGCGTCTCACGGCCCCTCCGTCAGCCCGCGCGGCCGCAGCAGCACCTCGGCCAGCGAGGCGAGCCAGTCGACCAGCAGGGCGAGGGCGACCGTGAGGACCGAGCCCAGCACCAGTACGGGCATCCGCTGGGTGGTGATGCCCGTGGTGATCAGCGTGCCGAGGCCCCCGCCGCCGCCGAACGTCGCCAGGGTGGCCGTGCCGACGTTCAGGACCAGCGCCGTGCGCACGCCCGCGAGGATCAGCGGCACGGCGAGCGGCAGCTCCACCCGGGTCAGCACGCCGAGCCGGGACATGCCGATGCCGCGGGCCGCCTCCAGCAGGGCCGGGTCGTTGCCCCGCAACCCGGCGATGGTGTTGGCGAGGACGGGCAGGACGGCGTAGACGACGATGCCGATCAGCGCCGCCCTGGTCCCGGTGCCCAGCCAGATGACCAGCAGGGCGAGGAGGCCGATCGCCGGGGTGGCCTGGCCCGTGTTGGCGATCGTCAGCGCCACCGGGGAGGCCGCGCGGAACGCCGGCCGGGTCAGCACGATGCCCAGCGGGATGGCGATGACCAGCACCAGGAAGGTCGAGATCACCGTCAGCCGCACGTGCTGCCACAGCGCCTTGTGGACCTGCCCGCCGGACAGCGCGTTCGCGGCGATCGGGTCCGGGTGCGTCCGGCCGATCCAGAGCCAGGTGGCGAGCAGCAGCAGCACCAGGAAGGCCGGCAGGACCGTCAGCCGTTTCCAGCCGGGGCGCCGCGCGGCCGGGCGCCGCCCCGGCGGCGGGGCCTCGTCACGGGGGCCGGGCCGGGTCGCCCCGCGCGCGTCCCCGGGCCGGGTGCCGGTGCTCACGCCTTCCGCTCCCCTCCGTGCCCCTCCTGCTCCGCATGGGTCTGCCGGGCGCGCGCCTCCAGCAGTTCGGCCCGCGCCTCCGCGGCCTCCAGCCGGTCCGCCTCCAGCAGTTCGTGCACCGAGTCCACCAGCGTCTCCAGGTCGACGACCCCGATGAACTCCCCGCGCCGCCCGGTCACGGCCACCCGGCCCGCGTGGTCGGTCAGCACCGCCTCCAGCGCGTCCCGGAGCGTGGCGTCCCGGGCCACCGTGCCGTGCACCGGCGTCCCGGCGCGGGCCGGGGAGCCGCGGGCCCGCGCCAGGTCGTCGCGCCGCAGCCACTTGTAGGGGCGGCGGCGCCGGTCGAGCAGCAGGATCTCGCCGGTGCCGCCGGCCCGCAGCAGGGCGGAGACCCGCCGGAGCGGGGTGTCCACGGTCGCCGCCGGCCAGTCCCGCACCTCCGCGTCCCGCACCCGGGTCAGGTTCAGCCGCTTCAGGGCCGCGCCCGCCCCGACGAAACCGGACACGAAGTCGTCGGCCGGGTTGGTGAGGATCGCCTCGGGGGTGTCGAACTGGGCGATGTGCGAGCGCTCGCGCAGCACGGCGATCCGGTCGCCCAGCCTGATCGCCTCGTCGAAGTCGTGGGTGACGAACACGATCGTCTTGCGCAGCTCGCGCTGGAGCCGGATCAGCTCGTCCTGGAGGTGGTCGCGGGTGATCGGGTCGACCGCGCCGAACGGCTCGTCCATCAGCAGCACCGGGGGATCGGCGGCCAGCGCCCGGGCCACCCCGACCCGCTGCTGCTGGCCGCCGGAGAGCTGGCGCGGGTAGCGGTCGCGGAACTCGCCCGGGTCGAGGCCCACCAGGTCGAGCATCTCCTCCACCCGGTCGTGGGTGCGGGACCTGGACCAGCCGGTCATCCGGGGCACGAGGGCGATGTTCTGGGCGACGGTCATGTGCGGGAAGAGCCCCGAGGACTGGATGGCGTACCCGACCCTGCGGCGCAGCCGCACCGGGTCGATGCCGGTGACGTCCTCGCCGTCGATGCGGATGCGCCCGCCGGTCGGCTCGATCAGCCGGTTGATCATCTTCAGGGTGGTGGACTTCCCGCACCCCGACGGCCCGACGAAGACCACCGTCTCGCCGGCCCGGATCTCCATGCTGACCTCGTCCACGGCCGGCTGCGCGCTGCCCGGGTAGTGCTTGCTCAGGTTCTCCAGCTCGATGGCGGCCCCCGCGACCGAGGTCTCAGGCACGGATCCCCCTCGCCACGGTGAGCCGGCCGAGCAGGACGTAGGCGGCGTCGAACAGGAGGGCCAGGGCGATGATCCCGAGGGTGCCCGCCAGCACCTGGTTGAGGGCGTTCCTGCTGCCCAGCGAGGCGAGTCCGCGGAAGATCTCGTTGCCCAGGCCGGGACCGGAGGCGTAGGCGGCGACGGCCCCGATGCCCATCAGCATCTGGGTGGCGACCCGGATGCCGGTCAGGATCGGCGGCCAGGCCAGCGGCAGCTCCACCCGCAGCAGGCGCATCGGGCGGGACATGCCGATGCCGCGCGCCGCGTCCACCAGGGCCGGGTCCACCCCGCGCAGGCCCACGAGGGCGTTCCGCACGATCGGCAGCAGCCCGTACAGGGTCAGCGCGATCACCGTCGGCGCCACCCCCAGCCCGACGACCGGGATCAGCAGGCCGATCAGGGCGAGGGAGGGGACGGTGAGGACGGTGGAGGTGGTCAGCGTGGCGAGCTGCCCGGCCCACGCGCTGCGGTAGGTCGCGACCGCGACGAGCACCCCGAGGACGGTCGCCAGGACCATGCACTGGAACACCGCGCTCGCGTGCTGGTACGCGTCCGCGAGCAGCTGCTGGTGGCGGCTGCCCAGGAACTGCCAGAAGTTCACCCGCGCTCACCCCCGGGTCGGGTCGGCCGTGTCTCTTCCCGGTCCGCGCCCCGCGGCGCGCTCACCCCGGGGGCACGCCCCCTCGGCTCACTCGCCGCCGGCCGCCTGCTCCACCAGCGGGATGATCCGCAGCGGAACGGGGTTCTCCATGACGATCGTCGTGGAGGCCCGGACGATGCCATCAAAACCGACGACCCGGTCGATCACCCGCTGGAGATCGGCGTTCGAGCGGGCCACCAGCCGGCACAGCATGTCTCCGCTGCCGGTGGTGGTCAGCAGCTCCAGCACCTCCGGCACGGTCGTCAAGTGCGCCCGCACGTCCGGTCCTTGGCCCTGCCGGATCTGGAGCGTGGCGAACGCGGTGACCGGGTAGCCCAGCGCCGCCGGGTCCACCTGCGGGCCGAAGCCGCGGATGACTCCGTTCGACTGAAGCCGGTCGAGCCGCGCCTGCACGGTGCCCCGCGCCACGCCCAGCCGACGGGACATCTCCAGCACGCCGATGCGCGGCTCCTCGGCCAGGAGCACGATGATCCGGCCGTCCAGATGATCGATCGCCACGGGACCCCCCGAGATGGTCATCCTGTACAGAAAGGCCGCTGAAGCGGTCCTACCGCTGCACAGATTGCCCAGCGGATTCGCGAACTATTGCGCACCTTGCAGAGCGGGTCCACCCTTCGGCTATGACGCAGACCACACAGCACACTCCCGACGCGACCGCCCGGCAGGCCGACCCCTTCCCGGTCAAGGGAATGGACGCCGTCGTCTTCGCCGTGGGCAACGCCAAGCAGGCGGCGCACTACTACTCCACCGCCTTCGGCATGCGGGTGGTCGCCTACTCCGGGCCGGAGAACGGCAGCCGCGAGACCGCCGCCTACGTCCTGGAGAACGGCTCCGCCCGCTTCGTCCTCACCTCGGTGATCAAGCCCAGCACCGAATGGGGCCACTTCCTCGCCGAGCACGTCGCCGAGCACGGGGACGGCGTGGTCGACCTGGCCATCGAGGTCCCGGACGCCCGCCGCGCCCACGCCTACGCCGTCGAGCACGGCGCCCGCTCGATCGCCGAGCCGTACGAGGTGAAGGACGAGCACGGCACGGTCGTCCTCGCCGCCATCGCCACCTACGGCAAGACCCGCCACACCCTGGTCGACCGCTCCGGGTACAACGGCCCCTACCTGCCCGGTTACACGGCGGCCGAGCCCCTCGTGGCCCAGCCCGCCCAGCGCACCTTCCAGGCGATCGACCACTGCGTCGGCAACGTCGAGCTCGGCCGGATGGACGAGTGGGTCGGGTTCTACAACAACGTCATGGGCTTCACGAACATGAAGGAGTTCGTGGGCGACGACATCGCCACCGAGTACAGCGCGCTGATGTCGAAGGTGGTCGCGGACGGCACCCTCAAGGTCAAGTTCCCGCTCAACGAGCCGGCCATCGCCAAGAAGAAGTCCCAGATCGACGAGTACCTGGAGTTCTACGGCGGCCCCGGCGTCCAGCACATCGCGCTGAACACCAACGACATCGTGCAGACGGTGCGCACCATGCGGGCGGCCGGCGTCGAGTTCCTCGACACCCCGGACTCCTACTACGACACCCTCGGCGAGTGGGTCGGCGACACCCGCGTGCCGGTCGACACCCTGCGCGAGCTGAAGATCCTGGCCGACCGCGACGAGGACGGCTACCTGCTGCAGATCTTCACCAAGCCGGTCCAGGACCGGCCGACCGTGTTCTTCGAGCTCATCGAGCGGCACGGTTCGATGGGCTTCGGCAAGGGCAACTTCAAGGCCCTGTTCGAGGCGATCGAGCGCGAGCAGGAGAAGCGGGGCAACCTGTAGCGCGGAGCTACTCGCTGGGCGGCGGCTCGTCGGGGACGTCGCCCAGCTCCCGCAGCGCCTCCCGCGCCACCGGCACCCGCAGCGGCGAGAAGTACGGGTTGATCCGCAGCGCCTCCTGGAGGTGCCGCCGCGCCGGCCCGTACCGCTCCAGCTCGCCCTCGATCACGCCCAGGTGGAACGCGTACAGCGCGCTGCGCACCCCGCCGCCCTTGTCCTTGTCCGTGGCGGCGGACGCGTAGGTCAGCGCCTCCTGGTCCTCGCCGGTGCGGTGCAGCGCCCAGCCCAGCGCGTCGGCCACCTCGGTCCCCGGCTGCCTGCGGTACTCCTCCCGCAGCCGCTCCACGGCCTCCACCGGGTCCCCGTGGTCCGCCTCGAACACCCCGACGAGCAACTCCTCGTCGACCCCGCCCGCCTCCGAGTCCCGCACCGCCGCCCGCAGCCGCGCGTACTGCTCGTCGGCGAGCGAGGTCCGCCCCAGCGACTCGTACAGCTCACCCAGCTCCAGCAGGTCCCCGGGCCTCGGCCGCTCGGCGACGGCGGCCCGGTACGCGGCCAGCGCCTCCGAGGTGCGCCCCAGCGCGGCCAGCGTCCGCGCCCGCCCGGCCGCCGCCGCCCGCTGGTCGGGATCGAGCCGCAGCGCGGCCTCGAAGTGCGCCAGCGCGTCCGGCAGGTCCCCGCGCTCCCAGCCGAGCTGACCGGTCCCGGCCAGCCAGGCCGCCTGCTCGGCCGGGGTACGGGCGCCCGCCGCCGCGTCGGTCAGCTGCGCCGCCGCGTCCTCGCGCCAGCCCCGGTCCCGGTAGACCGCCGCGGCCCGCGCCATCACGGCCGGCCGGTCCGCCGCGCCGGTGCGCAGCCCCAGCAGCCTGTCCAGGGCGGACCGGGCGTTCTTGTAGTCGCCGAGCCCGGTGTACGCGTCGATCAGCGGCGGGTACGCCTGCCACCGCTTCGGCGCCGCCTTCAGCGCCTGCTCGCCGTACCCCTTCGCCGCCGGGAAGTCCCGGCGCGCCAGCGCCAGCGCCGTCAGCCCGTCCAGCGCCTCGGAGTTCCCGGTGCCGCGCACCTCCAGCGAGGTCCGCAGCGCCCGCTCGGCCCGCGGATAGTCGACGGCGTCGGCCGCCCGGCGCCCCCGCTCCACGTACGCCGACCCCAGCACCGCCCACGCCCGGGCGTCCCGCGGCCGCTCCCGCACCCGCGCCTCCTGCCGGCCGATGAGCGCGGTCAGGCCGGGCAGCGCGGCCGGCACGCCGTAGGTCACCGTCGTCAGCGCCTGCGTCCGGGGCCGCGCCGGTGCCCCGGGAGCGGCGGCGGGCGGCCCGGCCGCGGGCCGCTGCGGCCCGCCCGGCAGCAGCGTGAGCGCCGCGCCCGCGACGGCGCCGCCGGCCAGCGCCGAGACCAGCGCCCGCCGCAGCACCCGCCGGGGGCGCCGCGGCGGCGGCCCGGGGACCGGGGACGTACCCGGCACGCTCAGTCGGTTCTCCATGGGGCTTACTGTGCGTCAATATGACGAGCACATCCGGGTGGCCCATGGGCGGCGCGGTCGGGGTTCACACCGATGGCCGCGAGTGACACGCTGTGATCATGAGCCGTATCGAAGCACCGCGCGACGAGCACACGGGTAACCTCACCGACCGGCTCCTGGCCGGCCTGCCGCCCGAGGCCGTCCTCACCGATCCGGACGTCACGACCTCCTACGGGCACGACATGGCGAGCTTCTGCCCGGCGGGCAGCCCCGCCGTCGTCGTCCTGCCGCGCACCGTGGAGCAGGTCCGGCACGTCATGCGCATCGCCACCGAGCTGCGCGTCCCCGTCGTCCCGCAGGGGGCCCGCACCGGCCTGTCCGGCGGCGCCAACGCCACCGACGGCTGCATCGTGCTCTCCCTCACCAGGATGGACCGCATCCTGGAGATCAGCCCCGTGGACCGGATCGCCGTGGTCGAACCCGGCGTGGTCAACGCGGCCCTCTCCCGTGCGGTCGGCGAGCACGGCCTGTACTACCCGCCCGACCCCTCCAGCTGGGAGACGTGCACCATCGGCGGCAACATCGGCACCGCCTCCGGCGGCCTGTGCTGCGTCAAGTACGGGGTCACCGCCGAGTACGTCCTCGGACTGGACGTCGTGCTCGCCGACGGCCGCCTGCTGTCCACCGGCCGGCGCACCGCGAAGGGCGTCGCGGGCTACGACCTCACCCGGCTCTTCGTCGGCTCCGAGGGCTCCCTCGGCGTCATCGTCCGGGCCGTCCTGGCCCTGCGGCCCAAGCCGCCGCAGCAGCTCGTCCTCGCCGCCGAGTTCCCCTCCGCGACGGCCGCCTGCGACGCCGTCTGCCGCATCATGGCGGGCGGTCACGTCCCCTCCCTCCTCGAACTGATGGACCGTACGACCGTCAAGGCGGTCAACGACCTCGCCCGCATGGGGCTGCCCGAGACCACCGAGGCGCTGCTGCTGGCCGCCTTCGACACCCCGGACCCCACGGCCGACCTCGCCGCCGTCGGCGCCCTGTGCGAGGCCGCCGGCGCCACGCAGGTCGTCCCGGCCGAGGACCCCGCCGAGTCCGAACTGCTGCTCCAGGCCCGGCGGATGTCGCTGCCCGCGCTGGAGGCGGTCAAGGGCACGACGATGATCGACGACGTGTGCGTGCCCCGCTCGCGGCTGGGCGCCATGCTGGACGGCGTCGAACGGATCGCCGCCCGCCACGGCCTCACGATCGGCGTCTGCGCGCACGCCGGGGACGGCAACACGCACCCCACCGTCTGCTTCGACGCCCAGGACCCCGACGAGTCCCGCCGGGCCCGCGAGTCCTTCGACGAGATCATGGCCCTCGGCCTGGAACTGGGCGGCACCATCACCGGCGAGCACGGGGTCGGCGTGCTGAAGAAGGAGTGGCTGGCCCGGGAGATCGGCCCGGTCGGGGTGGAGATGCAGCGGGCGGTCAAGCACGCCTTCGACCCGCTGGGCATCCTCAACCCCGGCAAGGTCCTCTGACCCCGCGCTCACCGGGCGAGCAGCCGGTCGAGCGCGTCGCCGTCCGGTGAACGCAGCGCCGGCAGCACCACGCCGCGCCCCGCCGCCTCGGCCGGCCGGACCCGCACGTCCCCGTCCCCGCACGGCCGGAACCCCCCCCACGAGCAGGTCCCGGGAGAGCGTCCGGTTAGACGTGGAAGGCGAGGCGCACGGCGTAGGGGTCGTCGGCGCGGTAGCCGAGCCGGGCCGGGACCGGGACGCTCCGCCCCGGCGACAGGATCGGGGCGCTTCCCCCGCCCGCGGACCGGCGCGCCGGACCCGGCGTTGCCCGGAAAGGAGTGGGTCCGGCCGGACCGGCGGTGCCGGATGCCCGGGTCTGATAGATGTGGTGGCCCCCCTACCACCTCCGAGCAGATACGGGACGACGGACATGAGCGCCCCAACCCCGGCACCCGGCGACGACAGGCCCCGCGAGGGCTACTACCCGGACCCGTCCATCCCCGGCTACGTCCGGTACTGGAACGGCGCCTCCTGGGTGCCCGGCACCAGCCGTCCGGCGCCCAAGGACGGCGAGCCGCTCACCCCGCCGCCCGGCGCCCGGCCGGCCGCCCCGGCCGTGGAGGAGACGGGCCCCCACTTCTTCGACGAGGACCCGGCGGACACCGCCCTGCCGGGCGGCCTGCCCCGGCAGGGCCCCGCGGGACAGGGCGGCCCGTGGACCGCCCCGGCGGAGCCGCCCGGGCAGGCCGCGCAGGGCGCCCAGTGGGGCGGGCGGCCGGACTTGCCCGCCGACCCGAGGGTGCCGGCGGACTCCCCGCGCCCCGCCGCCCCTGCCGAGGAGGCCGGTGCCCCGGACCCGAGCACCTTCGTCTTCCGCCGGCCGATCCCCGGCCCGTCCGCCGGCCCCGCCGACGACGGCACGATGACGTTCCGCCCGGTGCCGCCGGACCCGTCCGGCCGGGGGACCGGCCCGTCCGGCGCCGGCGCGCGGGGACCGGCGGGCACGCCCGCGCACCCGGGCGCCGGCCCCGGGCAGCCCGCCGCGGACCGCGCCGGATCGGCACCGCCGCCCCGGACCCCGCAGCCACCGGCCCTGCCCGGCGCCCCGCAGCCGCAGCCCCTGCCCGGCGTCCCGCAGCCGTCGGCCCCGTCCGGCGTCCCGCAGTCACCGGCCCTGCCCGGCGCCCCGCAACCGCAGCCCGTGCCCGGCGTCCCGCAGTCACCGGCCCTGCCCGGTGCCCCGCAGCCGTCGCCCGCGTCCGGCGTCCCGCAGTCACCGGCCCTGCCCGGCGTCCCGGGCGGTCCGGTGGCCCCCGTCGGCACGGCCCCGCCGGTTCCCCGGCAGGCGGGCCCCGCACCGGCCGCGCCCGCCCCCTCCGCCCCGCCGGCCCCCGGGCCCGGCGGCGGACAGGCGTCCTGGGCGCAGCAGGTGCACCGGCTCGCCGGGGGCGGGGACGAGCAGCCGGTGGCGCCGTGGAAGCCCCCGGTGGAGGACGTCTTCCAGGCCGCCGCGCGCCGGCAGGCCGCCGCCCGCCCCGCCGGACTCGGCAAGCGGCTCGCCGCCCGGCTGATCGACCTGCTGGTGCTCGGCGCCCTGACGGCCACCGCGGCCGTCCCGCTCGGCATGCGGGCCGTGGACCACGTCCAGCAGAAGATCGACGCGGCCCGGCTGTCCGGCCGCGAGGTCACCGTCTGGCTGCTCGACGGCACGACCGGCACCAGCCTCGGCATCGTCGTCGCCGTCCTGCTGGTGGCCGGCGTCCTGTGCGAGGTGCTGCCCACCGCGAAGTGGGGCCGCACCCTCGGCAAGCGGCTGTGCGGCCTGGACGTACGCGACATCGAGGGGCACGAGCCCCCGGCGTTCGGGGCGGCGCTGCGCCGCTGGCTGGTCCTCAGCGTGCCGGGCCTGCTGGCCGTCGGGATCGTGGGCGTGCTGTGGTGCCTGTTCGACCGGCCCTGGCACCAGTGCTGGCACGACAAGGCGGCCCACACCTTCGTCGCGGGCTGAGCGCGGCCCGGTTACTCCGTACGGCCGTCCGCCTGATGCGGAACCGGGGCGTTCGGGTTCCACTCGGGCCATGAGCAGCGAACCGCCCCCCGGCTCCGGAGAGCAGCCCCCCGAGGACGACCCGTTCAGGAAGCGGCCCCCGTCCGGCGGCCCGGGCCCCGGTTCGCCGTACGACGCCCCGTACGGCGGCGCCGGGCAGTCGCCCCCGCCCGGCGGCGGGCCCTACGGCGGCGGCCCCTACGGACCCGGTGGCCCCGGCCCTTACGGACCCGGCGGTGGATATCCCGCCGACCCGCTGGCCGGCATGCCCCCGCTCGCCGACAGCGGCAAGCGGACCCTCGCGCGGATCATCGACATGATCCTGGTCGGCATCGTCGTCTGGCTGCTCACGTCCGCGTTCGGGGTGCGGGAGTACACCGTCGACAGCGAACGCGTCCAGGTCGCCCGCTCCCTCGCCCAGTCCGTCATCGCGGCGGTGCTCTACGTCGCCTACGACACCGTCATGATCAGCAGGACGGGACAGACCCTCGGCAAGAAGTGGCTCGGCATGCGGGTGGCCGACCTGGGCACCGGGGCCACGCCCTCCGCGCGGTCCTCGCTGAACCGCGCCCTGGTGCTGTGGCTGCCGTTCGCCTTCTGCTGCGCCTGCGTCTGGACGGCGATCTGCGGCGGCTGGAGCTTCTTCGACAAGCCCTACAAGCAGGGCCTGCACGACAAGGCGGCCAAGACCGTGGTGGTCAGCACCGGTTGAGCGGGCGGCGCCGTCCGCTCACAGGGAGGTGGGGACGCGCTCCTCGCCCTGGACGGGCTCGGCCGGCGCCTGCGCCCGGCGTCCCCCGGGGACGGGCACGGTCCACGCGACCAGCAGGCCCAGCGCGAGTGCCGCGAGGGCGATGACCACGATCCCGAGACCCGACCTCGTCTGGGACAGCAGCAGCATGGCGAGTGTCGAGAGGACCACGGTGCAGGAACCGTAGCCGAACTGTGCGACGGTCGGACGAGGCATGGCGATCGTGTCCTCGGCAGTCTTCGGGCGGGGGCGGGGTGCCGTGCGGCTCTCCTGGCCTGCATGCCCGAGCCGGGCGCCGGGTAAGCACGACCTTACCCACGGTACCGGTGCACGGGGGGCGCACGGAGTCACCGCTGCTCACGGGTGGACGGCCCGCCGAGCCTGTCGGCATGTCGACACGTGTCCGCAAAGCGAACGCCGACTCCGCATAGTGCACTTGTCCTGGTCAAGTCAAGGTCTGTCTTTTCGGCTTAACCTCTAGTCAAATGTCGTCACTTGATTACACGCGTTGATCGTGCGCGCACGGATTCCTCCATGATTCGGAACCCCCTGTCCGTGTGCGCGGCGCGGGGGAGGAACTCAAGTGACCAGCAGATCCTGGACCTTCAGAGCTGCCGCCATCGGTGTCACGCTCACGGCGGCCTCGGCCACGTTCGCGACCTTCGCCGTCGCGGAGGCCGGCACCCAGGCGCCGCCCGCGGCCGCGAACCGGCACGACCCGGCTCCGGTGAAGCAGCAGAAGCACGACCTCGACGGGCCGCTGAGCAAGACTCAGGACGCCCAGCGCGAGGAGGCCCTCAAGCAGCTCATAGCGGGCAAGGCCAAGGCCGAGGACCGCAACGGCTCCAAGGTCGTCAAGCTCAAGAGCCGCAAGGGCCAGAGCAAGTACGTCGAGCTGAGCCGCGAGAAGACCGACAAGATCTTCACGATCCTGGTGGAGTTCGGCGACCAGACGGACCCCAAGTACGGCGGTACCCCGGGCCCGCTGCACAACAAGATCGCCGCGCCGGACCGCAAGAAGGACAACTCCACGGCCTGGCAGAAGGACTACAACAAGAAGCACTACCAGGACCTCTACTTCGGCACCGGCAAGAAGACCGAGTCGCTGAAGAAGTACTACGAGAAGCAGTCCTCGGGCCGCTACTCGGTCGCCGGCGAGGTCACGGACTGGGTCAAGGTCCCGTACAACGAGGCGCGTTACGGCAACAACGCCTGCGGCCAGACCAACTGCGCCAGCGTCTGGAACGTCGTCAGCGACGGTCTGAAGGCCTGGGTCGCCCAGCAGAAGGCGGCCGGCCGCACCGACGCCGACATCAAGAAGGACCTCGCCAAGTACGACCAGTGGGACCGGTACGACTACGACGGCGACGGCAACTTCAACGAGCCGGACGGCTACGTCGACCACTTCCAGATCGTGCACGCCGGTGAGGACGAGTCCGCCGGCGGCGGCGTCCAGGGCACGGACGCGATCTGGGCCCACCGCTGGTACGCCTTCGGCACCGACGCCGGCGCCACCGGCCCGTCGAACAACAAGCTCGGCGGCGCCCAGGTCGGCGACACCGGCATCTGGGTCGGCGACTACACCGTCCAGCCGGAGAACGGCGGCCTCGGCGTCTTCGCCCACGAGTACGGCCACGACCTCGGTCTGCCGGACGAGTACGACACCGCCGGCGGCGACAACTCCACCGGTTTCTGGACCCTGATGTCGTCCGGCTCCTGGCTCGGCACGGGCAAGGAGTCCATCGGCGACCTGCCCGGCGACATGAACGCCTGGGACAAGCTCCAGCTCGGCTGGCTGAACTACGACACCGCCAAGGCCGGCACGCAGTCCAGCCACAAGCTGGGCGTGGCCGAGTACAACACGTGGGACAAGCAGGCCCTCGTGGTCAACCTGCCCCAGAAGGCCGTCACCACCACGATCACCCAGCCCGCCGAGGGCTCGTACCAATGGTGGAGCGGCAGCGGCAACGACCTGAAGAACACGCTGACCCGGTCCGTCGATCTCACCGGCAAGTCGTCGGCGAAGCTGGACCTGGACGGCTGGTGGGCCACCGAGGACGGCTACGACTACGTCTACACCGAGGCGTCGACCGACGGCGGCGCCAACTGGACCACCCTGGACGGCACGGCCGACGGCCAGCCCCTCCCGCGTGACGCCAGCGGCAAGTCGGCGCTGAGCGGCTTCTCGCAGACGTACAAGAAGCTCGAGTTCCCGCTCGACGCCTACGCGGGCAAGAAGATCGACCTGCGCTTCCGCTACGCCACCGACGGCGGTGTCGCGGAGAACGGCTTCACCGCCGACCGGATCACCGTGACCGCCGACGGCGGCACGGTCTTCGCGGACAACGCCGAGACCCCGGACGCCGCGTGGACCGCGAACGGCTTCTCCCGCATCGGCGCGTCCTTCACCAAGGACTACGCGCAGTACTACCTCGCCGAGAACCGCCAGTACGTCTCGTACGACAAGACCCTGAAGACCGGCCCGTACAACTTCGGCTTCGCGTCGCGCCCCGACTGGGTGGAGCACTACCCGTACCAGAACGGCCTGCTGATCTGGAAGTGGGACACCTCCCAGGCGGACAACAACACCAACGCGAACCCCGGCGGTCACCCGGGCACCGGTCTGATCCTCCCGGTCGACTCGCACTACAAGGCGCTGAAGTGGACCGACGGCACGCTGCTGCGCAACCGCATGCAGGCCTACGACTCCCCGTTCAGCCTCTACGGCACGGACGGCATCACCCTGCACAAGGCCGACGTCGCGCTGAAGGTCAAGGCGTCCAAGGGCGTCCCGGTCTTCAACGACCACACCAGCACCTACTGGGACCCGTCGAACCCGACGGGCGGCGTGAAGGTCACTGACACCAACACCAAGATCACGATCGTCAAGGAGGCCAAGAACGGCTCCACGATCCAGCTCAAGGTCGGTCCCGCGGTGAAGTAGTCCGCGAAACCGCAGGTCAGATGTGTATCGGCGGCAACCCCTTGGCGGGTTGCCGCCGATCGTGTTTAGGTGCGTCTTGTGAACCGCTTATTGACACCGACCGGAACGGGGACGTGAGCGCATGGCCGCAGGAGGCTTCTGCAAGCTGCCGAACGGCACGGTGGTGGTGGCGCTGAACCTGCCGTACGGAGCCGCCGCGGTGCGGGTCCTGGTGCACGCCCGGAACCGGGCCCAGGCCCTGACCAGGCTGCGCAACCTCGGCCTGCGGGCGATCTACCTGCGGGGGAACTCGGCGCCCCCGACCCCGGACGAGATCACGGCGGTGCTGCACCACCCGGACGGCCTCATATGGCGCACGGCCCCGGCCGGCGGTGTCGTCGTCGGCGAACTGTGGCACCCGATCCGCGCCCTGCTCAGGCGCTCACCGGCGGTCCCGCGGGCCTGACCCCGGGCCGCGCGGCCCGTCAGCCGCCCACGACCGGCTTGCCCGTCAGCTCCACTCCGGCCCCGCGCAGCTCCTCCAGGGCGCGCTCGGTGGTCCCCGGGGCGACGCCGGCCGTCAGGTCCAGCAGCACCTGGGTCCGGAAGCCCTCCCGCGCGGCGTCCAGCGCGGTGGCCCGCACGCAGTGGTCGGTGGCGATCCCGACGACGTCCACCTCGTCGATCTCCCGCGCGCGCAGCCAGTCGGCCAGCGGCACCCCGTTCTCGTCGGTGCCCTCGAAGCCGCTGTAGGCCGCCGAGTACGCGCCCTTGTCGAACACCGCGTCGACCGCGCCGGAGGCGACGGCGGGGGCGAAGTTCGGGTGGAAGCCGACCCCCTCCGTGCCCGCGACGCAGTGCGCGGGCCAGGAGCGGACGTAGTCGGGGTCGTCGGCGAAGTGGCCGCCGGGGGCGATGTGGTGGTCACGCGTGGCCACCACGTGCCGGTATCCGGTGCCCGCCGCCTGCCCGATCAGCTCGGTGACGGCGGCGGCCACGTCGGCCCCGCCGGCCACCGCGAGGCTGCCCCCCTCGCAGAAGTCGTTCTGCACGTCTACGACGATCAAGGCGCGGCGCATGGTGGGTGTCCTTCGGCTGAGGTTCAGGCTACCGGGCCCAGAGACTTCCGGGCCCGTGCGGGAGGGGCGGACGGTGGTCCCGTTCTGGCTACCCGGGCGCTACCGGACGTACTCCGTCGGGAGGACGGGTTCCCCCCGCGAGAGCTGGGTGGCGGACAGGGGCAGCCGGGCCCGGGCGGCGATGTGCCGGTCCCGGGGCACGTCCAGCGGCTCGCGGGCGACCACCTCGCCCCCCTCGACCAGCCGCACCAGCAGTTCCCGGCCGGCCAGCTCGGCCGGGACCGGGCCGGTGCCGACGACCTCGGCCTCCGCGATCCCGTCCGCGTCCACCCGGCGCGCGGCCCACTTGCGCCCGCCGACGGACGTCTTGCCGCCGCTGGACTTCTTCGCCACGGGGACCAGCGGCGCGTCGGGGCCGGCCGTCTCGGCGCGGGCGACCAGCTTGTAGACCATGGAGGCCGTAGGGTGCCCGGAGCCGGTCACGAGCTGGGTGCCGACGCCGTACGCGTCCACGGGCGCCGCGGCGAGGGAGGCGATGGCGTACTCGTCCAGGTCCGAGGTCACGACGATCTTCGTCCGGACGGCGCCCAGCTCGTCGAGCTGCTGGCGCACCCGGTGGGCCACCAGCAGCAGGTCGCCGGAGTCGATGCGCACCGCGCCCAGCTCGGGGCCGGCCACCTCGACCGCCGTGCGCACGGCCTCGGCGACGTCGTAGGTGTCCACCAGCAGGGTGGTGCCCCGGCCCAGCGTGTCCACCTGGGCCCGGAAGGCGTCCCGCTCCCGGTCGTGCAGCAGGGTGAAGGCGTGCGCCGAGGTGCCGACGGTCGGGATGCCGTAGCGGAAGCCGGCGGCCAGGTCGGAGGTGGTCGTGAAGCCGCCGACGTACGCGGCGCGGGCGGCGGCCACGGCGGCCAGCTCGTGGGTGCGCCGGGCGCCCATCTCGATCAGCGGGCGCTCCCCGGCCGCGGAGGCCATCCGGGAGGCGGCGGCGGCGATCGCGGAGTCGTGGTTGAGGATGGAGAGGATCACCGTCTCCAGCAGCACGCACTCGGCGAAGGTGCCCTCGACCCGCATGACCGGCGAGCCCGGGAAGTACACCTCGCCCTCGGGGTAACCCCATATGTCGCCGCCGAACCGGTAGCCGGCCAGCCACTCCAGGGTCCGCTCGTCCACGATCCCGCGGTCGCGCAGGAAGCCGAGGACGGCCGGGTCGAAGCGGAAGTTCTCCACCGCGTCCAGGACACGCCCGGTGCCGGCGACCACGCCGTAGCGGCGCCCGTCCGGCAGCCGCCGGGTGAAGACCTCGAACACGCTCCGCCGCTCGGCCGTGCCCGCCGCCAGGGCGGCCCGCAGCATCGTCAGTTCGTACTGGTCCGTGAAGAGCGCCGTCGACGGAACATCCACCGGCAGCCCAAGGTCCGCTGTGTTCATGGCGTCGCATCGTACTCCCTTTTCGTCGGTGTGACGATTTAGGAGGGCCGTGGCAGCATGGTCACTGTGACGTCACCCGCGCCCGTAGAGATCGAACGCACCGAGTCGGCGGAGGAGGTCTTCGCCGTACCCGAGCCCGACGTCCCCTGGGTCACGATCGTCCACAACGACCCGGTCAACCTGATGAGCTACGTGACCTACGTCTTCCAGAGCTATTTCGGCTACTCGAAGGACAAGGCCACAAGGCTCATGCTCGACGTCCACCACAAGGGCCGGGCGGTCGTCTCCAGCGGCAGCCGCGAGGAGATGGAGCGCGACGTGCAGGCGATGCACGGATACGGTCTGTGGGCCACCCTCCAGCAGGACCGGAAGTAGCGACCGACTCACATGCCCGGACACTTCGAACCGCTCCCCGGCGGCGGCGCGGCCGTCGCGCTCGACGACGTCGAGATCTCCATCATCCGGTCGCTGGCCGTCCAGCTCCTGGAACTGATCGGCCCCGGCCCCGGCGGTGACGCCCCCGAGGACCCGCTCGCCGAGCTGTTCACCGAGGGCCCCAGCGAGCCCCCGGCCGACCCGGTCCTCAGGAGGCTCTTCCCGGACGCCTACGGCGACCCGGAGCGGGACCCCGGCTCGCCGGCCGAGGCCGAGGAGCGGCGGGCGCACTCCGCCGAGTTCCGCCGCTACACCGAGAACGACCTGCGCGCCGGCAAGCGGGACAACGCCCTCGGCGTGATCCGCAGCCTGGACGCGCTCGCCCCGGTCGACGAGGGCGGCGCGGTGCTGAAGCTGTCGCCGGCGGAGTCCCGGCAGTGGCTCGGCGCCCTCAACGACCTCCGGCTGGCGATCGGCGCCCGGCTGGAGATCACCGACGAGGACGACACCGATCTGCTCTACCGCCTCCCGGACGAGGACCCGCGCAAGCCGATGGTCCTGGCCTACCTGTGGCTGGGCGGGCTCCAGGAGACCCTGGTGACGACCCTTCTGCCGTGATCGCCGGATTCACCCCGGGATGGGTGTCCGCTCAGGGGACGCTCAAATCCGGATAACGATCCCGTCACCTTAGTGGCCGAGTTTGACGTGCTTGGTCGTTCTTTGTCCGCTTTTCCTTGTGTGGTGAGTCACAACTCGCCTCTGTGATCAGTGTTGCGGCCGTGATAAATCTTCACGACCGCCCGGCCGACACCACCCATGTCCGGCCGGGTGCGCCACCGAGCCGACGACCGTCGGCCAGGCAACAGCTCCAGCAATCCGGGGGGATCGAGATCCGGTCCGAGGCCGACGAAAGGCCCGGTTCGGTATGGAGAAAGGCGCACCACACATGACCTCAGCGCAGGTCGACCAGCATCGCGACGGCAACGAGGCCGTGCGCGGCGAGGGCGGCGAGGGTTACCAGCGCGGGCTCGGAGCCCGCCAGATCCAGATGATCGCCATCGGCGGAGCCATCGGCACCGGCCTGTTCCTCGGCGCGGGCAAGGGCATCTCCAAGGCGGGCCCCAGCCTGATCCTGGCGTACGCCATAGCGGGCCTGGTCATCTTCTTCATCATGCGGGCGCTCGGCGAGCTGCTGATGTACCGCCCGGTGTCGGGCTCGTTCTCCGAGTACGCGCGCGAGTTCATCGGCCCGTTCGCCGGCTTCGTGACCGGCTGGACGTACTGGCTGTTCTGGGTGGTCACCGGCATCACCGAGGTCACCGCGGCGGCCGCCTACATGACGTACTGGTTCGACGTCCCGCAGTGGGTGTCGGCCCTGATCTTCACCGTCGTCCTCTACGGCGCCAACCTGATCTCCGTGAAGCTCTTCGGCGAACTGGAGTTCTGGTTCTCCATGGTCAAGGTCACCGCCATCATCGGCATGATCCTGATCTGCGTCGGCATCCTCACCGTCGGCTTCTCCGACGCCGGCGACACCGCCTCCGTGAGCCACCTGTGGAGCGACGGCGGCTTCTTCCCGAACGGCGTCGGCAACACGCTGATGACCCTCCAGATGGTGATGTTCGCCTTCCTCGCCGTCGAGCTGGTCGGCGTGACCGCGGGCGAGTCCAAGGACCCCGAGAAGGTCCTGCCGAAGGCCATCAACACCGTGCCGTGGCGCATCGCCGTCTTCTACATCGGCGCGCTGATCATGATCCTGTCGGTCGTGCCGTGGACGAACTTCCACGCCGGCGCGAGCCCCTTCGTGGTCGCCTTCGAGAAGATGGGCCTGCCCGCGGGCGCCGGCATCGTCAACTTCGTCGTCCTCACCGCCGCGCTGTCCTCCTGCAACTCCGGCATGTACTCCACCGGCCGCATGCTGCGCGACCTGGCGCTCAACAGCCAGGGCCCGCAGTTCTTCACCAAGCTGACGCGCAGCGGCACCCCGCTGGTCGGCACGACGTTCTCCGCCGCCCTGATGCTGGTCGGCGTCTGGATCAACTACCAGTGGCCGGGCAAGGCGTTCGACTACGTCGTGTCGTTCGCGACCATCTCCGGCATGTGGGCCTGGATCGTCATCCTGATCTGCCAGATCCGCTACCGCGCCAAGGCCGACCGCGGCGAACTGCCCCGCTCGGAGTTCCGCGCCCCCGGCGCGCCCTGGACGAGCTGGTTCGCGCTCGCCTTCATCGGCATGGTCGTCGTGCTGATGGGCATCGACAAGGACGCCCGCGTCTCGCTGTACTGCGCCCCGCTGTGGGGTCTGCTCCTCGCCGGTGCCTACCTGGTGCTCAAGCGCCGCAACCCGGAGGCCGCCGCCTTCCGCAAGCGCTGACGCGACGGCCGTGCGGGCACGGCGGCCGTACCGCCCCGGCAGAACACCCTCCCCGGGACGTCCGGCCGGCCGGGAGCACTCGTGGCGCCCCCGGCCGGCCGCCGCTCAGGACGTCCCACCATGCGGGCCGTCCCGTACCACCCCTCGGTACGGGACGGCCCGCCCGCTTATCCTGGCCACCATGCTGACCATCACCCAGGAACTCGTCGACCAGGTCGTGGCCCACGCGCGCAAGGACCACCCCGACGAGGCGTGCGGCGTCATCGCGGGCCCGGCCGGCTCCGACCGCCCCGAGCGCTTCGTTCCGATGCCGAACGCGGCCATGTCCCCCACGTTCTACGAGTTCGACTCCGGCGACCTGCTGAGGCTGTACCGCGAGATGGACGACCGCGACGAGGAGCCGGTGGTCGTCTACCACTCCCACACCGCGACCGAGGCCTACCCGTCCCGCACGGACATCTCCTACGCGAACGAGCCCGGCGCCCACTACGTCCTGGTCTCCACCGCGGACACCGACGGCCTCGGCGAGTTCCAGTTCCGCTCCTTCCGCATCCAGGAGGGCGTGGTCACGGAGGAGGAGGTACGGATCGTGGCGGCCTACTGAGCCGCCCGTCCCGGGCCGGCCGGCGCGCCGTGCGACCAAGCGTCTCGACGACCGGACCGATTCCGTCCGTCATGTGGGATCACACTCCGGGAGGCGGACCGGGAATCGATACGATGAGCCCATGGTTCTGAACGACGTGAGCGAGAAGGCGCCGGGCACGCTGCTCGTGGCGCGGCTGCACGTCGACCTGTGCAGGCTGAGCAGCGCCATCTGTTGACGTTCCCCCGCCGTACGGCCACGGGCCGCGGCGCTCCCCCCAGTGCCCGATGCCCGGGGGACCACCCAGGCACGCACACCGAATCGACGAACCCTTCCGACAGGAGCCCGCCACCATGGCCATCGAGGTCCGCATCCCGACCATCCTCCGCACGTACACCGACGGCCAGAAGGCGGTGGAGGGCAGCGGGAACACCCTCGCCGAGCTGTTCGCCGACCTCGAGACCCGGCATTCGGGCATCCAGGCCCGCATCGTGGACGGCGACCAGCTGCGCCGCTTCGTCAACGTGTACCTCAACGACGAGGACGTCCGCTTCCTGGACGGCATCAACACCAAGCTGTCCGACGGCGACAGCGTGACGATCCTGCCGGCCGTGGCCGGCGGCATGCGCTGATCGGCCGCCGACCAGCCATGCGCTACGACTCCCCGCTGGCCGCGGTGGGCAACACCCCCCTGGTGCTCCTGCCGCGGCTCTCGCCGGCGCCGGACGTCCGCGTCTGGGCCAAGCTGGAGGACCGCAACCCCACCGGGTCGGTCAAGGACCGCCCCGCCCTGCACATGATCGAGCAGGCGGAGAAGGACGGCCGGCTCACCCCGGGCTGCACGATCCTGGAACCCACCTCCGGCAACACCGGCATCTCCCTCGCCATGGCGGCCAAGCTCAAGGGCTACCGGATGGTGTGTGTGATGCCGGAGAACACCTCCCAGGAGCGCCGGGACCTGCTCGGCATGTGGGGTGCCGAGATCATCTCCTCGCCGGCCGCGGGCGGTTCCAACACCGCCGTGCGCGTGGCCAAGGAACTCGCCGCCGAGCACCCCGACTGGGTGATGCTCTACCAGTACGGCAACCCGGACAACGCGGGCGCCCACTACGCGACCACCGGTCCGGAGATCCTCGCCGACCTGCCCTCGATCACCCACTTCGTGGCGGGACTCGGCACAACCGGCACCCTCATGGGCGTCGGCCGCTACCTGCGCGAGCACCGGCCCGGCATCCGGATCGTCGCCGCCGAACCGCGCTACGACGACCTGGTCTACGGGCTCAGGAACCTCGACGAGGGCTTCGTGCCCGAGCTGTACGACGCCTCCGTGCTGACCACCCGCTTCTCGGTCGGCTCGGCCGACGCGGTCACCCGCACCCGCGAACTCCTCCAGCAGGAGGGCATCTTCGCGGGCGTCTCCACCGGCGCCGCCCTGCACGCGGCGATCGGCGTCGGCCGGAAGGCGGCCAAGGCCGGCGAGAGCGCCGACATCGTCTTCGTCGTGGCCGACGGCGGCTGGAAGTACCTCTCCACCGGCGTCTACACGGCCGCCACGACGGAGGAGGCCATCGAGACGCTGCGGGGCCAGCTCTGGGCCTGAGCCCCGGCGGCCGGTCCGGGCCCCGGCGCCCGGCCCGGCCCGCTCCGCGGGGACGGCCCGGCCGCCTGCCGTGAGGGATCCGTCCGCGGCCGCGGCACGTCACATCTGCATCAGGCTGCCGGGCGGGCCCGGCAGCGGCCGGCAGAAAGGCGGACCCCATGCGCCGTACGACGCCCCTCGCCCTGACGGCGGCAGCGCTGCTCCTCGCGGGCTGCGGCTCCGAGGAGACCACCCCGAGCGGCGGCGCACCCCCGGCACCGCCGTCCCCCACCCGGTCCGGCGCCGGCTGCGTCTCCCACGTGGAGCTGACGGCCGCCGACCACGACCGCACCGTGTGCGTGAGCGAGGGCGGCGAGGTCCGGCTCACCCTCGACGGCACGAAGGCCCGCCCCTGGAAGCCGGTCGCCCTGAGCGGCACGGGGCTGACGGCGGTCAACGCGGGCTTCGTCCTCGAACCGGGTGACGCCACGGCCGCCTACCGGGCCGCGGCCCCGGGGACGGCGCGGCTCGCGTCCTCCCGCCCGCCGTGTGCCGAGCCCACCGCGCCGGACCGGACCGCCTGCGCGGGCGCCGGGAAGTGGACGGTCACCGTCCGCGTGGGCTGATCCGGACGGGACCCCCTGGCGGCTCCGAACGGGGCCCCTCAGCGGGCCAGGTGGCGCACCTGGTCCCAGAGGACCGGGTCGACCACGCCCACCCGGCGCCGGAACCCGTCCACCGGCACCTCGCGCAGCTCGTCGGTCTCCAGGAAGCTGGGCCGCCCCTGGGCGTCGCCGACGGCGCCGGGCGGCAGCGGGATCACCCCGCTGCGCTCGTCGTGGTACTTGCTGGTGATCTTCGCGACCGTGGCCCGGTCACCGCGCACCGCGATCACCAGACAGGGCCGGTCCTTGACCCCGGCCCGGTCCTCGTAGGGGACGTTCGCCCACCAGATGTCCCCGGGCGACGGCCGCTGCGCCCGGGTCCGGCGCGGGCCCGGCCGGCCCGGGGGCCGCGAGCGCCGTCCCGCGGGCCGGCGGCCGCGGCCCCAGCCGTCGACCAGCGTGGCGACCAGCGCGAGCAGCACCACCGCGGCGAGCGCCAGCCACCATGACGTGTCCATACGACGACGTTACCGGCGCGCGCGGTACATCGCGCGCCCTCTTCCGAACCTCGTGCGCCCCCGGTCCAGCCGAACCGGTGACAGCACAGGTGAGTTCGCCCACAACGGCCCCTGGCGGAGGAGCGACCCGCGCCTTCGCGCCTTAGGCTCGACGGACCGCACGACCCCCGACAGCCCTCTTCCCGAGTGGCCCCCGTTCCCGCCCACCGATTCCCCGCCAACGGAGGTTTCTGCTTCATGAAGCTCACCGTCGTCGGCTGCTCGGGGTCGTTCCCGTCCGCGGAATCGGCCTGTTCGAGCTACCTCGTCGAGGCCGACGGCTTCCGGCTGCTTCTCGACATGGGCAACGGCGCCCTGGGCGAGCTGCAGCGCCACTGCGGTCTCTACGACCTCGACGCGATCTTCCTCAGCCACCTGCACGCCGATCACTGCATCGACATGTGCGCGTACTTCGTGGCGCGCTACTACCGCTACGAGGGCGGCCGGTGCGCACCCCTGCCGGTGTACGGCCCCGAAGGCACCGAGCACCGCCTGACCACGGCCTACGCCGACACCCCCTCCGCCTCCTCGATGAGCGAGGTCTTCGACTTCCACACGGTCAAGCCGTCCACGTTCGAGATCGGCCCGTTCACCGTGCACACCGAGCGAGTGCGCCACCCCGTGGAGGCGTACGGCATCCGCATCGAGCACGGCGGGAAGTCCCTGACGTACTCCGGCGACACGGGTGTCACCGCGGCGCTGGACGAGCTGGCCCGGGACGCCGACCTGTTCCTGTGCGAGGCCGCGTTCACGCACGGCAAGGAGAGCATCCCCGACCTGCACCTCAACGGCCGGGAGGCGGGGGAGACGGCGGTCCGGGCGGGTGCCCGCCGCCTGCTCCTCACCCATATCCCGCCGTGGACGGACCCCGAGGTGAACCTGCGGGACGCCCGCGAGGTGTTCCCCGGCCCGGTGGAGCTGGCCGTGCCGCGGCGGACGTACGAACTCTGACACCCGGCACGCGAGAAGGCCCCGGAACCAGACGGTTCCGGGGCCTTCGTCGGCCTGCGGCGGGACTACTTGCCCTCGGCCTTCTGCAGTTCGGCGATCTCCTCGTCGGACTCGCGGCCCGGCGTGGGCAGGTTGAACTTGGTGATCGCGAAGCGGAAGACCACGTAGTAGACCACCGCGAAGCACAGGCCGACCAGGACCAGGCCCCACGGGTTGCTGGCGATGCCCAGGTTCAGGCCGAAGTCGACGGCGCCCGCCGAGAAGCCGAAGCCGTCCTTCATGCCCAGCGCCCAGGTCAGGGCCATGGAGACACCGGTGAGGACCGCGTGGATGGCGTAGAGCACCGGCGCGATGAACATGAAGGTGAACTCGATGGGCTCGGTGACACCGGTGACGAAGGACGTCAGGGCGAGCGAGAACATCATGCCGCCGACGACCTTGCGGCGCTCGGGGCGGGCGCAGTGGACGATGGCCAGGCAGGCGGCCGGCAGCGCGAACATCATGATCGGGAAGAAGCCGGTCATGAACTGGCCGGCGTGCGGGTCGCCGGCCAGGAAGCGCGCGATGTCACCGCTCTTGCCCTGGTACTCGCCCGCCTGGAACCACGGGAACGAGTTGAGCAGGTGGTGCATGCCGATCGGGATCAGCGCGCGGTTGGCGACACCGAAGATGCCCGCGCCCACGGCGCCCGACTTCACCAGCCACTCGCCGAAGTTGTGCAGGCCCGTGCCGAGGACCGGCCAGATGTAGCCGAAGACGACGCCGATCAGGAGGCCGGCGAAGGCCGACAGGATCGGGACGAGGCGCCGGCCGCCGAAGAAGCCGGCCCAGTCGGGCAGCTTGGTGCGGTAGAAGCGCTGGTACAGCAGGGCCACGACGAGGCCCATCACCACACCGCCGAGGACCTTCGCGTCCACCGGGGCGTCCGCCATGACGACCTTGCCGTCGACGACGGTCGCCACCTTCGGCAGGTTCTTGTCGGTGAACGTGCCGAGGACGTTCTTGAAGACGAGGTAGCCGGTGACCGCGGCGAGGGCCGTCGAGCCGTCCGACTTCTTGGCGAAGCCGATCGCGATGCCCACGGCGAACAGCAGCGCCATGTTGTCGAGGATCGCGTTGCCGCCGGCGGCCATGAAGGACGCGATCTTGGTCAGGAACGCCGGGAAGGAGGGGTCGCCCAGCATGTCGTTGTTGCCGAGGCGAACCAGGAGGGCGGCGGCCGGCAGCACGGCGACCGGCAGCATGAGGCTGCGGCCGATACGCTGGAGCACGGACATCACCCCGGCGCCCTTCTTCTTCTCGGCCGCGGGTGCGGCGCTGGCCGTGGTCACAACTTCCTCCATCGGGCATGGCGCCGCCCGGGAACCAAGGAAGGGGACGGCAGCGTCTCTGGTCTACACCACTTGGTGGTGTAGACCTGTTGTAGCACGATGAAGGCGGCGTAAGGAACCCGCGGATTCGCTACCGCGGCGCTACGCGCTGTGCGCCTTCAGGCCCCGGTCAGGCCCTGGTCACGTCCTCGGCCTCGTCCGCGGGCTCCCGCCCCGGCGTCCTCAGGTCGAACCGCGTGATGGCGACGCGGAAGACGGCGTAGTAGACCGCCGCGAAGCACAGGCCGAGCGGGACGACCGCCCACGGCCGCGTCGCCAGGTTCCAGTTGATGACGTAGTCGATCAGGCCCGCGGAGAAGCTGAAGCCGTCGTGCACCCCGAGCGCCCAGGTCACCGCCATCGACACCCCGGTGAGGACGGCGTGCACGGCGTACAGCGCGGGCGCGACGAACAGGAACGAGTACTCCAGCGGCTCGGTGATGCCCGTCACGAACGAGGTCAGCGCGAGCGACAGCATCAGGCCGCCGACCTCCTTGCGCCGCTCCGGCCGGGCGCAGTGGGTCATGGCCAGCGCGGCGGCCGGCAGCGCGAACATCATGATCGGGAAGAAGCCCGAGGTGAACTGGCCGGCGGCCGGATCGCCCTGGAGGAACATGTTGATGTCGCCGTGCACCACCGTGCCGTCGGGCTTGGTGTAGGTGCCGAACTGGAACCAGACGGGCACGTTCAGGAACTGGTGCAGGCCCACCACCAGCAGCGCCCGGTTCGCGACCCCGAAGGCGCCCGCGCCCCAGGCGCCCGCGTCCCGCAGCCACCGGCCGAAGCCCTCCAGGGCGCCGCCGACCGGCGGCCAGACCCACAGGCACAGCACCGCGAACACGATCGCGACGAACGACATGACGATCGGCACCAGCCGCCGCCCGTTGAAGAAGCCCAGCCAGTCCACCAGCCGGGTGCGGTGGAACCGGACCCAGAAGAGGGCCGTCAGCAGCCCCAGCACGATGCCGCCGAAGACCCCCGGGTTCTGGAAGGCGAAGGGCGTCACCGTGTCCGGGCCCGTGTCGACGACGACCCGGCAGCCGACGTCCGGGACCGCCGTCGCGCCGCCCGGGCACCGCTCGGGGAACCGGTGCAGGACGCCGTGGTAGACGAGGAAGCCGGCCACCGCGGCGAGCGCGGTCGAGCCGTCCGCCCTGCGGGCCATGCCGATCGCGACGCCCACGCAGAACAGCAGGGGCAGGCCGAAGGAGCCGTCGAGCAGCGCGCCGCCCGCGCCCGTCATCACCTTCGAGACGCCGGTCCAGCCCAGGCCGTCGGCCCCGAAGACGTCGGGCTGGCCGAGCCGGTTGAGGATGCCCGCGGCCGGCAGCACCGCGATCGGCAGCTGTAGGCTGCGGCCCATCTTCTGGAGGCCCTGGAACAGGTGGTTCCACCGGACCCGGACCGGACCGGCCGCGCTTCCGGCGCTCATGGGCGTCCTTTCCGGCCGCCCCGCCGGGACGCGGTTTGGCGACCTTCCCCACGGTGGTGTAGACCAGTCGGCGGACGGTTCCGCTGTCGTGGTCGCCATCATTCGGCACGGACGGCAAGACCGCTCGCGAAGATGGGCCAACTGTGGGTTACTGCGACAAAGCGGTTCGGAGCAGGGAGAAGGAACATGGCCAGCAAGGCTGAGAAGATCGTCGCCGGGCTCGGTGGCATCGACAACATCGAGGAGATCGAGGGCTGCATCACCCGGCTGCGCACCGAGGTGTCCAACCCCGACCTCATCGACGAGACCGCTCTGAAGGCCGCCGGCGCCCACGGCGTCGTCCGGATGGGCACCGCCGTCCAGGTCGTCATCGGCACCGACGCCGACCCGATCGCCGCGGAGATCGAAGACATGATGTGAGCCCACGGGCACACCCCGGAAGGGGCTCCTCCCGGCAGGGAGGAGCCCCTTCCGCATCTGCGGCTAGGCTCCATGCCATGTCTCGCATCGACGGCCGTACGCCCGAACAGCTCCGCCCGGTCACCATCGAACGCGGATGGAGCAAGCACGCCGAGGGCTCCGTCCTCATCGCCTTCGGCGACACCAGGGTCCTCTGCACCGCCTCCGTCACCGAAGGAGTCCCGCGCTGGCGCAAGGGCAGTGGCGAGGGCTGGGTCACCGCGGAGTACGCCATGCTGCCCCGCGCCACCAACACCCGCGGCGACCGCGAGTCCGTCAAGGGCAGGATCGGCGGCCGCACCCACGAGATCTCCCGGCTCATCGGCCGCTCCCTGCGCGCCGTCATCGACTACAAGGCGCTCGGCGAGAACACCGTCGTCCTCGACTGCGACGTCCTCCAGGCCGACGGCGGCACCCGCACGGCCGCGATCACCGGCGCCTACGTCGCCCTCGCCGACGCCGTCGCCTGGGCCCAGGGCAAGAAGCTGATCAAGGCCGGCCGGCAGCCCCTCACCGGCACCGTGAGCGCCGTCTCCGTCGGCATCGTCGGCGGCGTCCCGCTGCTCGACCTCTGCTACGAGGAGGACGTGCGCGCCGACACCGACATGAACGTCGTCTGCACCGGCGACGGCCGCTTCGTCGAGGTCCAGGGCACCGCCGAGGCCGAGCCGTTCGCCCGCGACGAGCTGAACTCCCTGCTCGACCTCGCCGTCGCCGGCTGCACCGACCTGGCCGCCGCCCAGCAGGCGGCACTGGCGGCCACCCGCGCGTAAAGAAACCCCCAAGGCCCGGGCAACCGGCCGGGCCCCCCGGACGTCCCTCTGGATACGGGCGCACGGCCCATCCGCGTGCGCCCGGCCAGTCGTCCCAGGGGAGGGGAACCCACGATGTCCGCCAGCCGCCGCGCACACCGGGGCCGGGTCACCGCCATCGCCACCACCGTGGCCGCCGTCGTACTCACCGCCGGCCTGACCACCGGCTGCGACGCCGTGGACAAGGCGCTGGACTGTGTGCAGACCGCCGACACCATCGCCGACAGCGTCACCGAACTCCAGCAGGCCGTCGAGAACGCCGCCGACGACCCCTCCCAGGCGGACGCCTCGCTCGACTCCATAGAGAAGAACCTGCGCGGGATGGGCGACGACACGGACGACACCGACCTCGGCAAGGCCGTCGACCACCTCGAGGAAGCCGTCGGCAACGTCCGCACGGCCATCAAGAACGGCGACGCGACGCCCGACGTCAGCCCCGTCACCGAAGCGGCGGGCGAACTGACGAAGGTGTGCACGAAGTAGCACCCGCAGGCACCGGCCGGCCACGGACGACCCGGGGGCCGGCCCGGCGCTCAGTACCCGCCGTGGCGCCGCCGCTCGCGGTCCTCCCGCCGCGCCCGGTGCAGCTCGTGCCGCTCCGCGCGCAGCTCCAGCCGCTCCCGGCGGCGCTGCTCCTTCAGCCGCCGCCGCTCGGCACGCGGCAGCCTGCGCTCCACGCCGACCCCGCCCCAGAACGCGAAACCGCCGACGATCACCCGCGGCGCGCCCGGCTCGGGCGGCCCGTCGTCCCTCGGGTGCTCGAACCCGCCCATCACGCTGAAGCCGCGGACGATCACCTCGACCCCCGGCGGCACGGTCACCTGCACCCCGCCCATGACCGCCACGCAGTTGATCACGACCTCCCGGTCCGCGAAATCCGCCTCCCGCAGGTCGAGTTCACCGCCGCCCAGGAAGGCGAAGCAGGAGAACCGCCTCGGCACCGTCCAGCGGCCCTTGCGCTCGAACCCCGACAGGATCGCCACCGCGCCCGCCGAGGACCCCTCGCCCCCGGTGATCCGGCCCGCCCAGCTCCCGTCCGGCACCGGCTCCTTGACGAACGAGACCGGCGCGGCCGGGGCCGCCGGAAGATCGCGGGTCAGCGGCGCCAGCTCCCCGTACGTCCGCGCCCGGTAGGCCGCCTCCAGCCGCTCCCCGAACTCCTCCATGTCGAGCCGGCCCTCGGCCAGGGCGTCCCGCAGGACCTCGGCGACCCGCTCCCGGTCGGCGTCGGACGCCCGGAGGTCCGGGGCTGCGTCGTCGGTCATGGCAGCAGCCTACGAGACCGGCCTGCCGGCGTACATCCTGGCGATGACCGCCTCGATGTCCGGCTCCCGCACCGACAGGTCCAGCAGCGGGTAGCGGGCCGCCAGGTGCGCGACGACCGGCGCCGCCGACTGCCCCGCCGGGAACGCCAGCCACTGCCGCGGCCCCTCCACCCGCACCACCCGCGCCAGCGGCACCTCCACCGGCGGCAACTCCCGCTCCAGGTCCACCACCAGCATCCGCTCGCTCCCCCCGGCCTCGTGCAGAGCCGCCAGCGAACCGTCGTGCACCAGCCGCCCGTGGTCGATCACCATCACCCGCTTGCACAACTGCTCGATGTCCTGGAGGTCGTGCGTCGTCAGCAGCACCGTCGTACCCCGCTCCGCGTTCAGCTCACGCAGGAACTCCCGCACCCTGGCCTTCGACACCACGTCGAGCCCGATGGTCGGCTCGTCCAGGTACAGCACCTCCGGATCGTGCAGCAGCGCCGCCGCGATGTCCCCCCGCATCCGCTGCCCCAGCGAGAGCTGCCGCACCGGCGTGTCCAACAGGGCGCCCAGGTCCAGCAGTTCCACCAGCCGGTCCAGGTTCTCCCGGTAACGGGCGTCCGGGATGCGGTACATGCGGTGCGCCAGCCGGTAGGAGTCGAGCAGCGGCAGGTCCCACCACAGTGTGGTCCGCTGTCCGAACACCACCCCGATCCGGTGCGCCAGCCGCACCCGCTCCCGCGCCGGGTCGATGCCCGCCACCCGCAGCCGCCCGCCGCTCGGCGTCAGGATGCCGGTCAGCATCTTGATCGTGGTCGACTTCCCGGCGCCGTTCGGCCCGATGTACCCGACCATCTCCCCGCGGGCCACGCCGAACGAGAGCGAGTCCACCGCCCGCACCTCGCGCCGCTCCCGCCGCAGGAACCCCGTCCTGCGGCGCACCGCGAAGACCTTCTCGACGTTCTCCAGTGCGATGAACTCACCCACGCTAGCTCCCTGTGCTGCGGTACGAACGGAGTCCCGCCCGCCAGGCCAGCCCCGCCAGCGCGGCGGACCCCGCCGCCACCAGCGGCGGGGTCCACGCCAGCCACCCGGGCAGCGCCAGCGGGTACGGCCGCCCCAGCACCTGGGTGGCGGGCAGCCAGTTGACGAAGGCCAGCGGCAGCACGAAGGTCACCCCGCGCACCAGTTCCTTGCCGAACACCGTCGGCGGGTACTGCAACAGCGTCGTACCGCCGTAGGTGAATGCGTTCTGCACCTCCGAGGCGTCCTGCGCCACGAACTGGAACGCCGCGCCCGCCACGAACACCGCGCAGAAGATCACGCAGCCGCTCAGCAACGTCACCGGCATCAGCAGCAGCCGGCCCGCCGTCCAGTCGACGTCCACCCGGGCCAGCGACCAGCCCAGCACCAGTGACCCCTGCGTGACGCGGCCCAGCCGGCGCAGCGCGAACCGGTCGGCCGCCACCTGCGCCAGCACGGGCGCCGGCCGCACCAGCAGCGTGTCCAGCGTGCCGTCCCGCACCCGCCGGCCCAGCCGGTCCATCGACCCGATCAGCAGGTCCGCCAGCCCGAAGGAGACCGCGGACAGCCCGTACAGGAACGCCACCTCGGGCAGCGTGTACCCGCCCAGCGCGTCCACTCGGGAGAACATCAGCATGATCGCGGCGAAGTCGAGGAAGGTCGCCGCGAAGTTCCCGAACGTGGTCATGATGAACGAGGCGCGGTAGGCCATCGTCGAGCGCACCCACGCCCCCGCGACCAGCCGGTACGTCCGCAGCCCCGCGGCCGGCCGGCCGGCCCGCGCCGCCGGTGCCGGCGCTCCGCCCTCAGCCACCCTGCACCACCACCCGGCGGGTGGCCGCCGACTGCACCAGCCGCCCGGCGCCCAGCAGCACCACCGCCCAGGCCAGTTGGAAGAGACAGGTGGGGACCGGGTCGCCCTGCCCGAGCAGGATGTCCGCCGGCGCCTGGAGCAGCGACGACCACGGCAGCACCCGGACGATCTCGCCGAGCGCGCCCGGGAACACGTTCAGCGGCAGCAGCATCCCCGAGCAGAAGGTGCCCGCGAGCCACGCCATCTGCATCACGCCGGTGCCGTCCAGCAGCCAGAACGCGCTCAGCGCCAGCAGGTAGCGGATGCCGAAACCGACCAGCATCGCCAGGACGACGGCGACGCCGAAGGCCGCCCAGGTACCGGCGTCGGAGGGCAGGTACAGCGGGAAGAACAGCCAGCCGAACGCGAACGGGACCAGCCCGCGGCCCAGCAACTGGAAGAACGCCCGGCCCAGGTCCGCCGCCAGCCACCAGAGCTGGAGGTCGGCCGGCCGGTACAGGTCGACGACCACGTCCCCCGTGCGGATGCGCCCCATCAACTCGTCCTCGAAGCCGCCGCCCCCGATGGCCAGCGTCGACAGGAAGGCCTGCCCGAGCCAGACGTACGTCATGGCCTGCGCCTGGTCGTATCCACCGAGATGCGGCTTCTCGTCCCACAGGGCGCGGTACGTGTACACGAGGATCAGCCCGAAGACCGTGTTCGTGAAGACCCCTGCCGCAGTGGCCGCGCGGTAGGTCGCGTACCGTCTGAATCCCCCTGCCGCGACGGCCGCGTACAACCATCCCGCGCCCACGCCAGTCGACCTCCTCGGACCGCTCGACACCGAAGCGCAGGAGCCTAGTCCGGAGGCCGAGGGCCGGCCACGTGTTTTCCGGCCGGACCCATGCCGGAATCCGGGAACGGAACGCCGGGTGCGAGAGTCTTCAAGCAGGGGGAGCGCAGAAGCGTACGAGGCGTACGGGAACGTACGACGCGAAACAGGAGTCCGTGCACGACATGAGCGACGAGCCGCAGCCGCAGCAGCCGAACGAAGGCGTGGCGCCGGAAGAACCGCTGCCGGCTGAAGGGCCCGGGAACCCGGGGGGCCGCGAACAGACGGCCACCGATCGGTCCGCCGGCCCGCCCGGGCGCGCCCGGCGGGACCCCGGAGCCGACCGGGAGGGGAACGCCCGCCGCGACGCCACGCGCGGCACCGGCGAACGGGCCGGGGGAACCGGGCCGTCCGCCGGCGAGTCCGCCGCGGGCGGTCCGCGCACGGCCGGCCGGCCGTCCGGGGACGCCCGCACGGGCGCCGCCGGACGCGGCACCGGCCGGGCGGAGCCGACGGCACGGGACGACGCGGGCCCGGCGGGCGCCGCGCCCGCCGACGGGCCGCGACGGCCGGACCCGGCCGCCGGGGACCGTGCGGCCTCCGCCGCCCGCGACGCCCGCACGGACCGGAACGACCCCGCGGGCGCCCCGGCGTCCGCCGGCGGTCCGGCGGCCCCGTCCCGGGGCCCGTCGTCCGGCAACACCCGGCACCCCGGCCGTGGTTCGGCACCGCTGCGCGGTGGTGAGCCGGTGCGCGGTGGCGAGCCGGTGCCGGGCGGTGGCCCGGTGACCGACGGCCGCCCGGCGCGGGGTGGGGCTCCGGGCGCGGGCAAGGGCCCGGCGTCCGGGGGCGGTTCGGGCTCGGGTGACGGTCCTGCGTCCGGTCGTGGTCCGGGGGCGGGTCCGGCCAACGGCTTCGCGGCCGGTGGTGCTTCGGCGTCCGGCGGTGGCCAGGGTTCCGGCCGCGGTCCCGCGTCCGGTGGTGCCCAGGGCCCCGGTGGCGCCCAGGGATCCGGTGGTGCCCAGGGCCCCGGTGGCGCCCAGGGATCCGGTGACGGTCAGGGTTCCCGTGACGCCCAGGGCTCCGGTGACGGTCAGGGTTCCGGCAGGGTTCCCGGGGCCAGGAAGCCCGCCGACGTCCGGCCCCCGGCCGGTTCCGACGAGCCTCCGTCGGCCGAGAGCACCCAGGTGCTCCGGCGCATCACCCCGCCCAAGGGCCCGCAGAAGCCCCCGCGGGGATCCGCGTCCCCGGCGGGGACCGGCAAGGCGGGCCGCCAGGACCGGACCGGCCCCGCGGCCGGTGCCGCGTCGGGTGCCGCCGCCGCGGCCGGTGCCGGCAAGACCGCCGGCGCCGGGCCCGAGCAGGCGCCCGAGACCACCCAGGTGCTGCGGCGCATCGGTGCGCCCCGCTCGGGCGAGCCGGGCAAGACCCCCGGTTCCGGACCCGCGGCGGCCTCCCCGGCGGAGTCCGGCCCCACCGGCCGTACCCCCCGCGCCGACGGCCCGGACCGCGACGCCGGGGCCACCGGCTCCGCCGCCGACGCGCCCGGCAGGTCCGGCGCCGCCACCCCGAACTCCCCGGCCGCCGCCCGGGCCGCCCGCGCCGCCCGCGCGGCCGGCGCCGTCGCCGGCGCCGCCGGAGCGGCCGCGGCCGGTGCCCAGGCGGCCCAGGCCGGTTCCGGCGCCGGTGCCGCCGCCCAGGCGGGCAAGGCCGGTACCGGGGCCGGTGCCGCCGCCTCCCGGACCGGGACCGGTGCCACCGCGCGGCCGGGCACCGGACCGGGCGGAGGCCAGGGCGCCGGTGCGGACAAGACCACCGCCCTCGCCGCCGCCGAGTCCGCGACCGCCCAGGACGACGGCAAGGGCAAGGGCAAGAAGGCGAAGAAGGGCAAGCGGCCCAAGCGGACCGGCTGGCGGCGGCTCTTCCCGACCTGGCGCATGGTGCTCGGCACCTTCGTCATCGGCATATTGCTGATCGTCGGGATCCTCGTCCTCGGCTACTCCCTGGTGCAGATCCCGCCGGCCAACGCGTTCGCGACCAAGCAGAGCAACGTCTACCTCTACGCCGACGGCTCCCAGCTCGCCCGCGACACCCGGGACAGCGACGTCAACCGCGAGAACGTGAGCCTCGCCCAGGTCTCCAAGGCGGCCCAGCACGCCATCCTGGCCGCCGAGGACCGCGACTTCTACACCGAGTCCGCCGTCGACCCCAAGGCGATGCTCCGGGCCGGCTGGAACACCGCGACCGGCAAGGGCAAGCAGTCCGGCTCCACGATCACCCAGCAGTACGTCAAGAACTACTACCTGGCCCAGGAGCAGACGCTCACCCGCAAGGCCAAGGAGTTCTTCATCTCGATCAAGCTGGACCGGCAGAAGTCCAAGGACGAGATCCTGGAGGGCTACCTCAACACCAGCTTCTTCGGCCGCAACGCCTACGGCATACAGGCCGCCGCCCAGGCGTACTACGGCATCGACGCCACCGACCTCGACGCCCCCCGAGCCGCCTACCTCGCCGCGCTCGTCAACGCGCCCAGCGAGTACGACGTCGTGGCCCACCCGGAGAACAGGCGGGCGGCCCTCGCCCGCTGGAACTACGTCCTGGACGGCATGGTCAAGAAGGGCTGGCTCGGCGAGTCCGAGCGGGCCGGGCTGAAGTTCCCGACGCCGAAGGAGCAGACGGTCTCCGCCGGCATGTCCGGCCAGCGCGGCTACCTGGTGGACGCGGTCAAGCACTACCTGACCAGCAACGACATCATCGACGCCGACCACCTCGCGGCCGGCGGCTACCGCATCACCACCACCATCCAGAAGGACCGGCAGGACGCCTTCGTCAAGGCGGTCGACGACCAGCTCATGTCCAAGCTGGACAAGAAGAACCGCAAGGCCGACACCTACGTCCGGGCCGGCGGAGCCTCCGTCGACCCCAGGACCGGCAAGGTCGTCGCGATGTACGGCGGCATCGACTACGTGAAGCAGTACACCAACGGCGCGACCCGCGGTGACTTCCAGGTCGGCTCGACGTTCAAGCCGTTCGTGTTCACCTCCGCGGTGGAGAACGGCTCGACCACCCAGGACGGCCGGACGATCACCCCGAACACCATCTACGACGGCACCAACAAGCGCCTCGTCCAGGGCTGGAGCGGCTCGCCGTACAGCCCGGAGAACGAGGACCAGCGCTCGTACGGGCCCATCACCGTCCGCAAGGCCACCGACCTGTCGGTGAACTCGGTCTACGCGCAGATGGCCTCCGACGTCGGCCCCGAGAAGGTCAAGCAGACCGCGGTCGCCCTCGGCATCCCCGAGGACACCCCGGACCTCTACCCGTCCCCCTCCATCGCGCTCGGCACCGCCAACGCCAGCGTCCTGGAGATGGCCGAGGCCTACGCCACGCTCGCCAACCACGGCAAGCACGGCACGTACTCCCTGGTCGAGAAGATCACCAAGGACGGCACGGACGCGATCCGGCTGCCCGAGCAGTCCGTCAAGCAGGCCGTCAGCCGGGAGGCCGCCGACACCACCACCTCCGTCCTGCGGAGCGTGGTCCAGAGCGGCACCGCCATGGCCGCGCAGGCCGCCGGCCGCCCGGCCGCCGGCAAGACCGGCACCGCCGAGAGCGACACCGCCGCCTGGTTCGCCGGCTACACCCCCGACCTGGCCACCGTCGTCTCCGTCATGGGCCAGGACCCGGAGACCGCCAAGCACATGCCGCTCTACAACGCCCTCGGCGCGGCCCGCATGAACGGTGGCGGTCCGCCCACCGAGATCTGGGCCCAGTACACGCGCGACGCGCTGAAGGGCAAGCCGGCCGCCGACTTCGACCTCCGGCTCGAAGAGGGCGCCGACCAGGTCCAGGAACCGCCCGCCACCGGCAGCCCCGAGCCCGGCACCGACGCCGGTCAGGACGACGGCGGCACCACCACCGACGGCGGCCAGGACACCGGCGGCGCGACCGCCAGCCCGACCACCGGCGGCACCCCCACCACCGGCGGGACCCCCGGCACCACCGGCTCCACCACCACCACCGGCGGCGGGGGCACACCGACCACCGACGGCGGCACGACCACCTCCACGGGCGGCACGACCACGGACGGCGGCTCCACCACCACCACCGGCGGCGGGGGCACACCGACCACCGACGGCGGCACCACCGCCTCCACCGGCGGCGACCCGGGCGGCGGCCAGACGGCCACCGGCGGCGGCACCCCGAGCGGCGGTACCGACGCCGGCGGCGCCACCGGCACGCCCGGGGGACCCGGGGGCGGCCCCGGCGCCTGACGCGGCCGACGCGACGGATCAGTGACCGCTGGTCGCCTTCAGCCCCACGACGGCGACCAGCAGCAGGCACACGAAGAAGATCCGGGCGGCGGTGACCGGCTCACCCAGCACCACCATGCCGAGCACCGCCGCACCGGCCGCGCCGATGCCCACCCAGACGCCGTAGGCCGTACCGATGGGCAGGGACTTGGCGGCGTAGGACAGCAGGACCATGCTGGCGACGATGCCGGCACCGGTGAACAGACTCGGGACCAGCCGGGTGAAACCCTCGCTGTACTTCATCCCGATCGACCAGCCCACTTCCAGCAGACCGGCGACGACAAGCAGAACCCAGGCCATGACAGGCACCTCCGAGACGTGACGACTCTTCTCCGGGGTGCGTCGTCTTTGCCTTCGACCCGGTACGGCGCGTCTCGTCGGGTTCCTTCCGAACATAGCAAAAGCACGGCGGAGGGGGCCGGTGACCATCGTCACCGGCCCCCTCCGCCGTCGTCGTCGCGGCTACGACCCGCGCGTCAGAGGTACAGCCCCGTGGAGTCCTCCGACCCCTCGAACCGGTCCGCGGCCACGGCGTGCAGATCACGCTCGCGCATCAGCACGTAGGCCACGCCCCGCACCTCGACCTCCGCCCGGTCCTCCGGGTCGAACAGGACCCGGTCGCCGGGCTCCACCGTCCGTACGTTCTGCCCGACCGCGACGACCGCGGCCCAGGCCAGCCGCCGCCCGACCGCCGCGGTGGCGGGGATCAGGATGCCGCCCCCCGACCGCCGCTCGCCCTCACCGGTCTCCTGCCGCACGAGGACCCGGTCGTGCAGCATCCGGATGGGCAGCTTGTCGTGGTGCGGGGTGCTGTGCTCGTTTCTGTTGGCGCTCACGCTGTGAACCTACCTGTCCCGGTCAGTCCCGGCGCCGCCGGGCCCCGAGGGCGAGCAGCCCCACGACCCCCACGACCACCAGCGCGACGGGCACGACGCGCTCCAGCCGCGGCGCGCCCTCGTCGTCCACGAAGCGGGCCCGGACATCGCTCACCACCCGGTTGACCTGCACGTAAGCGCGTCCGACCGTGTGATCGACGTTCGCGACGACCTTGGCCTTCGCATCGCCGACGATGGTCTTCGGGTGCACCCGCACCCCGATCTCGTCGAGTGTCTCGGCCAGCACTTCGCGGCGGCGCTTGATGTCCGCCTCGATCTGCGCCGGGGTTCTGGTGTCCGACGTGTCCGCCACCGTACGGCCTCCGAAGTCTGCTGATGCTGTTCCGGACAGTCTGTCAGCTCATCGCCGCACCGCACCGCAAGGCCCCCCGGTTACGCTGGCCCGATGAGCGAGCGACTCCAGCCCGGGGACGTGGCCCCGGCCTTCACCCTCCCCGACGCCGACGGCAACGAGGTGTCCCTGTCGGACCACGAGGGCCGCAAGGTCATCGTCTACTTCTACCCGGCCGCCCTGACCCCGGGCTGCACCAAGCAGGCCTGCGACTTCACCGACAACCTGGAGGTCCTTGCCTCCGCCGGCTACGACGTCATCGGCATCTCGCCGGACGCGCCGGAGAAGCTCGCCAGGTTCCGCGAGAAGGAGTCCCTGAAGGTCACCCTCCTCGCCGACCCCGACAAGAAGGTCACCGAGGCCTACGGCGCCTACGGCGAGAAGAAGAACTACGGCAAGACCTACCTGGGCGTAATCCGCTCCACGGTCGTCGTCGACGAGGACGGCAAGGTCGAGCGGGCCCTGTACAACGTCCGGGCGACGGGCCACGTAGCCAAGATCATCAAGGACCTGGGCATCTGACCGGCCCCACCGCCCACCCACGGCCCGCCCCGGCGACCCCGGGCGCGGGCCGTCGCCCTGCCCGCCGGGCGTGACGGTCCGGCCACCGGTTCGTTACTCCGTACGGGCTGCGAACGCACGCCCGTAGCGGAGGGGGAGCGATGGGCGCGTACCCGAGGGAACGGCTGGAGGAGGCGGCACGCGGGGCCCGGACACTGTCCGAGGCCCTGCGCCGCCTGGGAGCGGACCCGCACGGCCCGACACGCCGGTACGTGCGCGGCCGGATGCGCACACTCGGAGTGGACGTCTCCCACTTCGAGCGGGAGGGGGTGCGGTGGACGCGGGAGGTGCTGGAACCGGTCGTCGCGGCGTCCAGGAGTGTCAGCGAGGTCGTACGCCGGCTCGGGCTCGATCCGGTCGGGGGCCACCAGGCGCACATCGCCCGGCGGATCAAGGCGTACGGACTCGACACCTCGCACTTCGAGGCCGTGGTCCGCAGCGAACGGTCGAAGGACGGCCGACGCCGCCGGACCGCCGCGGAGATCCTCGTCGCGGACGGGTCGGCCCACGTTCCGCGGATCCCGAGCCGTCGGCTCAAGAGGGCCATGGCCGAGCTGGGCGTGGTGGAGCGCTGTGCGCTGTGCGGCACCGAGCCGGTGTGGCTCGGCGAACGGCTGCCCCTGGAGGTCGACCACATCGACGGCGACTGGCGGAACAACCGCATCGAGAACCTGCGGCTCCTCTGCCCCAACTGTCACTCGACAACGGACACCTACCGAGGACGGGGCACGCGGCGCAAGCGGGTGGGCGCCGAATGAGCGGTGGTCCGCGGTACACACGTGAACGGCTGGCTCTGGCCGCCGCGCAGTGCTCGAACCTGGACGACGTGATCGCCTTCTTCGGTGTCCGGCCGTACGGCCCCTTGCGGGGGTACCTCTTGAAGCGCTTCGCCCACTTCGGTATCGACGTCTCGCACTTCTCGCCCGTCGGCAGGCGCCCACGCCCCCTGCGTGACGAGTTGCAGGCGGCGGTTCGTGAGTCGGCATCCATGGCCGAGGTCCTGCGCCGTCTGCACCGTCCCGAGAACGGTGGTCAGCGTGTGATGCTCCGCAAATGGATCGCCGACTACGGCCTCGACACGGCCCACTTCCTGGGACAGGGCCACCAGCGAGGCAAACGGGGCACGACGGCCAAGCGGCCGGAGGAGGTCCTGGTCCGGCACGACGGCGGGCACCGGACCGCGACCAGGATCCTCCGCCGTGCCCTGCGCGAGGCGGGCGTGCCGGAGCGGTGCGACCGCTGCGCTGTCGGCCCTGAGTGGCTCGGCAAACCCATGACGTTGGAGATCGACCACGTCAACGGGGACTGGCGCGACAACAGACGGGAGAACCTCCGGCTGCTCTGCCCCAACTGCCACGCGATCACCAGCACCTGGTGCCGAGGAGGGCGGCGAACGGCTCGTGGATCCCAGTAGAGTAGGCACGGCTGAGGGCCCGTACCCCAGCTGGCCAAGAGGGCGCCGGTTTAGGTCCGGTGTGTCGTGGGTTCGAGTCCCACCGGGCCCACAGGCGGAAGAGGCCCCGCACCTACGATGCGTAGGTGCGGGGCCTCTCCTCGTGTCTCAGCCCAGCAGCTCCCGCACCACCGGCACCAGCGCCCGGAACGCCTTGCCCCGGTGGCTGATCGCGTTCTTCTCCTCGGGGCTCAGCTCGGCGCACGTGCGGGTGTCGTTCTCCGGCTGGAGGACCGGGTCGTAGCCGAAGCCGTTCGTGCCGGCGGGGGCGCGCCGCAGGCTGCCGCGGAGCTGTCCCTCCACCACCCGCTCCGTGCCGTCCGGCAGGGCGAGCGCCGCCGCGCAGGCGAAGTGGGCGGCGCGGTGCTCGTCGGCGATGTCGGAGAGCTGGGCGAGCAGCAGGTCGAGGTTGGCCGCGTCGTCGCCGTGCCGGCCGGCCCAGCGGGCGGAGAAGATCCCCGGGGCGCCGCCGAGGACGTCGACGCAGAGGCCCGAGTCGTCGGCGACGGCGGGCAGGCCGGTGGCCCGGGCCAGGGCGTGGGCCTTCAGCAGGGCGTTCTCGGCGAAGGTGACGCCGGTCTCCTTGACGTCGGGGACCTCGGGGAAGGCGTCGGCGCCGATGAGTTCGTGCGGCAGTCCGGCCTCGGCGAGGATCGCCCTCAGCTCGGTGATCTTTCCGGCGTTGCGGGTGGCGAGGATCAAGCGGGTCATGCCCGCCAGTATCGCGCGCCGCCCGGTCACGGCTCCGCCCGGCCCGCGCCGTCCAGGGTGCTCAGGTCGACGGCCGCGGCCATGGCGCGGTAGCCCAGGTCGCTGGGGTGCAGGTGGTCGCCGGAGTCGTACTCGGGACGCAGGCGGCGCGGGTCGTACGGGTCGGCGAGGGCCCGGTCGAAGTCGGCGACCGCGTCGTACACGCCGCCGGCCCGGATCTCCGCGTTGATCCGCTGCCGCACGGCCTCCCGGGCCGGGGTGTGGCCGCGGTGGCCCCCGAAGGGCATCAGGGTGGCGCCGACGGCCGTCAGACCGCGGGCGTGCGCCCGGCGGACCAGGGTGCGCAGGCCGGCGACGACGCGGTCGGGGTCGGCGAGGCGCGGGTTGCGCAGGATGTCGTTGACGCCGAGGGCGATGACGACGGTCCTGGCGTGCGGGCGGGCGAGGACGTCGCGGCCGAAGCGGTCGATGCCGTTCTGGTTCTCGGGGGGCCGGCCGGGTCCGCCGGTGAGGACCTGGTTGCCGCTGATGCCCTCGTTGACGACGCTGTAGCGCGGCAGTCGCTCGCCGTCCGCCAGGGCGCGGCGCAGCCGGGCGGAGAGGATGTCGGGCCAGCGGCGGTCGGTGCCGGGGGTGGAGGTGACGCCGTCGGTGAGGGAGTCGCCGAGGGCGACGACGGTGCCGGTGGCCTCGCGGCTGAGGACGTCGAGGGCGGTCAGGTAGCGCCAGTACGGGGTCCGTCCGGTGTAGGGGGCGCCGCTGGTGTCCTCGGTGCGGTCGCCGTTCGCGACGTACGACGTCTGCCGGGCGTGCGGGTGGTAGGTGACGGGGCCGGAGGGGGTGGGGGAGTAGGTGGTGACCAGGACGTCGCTGTCGTGCGGGACGGTCACGGGCACGGCGTCGCTGACGGCCTGGCCGCCGGCCGGTATGACGACGCCGGTGCCGCCGCCGAAGGTGAGGCGCCGCATGGTCCGCGCGTCGGCCGCGGCGGTGCCGTCGCCCGCGGCCAGGGCGAGGCTGGCATGGGTGAGGGTGAGCGGGGAGCGGCCGTAGAGATTGGACAGTGTGACGCGGGCACTCGTGCCACCGGTGCCGGCGTGCACCACGTTGCGCACCGAGTGGCCCGCGAGGCCGGCCGTCCCGGTGCCGGGTTCGCCTCCCACGGGGGCGGTGGCCCAGGCGCCGACCCAGGTGCCGGCGGTGGTGCCGTGGTGCGGGCGGTCGTCGGCGGGGCGGCCGCGGGGGGTGCCGTCGTCGGCGGCGACGGCGGCGTAGATGGCGGCGCTGAGCGCCACGACCAGCGCGGTCAGGGCGCTCAGGACGGCATAACCGCGACGCTTGGCCATGCTTGTGTTGTTCTCCTCGGAGACGGGAGCCCGAGGCTCCGATCAGGCGGGCCGGTGCTTCGTCAGGGACCGGGCAGGACTGACAGGACCCTGTCACTTCTCTCGCCCGGACAGACGCCGGGAACTCCTGTTCTGTTCCGGGAGTCGGTCGGGAAGGGACAATTGTGGGCGGGATCACCGAACGGGTGGAGCTGATGGAACCTACCGAGACGGGCACACCGGCGCGGGCCGTGTCGTACCGGACCATGACGGCGTTCACGCCGGCCGACGAGGAGCGCCGGCGCGGGGTGCGGCGCATGAAGCTCACGGCGACGGGCCTGCTGCTGTTCGTGGCGGTGGTCTACGTCCTGGCCAAGCTGGCCGCGCACGAGGGCGCCGGGCCCTGGGCGGACTACGTGGCCGCGGCGTCCGAGGCCGGCATGGTCGGCGCGCTCGCCGACTGGTTCGCCGTCACCGCGCTGTTCCGGCACCCGCTGGGGCTGCCCATCCCGCACACCGCGATCATCCCCACCAAGAAGGACCAGCTCGGCGTCTCGCTGGGGGAGTTCGTGGGGGAGAACTTCCTGTCGGAGGCCGTGGTGCGGGAGCGGCTGCGCGCCGTCGGCATCGGCAGCCGGCTCGGCGCCTGGCTGGCGGAGCCGGAGCACGCGGACCGGGTGACGGCGGAGCTGGCCACCGCGCTGCGCGGCGCGCTGACGGTGCTGCGCGACTCGGACGTGCAGGCGGTCGTCGGCGAGGCGATCACGCGGCGGGCCAACGCCCGGGAGATCGCCCCGGGGATCGGCAAGATGCTGGAGAAGATCGTCGCCGACGGCGGGCACCGGCGGGCGGTGGACCTGGTGGTGGCGCGTGCGCACGACTGGCTGGTGCTGCACCGGGACGACGTGATGGGGGCCGTGGAGGGCGGCGCGCCCGGCTGGACCCCGCGGTTCGTGGACCGGAAGGTCGGTGAGCGGGTCTACAAGGAGCTGCTGCGCTTCGTCACGGAGATGCGGGACATGCCCTCGCACCCGGCGCGCGGCGCGCTGGACCGCTTCCTCACCGACTTCGCCTCCGACCTCCAGTCCGACACGGAGACGCGGGCGCGGGTCGAGCGGCTCAAGGGCGAGGTGCTGGGCCGGGGCGAGGTGCAGGACCTGATCGCGTCCGCGTGGACGGCCGTACGGTCGATGATCGTGGCGGCCGCCGAGGACGAGCGCAGCCAGTTGCGGCAGCGGGTGCGGGCCGCGTTGTTGTCGCTGGGCTCGCGGATGGCGACGGAGCCGAAGATGCAGGGCAAGGTCGACAACTGGGTGGAGGGTGCGGCGGTGCACGTCGTGACGACGTACCGCGCGGAGATCACCTCGCTGATCACGGAGACCGTGGCGGGCTGGGACGCCGAGCACACCACCCGCAAGATCGAGGCGCACATCGGCCGGGACCTCCAGTTCATCCGGATCAACGGCACGGTGGTGGGCTCCCTGGCGGGCCTGCTGATCTACGCGCTGTCCCGGGGGCTGGGGGCCTGACGGACGCCGGTCGGGCCGTGTCGGGCTGCCGGGCCGCCCGGGCGGGCGTCTGGCGGGGGCCGCGCCGGGGCGGAGGCGGCCGGCCGTCGAGTGCCGGTGAAGTGGGTGATCGGCCGGGTGGGGGAGCCCCGGTCGGCCGCTCGGGGCGGGCCGGGGGTCCGTCCGTCTATTTCGACCGGGCCCGGGCACCCGATATCCGTCCTTCAGCGAGGAGGGGTGCCCATGAGCACAGCCGAGGCCGCGACCGGCCGGACCATCACCACCGACATTCCCGCCCGGCTCGACCGGCTGCCCTGGTCACGCTGGCACTGGACGATCGTCATCGGCCTGGGCACCGTGTGGATCCTGGACGGCCTGGAGGTCACGGTCGTCGGCAACATCGCGAGCCGGCTGTCGGAGCCCGGCAGCGGCCTGTCGATCTCCTCGGGCCAGGTCACCGGTGTCGCCGCGGCCCTGTACGTGGCGGGCGCCTGCCTGGGAGCCCTGTTCTGGGGCCGTCTGACGGACCGTTGGGGCCGCAAGCGGCTCTTCATGGTCACGCTGGCGGTGTACCTCGCCGCGACGGCGCTGACGGCCGTCTCCTGGGAGGCCTGGTGGTTCTTCCTGTTCCGCTTCCTGACCGGCTTCGGCATCGGCGGTGAGTACGCGGCCATCAACTCGGCGATCGACGAGCTGATCCCGGCGAACTACCGCGGCCGGGTCGACCTGATGATCAACGGCAGTTTCTGGCTGGGCGCGGTCGGCGGTTCGCTGCTGTCGATCGTCGCGCTGGACACGAGCCTGCTGGCCGCGAACCTCGGCTGGCGGCTGACGTTCGCCCTCGGCGCCGTCCTCGCGCTGGTCATCCTGCTCGTACGGCGGCACGTCCCCGAAAGCCCGCGGTGGCTGCTGATCCACGGCCGGGACGCGGAGGCGGAGGAGATCGTCTCGGACATCGAGCGGCAGGTCGAGGCCGAGAAGGGCGAGCGGCTGCCGGAGCCGCACGGCGAGCTGGAGATCCACCAGCGCGAGAGCGTGACGTTCATGGAGATCGCCCGCACGGTCTTCGGCCGGTACCGCAAGCGCGCGGCCCTCGGCTTCTCCCTCTTCATCGGCCAGGCGTTCCTCTACAACGCGATCACCTTCGGCTTCGGCGCGATCCTCACCAAGTTCTACGACGTGCCCGCCGACCACACCGGTTACTACTTCGCGGTGATCGCCGTCGGCAACTTCTTCGGTCCGCTGCTGCTGGGCAAGCTGTTCGACACGGTCGGCCGGCGGGTGATGATCTCCGGGACGTACCTGCTCTCGGGTGTCCTGCTGTTCGGCACGGCGTGGCTGTTCGACCGCGGGTCGCTGGGCGCGGGCACGCTGACCGCCTGCTGGTGCGCGGTGCTGTTCTTCGCCTCGGCGGGCGCCTCCAGCGCCTACCTCACGGTGTCGGAGATCTTCCCGATGGAGACCAGGGCGATGTCCATCGCCTTCTTCTACGCCCTCGGCACGGCGGCCGGCGGCATCAGCGGCCCGCTGCTCTTCGCCGACCTCACGAGCACCGGCAAGGTGGGGGACACGGTCCTCGCCTTCTGCGTCGGCGCGACGCTGATGTGCGCAGCCGGCCTGGTCGCGGCGTTCCTGGCGGTACGGGCGGAGCGCCGCTCCCTGGAGGACATCGCCCGTCCGCTGTCCGCGGTGGCCGACCGGGCCGGGACGGCGAAGCGGAACGCGTCCCACGGCTCCGGCCCGACGGCACCCCCGGCGGCGAGCGCGCCCTGACCGGGCCGGCGCCGGACCCGCGGGTCCCCGGCGGTGCGTGAGGTTCCCGGCGGCCGGGCCCCGGTGGTGCGAGAGGCCACCGGGGCCCGGCCCGTCAGGCTCCGGTGGTGGAGCCGGGCCGGACGATCATCAGGACCGTGACGGCGGCCCAGAGCAGGTTGAACAGCCCGGTGGACATCGCGAGCCGGGCGGCCACCGCACCCGTGCCGCCGCCTTCGACGAGCGCGCCCTGCGCGGGCAGCACCAGCGCGACGAGGATCAGGGCGGCGAGGGCGGTCAGCACGATCGAGGCGATCAGCCAGCCGCTGCCGAGCACACCCATCCGGCTCGCGGTGGCGAACCCGAACACCGGGACGACGACGCCGACGACGGCGTACACCCGGCAGATCCGGTGCAGCAGCCGCAGCGTCACGACGGCCCCGGTGTCACCGGAAGCCGCCCCGGCCGGGCCCGGACCGCCGGGCCCGGCCGGGGCGAGGCGGGCGGCGGCGAGCCGGGCGGCGGGCGGGAACATGCTGGCGGCGACGGCGACGGGGCCGACGGCGAGGACGGCGGCGATCACGTGCACGGCGAGGAGGAACTTGGTCACGCGAGGACGCTAGGGCCGGCGGAGCACCCGGGACAGTGGCGTGATTGCCAGCCCTCAACGGATCCTCGCCACCACGTCCGACCTGGCACGGAAACCGGCTCCCACGGCTCACCCGCAGTGGGTGGGCGTTGGCGAGGACTCCTCGTACGGCTAGGTTCCTGCCATGCACACCGTGGCCGTACTGGCGCTGGACGGCGTCATCCCGTTCGACCTCTCCGCCCCCGTCGACACCTTCGGCCGGGCCCGGCTGCCCGACGGCCGGGAGCCGTACCGGGTGCGGGTGTGCTCGGTGCGGGAGGAGGTGAGCGCCGGCGCCTTCGCGGTACGGGCGCCGTACGGCCTGGAGGCGCTGGCCGAGGCCGACACGATCATCCTGCCGGGGGTCGCGGAGCCGCCCGGCACGCTGCCCCCGGGGGTCGCCGAGGCGCTCCGCGCGGCGGCGGCGAACGGCACCCGCATCGCCTCGGTCTGCGTGGGCGCGTTCCTGTTCGCGGCGACGGGCCTGCTGGACGGTTCGCGCGCGACGACGCACTGGGTCGCGGCCGGCCGGCTGGCGGAGCTGTACCCGGAGGTGACCGTCGACCCGGACGTCCTGTACGTCGACAACGGCCAGTTCCTGACGTCGGCGGGCGCGGCGGCGGCGCTGGACATGTGCCTGCACATGATCCGCCGGGACTTCGGCTCGGCGGTCGCCGCGCACGCGGCCCGGCTGTCCGTGATGCCGCTGGAACGGGATGGCGGCCAGGCCCAGTTCATCGTCCGCGACCTGCCCCCGGCCCCGGCCGGTACGGTCCTGGAGCCGCTGCTGCACTGGCTGGAGGACCACTGCGACCGCGACCTCACACTGGACGAGATCGCGGCGGAGGCCGGCACGAGCACCCGTACCCTCAACCGCCGCTTCCGCGACCAGACCGGCACGACACCGCTCCAGTGGCTGCACCGGGCGCGGGTGCGGCGGGCCCAGCACCTGCTGGAGACGACGGACCACCCGGTGGAACGCATCGCCGCGCAGACCGGTTTCGGCTCGCCGACGGCCTTCCGGGAACGGTTCCGGCGGGTGGCGGGCACCAGCCCGCAGGCCTACCGCAAGGCGTTCCGGCAGGACGCCGTGAGCCCCGCCGGAACCGGCCGCTGACCCCCTCCGCGCTCTGCGGCAGCCGCGTCCGGCCAGGCGCGGGCAGGCTCGGTACGACACGGGTGCGCGGGCAGGGCTGGTACGACACGGACCGAACCGTTCACATGGGTTACGGCACAGCCGGAGCCGGTCAAGCGCGGTACGACGTGGGCGGAGCCGGTCAGGCGGCCTTGCGGTCGGCGACGGCCCAGGAGGCGAGGGCGACGGCGCCCGCGACACCGAGGACGGACGGCCAGGCGCCGACCTTCTTGGCGAGCGGGTGGGACCCGGCGAAGGCGGCCACGTACGCGGCGCTCAGCGCGCCCGCCGCCTTCCCGCCGGCCCGCGCACGCCACTGCTGCGCCGCCGCCGCACCCGCGACGGCCAGGACGGCACCGCCCAGCTCGCGCTTCTTCGTCCAACGGGCGACGCCGTAGCCGCCGACGAGCCCGGTAGCGGCGACGACCGCGCTGGGAACCCTGGCCATGAGTGCCTCCTTGTATCCGTCGTATCCGTCTGTCGTCCCTTATGTCTGCCCCGAGGCTACGCGCGACGCCGGGGATCACCCAGACCTGAGTCTGAGCTTGTCAACTTTTTGGCCGCGGGCGCGTGCACGGCCCCGGCGCGCCGATGGACGCCTACCGGTCCGGAGACGAGTTCCTCGTCCACTTCGACCTGCCCGGCGTCGACCCCGAGACGGTCGAGCTGGACGTCGAGCGCAACGTGCTCACCATCCGCGCCGAACGCCGCGGCCCCGCCCCCGAGGACGCACAGGTGCTGGTCGCCGAACGGCCGACGGGCACCTTCACCCGTCAGCTGTTCCTGGGCGACACCCTCGACACGGAGCGCATCGACGCGTCGTACGAGGCCGGCGTCCTGACCCTGCGCATCCCCGTGGCCGAACAGGCCAAGCCCCGCCGCATCCGGATCAGCGGCGGCGACGGCGACCGCGGGCAGCTCACCGGCTGACGCCGCCCCCATCGCCGCACCACGGACGCGTCCCGGGTCCACCCGGACCCGGGACGCGGCCGTCCGCTGCCCGCGGCCAGGGCGCCCGCCACCCGCGGACGGGGAGGACACGACCCCCCCGGGGGGCACCACGCGTCGCATGACACCACATGCCGCACATTGGCCGAACTCCCGCCCATGCACACCCCATTACGGGGTACCGGGCTTCCGGTGCCCCGAAGCGTCCCACAGGAGGACCGACCAGATGACCGTGACGACCCCGCAGCAGAGAACGACCATCCCCGCCCCGGCCCCGTCGTTGCGGCCCCCCACCCACGGCGCGGCCGAGGACACCGGCTGGCCGGAGCTGACCGAGGCGGTGCGCGAGGCGGGCCGCTACCCGACGAGCGCGGAGGCGGAACGCGTCACCCGCACCGTCCTCACCGCCCTGGGCAGCCACGTCACCGGCGACGAGCGGGTGGCCGTCGCCCAGGCGCTGCCCCGCGAGGCCGGCCGGCTGATCGCGTCCCAGATCCCGGCGACCCACCCGCTGACGGCCCGTGAGTTCGTCGACTCGGTGGCCGCCCGCATCGAGGGCTCGACCCCGGCGACGGCCCGCTGGGACGTCAGCTCGGTCCTCAGCGTCCTGTCGACCCACCTGGGCGAAGCCCTCACCACCAACCTCCTCGCCCAACTCCCCCCGGGCTACGCCCTCCTGTTCGGCAGGGCGGAACTGGCGACGGCGGCATAACACGCACACCGGCCCGGGCGCCGCCTCGACGGGGGCGGCGCCCCGGCTGTCCGGTACGTGTCAACGCTCCAGGACGCTCCCGAAGAAGCCCAGTCCTGGGTCACCCGGGATGCCGACGAGCAGCGCGCGATCGAGCAGGATGTTGTTGTGTTCGCAACTGGTCTCAGGCAACATCACGCATGCGTGACAGGCCGCCAGGTTGACTCCACCGGCGCCGGAGGCCTCGGTCTCCATGCAGAGCGGGTCCGAGGAACACCACTCGGCCCGACGGAGAGCCGAACGGACCGTGCGAGCGAGATTCTCCGGTTCACCTTGAGCGACGAGACCGCCCAGGCTGCCTGCCGAGTCGCTCGTCGCTGTGTAGACCAGCACCCCGGCCATGTCGTCAGCGGAGTACAGGCGCTCGCGCAGGGCTGCGGCCGGGTAGCCGGCTTCCAAGCTCCACTCGTTGACGAGGACGTGGGCCAAGGTGTGCAGCAGCACCATGCGAGGGGTGGCAGGGGAGGGGACGACCTGGCTCGGGTCATCGGCCCGCTGTTCCAGCACCCGCTGGTGGGCGGTACGCACCCGCTCGATCCGGGTCGCCACCGCCGGGGCCTTCTCCCAGGAGGCCAGTCGGTCCTCGTCCAGGCGGAGGAAGACCCCCTCGCCGCGCACCTCCATGGCCGGGAGCCAGCGCAGGGGCCGTTCGGAAAGCGGCATTTCCTTCGAGCCGGTCGTCGCCTCGGCGTCGATGAGTCGGGTGAACGCCTTCAGGGCACGTACCTCGCGGAGTTTCTTGACCAGCATCGGGCCGGTGACGCCGAGCGGGTCGAGCACGCTCTGATCGCCCAAGGGGGTCTCGCAGACGAACTGCTCGTCGCGCGCGTGCTCGCTCTCGTCGTTGCCCGATCGGAGACGGTCGTACTCCTTGTTGCGCAGTGCGCGGTAGCGGTGGTCGAAAGTGGGCGTCGACCCACCAGCGGAATCCTCCTCGCGCTCTGCGTCGAGCAGCGTCATCACCTCGTCGAGAGGTATAGGACACTTCCCCTTGAAAACACCTTTGAGATAGATCTCGACGTGCTCGCGCTTCTCGTACTCACGAAGCGCGTCCCAGTGCTCGGCCAGGGGATCCGCGCGGCCGTCGCTCCACGGGGGGATGGAGAGCGCCGACTTCAGCACCGGCTGCCACACCGCCGAGGAACCACGCTGCAACGTGCGCAGGGACAGTCCGCAATCCCGGGCCGGGGCGGAGGCACCGAGCCATGGGCGGGAGCCCCGGCACGTGAGGCCCAAGTCCTTGAGCGCGTTCCTGCGGAAGGATCCCTCCATCGAGACTTCGGGAGCTTGCCCACAGGTGCAGGAGACCAGGATGGAGCGGAGCGAGGCGGTGCGCCCGGACGTGCGCAGCTTGAGCTTTCCGCCGCACTGTGCGGCCGGCGAGGCGCCACGGTCTCTGGAGCGGTGCACCCACTGCCGGTACGGAAACTCGCCGAGGTGCCCGGCCTCACAGGCGACGACGAAACGGGAGGGAACCAGGTCGACCTCGCACGTGCCGCAGACGCTCTTCCCGGCGGGAGGGTTGAAGTCGCGGTGCCGCTGGAGGTCGTTGCACTCGGGACATGAGTGCATCAAGGGGAACCGCCGGATGCGGAGACCGTCCCTGCTGACGTCGTCGGAAGCGGGCGGCAACCGGAAGAAGTCGACGTCGAGCAGGCGAGCCAGGCGCCGTTCGTGGATCCGCGGGGACTCATCACGGCACCAGCTCTGATCGGCATCGTCGAGCCCCGAGACGATGAAGGACTCGTGATCCACGGCGATGAGTGATCCGACGCCGTACGTGGTGATCACCTGGGCCCGACGGACCGCACCACGCCGCGGCAGGCTGTGAGCGGGAGCGGCGCCGTTCGCGCCGCTCCGACGACGGCGGGCGGGAGGCGGGGTCATCGGGTTCCCTCCATGAACAGGGCGGACTCGGCATCGACGTCGCGCAGGCTCCACAGTGTGGACCACGCCTGGGCATCCTGGGACTCGTCGTCGTACGCCTTCAGAAGCGAAGGAGTGTGACCGCCCCTCCGGGGTTCGAACAGCAGCCCGCTGTGGATGTCGGCTTCCTCGCACCACCAGTCGACGAACTCGTCGAAGGCTCGAGACACGGCGTCGGTCTCCTCCGGAACGACTGCCTCGACCCGTTCCAGGAGGATGGGCCTGATACGGCTCCGGAGCACGTGTTCATAGGATTCCACCTGGCCGGCACCTTCGTTGGGGCGGGCGGCGGGGATCATGATGCGGGCGAGGGCGACGATCACCGCGTGCAGGCCCCGTTCGCGGGCGCGGGCCGAGAACGGAGTGACGGAGGTGGACTCGACCTCGCGGTACAGGGCCGAGTGGAAATGCTGGAAGCCTTCGTAGTGGGAACGGTCGCGGGAGCGGGTCGAGTTGAGCATGACCGCGACCAGGCCCGGGTGCGCGCGGCCGACCCGGCTGGTCGCCTGGATGTACTCGGCGGTCGTCTGTGGCTGACCCATCACGGCCATGAGCCCGAGACGGTCCACGTCCACGCCGACCGCGATCATGTTGGTGGCCAGGAGGACGTCCACGGTGTCCTCGTCCGGCAGTCGCTTCTCGATGCCCTTGAGACGGGTGGGGATCTCGCTTGCGTCGATACGGCTCGTCAGCTCCGAGTAGTTCGCGACCGAACGGACCTCCACCCCCTCACGCTCGGCGAGCAGTTCCAGGTAGGCCACCACGTCGTCGTGGACCTGGAGTTCGGCTGCGGACAGCAGCCGGAGGCTGTTGAAGTAGCCGACGACACTCCAGTACGCGTCGCGCACCTCGTCATCGGTCTCGGCCTGCTTGGCCCGGTGCAGCAGGGTGGCGTACGTGCGGATCAGCAGGGTGGACTGGCTGGTACCGGGGGCCAGGAGGCCGACGTAGCGCCGGCTCGCCTTGTCCTCGCGCGGTGTCTCCACGGCGAACCATGAGTCGCGGGCATCCAGGCCGGCGGGCGGAAACTGTCGTACTGCACGGGCGAAGAGGTGGCGTCCCTGATCAGCGGCTCGACGGATGGTCGCCGTGGAGGCGATCACCTTGGGCCGATCGGCAAGGGCGTCCACGGCGGTTTCGTAGAGGCCGGTGAGAGTTCCCAGAGGGCCGGAGATCAGGTGCAGCTCGTCCTGGACGATCAGTTCCGGGGGAGGGGTGTCGCCGGCCGGGTCGTCCCGGTTGAAGAGTGCGGAGGTGGCCGGGCGCCACGGCATCGACGCGAACTTGTCCACGGTCGCGATCACCAGGGTCGGTCGCGCGTCGTACACCGCTTCGTCGATCAGGTGAACGGGCAGGCCGTCGGCGAAGTCGCAGCCCGTGCCGTGGCATCGGACGTACATGCGCTTGGCGTCCTCGTCGACTTGGTAGTTCCGTGCGTCGAGCCGCGTCCCGCACCAGGGGCAGGCGTGCAACTGGACGGGGTTTTCGGTGGCGAGGCGCTTGTCCAGGTTCCTGTGCAGTTCTTCGAGCTTCAGGCTCGCCGCGGCCAGTGTGTTGGGGGTGGCCGACCGGCCCACCCACATGCCCACGGAGAATTGCTCTTGGCCCAGTTCGGGGGTCCCGCGTCGCATGTGTTCCATGGCGCAGAGGAGGATCGCCGCCCGCTCGAACTGTTGGAGGGTGAGCAGCCGCAGCGTGTAGCGCATGAGCACGGTCACTCCGCCGCCGTCCGCACCCCTGCGGATGCGACGCAGGAACGACGTGAGGGCGATCAGCCCGAGGTAGGCCTCCGTCTTGCCACCACCGGTGGGGAACCACAGGAGGTCGGACACCTGCCGATCGTCGTGCTCACGGTCGTCGATGCCGGCCAGACACAGCAGGAGGAACGCGATCTGGAACGGGCGCCAGCGGCCGGCCTCCGGGACCGGAGCACCGACCCGGCCGTCCTTCACCCACTTGCTGCGGGCACGTTGATCCGCCATGGCGCGGTTCGCGAGGCGGAACGCACGCATGAGATCGGGTTTGGTCCGCAGCAGCCCGATACCCTCACGGACACGGTCGAGGGCCTCGCGGCAGGCGTCCACCTGATCCCTTGCGGGCTTCTCGTACGTGGTGCCCGTCAGCGCGTCCGCTTCGCCCGACTTGCGATCGATCCAGTGCTCATACCCTGTGGCCAGCCCTTCCAGAGCGGCCAGGACTTCCGTGTCGGACCGCTCGGCCAGCCCCAGCATCGACAACGCCGAGTCGTCGATCTCCGGGTTGGAGTCGGTCAGCAGTACCTCCACGGTGGGCACGAACTGGCTTCGCACCTCGGGAACGGCAGGCGATTCGGCTTCCGTCATACCGATCGGCTGCGGACTCCAGTCCCATTCGGCGGCACAGCCGTGGCCGATCGCGAAGGTCGGAGCGTGACGGTGCAGCAACCGACTGGTGGCGATCTCCCGGTCGTGGGCGGCGGCCGGGGCGGCACGCTCGACGAACGCGGTGGAACCGTCGACCGCTCGGACCGTCAGACCGCACTGGAAGAGGGAGAAGGCATCTTGGAGATCTCGCTCGCCCACTTTTTGTGTGTTGATCAGCGTGACCGTGACGGTCACCGTGTTGTTGGTCCGGTCGAGGCGTCGGACGTTGACGTGCAGAGCGGCTTCCGGAGAGAGTTCGATCGTCATCTTGGGATTCGGACGGGTGACGTCGATGTACTGCTTCGGGAGGACGAGTTCCTTGCGCCTCCACCACTCACGCTGGTCGGCGGTGGTGCGGGCCTCGGCACGACGGGCCGGGACAACCTTGCCGTCGGCGTCGGTGGGCTCGTAGACGGCCGCGCGGGCGGAGACCACGATCGAACTGCTTATGGTCGGACGGACCGCGAAGGTGAGACCCATCGAGGAGGGACGCCTGTCCCCCGCCGCACCGACCTCCTGCGCGGTACCGGACTCCTCGACGTCCTCGTGGGTGAGCAGAGGGGCGCTGTCCAGGCCTTCCTTCTCGGCAGCGTCCTCGTCCTTGCGCTCCTTCGCGGCCCTGTCCGCGGCACGCGGATACAGTACGCCGGTCAGGTAACGATCGATCGGCGCGTCCTGAGTGAGGACTTCCTCCCGATCGTCCGGCTCGGCATCCTCGGCGGGGCCGAGGAGCTCACGACGAAGTCCCGCCAGAAGCTCCTCGTCCCGGACCCGGTAGTGCTCCGCGTGGCGGCCTGCCACCTGCGTCATGCGCGCTGCTCCTCGTTGTCTTCGGCTCTGCGGTACCGTCCGATGCCGGTGATACGCGGGACGATCCACACCCCTCGGTCACCGAGTCCGGCGTTCGCGCCGGCGGCGATGCTGCCCGTCACGGTCTCGAGGGTGTCGATCCGCAGGTCGTGGATCTCGTCGGGCCACCAAGGGTCCCAGCTACGGTTCACCTTCTGCACCTGGAACAACTCCTCGCGGAACCTCCGCGAGGCCTCGCCGATCTCCTGCCCCTTGTGCACCAGGGCGTACGGTGGGCTCTCCGTCTCGCCCGTCGGCAGGTCGTGGAGCCTGCGAAGCAGAACCTCCTGACCAGGACGGACGTGTTCCAGGAGATAAGTCTGGGTGGCGCCGGCGTTCCCTTCACGGCCGGGCGGGTTGTCCCGGCACACGTCGCTCGCCTCGGCGACGATCCCGAACCTGTCGTAGGACCGCCACGATCCGAGGTAGCGACGGCCGTGGCGCTGATGCCCCGCCCTCCTGAAGATCGGCAGTGCGGGAGACGCCACGTGGTACAGGTCATGGCGGGCACGCGTCATGGCCACGTACAGGGCGCGAGCCTCGGCTGAAAGGTCGAGCTCGGCCCGGTACCGCTTGTGGAGTTCGGCGAGAGACGGTGGCGTCAGGACGATCACCCGGTCGAACTCCAGGCCCTTGGCCCGGTGCACCGTCGAGACGACGATGTGGGCGGTTTCCGGGTCAGCCGCCTCGTCGGGAAATCCACCTCGTGCGACCGCCCGGCGCAACCGGTCCAGATCGAGCACCCCGCGGCCGGCTCCGCGGGCGATTCGACGCAGCACCGCCCACAGGGCATGGACGTTCGGTTCGTACGGCAACGGGATCTCCGAGAGGAGCGCACGGAACCGGTCCTCGGTGAGGCCGGTCGCCTCCGTGCCGCGTAGCAACTCGGCCACCCAGTACGGCACCGGACGCTCCTCCAGCGAGCGCCGCAGGCGGTGGTCGACGCCGTGTGCATGCAGCAGGTCGGAGACCACGAGGGCCTGTTGGTTGTCACGGGTGAGGACGGCACAGGTGTCGGAGAGATCCCGCAGGCTGTCCAGGGCGAACTCGTCGTCGAGGCCACCCATGCCGTTCGCCGGATCCAGGAGGAGGTCACGCAGCTCGTCGTAGCGCGCACCGGCCTCCTCGGAATCTCTCAGTTGCTGGAGACGGGGGCCGAGCGCCAGAGCGACCCGGGCCTCGGCGGTGGCAGCGCGGAAGTTTCGTGTGAGACGCAGCTCGACCAGGTCGTCCGGGTAGGAGAAACGCAGCCAGTCGAAGAATCGGCCGGTCTCATCGGCGCGTTCGCCCGGATCTGCGATCTGGAAGCCGTACACCGATTGGGCGGAGTCTCCGACGACGGTGAAGCCGCAGCTGTCCTGATACCGATCGAGAAGCGTCTCCACGAGCTCGCGGCGCCCGCCCAGCAGGTCCTGCACCTCGTCGATGACGACATGGGCCGGCGGTACCGAATCGCCGAGCTCCAACGCGCCCTTTTCGATCGCGCGAATCGCGGCGGCGATCCTCTCGTCGAAGCCGATCGCTCCCCACTCGTCGTCCGGATACGCCTGGAGAAGCACCTCGTAGGCCCACGCGTCGAAGGTACGAGCGCGCACCCGATGCGCTCGTTCTCCGTGTCGGGAGATCCGCTCGCGCAGTTCCCGCGCCGCTGATCGAGAGAAGGTGAGTACCAGGATCTCGGCGGCCTCCAGAGCCTGTTCGGGGTCCTCGTGGCCGCACAGTGCGTCCAGCCTGCGCACGAGGGTGTGTGTCTTCCCCGCTCCGGCACCCGCGGTGACCAGAACGCGTGCGTCCCAGGGCTGCTCGACCACGGCCAGTTGCTCGTCGGTGAGCGATGGGCTGTCCTGGTAGACGTCGGTCACTTACGGCTCCACAGGTGCTCGAACTGGGTAAATGCGAGGCGGGTGTCGAAGTTGTCGATGTTGTCGCTGACGTTGAGGATCAGACAGCTGTCCTTGCCGCCGTTGCGTGGTCCGCGTAGTCCACGACCGATCATCTGCTGGTACACGTTGGTGCTCCAGACCGGTCGTGCGACGACCACGACCCGTGTGGCCGGTGCGTCGAATCCCTGGGTGAGCACACCGTAGTTCGTAAGGACCCGAATGCGTCCGTTCCTGAAGTTCTCGATGCGCGTTCGCCGGTCCTGAGCACTCGTCGTCGAGTCCACGGCGGCGGACGGGAGCCCCTGGTCGTTGAGCATGGCCGCCAGGTATTTGGCGTGGTCGACCGAGGTGGCGAAGAGCAACGTCGGCCAGTCGTCGGGCAGCTCGGCGACCGACTCGACGATGCGTCGACTGCGTGCGTGATCGTCGGCGAGCCGCTGTTCGGCGGAGCGGGAGAGCACAGCCATACGATCGGCGTGCGTCTTCTCGTCCCGAGTGAGTTCGATTCGGCCGCCCTCGAGGGTGCGGTGCTCGACCTGGGCGAGCATGCCCCAGTCCTGGAGATCGCGGTACGGATCGCCCGACGGGAAGACACCCTGGTCCAGCCGCCGGTTGCCGAACCTTTTGACCAGCCGACGCGTCTCCTCCTCATTGTTGTTCCGGAACGGAGTGGCGGTCAGGCCGAGCAGATGCCGGCCGGTCTCGTACTGGGTGAGCCCCAACTGGCCGAGGATCTCGGTGTACCGCTTGGATATGGCGGTGTGCGCCTCGTCCACGATCACCAGCGCGGCCTGGCGCAGCCAGGTGTACTGGTCGGTACTCAGACACCGCTCCAATTTGGCGTCGGTCGCGACCACCAGGTGCGGGTGGTCGACGACGTCCCCGACCTCGTTCGTGCTCCACAGCCGGCTGATCGTGAGAGGGCGCTCGGCGCCCACCTTGCTCCAGACGAATCTCCAGCTCTGTACCGCCTGTTCGCACAGTTCCTCGGTCTGCGCGATCCAGAGCAGTGGGCCCTTGAGGTCGCCGACCCGCTTCACCCAACGGATCACGGCTTCGGCGGTGACCCGAGTCTTGCCGGCACCGGTCGGCAGAGACAGCATGCCGCGTTGAGGGGCCAGCCGGTCGAGCATCGTGGAGATGTTCCGGACCAGGTCTTCCTGGTATTCGTGGAGACCCGGGAAGTCCCGGGGGCCCTCGACAGTCTCGAACGCCGGTGGCGACGGAGTCCGTGAACCGGCGAACGCGACAGGCAGCCTCAGTTCCGAGACGAACGCGATGGCCGCTGAGGAACCTCCGTACCCGACGGGCGCGTTGGGGAAGCGCGCCTGAATGTCCCGGGCATGCTGCTGGAGGACTCCGTCACCGTGTGCGTTGAACGCCATCTGCGCGATCCGGCGCCCGGACGGTTCCACCCCGTCGTTGGCCTGCAGCTCGGCCTCCATCAATCCCTCAGGGAGGCCGGCGCGAAGCGCTTCGGCACCGACCAGAAGCTCGATCTTGGCCACCACGTCATCGGCCTCGCGCACCGCCTTCTGCGCCGCCCTCAGCTCGCTGTCCCGCGCCATGCGGTCCTGGTGCTCCAGGACCGCACGGCAGCCGGCGGCACCGAGGCCGAGCGCGAGCTCGCGATCGAGCAGTCGCAGCATCGGCTCGGGATCCAGCGGTACCCGGACCTTGACGGTGGTGCCTTGCCGTACGGCGTCCAGAGGGGAGGCGTGCGTGCCGTTGGGCGTACGGGTGACCTCCTCCAGTTCGCTGCACCGTTGCACCGTGCTGCTGCGGTTCCCGCTGTTCAGACGCTGCCGCAGGGCGGGGAACAGCTCGATCAGGGGGACGGGGTCTCCCTCCGGGACTTCGCGGGTTTCCCGGCTGATCACGTCGGCGTAGCGGAGCATGCCCCACTTCTCGATCATCAGATTGGCGTCTTCGGTGGTCGGCACGAGGAGCGCCGGGAGCTGCTCGGCGCGGAGCGCCCGGTACTGATCGGCTCCGACGGCGATCGTGATCTCGTCGTCGGGACGGGTGCCCCAGACGTTGCCGATCCGGCAACGAGTGAGGGAGTCCTCGGGGAAGTCCGCGCCGAACCGGGTCAGCATCACGTACGTGGCGCCGACGAACGAGTCGTCCTCGCTGCGGGTGACCTCGTCGAGGAGCGTGTTCCAGCGGTCCGCGGGAACCTCGTCGACGGTGGTCGGGAGCCGCAGCTTGCGGGCCTTCTCGGAGGAGATGTCGGCGACCGGCAACACGTCGCGATAGGCGGCGAGCTGGGGGCCGACGGACTCACGCAGGGGCCTGATCCCCTGGGAGGTGACGACCGCACCGTGAGTCCTCAGCATCCACCGGATGGGCGAGATCACCGCCTGGCGGGTGTTGGTCTGCGCGCCGACCTGGAGCGTCCAGTTGTCCACCACGGCGTCGTCGGGCAATAGCTTGAGGAAGGCCGCACGGGATTCCTCCGAGAGGGCACCGAAGAGGTGGAGCGGGCCACCGACCGCGGCGCCCTCGACCTTCATACGGTGCAGCGCGGGGCGGGGAGCGCTGGTGGGCAGGCTTCGCAGATAGGCGGCGTGCACCGCCGCGCGGTACTCCTCGAACCAAGCCTCGTCCGCCTGGGGCTGTACCCCGCCGGACGGTCGTTCCCGCAATCCGACCTGCGAGAAGAACGAGGTGTCGTCGGAGTGGAACGTCATGTCGACGGCGATGCTCGGATCGCGTTTCGCGTCGACGACGGCACCCGGCAGCATGCAGTCCTCGACCGGCCGGAAGCGGCCGTCGGCGGTCCGCACCCGCAGTGTCCGGCGCGGAGTGGTCACCCGCTCCAGCACTTTGTGGGCCAGCCGACGGATGCCCGCCTGGCGGAACAGCTCCCAGAAGCGCTCCCAGTCCGAGTCGCTGTAATGGTCGAAGCCCTGATCGAGGACGCTGACGAACCTGCCTTCGACATCGGCTTCCCGGATGCCCAGGGTGTTGAGCGCGTGAGCGAGCGATGGATCCTGGGCGAGAGCGTCGACCACGTACACCAGGGCCTCGCGCAGTCCGCCCTGTTCGGCGCGGCGGAACACCTTGCCGGGCACAGGGGCGACGATGCCGTGCTCCTCGGTGAGCACGATGTGCGCCTTGCGGGCTTCCTCGGCGTGGGGGGAACGGGCGTCGATCATGTCGGCGAGAATCCGCATGGCCACCGCCGAAGCTTCGGCGGTGCCGCTCTCGACCAGTGCCTCCAGCCACTCGCGGACATCGGTCCGTCCGTGCCCGGCCGCTGCCAGGACGTGCTCGACCTTTCCGGAGCGCAGGGCGTCCGCCTCTACGCTCGGGTGCAGCCAGTTAGAGGGACGCCCGGGGCACTCGTGCCACATCCTTAGCCAACTGGACAGCTTCTTCAGGTCCCTGTCGAGCCGCGGGTGGATCCGCAGTTCCGTGGGGACGCGCAGAACACCGTCCTGGTCGGGAAGCGACGGACGGTCCGCGGTACGGGCCCAGATCTCCCGGGTCAGGTACTCGTCGGCCCAACTGATCGCCTCCTTGACGCGACCGGGCAGCAGGGGCAGGTAGGCGGCCGGATCCTCGGCAGGTGCCAGGGCGGGGAGGGAATCGACGACCAGCTTCGCCGACACCCGGATCATCTCTTGGTTGAAGGGAGAGGAGTCCAGCAGGTTCTGTCGATCCTCGTTGGTCTTCCAGGCACCGTTGAGAATGCCGCTCAGCGACATCTCGTACTTGGTCGGGAAGAACGACCAGAACCTTCCGCGTCCGCGCGACCGAGGGCTGACGTAAAGGCCGCTCTCCGAATCCTTCTCCAGAGCGGGGACACCCCACGAGAGGTCGAGCGTGAGCCGGTCGTGCAGTTCTCCGGCGTCGGCGCGGGCGGCGAGGCCGGGCTCGTGAGTGGTGGTGAACACGCGCCACCGTTCGGTGGTGACGGCCTTTCCGGTGCGCTCCTCGACGACGGTGTGGAGATCACCGGCCTGTTGGGCGGTCAGCGTTCGCCGAGCCATGGGCCGAGGCCGGCGGTCCTCCAGGACGACCTTCGCCACGTGCGGCGAGAAGAGTTGGAAACCGGCCGGGAACTCCTCGCGGGATTCGCCGTGGTTCTTGGCGCGACCGCCGTGCATGTCGCGGCCCAGCCGGTCGTCGGCCTTGGGGAGCAGGGGCAGGCGGACGACAGTGGTGGCCCAGGTCAGCAACTCGTTCAGCACATGGTCGGAAGCGCGCTCGACCTGTACGTCGAGAGGCCGGGCCATACGCAGCACGGGGGCGTCGAAGTTCGGGCCGTAGCGCGCCGTGACACCAGGCACGTTCTTGATCTGTTCGTACGACCAGGCGCGGTCGAACCCAAAACTTCCTGTGCTGCTGAAGAATTCTGGTGCGTCGGTCACGACGAGAACCGATTTGACGCCCACTCCGAAACGTCCGATCTGCCCTCCACGCTTCCTCGACAGGCTCATCCGAAGAATTGTCTCCGCGCCTTGCGGGGTCACCGGGTTTCCCTCGTTGGCGCAGTACAGGTGGGTGTCCGTGAGGACGACGTGAACTCGTCCGTTTGATTCGCCTGTCATTTCGTCGGCCGCGTTCTGGACGAGCTCAAAAAGCTGACGGTCGCCGTATCCGCCTTGAGTGATGCGGCGCTCGCCATTGGCGTGCTCGGCTACGAGGCCGGGGTCCACCGCGTATGTCTGCAGGACGCGTGAGGATTGTTCGAGAACAGTTTCAATCACCGAAGAGGACGAAGGCGGCACTGCTCTGCACTCCTGGGTCGTATAAGCTCGAGGGGAATGTGTGAATAGGGGGGAGTCGCGCCGGCCGGCGCGTGCCCGCGTAGATGAGAAAGGTCTTGCCGTCAGGTCGCCCGGAGAGGGACGTGTGGGGCCCTTAGTCCGCCTTTGGACAGCTCAGAAGGTGGGGAGCTCATCCGGCGGCCAGCCGGGGAGGGTCCCCTCGGGGAATTCCTTCTCGGACAGGCCGTAATCATCGAAAACCTTCATCAACTCGTCCTTGGTCGTCGCCGACCGGATGCCCAGTTCGAGTGAACTCATCTCCCGATGGGACATCAGAAAATCGTTGTATCCCTGTTCAATCATGAATGACACACCCCTGTTCCAGGCAGGGATGTGCCAGGCACACGTTCCCCCGCATAAATGGACTGTAAATCCTTCGTCACGGCACTTCTCGATGGACGTTAGCGGACTCCGACTCCACGTCGCCAGACCTATGTGGAAAACCTTCGTGCCGGAATGGCGGCTTGGTGTGCGCCACGGTGTCCGGGTTGTACGGGGGCTGAATTTGGGTGCACTTCTTCCCCGGGTCGCCCAACCTTCCCGGGTTCGGGTTTCATGGGCGAGATGGCTCCTCCATCTTTAACGACGATACCGGTATCCACCTGAATGTACAAGCACAACTCCGGTGCTGCTAACGGGAGTTGGGCGGTCCAATTGAGGAAGTCCCACATGCGGGGGAAATCTGGTCATTCGGGACAAGTCGGTCACCAAGTTGAAGCGACGTGGACGATCGACCCCGATCAACTGTTGGTTGACGAGTCGGCTTGCGTCAAATTAGCCTCGTGGTCCGCACCATGCGGTCCGGCGACGCGCATGGGATCTCTCAGGGAAGGAGCGGGTGACGCGTGGAGACAGGTGAGGAGTTCGGGCCTTGGTTGGCTCGACAGCTCAAGCTCGCGGGGAAGACGCAGGCCGACCTGGCCGACGAGTTGGAGCTGACTCGGGCCGCTGTGTCCGCGTGGATCACTGGCAGGTCGACCCCTCGTCCGACCATCATGGCGGACATCGCCAAGGCACTCGGTACGGACGTGGGTACGGTGCACACCCGCACCACCGACACTCAAGTCGGTCTTCCGGTCACCTGGTACCACCGCCCCGGCTATCCCGACGGCGGCCGTGACCTGGGGAACGCCGCCGCCTTCGCCTTCGACGCCGACGTGCAGGTCCTCGCACGGGAGACCTGCCAGAACAGCCTCGACGAGCGGCTCACGGAGAACGGCCGCCCCGTCCGCGTCCGCTACACCCTGCACGAACTCACGGGCGAGGCGCTGGACAAATTCCGGGAGGCCATTCTCTGGAACGATCTCTTTCCGCACTACTCCGCCGTGTCGGAGACCGCCGCCCACCAGAAGGTCGGCCGCGTGGTGGACGCCGGGGTGCGCGACATGTACGAGAAGGGCCGCCTGGTCCTGCTCCGGGTCGACGACTACAACGCTTCCGGGCTCATCGGCGACGACTACGCGGACGGCAAGTTCGCCGCCGTGGTCCGCCGTCAGCTGGAGAGCCTCAAGTCCGGTCCCGGGGCCGGTGGTTCGTACGGACTGGGCAAGGCCACGCTGTGGGCCACCAGCGCCCTCGGACTCGTGCTCATCAACTCCACCCTGTCCGTACCTCATGAGGGGCGTACCGAGCGGCGGGTCATCGGTCGGCTGGAACTGCCGTGGCGTGAGGTGGACGGCGAGCCGTACGCGGGCCCGGCATGGTTGGGGCGCCCCGACCCCGACTCGCCCGGTGCCACGGTCGCCCGTTCCTGGTGGGCTGACGAGGAGACTGTGGCACGCCTGCATCTGGCCAGGGAGGGCGACGAACCCGGCACGTCCTTCCTCATCGTCGGTGCGCACGACGTGGCCAGCCTCGAGGCGAAGGTCGACGCCGACGACGAGTCTCTCGGTGACGTGGAGGCCGGTGACGAGGACACGCGTGACATCCGTAAGATGCACGGCCGTCTGGTCGAGGCTCTGGGGCGTGACTTCTGGGCCGCCATGACCGGTGGGGGCAGCAGGCTTCCGCTCTTGGAGGTCTCGGTTCGCGCCCTTCGGAACGGCGAGGAGGTCGTGCCGGAGAAGCAGGTGGACCCGTCCGTCGAGCAGCCCTCCCGCACTCGTGCCCTGAGGGCGCACTACGAGGGCACCACTGTGGATCGCCTCACCGAGGCCGGGCAGGTGGCTGCGCGGAGCGTTCCGCTCAAGCTGCCACTCTCCGGCGGTGCCCACGGGACGCTCGGTACGCACCAAGCGGTTCTGCTGGTGACCGAGGCCGAGGGGGACAGGGACGGGGCGAAGAACCAGGTGCACTCCTTGCGCGGCAACCGCATGACCGTCAAGAGGAGCATGGTTCCGAAGCTGCCGCTCGGCACCAATCCGTTCCAGGCCGTTCTGCTCGTGGGCGAGGCAGCCGGCGAAGCGGCCCCTTTCGCCAAGGAGGCCGAGGAATTCCTGCGTGCGGGAGAACCACCTGAGCACGACCGCTGGGGACAGACGGAGGAACTGACCCTGCGCTGGTCGCCGTCCGCATATCGGCGCTTCAGCGCACTGACCGCCGAGGTCAACAGCGCGGTCAGGGAACTCGTGGCGCGGCCGAAGCGCAGCAGCCGTGAGGGCGGTGAAGCCCTGCGCAAGGCGTTGACCGTGAGAACGCGTCCCAAGGCCAAGGCGCCGGCCGGGCCCGTCGTTCCGGTGCTGGACGGACTCGATGCGACGATCGGGGACGGCGGAGAGTGGCGGATCGCCGCCGAAGTGAGCATCCCACGTGGGGACGAGATCGTCCCGATGGTGCCGGTCGCCCAGCTCGATGTGCGCTCCGGAGGCCGTCCGACGCTGGACTGGGCGGAACTCGTGGCAGTCGAGGGCTGTGCGGTGGAGGACGGGACACTGCGCTTCACGCCCGGCGCACGGCGCGCGAAGTTCCGAGGAGCCACCGACATCACCAGCCATCCGGTCAGGACCATGTTCAGTCGCCTCGTCGTCGAACTCCGCGCCGGCAAGGGGAGTGACGCGTGAAGATCTATCCGTACAAGCGGCTCAACCGGCCGGTCACGCTCAGAGTGACCGCGGTCTCCCTCAGGCTCGCCGACGGCACCCGTGACCGGCTGGAGACCACCGCGTACTCGACCCAGCAACAGGCCGTCGCGCTCGGCATCGCAGGCCACACCGACTGGGTGAGCGCCACGATCGGGCTCTCGGCGACGCTGCCACCCGGGGCGAACGCGCCGGACGCGGCCTGGTCCGATCTCTGTGTGCTCGCCGTTCTCACGGACGGTGAGACCAATGTGCGTACCTCCACCGAGCTCACGCGTGACGCACCCGACGGCCGGGACTGGTCGGGATCCCTGGAGGTGCTCCGAGACGACCACATGGGTCGCGCTTCCCTCGCCGTGCACGCCGTCGGCACCGTGGACGGAGTGAGCGGACGGTCGATCGCCGAGACCGACCGGAGCTGGATCATCGACACGGTCTCCGACGATCCGGTCCGTGGGCTCCAACTGGAAGTACAACAAGCCTCGTTCAGGAGAAGCTCCAGAGAGTGGCTCCATGCCTACGCGGACGCACCCTGGATCGTCGACGCATCCGCCAGAGTCCCCACCGTGTTCGTCAACACCGACGTCGAAGGTGTCATCGGCCTGTTGGACAGCAACGGCTCGGGAGTGGACAGCAAGGTGCGTGACCTTCTGGTCGCACAGATGGCCACCGACGTCTGGACAGCGGTGTTCCACGGTGCCATCGGTGACCTGGAGGTGGAACCCGGCGGCGGCCCGGTCTTCCCGACGGACTGGCAGGGCGAGGTGCTGCGGGAGATGCTCCCGGACGTGATTCCCGGTGTCCATGTCGAGGAAGCCCTACGACAGGTTCATCGTCGACGCACCGGCGAGTCGGGCTGGGTGGAACTCCAGACGCGCATCCACTACGCCGCGGTCCGTCGTGCCGACGCCACCAGGGCGCTCGGCTATGTCATTCGCGGTCTGGAACAGATGAACCGGGAGTCTGAGGCGTGATCACCCAGCCGAACCACGTGCCGGAGCGCTTGGCTCTGCTCGCCACCTCCGCCGTCGATCCCTTCCTCACCGAGGAACTGCTCAGGGGCGAACAGGTCCACGGCGGCATCGATCTCGCCAAGATCGTGGAGCCGCTTCCGGAGGACGATGCCAGATGGTGGGTAGAACCCGTCCGAGGCCTCGTGGAAGACGCCATGTTCGAGTTTCGGGAGGACCGCACCCGAGCCGACGCCTGGCTCGCGCCGCGGCTGCACGCCACGCTGCGCCTGACACGGCGAGAGGCGGCGGACAAGCGCTTGTGGAACCACCTCGCCCTGGCAGTGGCCCCCGACTATGTGGCCTGGCGGCATCTGTCGGAGGCGACGGCGAACAGGCCGGCGCGCATCTCTGCGGAGCGGTTCCGCGGCCCCGCGGACCGTCAGTGCTTCTCTCGTCTGTGGTGGGCGGCCGAGCTTTTCCGGAACGGGCCGGACTATCAGCCGGTAGAGATCGCGTGCGGGAACCAGGACCTCATCCACACCGTCCTTCGGACGGATGCGATCGACCACCGCCCCACTGCCCAGGCTCTGGTCCGTCTCCTGCAGACGAGGTCGGTCACCACCGGACGCGAGATCAATGGTCTCGCCGTCGCGATCAACACGGCCGGAGCGACCCTGACCTATGACGTCCTCGCGCCCGACAGGCCCCGTGACCCCGCTCATCTGCGGGACTGGATCGCGGAAGCGGAATCGGCGCCGCCGGTCGAGCGGTACGAGCTCCCGAAGGGCCCTGACGAGGACACCGTCCCGGAGGAGTCTGTGGCCTGGTTGACCGGGCACTTTGCGGACTTGTTCGAGACCGCGCCGGTCAGGGGCCGGAAGAGCGAGGATTGAACAGGGTGCAGTGAGGGGTGCCGAGGAACCATCCGCTGCCGTGCCCGAACCTACTTCGTCGGTGTCTTCTTCTTGGGAGGGCGCACGGAAGAGGGGGGCGGTACCTGGTCCTTGGGCCGTGGGCATCGGTCGGTGCAGTGGTCGGCGGCTCCGCAGCCGTTGCTCCGCAGCTTGGCCCGCTGTTCCTCGGTGGCCGGTTGCCACGGCTTGCGCAGCGACTCCGGGGCCGGCCCGGGGAGACCGAGAGCGGCACTCAGCAGATGCGCACCGAAGAGGGGGGGTACGGCGTTGCCCACCTGTTGGGCCTGCGCCGTACCGGACCATGGATAGTCCGGCGGGAAGCTCTGGAGCATCCCCGCTTCGTTCATGCTGAACCGCGGGCCTTCGCGGACGATGTTCTCGTCCAGGTGCTCGAAGACCACGAAGCGGGAGATGCGGCCGGTGACGGTGGTGGCGGGCTGCCGGTCGGTCCGCACTCCACGCCTCCCCGGGTTCCCGGAACTGCCGTAGTTCGAGCGGACCAGGAAGGGAGCGACACGTCCCGGGTGTGAACCCACCGGATCGGCGAGGGCGTCGCGCATGGATCTCCAGGGCCGCAGGCCCTCCTCGCTCCCCGCCTTTGCGTCCTCGTCGAGGGTCGGCTGGTGGTTCTGGTCGGGTGCTCCCGTCCCGTTCTTCCGGTTCCACTCCTTCGCCTGGTAGGAACGGTGGGTGGGGGAGGGCAGCGAGGGTTCGCCGAGTCCTTCGCGTCGAGCGATCAGCACCGCGCGTGACCGCGTCTGCGGCACCCCGTAGGTCTCGGTGTCGAGAACATCGACGACGACTTCGTACTTGGTCCCGTCGGGGAGCCCTGTCTCGGCGAGCACCTTGGCGTAGTGCTCCCAGAGCGGAGCCACGGCGGGGACCTGCTCCAGGACGATGACGTCGTACGGCCGGTTCTCCCGGTTCGGACTCCGGGTCGCCTGGATCGCGTATCGAAGAGGCTCGAGGACCAGGGCGGTGCGCGGATCGGGCAGAGTCGTCAGGCCGTCGTCGATCTCCTGGTCGGAGTGGCCCGCCATCAGACGCTCGATGTACCGCTTGACCCGGTCCAGAGCTTGGCGCCCGGCCCCGTGCCCGGCCACCGAGTACGTCTGGCACGGAGGACCACCGGCGAGGATGTTGATCTCTGGCGGCAACGACTCGAAGGCGTCCCTGCGTATAGCGCTCACATCGGCGTGCAGGGTGTCCAGCCCGGCGGCGTACCGGGTCAGGCACGCACTCTTGTCCCACTCGATGCCGAGACTCGGGATGTCGAGCGAGTGCCCCGCGACGTCCAGCCCGCCGGGCCCTGCGAAGAGGTCCAGGACATAGGGCTTGTCGAGGATGGGTTGAAGGGGCGCCTTGCTGGTCATGTGGCGGAAGTCTAGCCGGCGGCGGGGACTGTTCACTCCAGGTCCAGCGCTTCGGCCACCGCACGTCCCAAGGCCTCACCCACGGCCGGCGGCGCGGCGTTGCCCACCTGGCGATAACGGGCGGTCTTGCCACCGGCGAAGTGCCAGGCGGGGGGAAAGCCCTGGAGAAGGGCCGTCTGATCCACCGTGATCCGTACCAGCCCGTCGTCACCGAGTGACGGATCCCACTTGAAGTCGGGGCCGGGTGGCTCGTTCCCGAACGACTTCGTGTAGACGCCCATCCGTCGCCATCTGGCTTTCGTACCGCTCGGTCCGAAGTCCGGGCCGCCGTGCGCTTTGGATCCACCCACCAGGGTCGGTGCCGGGCTCGTCGCCTGGGCCGCCCAGCGGTCCGCGTCCGGCCAGCCACGCGAACGCATCGAGGGCGCCAGTGCCGCTCCGACCGACACGTGCTCCCGGACGCTGGGGAGCGGCACCCGGAAAGCATGCGCCCACGGCTGTTTCACGGCCACGAGGACGCCTTGTCTGCGGTCCTGTGGGACACCGAAGTCGGAGGCGTTCAGGACGAACCAGGTCAGCTCGTAGCCGAGATGCTCCAACTCCGCACGCATGAAGTCCCGTAACGGCGCAAAGGAGTCGTCGTCGACCAGGGTGGGCACGTTCTCGACGATCAACGCACGCGGTTGGACGGCGTGCGCCAGGTATGCGGTCGCCCGGATGAGACGTACCTCGGTGTCCGAGGACTCGCGTGTCACCGTGGCGCTCGACCTGACTCGGGGCAGGCCGGCGGACAGCACATCGACGTCGTACACCTCGGGGTGGTGCACGGGGTCGAAGTCGAGGAGATCCGCCTGCAGCACGTTCCAGTGGGCTCTGTTGGCGCGGAGTGTGTCGCACGCGTGGCGTTCGCTGTCCAGAAGGAGCCGCGGACTGAATCCAGCCCGCTCCAGCCCCAGGGCCAGGCCGCCCGCCCCCGCACACACGTCGACGAATGTCCCCCCGGTCATCGAGATCTCCCTCCGGATCTTCTGTTCTCCTCAGCCGCACGGCGAAGTCGAACCGCTTGCCCTATTCGTGACGCCACCGCGTCAGGCGCTTCGTGCTCCCAGAACCGCAGGACCTGCCAACCGGAGGCCTCCAGGTGCTGCGTGGTCTCCGCGTCCCGGGCCACGTTGCGGTCCAACTTCTGCCGCCACCACTCCGCGTTCGACTTCGGCTGCGTGGCGTGCAGAGGGCAACCGTGCCAGAAGCAGCCGTCGATCAGTACGGCGACCTTGACCGAGGTGAAAGCCACGTCGATCCTGCGTCGGGCCATGCCCGGCACCGGGTACTCGACGCGGTAGCGCAATCCTGCCGCGTGCAGCAGTCTGCGAACCGTCAGCTCCGCCGTCGTGTCCTTGCTCACCTGCCTGCTCATGCGTGCCGAGACGGCGGGCGACGACGGCTTCATCGTGCTCAACGCGGCTGTGCCTCACGATCGTGCTCGGTCCTGCCGGCAGCCGAGCCCGTGCCGATCGAGCCACCGGACCACGGCTGTGGTGTCGATTCCATCACAGTGCGGGGCGCCTGTGCACCGGGGCCCGGGGCCGGTCCGGGTCGATCCGGTCATCTGCTCAGTGAAGCCGAGCTGCAAAGACGCGCTCAGCTCTCGGATCGGCCGTGACACCCCCCATAAGACTCCCCCTCCCCGCACCAGCACTCCGCCCCCCGCTGTGGGGGCCAGGCGGTGGCTCGGCCTCGGGAGGCCAGGGTCGTCGCGTACTGGGGGAGCAGGGTGGCGTCGTCCGGGGACGTGCCCTCCGAGGCCGCGAACGCCTCGTACGACGGGACCGTGCCCGTGACGATGCCCAGGTTGGGGGTGCCGGAGGCGGCGAGTTCGCGGAGGGAGGACTCTATGGTCGTCAGGTGGTCCTCGTGCGAGGGGTACTCCGAGGACAGCGTGGGGTACGTCGAGAGCAGTTCCGCCAGCTCCGGGGCCGGCCAGTGCAGGACCGCCACCGGGAACGGGCGGGAGAGGGCTTCCCGGTAGGCGCCCAGCTCCGCCCGCAGGCGGGAGATCTCCGCCCGGAGCTCCGCCGGATTGTCCGAGCCCAGCGACCACACCCGTTTCGGGTCGTGCAGCTCGTCCAGGGGGACCGGGGACGTGTGGAGGGTGTCGGCGAGGGTGTCCCAGTCGTCGTGCGGCAGGCCCAGCATGCGGCGCACGCGGTGGCGGCCGTAGAGGACGGGGTGGGTGCCGGGGGAGGGCTCCGCCGTGTCCCGCAGGAGCAGGGTCGCCGCCTCCGTGAAGGTGTCCGCCGCGGCCTCCAGCTCGTCGTGGGACTCCAGGGCCTCGGCCGCGATCACCCAGGGGGCCGGGTCCCGGGGGGCCACCGCGCGGATGCCGTCGATGATCGCCCGGGCCTCCGCCTCGTGGTCGTACTCCCAGAGGTTGGACGCCTTCAGGGCGCGGACCAGGTGGGGGTTGTCCAGCCCTCCCGCGGAGCTGAGCAGGCGGTCGTAGAGCGTGGTCGCCGCGGGGCGGTCGCCGGACAGTTCCAGGTGGGCCGCCGCCCTGAGGAGGAGGGTCTCGGCGTCCTCGGGGTACAGGCCGGCGGTCCGTTCCAGGCGGGCCGCCTCGGCGGTGTGGTCGACGTTCTCGGCAGGAGTGTCGGGGCGCATGGGGGACACCGTACTGCCGGGCGGTGACAAACGTGCGGCGTGGTGGGGGCGGGGAGCACCGGTCCGGGGACGGCGTCACGTCTCGGGTGCCGCGGGGCGCCGGAGGCCGCGGGCGGCGAGGCGTACGGCAGGGGGCGTCAGGGGGCGTACGGCACGGGGTCGCCGGGTGGTCCGTACCGAGGTGCCGCGCCTGCCCGACCGGCGGCGGTGTGCCGTGCGAGGACGGACGGGTGCCGCGCGGGGAACTCTCCCGCCCGTCGCGGACGTTGTCGCGGTGGGAGCCCGGGGCCGGACTCCGTGTCCGCGGAACCGGCCGGTGGGGTGTTGCCTCGGCCGGAGCGGTTGCGGGAGCCTCTGGAGACCGGTCCGCGCGCCTGCCCACCGGCCGCGGGAGGAGACGGGAAGAGACGGGAAGAGAGAAAGGGGGAGCGCCGATGCGCAGCCGTGCCGCCACGCGTCCCCTCGTCCCGCTCATGCTCCTGGCGCACCTGCTGCTGCTCCAGGGCGCCCTCCTCGGCACCGGCGCCTTCACCGCCGCCGTGGCCCTCGCCGCCACCGCGACCGCCGCCGCCGCGCTCGCCGCCTGCGCCCTGCTCGCCGCGCGTGCCGTGCCCGCCGTACCCCCGACCCGCGTCCGCACGGCGATACGCGACCGGGCCCGCCGTACGGCCTTCCTGCCCCAGCGCGACCCCGACGCGCCCGGCCGGCGGCGGCCCCGGGCCCCCGGACACACGGGTCCGGCGACCGCCGCGTAGGGCACGTCCGCTCCCACGTCAGCACGTGACCTCGCGCGGGTCGTCATGCCGATCTCTCCCCGCGACCGGATCAGCCGGTCGCCTCCGGCACGACGAGACCCCCGGAGGGCTCACCCATGTCCGTCTTCGCCCGCCTGGTCGAGCACCTCGCCGACCTGCTGACCCCCCTGTTCCACGCCTCCGCGGCAGCCGCCGCGATCGTCCTGTTCACCGCGTTCGTACGGCTCCTCGTCCATCCGCTGTCCCGGGCCGCGGCCCGCGGCAGGCGCGCCCAGGCCGCGCTCCAACCGAGGATCGCCGGGCTGCGCGAGAAGCACGCCGAGGACCCCCAGCGGCTCCAGCGGGCGGTGCTGGAACTGCACGCCGAGGAGAAGGTGTCACCGGTCGCCGGCTGCCTGCCCACCCTGCTCCAGATGCCGGCCTTCTTCCTCCTCTACCACCTCTTCTCCAGCACCACGATCGGCGGCGAGGCCAACGGCCTGCTCGGCCACCGGCTGTTTGCGGCGCCGCTCGGCGGACGCTGGGCCGACGCGCTCTCCGACGGCGGGCCGGCCGGCCCGGCCGGACTGGTCTACCTCGTCCTGTTCGCCGTCGTCGCGGCCGTCGCCACCGTCAACTTCCGGCGCGCCAGGCGGACGGCGGCCCGGCAGCCCGCCCCGCTCACCGGCGGCGACCAGGTGCCCGGTCTCGCCGGGATCGCCCGGATCGCTCCGTTCCTGTCCTACTTCACGCTCGTCACGGTGGCGGTCGTTCCGCTGGCCGCCGCGCTGTACGTGGTCACCACCACGGCCTGGAGCGCGGCGGAACAGGCCCTGTTGTACCGCTGAGCAGGGCGTTCGGCGTCGCCGAGCCGGGTGTTCCGGACCGTCGGCCGGGCCGGGGTTACGGTCCAGTACGTGAACAGGGTCTTGCGGAGTGGACGACGTGATTGGAGGATCAGCCAGTCCTCCGATGGCTGCACCCGTCGGCGGGGCGCCCCGCGATCGAGGGAGATGGTGACCATGAAGCTGCTGCGAGTCGGTACGGCCGGGGCCGAGCACCCCGCACTGCTCGACGCCGAAGGGACACTGCGGGATCTGTCGGGCCTCGTGGACGACATCGACGGCGCGTTCCTCGCCGACGACGGCGCGCTCGGCCGGGTACGGGCGGCGGCCGAGGCGGGCGGGCTGCCCGCGCTGGACGCGGCCGGGCTGCGCGTCGGGCCGCCGCTCGCCCGCATCGGGAAGGTCGTGTGCATCGGGCTCAACTACCACGACCACGCCCGGGAGGCGGGCGCCGATACGCCGGCCGAGCCGGTCGTCTTCCTCAAGGCGCCGGACACGGTCGTCGGGCCGGACGACACGGTGCTGGTGCCGCGCGGCTCGGTGAAGACGGACTGGGAGGTCGAACTCGCGGTCGTCATCGGCCGTACGGCCCGTTACCTGGACTCGGCCGAGCAGGGGCTCGCGCATGTCGCCGGGTACGCGGTGGCGCACGACGTCTCCGAGCGCGAGTTCCAGATCGAGCGGGGCGGCACCTGGGACAAGGGCAAGAACTGCGAGACGTTCAACCCGCTGGGCCCGTGGCTGGTGACGGCCGACGAGGTGGCCGACCCGCAGGACCTCCGGCTGAAGCTGTGGGTCAACGGGGAGCTGCGGCAGGACGGCTCGACGGCGGAGCAGATCTTCCCCGTCGGGGAGGTCGTGCGGTACCTGAGCCGGTTCATGACGCTGTACCCCGGTGACGTCATCAACACCGGGACCCCGGCCGGAGTGGCGATGGGCCGGCCCGAGCCCAAGCCGTACCTGCGGGCCGGGGACGTCGTCGAGCTGGAGATCCCGGGGCTCGGCCGGCAGCGGCAGGAGCTGAAGGACGCGTAACCGGCGCGACCGGCATCACCGCCCCGCGCGGGAAGGGGCGGGGAACCGCGGCTCCGCCGCCGGCCGCGGACGGTACACGTCCACGGCCGTCGGCGGTCGGCGGTCGGCGGCGGACGGGGCTTGGCCGGCCGTGGACTACGGTCCGCTGACGGCGGCGCGTGGACGGTGTCCGGTCAGGCCAGCAGGGCGGCCAGCCTGCGCCATTCCTCCCTCGGCAGGGCGGCGCCCGCCTCCGCCGTCACCACCTGGAGGGCCACGTGGTCCGCGCCCGCCTCGTGGAAGGCCGCGACGCGCTCGCGGATCCGGTCCTCACCGCCCCAGGCGAAGACCGCGTCGAGGAGACGGTCGCTGCCGCCGTCGGCGATGTCGTCCTCGGTGAAGCCCAGGCGCAGGAAGTTGCCGGTGTAGTTGGGGAGTTGCAGGTAGGGGTGCAGGTAGGCGCGGGCCGTCTCCCGGGCCCGGGCCGGGTCGGACTCCAGGACCACCTTGAATTCCGGGGCGAGCAGCGGTCCGGCGCCCAGGATCTCGCAGGCCCGCGCGGTGTGCTCGGGCGTGCCGAGGTAGGGGATCGCGCCGGCCGCGCGGTCGCGGGACAGCCCCAGCATCTTCGGGCCGAGCGCGGCGAGCACCCGGCGCCCGGCGGGCACGCCCGCCTTGTCCAGCTCGTCGAGGTACCCGGTCATCGCCGCGTACGGGCGGCTGTAGTCCTTCACGAGCGGGCCGTGGCTCACGCCGAGGCCCAGCACGAACCGGCCGGGGTGCGCCGTCTCCACCTCGGCGAAGGCGGCCGCCGTCGCCTCGGCGTCCTGCTGCCAGACGCTCTGGATGCTGGTGCCGACCACGAGGCGGCGCGTCGCCCCGATGAGCGGGGCCGCGTGGTCCGCGGTGCTGTTGCCGCCCAGCCAGAGCGCGCCGTACCCGAGCTCCTCCAGTTCGGCGGCTGCCTCGTCCAGTTCGCCGCGCCGGTCCGGGTCCTCCGAGCGCAGTTCGATGCTCCAGACGCCGTACCGGCCGACGGTCTCCTTCAGTGCGGTGGTCATCGGGCGTGTCCCTCCGGTGGTGGGCGGTGCGGTGATCCTCACAGCCTCGCTCCGTGCCAACCGGGTGGCGTCCCGCGGGAATTCCCGCCGTTCCCTCAGTCGGACGAACGGCGGATGAACTCCTCCAGCGCCTCCACCACGAACCGGTGGTCGTCGAGCTGGGGCAGCCCGGAGACGGTCACCGCGCCGATCACGCCGACGCCCTCCACCGTGATCGGGTAGGAGCCGCCGTGGGCCGCGTACACGTCCGGGTCCAGGCGGGACGACTCCTCGAACGTCGTGCCCTTGGCCCGGAAACGGGCGCCGACCAGGTAGGACGGGGCGCCGTAGCGCTTCGCCACCCGGCGCTTGCGGGCGATCCAGACGTCGTTGTCCGGGGTGGAGCCGGGCAGGGCCGCGTGGAAGAGCTGCTGGCCGCCGCGGTGGATGTCGACGGCGATCGGCGCCCGGCGGTCCCGGGCCATGCCGACCAGGAGGGAGCCGAGGGCCCAGGCGTCGTCGTAGGTGAACCGGCGCAGGACCAGGCGGCGCTGCTGCGCCTCCAGCTCCTCGACGGTCGGGACGGGTCCGGGCGTGGCCGGGTCGGACATCGGATCGGACATCAGAGGGTCACCGTGACCTTCTCGCGGGCGGACCTGCGGGCCGCTTCCAGTACGTCGAGGGCGGCGGCCGCCTCCAGGGCGGTCACCGGGTTGGGGCCGGTGCCGCGCAGTGCGGCGGCGACGGCCGAGTAGTAGGCGGGGTAGTCGCCGGGGAGCGTCGGCACGGGCGTGCCGCCGCCGGTCAGCGGGGACTCCCCGGAGCCGATGCGGCCCCACAGGGCCTCGTCCTCCACGCCCCAGTCGGCGGTGGTGCCGGGGCGACTGCCCTCGCGCAGGGCCGCTTCCTGGGGGTCCAGTCCGTGCTTGACGTAGCCCGCGCGGGAGCCCAGCACCCGGAAGCGCGGGCCGAGCTGGGCGGCCGTGGCGGAGACGTAGAGGTGGGAGCGGACGCCGTTCGCGTGGGTGAGCGCGAGGAAGGTGTCGTCGTCGGCCTCGGCGCCGGGGCGGCGGACGGCCGCCTCGGCGTACACCTCGGTGACCGGACCGAAGAGGACCAGGGCCTGGTCGACGACATGACTGCCGAGGTCGTAGAGCAGACCCCCGATCTCCGCCGGGTCGCCGGACTCGCGCCAGCCGCCCTTGGGATGCGGGCGCCAGCGTTCGAACCGGGACTCGAAGCGCCAGGCGTCGCCGAGTTCGCCGTCGGCGAGGAGCCGGCGGAGGGTCAGGAAGTCGTTGTCCCAGCGGCGGTTCTGGAAGACCGAGAGGAGCAGGCCGCGTTCGTCGGCGAGGGCGGCGAGGCCGCGGGCCTCGGCGGCGGTGCCGGCCACCGGCTTGTCCACGACCACCGGCAGCCCCGCCTTCAGGGCGGCCGTGGCCAGCGGGACGTGCGTCTTGTTCGGCGAGGCGATGACGACCAGGTCCAGGCCGGCGGCGCGGTCCAACAGCTCCTCGGGGGAGGCGGCCGTCGTCACGTCCGGGAACTCGGCACGGGCCTGCTGCTGCCGCTCCGGGTTCGAGGTGACCACCGTGTCCAGGGCGAGGCCCTCGGTGGCGGCGATCAGCGGGGCGTGGAAGACGGAGCCGGCGAGGCCGTAGCCGATCAGGCCGACGCGGAGGGGGGTAGCAGTCATGCCCTCCACTTTGGCAACGCTGTTGCGGAAGTGCAAGCGGTGGGGAGAATGGGGTCGTGGACAGGACAAGGGCGACGACGGGCGGGGCGCCGGGACCGGCGGCGGGGCGGGGGCCGAGGGTCGCCGGGCCGGCGGGGGCGAACCTGGGCCTGGTGCGCACGCACAACACCGCGCTGGTGCTGGGGCTGCTGCGGGACGCCGGGGCCGGGGGCATCAGCCGGCTGGAGCTGGCCGAGCGCACCGGGCTGACCCCGCAGGCCGTCAGCAAGATCACCGGGAGGCTGCGGGAGCAGGGCTTCGCGGCGGAGGCCGGACGGCGGGCGTCCACCGGGGGCAAGCCGCGGACCGTGCTGCGGCTGGTGCCGGAGGCGGGGCACGCGGTCGGGGTGCACCTGGACCGCGACGAACTGCGTGTGGTGCTCGTGGACCTGGTCGGGGCCGTGGTGGCGGAGCGGTACGGCGCGCTGGACCTCGGGGCGGGCGCGGAGGCCGTGCTGGGGGCGGTGTGCGCGGCGGTGCGCGAGGTGGCGGCGGACCTGGCGGGCGGGGGACCGGCGGGACCGGGCGGCGTGTCGGTGGCGGAGGGGGCGCCGGGCGCCCGTGGTGACTCGGAGGGCGGTGGCCGCGGCTCGGATGGCGGCATACCCGGCGGTGGCGGCTCCGGGGCCTCCGATGGCCGCGAGGTCGCCGGGGCCTGGGACGGCCCCGGCGCGGGCGCCGGTTGCTCGGGCGGCGCCGGTACGACCGGGGCGGGTTCGATCGGCGGGGTCGCGGGGCTCGCGGGAACGGGTGCGGCTGGTGGGGTGGCGGGGCTCACGGGAATGGGTGCGGCCGGTGGGGTCGCGGGGCTCGTGGGGGTCGGGACGTTGCTGGGTGTGGGGGTGGCGCTGCCCGGACCGCTGGACCATGTGCACGGCGTGCTGCACCGGGTCACCGGCTTCCCCACGTGGGACGGGTTCCCGCTGCGGGACGCGCTCGCGGAGCGGCTCGGGGTGCCGGTGGTGGTGGACAAGGACACCAACGCGGCGGCGCTCGGGCTGGCGGCCGGGGGCGCCGGGGAGACGGCGGAGGGCGCGGGCGGGTCGTTCGCCTACCTGCACCTGGGGACGGGGCTGGGCGCCGGGCTGGTCATCGACGGGAGCGTGCACCGCGGCGCGCGGACGGGGGCCGGGGAGTTCGGGCACCAGGTGATCCAGCTCGACGGGCCGCTGTGCGAGTGCGGGAACCGGGGGTGTGTGGAGGTGCTGTGCCTCGGGGCGGCGGCGCGCGGCGAGGTGGCCGAGGCGGCGCGGGTGCTGGGGGTCGCCGCCGGGAACCTGGTGGGGCTGCTCGACATCGACGCCGTGCTGCTCGGGGGCCGTACGGTCGCCCGGTCGCCCGGGGCGTACGTGCGGGGGGTCGGCGAGGTGCTGGGGGCGCGGGCCCGGCGGGAGGGGACGCGCGAGGGGCCGGTGCCGGTGCGGGTCGCGCCGAGGGGGGAGCGGGTGGTGGCCGAGGGCGCCGCGCAGTTGCTGCTGGCGCCGCTGTTCGGCCGGGGGGACGCGTGAGGCCGCGCCCGGCGCGGCGTGGCCGGCGGGCGGTCCGGGTACCCGGCGCCTCCGGCCTCCTCCCGTGCGGGAAGGAGGGTACGACGTGCGGACGACCAGGACGACAACGGCCGAGGGGCTGCCGGCGGCCGTCGCGCTCTGCCTCGCGGCACCGGGCCGGGCGCCCGCGGCCACCGGCCCCGGTACGGGCGCGGACCGCGGGGCGGCCGCCTTCCGCGGGACCGACGGGCGACCGGCCTCGCCGTATGGGCCGCCCCGAAGGTGCCCTGCGCGACCGCCGACCGGGTGGCCGCCGCGTACCCGAAGGTCTGGCGGGCCTCGGCGGGCGCACCCGTCGCCGTCCGCGCGTCCGGGACCGCGTGGACGTGCCGGGAGCGCGCAGGCGACCCGGACCCCTGCCGGGAGTGCGCCGACCACGGGGACGCCGGCCGCCGGATCCGGCTGACGTCCTGACCCCCGGCCACCCGGCACCCCGGCACCCCGGCACCCCGTACGGCGTACGGCACCACGCGGGGCCGTCCGGTACGTGCCGACCGGGGCGGACGGTGCCGGTGTGGCGGCCCGGCCCCCACCCCCGCGCCCTGCGGCGGGCCGACGGCGCCGAGCACCCCGAGCCGCCCGGTGTGCGCTGATCGGGCGGACGGCGCCGGTCGGTTCGGGGTGGCGAGCCGGGCCTCCGACGCGTTCCGGCATGCTCATGTGTTCATGCGACTGCGTACGTCCACGTCCCTGTCCCACGGCCTGGCCGCGACCGTCGCCACCGCCGCCGTCCCCCTCCTCCTCCCGGCGGGAGCCGCGCACGCCGGAGCCGCGTACGCCGGAGCCGCGTACGCCGGAGCCGTGTACGCGCCCGCCGAGCCCGCCTGCGCGGGCACCGACGCGCGGACCTTCCCGCTGGCCACCCGGATCCGGGGCGGGCCGGAGTCCTACGAGGCCGGCGGCGGGTTCGGCACCTGGTACATCGACCTCACGAACACCACCGTGCGGACCTGCGCCGGCGTCCATCCGGTCGTGGTCCTCACCGACGGCAAGCGGGCCCTGCGGGCGGACCAGCCCCACCTGGACTTCTACGACGGCCCCCGGGCCCGGCCGGTGACCTTCGAGACCACCGACGAGCAGGAACTGGTCGGAGTGCTGGACGCGCCCGGGTTCGCCGGATTCACCGTGCCGGCCGGCGGGACCGTCAGCGTCCGCGTCCGGCTGTCCCTCACCTCCGACGCCCCGCCCGGCGAGGTCACCGCCGGTGCCGCCGCCGTGCAGCGGCGGGGCGACGACGGCGAGTGGGTCGGGGAGTCCGGCGCCTACCGCTTCACGATCGCCCGCGACGAGGACGCCCGGGACACCGGGGACCCCCCGGACGCACAGGAGGCCCGGGAGCCGCGGGAGGACGACGGCGCACGGCCCGACGGGGACCCGCGGGACACGGCGGCCCGGGACGCCCAGGGCACCCACGACGCCCGGGTCCCGCCGGGCACCAGGGACCCGGGGGCCACCCCCGGCACCCGGGACCCGCGAGCCCCCGGCGTGCCGACCACCCCCGGCAGCGCGCCGCCCACCGCGGCCGGCACCGGCGCCCCGGACGCCGCGCCGTCCCTCGCCGAGCAGGCGCGGGAACTGGCGGGCACCGGGCCGGGGCTCGCCCTCGGCCTGCTCGCCGCCGTCGTCGTCCTGTCCGGCGTGGGCGTGGGCGCGTTCCTGCTGGCCCGGGGCCGCCGCTGAACGGGTTCCGTCCCCCGTCCGGTGGCGGGTCTGCGACGATCCCCTGGTGGACTACCCCAACGACCAGGCCCCCGGCGCCCCCGTCCGCTCCGGCATCCCCGAGCACGGGCGCATCCCCAAGTACTACGCGGTGAAGGCGCGGATCGCCGGACTGCTGGAGGAACTGGGGGAGGACGGCGTGATCCCCACCGAGCGCGACCTCGCCGAGCGGTACGACGTGGCCCGCGAGACCGTGCGGCAGGCGGTGCGGGAGCTGGTGCTGGAGGGGCGGCTGCGCCGCCGGGGCCGCGGGACGGTCGTCGCCGGGCCCAAGCTGGCCCAGCCGCTGTCCCTCGCCAGCTACACCGAGGGCGTGCGGCGGCAGGGGCGGACGCCCGGCCGCACCCTCGTCACCCTGGACCGGTTCCCGTGCCCGCAGGCGCTCGCCGCCGAGACCGGGCTGACCCGGGGCGAGCCCGTCTGGCACCTGGAGCGCGTGCTGCTCGCCGACGACGAGCGGGTCGGTCTGGAGAGCACCTACGTCGCCGTCGAGCGGGTGCCGGGGCTGGGCGGCGACTTCGACCCGGACTCCTCCTTCTACGCCTACCTCACCGCCCAGGGCATCGCCTTCGGGGACGCCGACGAGCGCATCGAGACGGTGCTGGCCACACCCCGGGAGGCCCTGCTCATCGGCACCCCGCCCGCGATGCCGATGCTGCTGATCCACCGGGTCTCGCGGGACACCGCGGGCCGCCCGCTGGAGCGGGTGCGGTCCCTGTACCGCGGGGACCGGTTCTCCTTCACCACCCACCTCGAAGGCACCACCCAGCCCGAGAACGGCTGAAACACCCCTGTATGAACCACCCGTCCAACATCACGGAAAGGTAACGGGTCTAGCCCAAACGTGATGGGTCGTTCACGCTCTCGTTGACAGCCGGATGTCTCCGGTTCCCGCATCACGAGGAGCGTTGCCGCCGTGAGAGTGACAGTCGTCGGAGCAGGCGTGGTGGGCACCATGCACGCCTGGCAAGCAGTGGAACGCGGCCACCAGGTCGTCCAGATCGAACGCGAGGCCGAGGCGCGCGGCGCCTCGCTGCGCAACTTCGGGCAGATCTGGGTCAGCGGGCGCGCCGGAGGGGAAGAGCTGGCGACCGCCCTGCGGGCGCGGGAGCTGTGGGAGGAGATCGGCGGCCGGATCCCGGCGCTCGGGTTCCGGGCCAACGGATCGCTGACCCCGGTCCGCGGGCCCCTGGAACTCGCCGTCGCCGAGGCCGCCGTGGCCCGGGCCGACGCCGCCGACCGCGGCTACAAGCTGCTCACCCCGGACGAGGCCCGCGCGGTCAACCCCGCCCTGCGCGGCGAGTTCACCGCGGCCCTGCACTGCGAGCGGGACGCGGCCGTGGAACCCCGCACCGCCCAGCTCGCCCTGCGCGAGGAACTGCTGAAGTCCCCGGACTACACCTTCCTGCCGGGCCGCGAGGTGCGCGAGGTGACCGGCCCCGGCACCGTCCGCGACGACCACGGCGACGTGCACCACGCCGACGCGGTCGTCCTGTGCACCGGTGCCTGGCTCGGCGGGCTCGTGCGCGAACTGGCCGGCCCCGAACTCCCCGTGCGCCGGGTCCGCCTCCAGATGATGCAGACCGACCCGCTCGGCGAGCCGCTGACCACCTCGGTCGCCGACGCCGACAGCTTCCGCTACTACCCGGCCTACGCCTCCCCGGCGCTGGACGAGCTCAACGCCGGCCAGCCGCAGGCCGAGACCGCCGCCGCCCACCGCATGCAGCTCCTCATGGTGCAGCGCGCCGACGGCGGCCTGACCATCGGCGACACCCACGAGTACGAGCACCCCTTCGCCTTCGACACCGTCGAGGAGCCGTACGAGCACCTCACCGGTGTCGTGGAGGACCTGCTCGGCCGGCCGCTGCCGCGCGTGCGGCGCCGCTGGGCGGGGGTGTACGCGCAGTGCACCGACCCCGGCCGGGTCGTGTACCGCAGGCAGGTGCGCGAGGGGGTGTGGCTGGTCACCGGGCCCGGCGGGCGCGGCATGACCTGTTCCCCCGCGATAGCCGAGACCACCGCGAACGAACTGGGCTGGTGAGCTCCATGAACAACCCGACCGACATCCCCGGGGGCACCCCCGGCGACATCCGCCTCGTCGTCCTCGACATGGCCGGCACGACCGTCGCCGACGGCGGACTGGTCGAGCGCGCCTTCGAGGCCGCCGCCACCGAACTGGGCGTGGAACCCGGCTCCGCCGAGCACGCCGAGCACCTGGCCTACGTCCGCGCCACCATGGGCGAGTCCAAGATCTCCGTCTTCCGCCACCTGTTCGGCGACGAGGAGCGGGCCCGGCGCGCCAACACCGCCTTCGAGGAGGCGTACGGCGCATCGGTCGACGCCGGGCTGATCGCGCCGGTCCCCGGGGCCCGCGAGGCCATCGAGGAACTGACCGCCGGCGGCCGTACCGTCGTCCTGACCACCGGCTTCGCCCGCGTCACCCAGGACGCCATCCTGTCCGCGCTCGGCTGGCACGGCCTCGTACCGCTCACCCTGTGCCCGGCCGACGCCGGCGGGCGCGGGCGGCCGTACCCGGACATGGTGCTGGAGGCGTTCCTCCGCACCAAGGCGGCCGAGGACGTACGACAGGTCGCGGTGGCCGGCGACACCTCCTACGACGTCCTCAGCGGCGTACGCGCGGGCGCCGGGCTGGTCGCCGGGGTGCGCACCGGCGCCCACGGTGACGAGGCGTTCCGCGCCGCGGGCGCCACGCACGTCCTGGACTCCGTCGCCGACCTGCCGACCCTCCTCGCGGGAGACCGGTGAGATGGGCATCCGCTTCGACTCCGTCACCGTCGCCTACGACGGCAACGTCGTCCTCGACGCCCTCGACCTGACCGTCGAGCCCGGCGAGGTCATGGCGCTGCTCGGGCCGTCGGGCTCCGGCAAGACCACCGCGCTGCGGGCGGTCGCCGGGTTCGTACGGCCCGTGTCCGGGCGGGTGCTCCTCGGCGGCAGGGACGTGACGGACCTGCCGCCGTACCGCCGGGGCATCGGCATGGTCGTCCAGAGCTACGCGCTCTTCCCGCACATGCGGGTCGACGACAACGTGGCCTTCGGACTGAAGGCCCGCAAGACCCCCAAGGGCGAGATCCGGCAACGGGTCACCGAGGCGCTGGAGATGACCGGCATGGCCGGCTACGCCCGCCGGCACCCGCGCGAGCTGTCCGGCGGGCAGCAGCAGCGGGTCGCCATCGCCCGGGCGCTGGCCATCCGGCCGGACGTCCTGCTCCTGGACGAGCCGCTGTCCGCGCTGGACGCACAGCTCCGCTCCGGCATGCTCGCGGAACTCGCGCGCCTGCACCGGGAACTGCCCGACCTGTCCATGCTGTACGTCACCCACGACCAGGTCGAGGCGCTGACTCTGGCGGACCGGATCGCGGTCATGGACCGGGCGCGGCTCCAGGCGTGCGGCACACCGCGGGAGCTGTACCGGGCCCCGGCGAACGCGTTCACGGCGTCCTTCGTCGGCAACGCCAACCTGCTGCCGGTGACCGTCGGCCCCGCGGGCGTCGGCTTCGCCGCGACCGAGCTGAAGGTCGACACGGGCGGCGCGGTCGCCGGGGCGCGGGCCACCCTGTGCGTGCGGCCGCACCTCGTCGGCCTCGGCGACGGACCCAACCGGATCACCGGCACCGTCACCGAGATCCAGTGGCGCGGCTCCACGCACCGGCTGTACGTCGAGGTCGACGGGCACCCCGTCATGGCGGACGTGCGCGAGCTGAAGGACCCGCCGGCCCACGGCGACACCGTGTCCCTGCACTTCGCCCCCGACGACGCGGTGCTGCTGCCCGCGGGGGTGGCCCATGGCTGAGGCGGTACGCGAGGCGCCGGCCGTGCCCCGGACGGCCCGCCCGCGCGGCGGCGCCGGCACACCGGAGGCGGCCCGGCGCTCCCTCGGGTCGCTGCTGTGGGCCCTGCCCCCGGTCGCCGCCCTCGCCCTGTTCTTCCTCTACCCCCTGGCCCTGGTGTTCCGGCAGTCACTCCGGCCGGACACCGGAGGCACCTCGCTCCAGCCGTACGCCGACCTCTTCGCCTCCGAGGCGTTCCGGCACGCGCTGTGGACCACCGTCTGGCTGGCCCTCGCCTCCACCGCAGGCTGCCTGCTCCTGGGCTTCCTGCTGGCGCTGGTCATCGCGTTCGTGCCGTTCCCCGGGGCGAAGGCGGTGGCCCGCTTCATCGACGTGTACCTGTCGTTCCCGTCCTTCCTCATCACCCTGGCGCTGCTGTTCATCTACGGCACGACCGGCATCGTCGGCTCCTTCCAGTTCCTCACCACGCCCTGGGGCGTGCTGCTGGCGGAGGTCACCTACTTCACGCCGTTCGTGATGCGCCCGCTGCTCGCCGCCTTCGGGCAGCTCGACACCGCCCAGCTGGAGGCGGCCGGGTCCCTGGGGGCGCGGGCACCCCGCATCGTGCGCCAGGTGATCCTGCCCGAGGCGCTGCCCGCGCTCGCGGCCGGCGGCAGCCTCGTCCTGGTGCTGTGCCTCAACGAGTTCGGGATCGTGCTGTTCACCGGCGCGAAGGGGGTCACCACCCTGCCGATGCTCGTCTACGGCAAGGCGATCCTGGAGTCCGACTACCCGGGCGCCTGCGCGGTCGCCGTCGTCAACGTCCTGATCTCCGTGGGCCTGTACGGCCTGTACCGGGTGGTGAGCCGTCGTGCTGGTGCATAGCCGCAAGGCCAGGTGGGCCGTGTGGGCGGTGTTCCTCGTCCTCTTCCTGCCCCTGTTCGCGCTGCCCCTCCTCGTCGTCCTCGGCGCCTCCTTCGCCACCCACTGGTCCGGCGTCCTGCCCTCGGGCCTGACCGGCGCCAACTACCGCACCGCGACCCGCGGCGAGGCCCTCCAGGCGCTCACCACCAGCCTGGTCACCGCCGTCACCGCCAGCCTGCTCGCCCTGGCCGCGGGCACCTGGGCCGCACTGGCCGGGGCGGCGCTGCGCAAGCGGTACCGCAGGGTGCTGGACGCCCTGTTCGTGCTGCCGGTCGCCGTGCCGTCGGTGGTGGTCGGACTGGCCGTGCTGGTGGCGTTCTCCCAGCCGCCGCTGCTGCTCAACGGCACCCGGTGGATCGTGATCAGCGCCCACACCGTGCTGGTCACGGCCTTCGCCCACCAGTCGGTGTCGGCGGCCCTCACCCGCCTCGACCCCGCCTACGAGCAGGCCGCCGCCTCGCTCGGCGCCCGGCCCTCGTACGTCCTGCTCCGGGTGCGGCTGCCCCTGCTGCTGCCCTCGCTCACCGCCGCCGCCGGCCTGTGCTTCGCCCTCTCCATGGGCGAGCTGAGCGCCACGATGATGCTCTACCCGCCCGGCTGGACCCCGCTGCCCGTCCTGATCTACGCGGCCACCGACCGGGGCGCCCTGTTCACCGGCTCCGCCGTCGCCGTGGTCCTGATGGCCGCGACCCTGCTCGTCCTGTTCGCCGTCTCCCGGGTCCGCACCCGGGCGTCGTACCGCTGACCCCTCCTCCTCTCCTCCCCGAACACCCTCACCACGCCAGGAGTTGGCCCTGCCATGCCCAGAAACCGCCTCGCGCTCGCCGTAGCCCTCGCCCTGCTCGCCACCCCCGCGCTGGCCGCGTGCGGCGGCTCCTCCGCCGCCTCCGACGCCAAGGTCGTCACCGTCTACAGCGCCGACGGCCTCAAGGGCGAGAACGGCGACGGCTGGTACGACAAGGTCTTCAAGGACTTCACGAAGCAGACCGGCATCAAGGTCGAGTACGTCGAGGGCGGCTCCGGCGAGATGGTGCAGCGCGCCGTCCGCGAGAAGAGCAACCCGCAGGCCGACGTGCTGGTCACCCTGCCGCCCTTCATCCAGCAGGCCGGGAGCAAGGGCCTGCTCCAGAAGTACGTCCCGCAGGGCGCCGACCAGGTCGGCGGCGCCGACAAGGCCGCCGACGGCACCTGGACGTCCGTCGTCAACAACTACTTCGGCTTCGTCTACAACAAGAAGGAGCTGAAGCGGGCCCCCCGGACCTGGGACGAACTCCTCGACGGCAGCTACAAGAACAAGCTCCAGTACTCCACCCCGGGCGTGGCCGGCGACGGCACCGCCGTGCTCATCAAGGCCATGCACGACTTCGGCGGCAAGGACCAGGCCCTCGCCTACCTGAAGAAGCTCCAGGCCAACAACGTCGGCCCGTCCGCCTCCACCGGCAAGCTCGCCCCCAAGGTCGACAAGGGCGAACTCCTCGTCGCCAACGGCGACGTGCAGATGAACTACGCCCAGACCAAGACCATGCCCAACCTCGGCATCTGGTTCCCGGCCGGCACCGCCGGCAAGCCCACCACCTTCGCCCTGCCCTACGCGGCCGGCCTCGTCACCAAGGCCCCGCACGACGAGAACGGCCGCAAGCTGCTCGACTTCATGCTCGCGCGGAAGCAGCAGCAGGAGGTCAGCGAGATCGGCGGCGGGTTCAGCTCCCGCCGGGACGTGAAGGCCACCGACGCCAACGCCATCGCGCTGACCAGGCTGATGGACGGCGTGGAGGTCTTCGAGCCCGACTGGGCCGACATCGACGAGAACCTCACCTCGTACGTCGAGGCCTGGAAGTCCGCCACCGGAAGCTGACCCCCGCGGCCCCCCGGCCGCCGGCCGCACGGCACCACGTCCCACCGCACCGCCCCTGGTACCGCCGGGGGCGGTGTCATGCCCGCACGCACACGCCCATCCCTTCCCTACGGAGGCCCTCCGTGTCGTCCCGCATGTCCCGCCGCACCTTCCTCGTCTCCGCCGCCGCCGTGGCGGTGTCCGCCGGACCGCTCGCCACCGTCGCCCGCGCGGCCGCCCGCACCCCCAAGGTGCTGGTCATCGGCCTGGACGGCGCCCTGCTCGGCCGGATCAAGGACGCCGACGCGCCGAACCTGGACGCCCTGGCGGCCGCCGGTCTCACCGCGCCCAGCAGCATCTACGCCAATCCGCTCGCGCCCACCATGTCGGGCCCCGGCTGGTCGACGATCATCACCGGTGTCTGGCCCGACAAGCACAACGTCAAGGACAACAACTTCACCGGCGCCCGCTTCGCCCAGTACCCGGACTTCCTGACCCGCGCCGAGACGGCGAAGCCCGCCCTGTCCACCTACGCGGTCGCGTCCTGGAACCCGATCACCGACACGGTGTTCTCGGCCAAGGTCGACACCCGCGTCTCCACCCCGAGCGCCGAGTACGACACCGGCACCACCTCCCGCGCGGTCGCGCGGCTGCGGGACGGCAACCCGGACGCGGTCTTCGTCCACCTCGACAACATCGACCACGCCGGGCACACCTACGGCGCCGCCTCCCAGCAGTACCTGGACGCCATCCGCGGCGCGGACGCGCAGGTCGGGCAGATCGTGGCCGCCGTGAAGGCCCGGCCCACCTACGCGGCCGAGGACTGGCTGATCATGGTCACCGCCGACCACGGCCACACGGACGCCGGCGGCCACGGCGGCTCCACCCTCCAGGAGCGGCAGACCTTCCTCATCGCCACCGGCCCCGCACTCGCCCCCGGCTCGGTGCGCCACGACGTGAAGATGCCGGACGTCGCCGCGTCCGCCCTCGCCCACCTCGGCATCGCCCTCGACCCCGCCTGGGACCTGGACGGCCGCCCGGTCCAGCAGCCCGTGCCCGACGACTTCGACACGCTGCGCGACCGGCTCCAGCCCCGCGCCGACGAGACCGGCATCCCGGCCGGCCTGCTCGGCTTCACGCACACCCCGCCCGCCGGCTGGTCCGTCGACAACTCCGCGATGGGCGGCGGCGGGGTCACCGAGTGGCGCGGCTGGTCCTTCACCACCGACGAGTTCTGGACCCAGGCCCAGCGCGACCAGAACCGGGAGGGCAACATCCGGGCCCGGAACGTCTTCGCGGTGGCCGACGGCGACGAGTGGAGCGACCGCACGGTCACCGGCACCTTCGACTCCACGCTGGTCAGCCCGGCCTACCCGGTCACCGGCGGCGGCACGGCCGTGCTGACGTACACCACCCTCTACCGGCACGAGGCCCCGCAGAAGGGCGAGGTCCTCGTCTCCTACGACGGCGGCACCCCGGTGAGCGTGCGCACGTACACCGCGGACGTGCCCTCGCGCACCGAGACCCTCACCCTGCGGGTGCCCGCCGGGGCGTCCAGCGCCCGGGTCCGCTTCCGGTACACCGGCGGCAACAACTGGTTCTGGGTGATCGACGGGGTCAGGATCGTCCGGGCCTGACTAGGCTGGGGGCGTCGGTACGCCGTGGTTCCGGCGCCCCCGCTGCCCGCCCGTAGAAACGCCAGGAGACGCACAACATGGCAGACCGCAAGCCCGTCGAGTCGTGGCTCACCGACATGGACGGTGTCCTGATCCACGAGGGTGTGCCGATACCCGGCGCCGACGCCTTCCTGAAGAAGCTGCGCGAGTCCGGCCGGCCCTTCCTGGTGCTCACCAACAACTCCATCTACACCGCCCGCGACCTGCACGCCCGGCTGCGGCGCATGGGCCTGGACGTGCCGGTGGACAACATCTGGACCTCGGCCCTGGCCACCGCCCAGTTCCTGAACGACCAGCGGCCCGGCGGCAGCGCCTACGTCATCGGCGAGGCCGGCCTGACCACCGCGCTGCACGACATCGGCTACATCCTCACCGACCACGACCCGGACTTCGTGATCCTCGGCGAGACCCGCACCTACTCCTTCGAGGCGCTGACCAAGGCCGTCCGGCTGATCAACGACGGCGCCCGGTTCATCGCCACCAACCCCGACAACGTCGGCCCCTCCACCGCGGGCGACCTGCCCGCCACCGGCTCGGTGGCCGCCCTGATCACCGCCGCCACCGGCAAGAAGCCGTACTTCGTCGGCAAGCCCAACCCGCTGATGATGCGGGCCGGGCTGAACGCGATCGGGGCCCACTCGGAGACCTCCGCGATGATCGGGGACCGCATGGACACCGACGTGCTCGCCGGTCTGGAGGCCGGGATGCGCACGTTCCTCGTGCTCACCGGCGTCACCCAGCCGAAGGACGTCGACCGCTACCCGTTCCGCCCCTCGCAGGTCGTCGACTCCATCGCCGACCTGGTCGACCTGGTGATCTGAGGGCGGGTCCGGCCGGCGGAAACCTCGTCACCCGTTCGGAGCAGTGGGGCGCCTCCCGAGGATGCGGGGGCGCCCGGCCCGGGGGAGCCTCCTCATGTCTGGAGGTTCACGATGGGCTCTCTTCACCTCACTGTCTGTACCGGAATCCTGGCCGCCGCCGCGGTCGCCACGGCCGCTCCCGCGGCCCACGCGGCGGACGGCGGCTCGGTCACGGTGACCCCCGCCGCCCCGGCGCCGGGCACCGACGTCGCCCTGCGGGTCGGCGGCTGCACCGGAGGGCAGGGCACGGCCGCCTCCTCCGCCTTCGTCTCCGACGCCCGGCTGACCGGCGCCGCCGGCATCCTGGACCGCGTCACGGGCGCCCTGGCCGGCGACACCCGTATCCGCACCGACCTGCGGCCCGGCACCTACAGCGTGAAGGTCACCTGCGCCGACCGGGTGATCACCGGCTCCCTCGCGGTCGGCGGGCCCGGGACGGCCGGGTCCGCGGCGCCCACCGGTCCGCCCGCCTCCTCCGCCTCGCCGGTCGCCCCGGTCGAGGCGGGCGGCGGCGGCACCGCGCACTTCGCCACCGTGGCCACCAGCGGCTCCGGCATCGACGCCGGCCGGGCGACGACCGGGCTGGCGCTCGCGGGCATCGCCGCGGTCGCCGTCGGGCTGCGCGCCCGCCGCGGCCGCGACACCCGCTGAGCGCCCATGTCCGACGACGACCAGGGGCGCGGCACCGGCACCGGACGGCTCGTCGCCGCCCTGGCCTGGACCCTGCTGCTGTTCGGGCTGTGGCTGTGGGGCCGCGGGGTGACCGGCGCCGGAGCGGACGCGGCCGGTCCCGCCACGGGCGACGTCTTCGCCCTGGGCCGGACCGCCGGACTGCCGCCCGCGGCGCGCCCGCTCACCGGGGCGGCGCCCCAGCGCGTCGACATCCCGGCCCTGGGCGTCCAGGCGCCGGTGGTGGCCCGCGGCCTGGACGCCCGGGGCGCGGTCGACCCGCCGCCCTACGACCAGCCGGGCGTGGTCGGCTGGTACGGCGCGGGCCCCGAGCCCGGCGCCGCCGGACCCGCCGTGCTGGTGGGCCACGTCGACACCGCGACCAGGCCCGCCGTCTTCTACCGGCTCAGCGCGCTGGAGCCGGGCCGGAAGGTGCGGGTGTACCGCGCGGACGGGAAGGTCGCCGAGTTCACCGTCGACGACGTCCGCGTCCTGCCCCGCGACGGCTTCGACGCCCGCCTGGCGTACGGGCCCCGCGAGCCGGGCCGCGCCGAGCTGCGCCTGATCACCTGCGGCGGCGCCTTCGACCGCGCCACCGGCCGCTACGAGGCGAACGTGGTCGTCTCGTCGTACCTCACCGGGACGGTCGGCTGAGCGGGGCGCGGCGGGTCAGGGACGCAGGACGGCGACCCGGGACAGGCGGGTGCGGACGTTGCCGAAGTGGTCCCTTATGGCACGCTCCGCCCGCGGGGAGTCGCCGGAGCGGACCGCGTCCAGGATCTCCCGGTGCTGGCGGCAGGTGACCCGCGGGTCCTGCGGCACGTCCAGCAGGTCCCGCTGCACCCGGTGGAAGGCGTCCCAGAACGCCTCCAGCACCTCGCCCAGCAGCACGTTGTCCAGCCCCCGGTAGAGGGTGGCGTGAAAGGCGCGGTCGGTCTCGGCGAGCCCCGCCCCCTCGGCGGCCTCCCGCTCCATGCGCCGCACGAGCGCCTCCAGCTCCGTCAGGTCCGCCTCCGGCAGCCGCCCGGCCAGGCGCGAGACCAGCCCGGTCTCCACGGCCTCGCGCAGCTCCAGCAACTGCAGCAGCGAGTCCTCGCCGCGGTAGTGCCCGGCGACGGTGCGGAAGGCCAGGCCCTCGATCATCGGGGCGAACGACATCGCGCCGACGTAGGTCCCGAAGCCGTGCCGGATCTCCACGATGCCCATGGCCTGGAGCGCCTTCAGGGCCTCGCGCACCGAGTTCCGGCTCGCCCCGAGCAGCCGCATCAGCTCGGGCTCGGTGGGCAGCGGGGCGCCCGAGGGCAGCCGCTGGTCCACGATCAGCTTCTTGATCCGCTCCTGAAGGTCCCGGGCTGCCATGGCCAGAGGGTATCCGGCCATTCGGGGGGAGGGCAGACGAAAAGCCCCCCGCTTCCGCGAGGGGCTTCTCCGTCGGTGCGCCGCCAGGGACTCGAACCCCGGACCCGCTGATTAAGAGTCAGCTGCTCTAACCAACTGAGCTAGCGGCGCCTGCTGACAGGGAAAACTCTACCCGACGTCCGGGGGTGCCTCCGACCACCCGCGGGTGGCCGTCCGGCGCCCGGGGGGCCGCGTACATCGTTCGGACCGTCGGAATGCGCGTTCCGGACGCGGTGGGGAAACTGATCAACGTGCACACTCGCGGACGCATCACCCCCGAATGTGAGGCAGATCGCATGACCGCTCCGGTGTTCGAGGACATCGATCCCGCGAGCGACTGCGCCTGTCCCGGTCGTGTCCACGGCCGGCGGCGGGCGGCGCGCCCGGCGGCGGGCCTGAGCCACTCCGCGGCCCGCGGGGGGACCCGGGGTCTGCCGGGCGACGAGTGGACGGGCAGCCTCGACCGGTGCGGAGTGAAGATCGGGAAAGCGGAGCTGCAGCCCGGCGACATCCTCCTCCGCCACCACCCGGACAACCCCGAGAAGGGCTCGCACGTCGTGATCTCCGGCGGCCGGACGGACCACGCGCACACCTCATGCACGGTCTACGAGCAGACACCCCCGCACACCCGCCGCCGGGCGACCCCGTACCCCTACTGGAACGACACCTCCAAGTACGTCCCCTACCGCTACGAGGGCCTGTCCCGCGAAGCGGCCGGCGCCGGCCCGGCGGCGGTGCCCCGGCGGGCCGGCGCCCCGCACGGGGCGCCCGGCTGTCCGGGGCGGCGGCACTTCCGGCCCGGCGCGGCCGGCGACCACGTCACCCTGGTCCGCGCCCAGCTCGTCCGGAAGGGGTTCGGCCGGTTCTACGCCCCCGCCCCGGGCCCGCGCCGGGGCGACGCGGACCGGCGGGCCGTCGAGGCGTTCCGGCGCACCGAGGGCAGGCGGCGCGGCGCGGCGGACGGCCGGCCGGGACCGGAGACCCGGCGCCGCCTGTTCGCCTGAGCCCCGCCCCCTCCTCTTCAACCCACCCCTGTTCATGACGCGTCTGGCGCGGAGGCTGGAGCACGCATGAGTACGACGACATCGCACACACCGCCCGGAGCCGAGGGGCAGCCGGACAAGGCCGCCGCCGGCACCCGGCCGCCCCGCCTGATCCACACCGGGGCGACCACCGAGATCCCCGTGCACCTGCTGTTCCGGGACGACGCCGACCCGGTGCGGGTGCCGCCGCGGCCCGCCGTGGTGGCCCGCCGGCAGGGCACCGGCGAGCAGCCCCGGCCGCGCCGCCCGGCGCCGGCGCGCGGGCGGTCGCTACCGGAGGCCGATCCGGAGCTGGCGGAGCGCCCGGCGCGGGTGCTGCCCGGGGCGGCCGGGCTGCTCGCCGGTGCCTGCGGGCTCGTCGGCTGCCTGGCCACGACCTGGTGGGCGGGGCTGCTCCCGTCGCTCGCCGCGCGGGCGCTGCGGCTGCCGGCGTACGCGGGCGCCGGGCTCGGTCCGGGGCAGTGGGCCGCGTACGCGGGGGCCGCTCTGCTCGGCGCGGCCGGCTTCGGCGGGCTGGCCCGGGGGCGGACCGGAGGGGCCTGGGTGCTGGGTCTGTTCGGCCGGTACCGCGGGACGGTCCGGCGCACCGGGCTGCTGTGGGTCAACCCGCTGGTGCTGCGCCGCCGGGTGGACGTGCGGCTGCGGCACTGGCGCAGCGAGGTGCTGCCGGCGACGGATCCCGACGGGATGGCGCTACGGGTGGTCGTCCTGGTGGCGTGGCGGGTGCGGGACACGGCGCGGGCCCTGCTCGGTGTCGAGGACCATGAGGCGTACCTGCGCGGCTGCGTGGAGGCGGCGCTGGCGCGGGTGCCGGTGGAGCCGGTGGGCGGGACGCGGGGCGGGACGGCCGCGGCGGGGGACGCGCTGACCCGGCTGGTGGCCGCGGAGAGCGCGCCGGTGGGCCTGGAGGTGTTCTCGGTGCGGCCGGTGCGGGTGGACTACGCCCCCGAGGTGGCCGCCGCGGTGCACCGGCGCCGGATCGCCGCGCTGGACGCCCGGCAGCGGGCCACCATGCTCACCTCGGTGGTCGACTCGGTGGAGGACACGGTGACCCGGCTGACCGTACGCGGTCTGGTCGAACTGGACGACTACGAGCGCAAGGTGCTGGTGCGGGACCTGACGGTGGCGTTCTGCTCGGGGCGCGGGGAGCCGGTGTAGCGGCGGACCGCGACGGTTCTGCGATTGGTATGGACATGTTCAACCTATCGCAATAATCTGACGCTTGGTCTAGACCTACCCGCACGGCTCATCGAACTCCCCACGTTCCCCAGGAGCGGCAGCATGCGCACGAAGACCAAGATGACCGCGGTCGTACTGGGCGCGGTCACCGCCGGAGCGTTCGCGCTCTCCACCGGCGGTGCCAGCGGCCACGGCTACACCGACCTCCCCATCAGCAGGCAGAAGCTCTGCCAGAACGGCACCGTGGCGAACTGCGGCCAGATCCAGTGGGAGCCGCAGAGCGTCGAGGGCCCCAAGGGCTTCCCGGCCGGCGGACCCGCCGACGGCCAGATCTGCAACGGGGGCAAGGGCTCGTTCGGCCAGCTGAGCGCGCCGACGACGCCGTCCGGCGCGGCCTGGCCCACGACCAAGGTGACGGGTGGGCAGTCGTACACCTTCCGCTGGCAGTTCACCGCGCGGCACGCGACGACGGACTTCCGGTACTACGTCACCAAGCCGGGCTGGAACCAGAACCACAACCTCTCCCGCTCGGACCTCAACCTCACCCCGTTCCTGACGGTGCCCTACAACAACCAGCAGCCGCCGTCCACGCTCAGCCACAGCGGCACGCTGCCGTCCGGTCTGAGCGGGCACCACGTCGTCCTCGCGGTGTGGACGGTCGCCGACACGGGCAACGCGTTCTACGCCTGCTCGGACGTCACCTTCTGATCGACGAGCCGTCACGGCACCGAAGCTGAGGTTCCCTTGAGGGCCGGCGGAGACCCCGCCGGATAGGTTCCCGCTACGCCGGTCTTCCGGAGCGGCGTACCGACCTCGGGGGAACCTCATGTTCGCATCGCTCTTCTACCTCGTGCCGACCCTGATGATCGCGGGTGCGGGGTACGCGGCGTACCGGCTGGTCCGGCGTTCCCGGCAGATCAGCAGGACGTGGGCGCACGGGCTGACGGCCGAGGGGCGCTGCCTGCGGACGTACACCACGACCCACGGCGGCGGCGGGGACACGTCGGTGCACACGACCATGCACCACGTCTACGAGTACACCACCGGTGAGGGCCGGACGGTCCGGTTCGAGGAGGAGGGCGGAGCCGGCACCGTCGAGGTGGGCGACTTCGTCACCGTGCGCTACCTGCCGGACCGGCCCCATCTGGCCACCGCGCTCCCGCCGTCCCGCGGCAGGCTCGTCGCGGAGTCGGGCTGCCTGCTGGCCTTCCTCGGCCTGATCGTCGCCTTCTGCCTGGTCTTCATGGTCGTGGCGCACATGATGTTCACGGAGTCCGGCGGCCTGCTGCCGTGACCCCCGGAGTACGCCGAAGGGCCCCTCGCTCTCGCGAGGGGCCCTTCGATCACGTGCGCCGCCAGGGACTCGAACCCCGGACCCGCTGATTAAGAGTCAGCTGCTCTAACCAACTGAGCTAGCGGCGCATGACTCCCGCCTCCCGCGGATTTCTCTCCCGCGGCCGGCGACGAAGAAAATACTACCTGGTCCCGAGGGGTGTTCGTGACCACCCGCGGACCCCCTAGATCGCCAGGGAGAGCATCACCGGTGCCGCGCTGCGGTTGAGGGCCTCCGCGGCCCGCTTCAGCCGGTGCGCGTCCGCCACCGGGAGGGACAGGGCCAGGCAGCCGACCGAGGCGCCCGCGGTGATCGGCACGGCGGCGCAGACCGTGCCGACCGCGTACTCCTGGAGGTCGAGCACCGGCACCGTCGGCGGCTGCGACTCCAGGCGGGACAGCAGCAGCTTGTCGCTGGTGATGGTGCGCGAGGTGAGACGGGCCATCTTGTGCCGGGCGAGGTGGTCGCGGCGGGCGTCGTGGTCGAGCTGGGTCAGCAGGCTCTTGCCGACGGCCGTGGCGTGGGCGGAGCAGCGGAAGTCCACCCACTCGTTCACCGCGGGGGTGCCCGGCCCGGCCGCGTACTGGGTGACCCGGACCTCGCCGTCGACGTACCGGCTCATGTAGACGGCCGCGCCGACCGAGTCGCGCAGCCGGTCCAGGGTGTGCTGGAGCTTGTCGCGCAGGGCCCGCTCCCGGTCGTGCGCCGAAGCGAGCCGGCGCAGCGCGTCACCGGTGACGTACGCCCCGTCGGCGATCTGCTCGACGTAGCCCTCGCGGCGGAGCATCAGCAGCAGTGTGGTGAGCCGCTCGGAGCCGAGGCCGGTGCGGCGGGCCAGCTCGGTGCCGGTGGCGCCGGCGGGGTGGCGGGCCACGGTCTCCAGCACGCGCAGCGCGTCCTGGGCGGAGTGGTACGGGGCGGTCGGCTCGATCCTCATGTCGGTCCCCCTCGGCCGCGATCCGGGTCGGCGGCTCGTCCCACGATAACCGCGAAGCGGCCACCGGGGAGAGGGGGTTGGCGAGATTGCACCCCGTGCGCCCGTGCCCCCAACTGCGGCGGAACCCCCCTGGCACATGCCAGGGGAATGTCCCGACGGCTGGACCTCGGCACTTCACGCCCGGTGGTGGCCGTCCCGGTTCACAGCACCGCGCTGATGAACTCCCGGGTCCGCTCCTGCTCCGGGTCGCCGAAGATCCGCTCCGGCGGCCCGGCCTCGATGACCCGGCCCGAGTCGAACATCAGCACCTGGTCGGAGATGTCCCGGGCGAACCCCATCTCGTGGGTCACGCACAGCATGGTGATGTCGGTGCTGCGCGCGATGTCCCGCAGCAGGTCCAGCACGCCCGCGACCAGCTCCGGGTCGAGCGCGGAGGTCACCTCGTCGAGCAGCAGCACCTGCGGCCGCATCGCCAGCGCCCGGGCGATCGCCACCCGCTGCTGCTGCCCGCCGGACAGCCGGGTCGGCTTCGCGTCGCACTTGTCGGCGAGGCCCACCAGGTCCAGCAGCTCCCGCGCCCGCGCCTCGGCCTCGTCCTTCGACAGGCCGAGCACGCGCACCGGGGCCTCGGTCAGGTTCCGCAGCACCGACATGTTCGGGAACAGGTTGAACTGCTGGAACACCATCCCGATCTTCTTGCGGACCTCCCGGACCTGCTTCTCCGGCGCCGGGTACAGCCGCTGCCCGTCGACGGTGATGGTGCCCTCGTCCGGCTTGGTGAGGGTCATCAGGAGCCTGAGGATGGTCGTCTTGCCGGAGCCCGAGGGGCCGATCAGCGTCACGTGCTTGCCGGGCTCGACGGAGAAGTTCAGGTCGTCGAGCACGGTGTTGGCCCCGAAGCGCTTGGTGACGCCCTCCAGGCGGATCAGCTCACCACCGGCCACGGCCGTCCCGGTGGCCGCGTCGGGGTCTTTCATCAGGGGGGTGTCAGCGGACAAGACGTCGCTCCAGGGCTCGCAGCAGAAGGGAGGCCAGGTAGGAGATGAGGATGAAGGCCACCCCGATCACGGTCAGGGGCTCGGTGAACTGGAAGTGCTCCTGGGAGAAGAGCCGGGCGTGCCCGAGCATCTCCAGCACGGTGATCACCATCAGCATCGGGGTGTCCTTCAGCATGGAGATCACGTAGTTGCCCAGCGCGGGCACGACCCGGCGGATCGCCTGCGGCAGGATCACCGCGGTCCAGGTCCGCCCCCGCGGCAGGTTCAGCGCCGTCGCCGCCTCCCACTGCCCGGCCGGCACCGCCTCGATGCCGGCCCGGTAGACCTGCATCGTGTACGTCGAGTAGTGCAGGCCGATCGCGAACACGCCGGTGGCCAGCGCCGAGAAGGTCAGGCCCCACTCGGGCAGCACGTAGAAGAGGAAGAAGAGCTGCACCAGCAGCGGGGTGTTGCGCACGAACTCGGTGACCACCCCGACCGGCCAGCGCACCCACCGGGTCGGCGCCCGCATCAGCAGCGTCCACACCAGGCCCAGCGAGAAGGAGAGCAGCGACCCGAGGGCCACGGCCTCCAGGGTGACCAGCAGCCCCTGCCAGAAGTCCGGCATGAAGTCGCTCACGGCGTTCCAGTCCCACTTCACGCGACCCGTCCCCCCACTCCGGTCGTCTGCGCCCGCTTCAGCTCACGCGCCGCCGACTCCGTCCCGGCGTCCTTGCCGACCCCGGCCTTCAGCCGCTTCTCCAGACCGCGCATCAGCCGGGTCAGCACGAAGGCGATCGCGAAGTAGATCAGCAGCACGTAGGCGTAGATCTCCGCGCTCTCCTGGAGCGCGAGCCGCACCAGGTTGGCGCTGAAGGTCAGATCGCCCATGCCCATGACCGACACCAGCGCGGTGCCCTTGAGCAGTTCGATCAGCAGGTTGCAGAAGGAGGGGATCATCTCCGGCACCGCCTGCGGCAGCACGACCAGCCGCATCCGCTGCCAGGGCGTGAAGCTGAGCGCGATCCCGCCCTCCTTCTGCGCCGGCTCGACCGCGCCCAGCGCGCCGCGCACGATCTCCGCGCCGTACGCGCCGTACGTCAGGCCGAGCGCCAGCGTGCCCGCCCACATCGGCACGAGCTGCCAGCCGAAGGCGACGGGCAGCACGAAGAACACCCAGAAGATCATCACCAGCGCCGAGGTGCCGCGGAACACCTCGGTGTAGAGGCCGGCGGCGAAGCGCACGACCCACAGCCGGTGGGTGCGCGCGAGGCCGGCGGCGAACGACACCGCCGTGGCCAGCAGCGCGCTGAGGACGAGCAACCGGACCGTGGTCCACACGCCCTCGAGTACGAGTTCCCAGAGCCCCGAGGTCATCCGCCGCACAGCTCCTTCGCGGTCAGGTCCGTCATCTCGGCCTCGGTGAAACCGAAGGGCCGCAGGATGCGGAGCAGTTCCCCGCTCTTCTTCAGCTTGCGCAGCTCCGCGTTGAACGCGTCCCGCAGCCCCGTCTCGGTCGGCCGGAACGCGAACGCCCCGCCGTCGGTGTGCGGCTTGCCCCCGACCAGCGGCGCGAAGGGCTTCGTGGCCTCCGTCCTGGCGGACTTCTTCACCACCGCGCGGACGGTCACCGCCGTGCCGGCGAAGACGTCGACCCGGCCCGCCTCCACGGCGTTCAGCCCGGCGACCTGGTCGGGGACGATCAGGATGTCGCTCTCCTCGTACCCGGCCTCCACCGCGTACTGGATCTCCGCGTATCCGGTGCCGGTGGCGAACTTCGCCTTCTTCTCCACTACGTCCCGGTAGGAGTGCAGCCCCTTCGGGTTCCCCTTGCGGACGATGAACGAATCCAGCATCTGGTAGTCCGGATCGGCGAAGATCACCTGCTTGCAGCGCTCGGCGTTCACGTACATCCCCGCCGCCACGACGTCGAACTGCTGGGAGTTGAGCCCCGGGATCAGCGAGCCGAACTCCGTCGGCACCGGCTGCACCCGGTCCACCCCGAGCCGCTTGAAGATCACCTTCGCCAGCTCGGGGGCCTCACCGGTGAGCTGCCCGTCGGTGTCGATGTACCCGAACGGGATCTCGCCGGCGATCCCGAGCCGCACGACCCCCTGCGCGCGCAGCCGGCCGAGCAGGTCGCCGCCGTTCTCGCCGGACGCCGCCGCCACCCGGGTGCAGCCCGCGGCACCCAGGGCCCCGAGGGCGCCGAGGGCGCAGACGCCCGCGAGGACCGAGCGGCGGCTGTGTCTGTGTTCCGGCCGGATGATCTGTACGTCGTTGCCAAGTGGTGGAGCCATGGCGGCGCAGCTACCCAAGCGCATCCGGGGTATGCGCCCCGGTTTTCCGGCGCGCGCCCGCACGCACCCCGCGGGGTCAGTGGCCGGGGACGTAACCGCGCTTCTTGTCGACCACGTTCGGCAGGGGTCTGCCCACCGCCCACCGCTCGTACAACTCCACGAACTGCGCCCCCAGTTCGTCACACCGCCCGACCGTGTCACCGGCCATGTGCGGTGAGACCACCAGCCCGGGCAGCTCCCACAGCGCGCTGTCCGCGGGCAGCGGTTCGGCGGCGAACACGTCCAGGGCGGCCCCCGCGATCCACCGCCGGGTCAGCGCCCGGGCGAGGGCCTCCTCGTCGACCAGTGCGCCCCGGCCGACGTTCACGAAGAACGCCGAGGGCTGCATCACGCCGAACCGGCGGGCGTCGAACAGGTGGTGGGTCCGCTCGGTCAGCGGAGCCGCCGCGACCACCCAGTCCGCGCGGGAGATCAGCCGGTCCAGGTCGTCCGGGCCGTGCACACCGGTCCGGGGCACCCGCCCGACCAGCGCCGTCGTCACCCCCAGCGCCTTCAGCGTGCGGACGATCGCCCGGCCGACCGGACCCGAGCCGACCACGCACGCGCGCGTGCCCGCCACCCGGCGCGCCTCCCGGTGCCGCCAGACCCGCTCCTCCTGGTACTCCAGGGTGCGCGGCAGGTCCTTGGCGGCCGCCAGCACCAGGGCCGCGACGTACTCGGCGACCGGCTGGTCGAAGATCCCGCGCGCGTTGGTCACCACCGTGTCCGAGGAGGCCAGCTCCGGGCACATCAGATGGTCCACCCCCGCGCTCGCCGCGTGCACCCAGCGCGGCCGGGGCCCCTCGCCGGGCCACGCCCGGCGCACCGCGTGCGAGGCGGAGTCCCAGACCAGCAGCACGTCCGCGGCGGGCAGCCGCTCGGCCAGGTGCTCCGCGTCCGTGCGGACGATCCGGGCGCGACCGGTGAGGCGGCCGAGCCGGGGCGGCGGGTCGGCGTCCAGGACCAGCACGGTGGGCGGTGTCGGCGTCATGCGGGGCGGCTCCCGGCGTCTGGCATGCGCGGACGGACCACGCTCGCACCCGGACCCACCTTCGTCAACACGGGCGTACCGGCCCCGGGACAGCGGTGGTCTCGGCCAACCAGGTCACGATGTGGGCGGCCCCGCGACGGCTGGGTACCCGGACCGCGGGGCTCTGCCGGGCGCCGCCGCCCGCGTACCGCCCGCACCGCCCCGAAGGACAGGACGAACGGCAGGAAGGCTGGACATGACCGCACTCGGACTCCTCTACCCGGGCCACTCCGCCGAGGACGACTATCCACGCATCGAGCAGCTCCTGGGCAGCGACATCCGGGTGGACCTGGTCCACACCGAGACCGGCGGGGACGTGTACCGCCCCGGCGCGCCGCCGGAGACGGGGTCCGCGGACCGGCTCGCCGAGGGAGTGGAGGAGCTGCGGCTGGCCGGGGTCGAGGCGGTGGTGTGGGCGTCCACCGCCGGCGGCTTCGTCCACGGCTGGGCGGGCGCCCAGGAACAGGTGCGGACCCTGGCCCGGCTGGCCGGGATGCCGGCCTCCTCGACGTCCTTCGCCTTCCTGCACGCGGCCCGGGAGATCGGCGTACGGCGGGTCGCCGTCGGCGCCACCTACCCTGCCGACGTCACCGCGCTGTTCGCGGACTTCCTGCGCACCGGCGGCCTGGAGGTGACCGGGACGCGGTCCTCCGGGATCGTCGCGGCGGCCGAGGCCGCCACCTGGGGCGAGGAGGAGGTGCTGACGCTGGCGCGAGTCGCGGACACCGCCGACGCGGAGGCCGTGCTGCTGCCGGACACCTCCCTGCACACCGCCGCGCATCTCGGACTGCTGGAGAAGGCGCTGTCCAAGCCGGTGCTCACGGCCAACCAGGTCACCGTGTGGGAGGGCCTGAGGCTCGCCGACCGGCGGGTGAACGCGCCGGCGCTCGGGACCCTGTTCACCCGGGAGCCGCTGGTGCAGGTCTGAGCCCGGCGCGGGTCCGCCCCTCCTCGGCCGCACGCCCCCTTGCGCGGGCGCGGGACAATGGACGGTGGCCCACCCGAAGGGGGCCGGCGAACCGTACGAGGAGGAGAGAAAGACATGGCGGAGCCCACGCCGCGTCGTGACGAACCGCGGCTACGCCCCGCGCCCCTGCTGTTCGAGCCCGCGGAGGCGGTCTCCGATCCCGAGCACTTCTTCGACCTGGAGTCGATCGAGGATCCGCGGGAGCTGCTGTCCCGGGCGACGGAGCTGACCCAGGCGTTCCGCGCGGCCGCCGACCGGGCCGTGGAGTTCCAGGCCGTGGCGGCGGCCCAGCTCGCCGACCCGCGCCGCTTCGACCGGCTCACCCCGGCGGACATCGCCGACCGGGCGGAGTGGACCGAGGACTACGCGAAGAAGATGGTCGAGTTCGGCCGGGACCTGATGCGCGGGGAGGGCGAGGGGCGGACGCCCGCCGACTCGCTGTAGCCACCCGGCATATGCCAGGCGGGCAGGGTACTCCTCCCGGTCGACGGCTGTCCCCGTTTTCCGCGACCGAGTGGAGTGGGCCGCTCACACGCTGTACACATGGACGTCATGAGCAGCGCTCCGAACGTCACGTGTGCCACCCCCGACGGCATCGCCTGGCTCGCCTCGGCGGGGCCGCATCCCCGGAGCACGGCCGCCCTGTGGCGGGAGCGGCCGGACGCCCCGGTCGTCCTGCCCTGCGGCACGGTCTTCGACGTGGTGAGCGTCCCGGTGGTCTTCGGGCGCCGGATGCTGGACCGCCTGTGGGACGAGGGGGCGGGAGCCGGCCCGGTCGCGGTGTTCCGGGGCCGGACGTTGCTCTTCGCCGCCCCCGGCACCGCCCACCGCCTGCCCTCGCTGCTGGCCTGGGAGGAGTGGGGGTCCCGGCGGGCGCGGGAGGTGCCGCCGCTGCTGTGCCACGGGACGGGGGACGCGGTCACCGTCCCGCCCCTGACCGGCGGCGACGCCTCGGGCGGCGCCCGCTGGCTGGTCGCGCCCGACTCCCGGCACCCCTGGCTGCCCGGCCCCGAGGTCGTGCTCTGGGCGGCCGTGCGGGCCGCCCGGGCCGCGGTGCGGATTTCGATTTTTCCTCCCGCCGACCAGGATGCTAAGGTCTACGACGTCAGCAGGCGCCGCTAGCTCAGTTGGTTAGAGCAGCTGACTCTTAATCAGCGGGTCCGGGGTTCGAGTCCCTGGCGGCGCACGTTGCAGATGGCGAGTCGTGTCCACGCAGAGCGTGGAACCGGCTCGCCATCGTCGTTCTCCGGCCCCGGCCGCCGGGGTCAGAGGCCGGCGCCCGGGGTGATCCTCACGTTCCACGCGCCGGACGCCGTGCGCCCCTCCACCTCCACCTTCACCTCGTCCCTGGGCACGGTGAAGCTCTCGCCGAGCGCGACCGGCGCGTCCGCCAGCGGCGGGTAGACGGAGTTCTCCCAGCAGGCCCCGGTGCGCGGGTGGGCGTCCACGACCCGGACCGGGCCGTCGCCGGACGCGGAGCCGCCGCGCACCCGGTAGACCAGGATCCCCTGCCGGCAGGAGGCGCGGTCGTTGCCCACCGCGCCGCGCGCCTCGAAGGCGAGGGCGCTGTCCGGGCCCGTGCGCACGACGGCCAGCTTGGCGCCGTGGCCGAGGCCGAAGGCCGGGGCGCCGGCCGTGCCCCGCGCCGGGACGCCCGGCCCGGCCGCGAGGGGCTCCAGGGTCAGCCGGGTCGGGTTGGCCCCGCGCACGCACACCACCTGGCGCGGATCCAGCCAGCCGAGCTTCCACTTGTGCCAGGCGAACAGGTCCGGGGACAGCCCGAACTGGCTGCCCATCAGGTCCCAGTCACCCACATGGGTGTCCCAGTCGCCCTTGCCGTCGACCGGACGGTGGTACAGGTCGGGCAGGTCGAAGACGTGCCCGGTCTCGTGGGCGAGGACGAGGTGGTCAGGCGGGTGGTGCTCGAACACGGTGACCACCCGGCGGACTTCGGTGCCGTCCACGCGCAGGGGCGTGTCGAGGTTGACGACCTTGGTGGCGTCCGAGTCCACCCCGGGCGCGTCCGGGTCGGCGATCAGGTACACGACCTGGTGGCGCGAGAAGTCGACCTCCTCGTCCGCCACGGCGAACGCGTCGTGCAGGTAGGCGGCCCGGTCCTCGGCGGCCCAGTCCCGCCGCATGGCGTAGGAGGCCGACGGCCGCGGCATGCGCAGCCAGTGCCCCAGCGGGTGCGGGCGCAGGGTGAACCTGCCGTAGGAGGCCTGCTCGTAGAAGTCGCTGGTGGCGGGGAAGTGGTCGGCCGTCAGCTCGGCCGGGGTGGTGCGGGGGGTGGCGTCCGGGAAGGACAGGAAGACCAGCACGGCGTCGCGCACCCCGGCCGGGCGGGGGTAGGCGGCGTTCCAGGTGTCCACGCCCTCCGAGTGGTGGGCCTCGGTGCGGCGCACGGCGCAGGGTGCCGGGGAGAACGGTTCGGCGGCCGACGGGCCGGTGAGGATCGAGGTCGCGGCGAGCGCCGACAGCGTGGTGCACACGGCGGCGGTGCTGCGCAGCTTGGGCACGGACGTGACCTCCGGGTGCGGTTGGCGGGACCCGCAACCAGATTGCTGGTATTCATAGCGATATGCCCTGTTTGCCTGCACCGGAAGGGTGAACGCGCCGCTGCGGTGCGCCGTTGTGCTCCGGCGCGCGGTATCCCGAACCATTCACGGAACGTCACAACTGGTCGGGGGGCTGAAGAACGTGTCCAGGTGCGGGCAGAAACGATCTGTCGGAACCTGTGCTCGGTCCGGGACACTGGAATGCGGCTGGAAGGGCCCGGGGCCAGCCTCTATGATCGGCACACTTTCCGGCACGGACAGAGATCGAGTGCACTGCGGGAGCGAGCGGTGAACGCAACGTCCGAAGGGCCGACGCCCGCGGCAGACCTCGACCGGTCAGCCGTCACAGACAGTCACCAGACCACCTATCACCGTGTCTTCGCGGCCGCACCGCTCGCCATGGCGGTCGTGGGGCCCGACGGCTTCGTCGCCGCCGCCAACCCGGCCCTCGGGGAAGTGCTCGGCATCGATCCGGACACGCTCACCGGGCGGGTCGCCGCCGACCTGGTGGACCTGGCCTCGGACCCCCGCGGCCGGCACGCCTACCAGGAGGTGCTGCGCGGCCGGCGGGCCCGCCTGCGCTGCACCCGCCGGTTCAAGCACCCCGGGGGGCACGCGGTGTGGCTCCAGATCACCGTCGTCCCGCTGGGCGGCGGCGAGCCCGGCGTCCTGCTGTCGGTCGCCGACATCAGCGCCCGCCGCGAACTCCAGGGGCAGCTACGGCACTTGCAGATGTACGACCCGGTGACCCGGCTGCCCAACCGCACACTGTTCTTCGAGCGGCTCACGGCCGCGCTGGAGGCGGAGTCGTACGCGCACGGCGGCACCGGCCGCATCGGCCTGTGCTACCTGGACGTCGACGGCTTCAAGGCCGTCAACGACACCCTCGGCCACCGGTTCGGCGACCGGCTCCTCGCGGCCGTCGCCGAACGCCTGACCCGCGTCGCCGACCGGTCCGGGACCGCCCGCGCCGCCACCCCCCTGGTGGCCCGGCTGGGCGGCGACGAGTTCGCCCTGCTGGTGGAGGACTCCACCGGCACCGAACAGCTCGCCGACCTCGCCGAGTCCGCGCTGAAGGCGCTGCAGGAGCCCTTCGACCTGGCCGGGCAGCGGCTGTCGCTGACCGCGTCCATCGGCGTCGTCGAGCGGCACGCGGCGGGCACGACCGCGACCGGTCTGATGCAGGCCGCGGACACCACGCTGTACTGGGCGAAGGCCGACGGCAAGGGGCGCTGGACGCTGTTCGACCCGGAGCGCAACGCGCACCGCATGACCCGCCAGGCGCTGTCCTCCACGCTCCGCCCGGCCATCGAGCGCGGCGAGTTCGTCCTCGAATACCAGCCACTGGTCGCCATGGAGGACGGCCGGCTCAACGGCGTCGAGGCCCTCATCCGCTGGCACCACCCGCAGTTCGGCACGCTGACGCCGAATCGGTTCATCGGACTGGCCGAGGAGGACGGGTCGATCGTGCAGCTCGGCCGCTGGGCGCTCGCCACCGCCTGCCGGCAGGCCCGCCGCTGGCAGCTCGACCGCCCCGGCGAACCGCCCATCTTCGTCAGCGTGAACGTGGCCGTACGGCAGGTGTGGGACTCGGACCTGGTGGCCGACGTCGCGCAGGTGCTCGCCGAGACCGGGCTCGCCCCGCACCTGCTCCAGCTCGAACTGACCGAGTCGGCGGTGATGGGCTCGGCGGGCCGCCCGCTCCAGGCGCTCCAGGCCCTCAGCGACATGGGGGTGCGCATCGCCATCGACGACTTCGGCACCGGCTACTCGAACCTCGCCTACCTCAGCCGGCTGCCGGTCTCCACGCTGAAACTGGACGGCTCCTTCGTCCGGGGCTTCCAGTACGAGGAGTCCGCCAAGGGGGGCGTGCCGAACCCGGCCGACGAGGTCGTCGTGGAGGCGATGATCCAGCTCGCCCACCGGCTCGGGCTGACCGTCACCGCGGAGTGCGTGGAGACGTCGGCCCAGGCCGCCCGGCTGCGCCGGATCGGCTGCGACACCGGACAGGGCTGGCTGTACTCCCGCCCGGTGCCGCCGGATCGTATCTCCGAGCTGCTGGGGACGGGGTCCTACGCGGTCGGCAACCCGTAGGCGTCCGCGATCAGCTCGTAGGAGCGCAGCCGCAGTTCGCCGCGGTGGGCGTGGGAGACGAGCATCAGCTCGTCGGCGCCGGTGCGCTTCTGGAGGTCGTCCAGGCCGGAGCGGACCTCGTCGGCCGTGCCCTGCACGATGTTCGTCGTCCAGGAGGCGAGGAACTCCTCCTCCATCGGGCTGAACTCGTGCCGCTCGGCCTCCTCCGGGTCCGGGAACAGGCCCGGCCGGCCGGTGCGCAGCCGCAGCATGTTCAGCGCCATCGCCCGGGTCTGCCGGCGCGCCTCCCGCTCGTCGTCCGTGGCGAGGGCGGAGACGCCGATGAGCGCGTACGGCTCGGCCAGGACCGCCGAGGGGCGGAAGGTCTGCCGGTACAGGTCCAGGGCCGGGACGGTGTTCTGCGCCGAGAAGTGGTGCGCGAAGGCGAACGGCAGACCCAGCAGGCCGGCCAGCCGGGCGCTGAAGCCGGAGGAGCCGAGCAGCCAGACCGGCGGCCGGTGCGCGGACTGGACGCCGCCCGGGGAACTGCCCTGCACCGGGCCCGGGATCGCGTGGATCCGGCCGTACGGGTGTCCGTCGGGGAAGTCGTCGTCCAGGAACCGGGTCAGCTCGGCGAGCTGCTGCGGGAAGTCGTCGGCGCCCTCGTTCAGGGTCTCGGTGCGGCGCAGCGCCGCGGCCGTCGCCCCGTCCGTGCCCGGCGCCCGCCCCAGCCCCAGGTCGATCCGGCCCGGCGCGAGCGCCTCCAGCGTGCCGAACTGCTCGGCGATCACCAGCGGGGCGTGGTTGGGCAGCATGACGCCGCCCGAGCCGAGCCGGATGCGGTCGGTGTGGGCGGCGAGGTGGGCGAGGATCACCGCGGGCGAGGAGGAGGCCACGCCGGGCATGGAGTGGTGCTCGGCGACCCAGTACCGGTGGAAGCCGCGGGACTCCGCCAGCCGGGCGAGCGCGACGCTGGTCCGCAGGGCGTCGGTGGCGGTACTGCCCGCGCCGACGGTCACCAGGTCCAGCACGGAGAGGGGGACGGGGGAGGTCCCGTGCACCCGGCCCCGGATCTCGTCTGCCTCGTCTGCCGCCACGGTATGGCCTCCTGATTACGAGCCTGCACTGTCCTCCGCGCACTAACAGGAGGGAGTCCCCGTTTATTCCACACCCGCGGCCCAAGGGGGGCGATCGGGCCGGGGCCGGGAGGGCCGATCGGGCCGGTGCCGGGGGCGCCAGTGGACTCGGTGTTCGGCGAGGTGGGCCAGGACCGCGTGGTTCGCCTCCCAGCCGTCCGGGCTGTGCTTGTGGGCCGCCTGCGGCGGCTGCCGGACTCCGTCCGGCGGGGAGGCCGGCCGGGTCAGGGGCGCCAGTGGATCCGGTGTTCGGCGAGGTGGGCCAGGACCGCGTGGTTCGCCTCCCAGCCGTCCGGGAACTTCACCAGGGTGCCGAGCTGGACCGGTTCCGTGGCGGGGTAGTCGTCCAGCAGGCCGGTCACGCCGGCCCGGCAGACCACGATGCACGCGTGCCGGTGCCGGGAGGCCAGGACGCACAGGCGGCCCGTCTCCAGGTGGAACGCGGTCGCGTCGGGGCGGCCGGAGAGCGGGTGCAGGACGACCGTGACGTCGTACTCCCGGCCTTGGAGGCGGTTCGCGGTGTCGACCGTGACGTCCGGCACGCCCAGCTCGGCCAGGGCCGCGCGGACCGCCGCCGCCTGGTCGCGGTGGGCCGTGCCCACGGCGATGCGGTCGGCCGTCACCGGCGTGGGGTCGGGGGAGCGCTCCGAGACCGCCGCGCCGCCCCGGTCCAGGAGCCGCCGGACCACCGCGGCCACCGCCCGGACCGCCTCCGGGTCCGTGCGCGGGGTGTGCCGGGCGGGCAGCTCCAGCAGGCCCCAGCCGGACTCCGCGGCCTCGTCGATCACCCGGTCCGGGCCGGAGCCGTCGGAGGGGACGGCGAAGGCCAGCCGGCGGTCGCCGTGCGAGGTGCCGCTGCGGAACGGGGTGTACGGGTAGAAGGCGTGCGAGACCAGCGGGGCCGCCGAGGCCGGCAGCCGCCAGGAGACCGGCAGCCGGTGCTGCGGGAGCTGCGGGTTGTGGGCCAGCAGCGTGCTGACCGCCGAGGCCGAGGGGTCGTACGACAGCCCCGCCCACTGCTCGCTGCCCACGATCGCGAACGGGTCGAGCTGCCCGGGGTCGCCCACGAACAGCGCCCGCTCGAACAGCCCGGCCACGGCCAGCAGGGAGTCCGAGCGCATCTGGTACGCCTCGTCGACGATCGCGTGCCGCCAGGGCTCGTCCACCTTCACGTGCGCCCACTTCGCGGCGGTGGACAGCACGACCGGCAGGCCGCCGAGGTCGGCCGCCTTCGCCGACGTACGGACCTGCGGCAGGCCGTCCAGCGCCTTGTCGTACGCGTCCGCGTCGCTGCTGTGCAGGCGGCCGACGGGCAGGTCCGGGTTCTTCTCGACCAGCCGCAGCACCAGGTCGTCGACCTGCGCGTTCGTCTGCGCCACCACCATCAGCGGGCGCCCGGCGGCGGCCAGTTCCAGGGCCGCGCGGACCACCAGGGTCGACTTGCCGGCGCCCGGCGGCGAGTCCACCACCACACCCCGCTCGGTGCCGTGCAGCGTGTCGCGCAGGATCGCGTCGGTGGCGCGGCCGGCCGCGGCTGCGGGATCGAAGTCGACGGTCGTCACAGCACGTCCTCCTCGGTCATGCCGTCGGGTGCCTCCGGCACGGGCTCGCCCGGCGGGCCGCCGTGCGTCCAGGGGGTCTCCTCGGGATCGGGCAGCTTCGCGCCGCCGCGCTGCTCGTGCTCGAAGAGGGTGAAGCAGACCCGGTCGCCCTTCTCCGGCACGGAACCGGCCTCGGGCTCCTTGCCGCGGCCCATCTTGTCCAGGACGCGCAGCACGAGCACCCCGTCGTCCTCGTGGCCGGCGACCTCCGCCGTCTGGGGCCTGCCGTCCAGCGAGCGGTACACCTTCGCGCGCTCCGCGAGGTGCGGCCGGTCCTCCGTGCGGACCGTCACCAGCGGGCGCGGCACGGGCCGTCTGCCCTCGCCGTACGCCATCACGACATCGGTCACCTCGCCCGCGAACGCCTCCCCGGCCAGCCGTCGCCCCGCCATCTCCAGCGGGTCGTCCAGCGCCTCCTGCGCCTCCAGCCGGGCCTGCTCGCGCTCGCGCGTGGCCAGCTTGTTCGCCGCCGTCACCGCGTCGTCCCGGCGCGGCTGCGGGGGCTCGCCGGCCAGCACCCGGTCCCGGTGCCCGGTGAACGACCAGCGGTCCCGGGTCCAGCGCCCCTCGACGTGCGCGCCCGCCGGCAGCGCCCGCAGCAGGTCCAGGCCGCGCCACACCGCGTCCCAGGTGGGCCGGGTGCGGCTGGCGACCAGGTCGCGGACGTCCCGCTCGGCCGCGGTGAGCGCGGCCAGCCGGCCGTCGGCCTCCAGCGGGTCCTCGGCGGCGGCCAGCGCCGTCCGCGCGCGGTCGTAGCGCTCGATCGCCGGGGCCAGCAGCCTGTTGTCGAACGCCGGGTCGGTGGCGGGTCCGGCCGGCGGGCACAGCAGTTGTCCGGCCGCGTCCCGCGCCAGCTCGGCGCGGCGGGCGGCCTCCGCGCCGGTCGTCCCGTCCGGCGGGTCGATCCAGGCGAGCAGCGCGCCCAGGTGCTGGTCCTCCAGGCCGGACTGGCCGGTCGCCCAGTGCCGGGAGAGCAGGTCGGTCATGGCGAGCAGCAGCGAGGAGCCGGGCACCCGGGCCCGCTCGCCGTAGTGGGTCAGCCAGCGGCCGAGCAGCGGCACCCGGGGCGGCGCCGGGTACGGCGCGTCGGGGTCCTGCTCGGCGGTGCGCCGGAACCGCGTCGAGCGGCCCAGCAGCCGTACGAAGTCCAGGCCGGGGCGGCTCGGCACGATCAGCTGGGGCGCGTCCGCGCACAGCTCGGCCGCCACCTTGACCCGCTTGCCGGTCTCCGGGTCGGTCTCCGTGCGCTCGGCCTCCTCCACGGCCGAGGCGTACCCGTCGACGTAGGGCAGCACGACGTCGGCCAGGTCGGCGAGGAAGGTGAAGCGCAGGTCGCGGTCCCGGGGCTGCGGCACGGCCAGCAGCCGGGGCGCGTCCCGGTCGGTGCCTACCAGCGCGCCCAGCGGGGCGCCGGCCTCTCCCGCGGTGGTCAGCGGCACGAAGACCAGCGGATGGCCGGACAGGTGCCGGTGCCGGACGGTGGCGGCGGGCTGCGCCAGACCGCTGCCGACGGCCTCCAGCCGGGCGAGGGTGGTGATCAGGGACACGCGGTGACCTCCCCGGCCGCCGCCCCGGCGGCCTCCGCGCGCAGGGCCGCGGCCTCCTCGGCCGCCCGGAGGGCCTCGGCGCGCAGGGCCGCCGCCCGGCGCAGCGCGGCCACCGCCGGGTCGTCCGGGTCGCCGCTCGCGCCGTGGGCCGCCGCGAGGACCTCCCCGACCGTGGCCAGGCCGCCCAGCTCGGCCCGCAGCGGCCGGCCCAGGCGGGTGACCGCGCCGTCCGCGCTGGCCCGGTCCCGGCAGTGGAAGGCCAGTTCGCAGGTGGACAGGCACTCCGGCGCGTACGTCGCCGGAACCGCCGCCACCGCCGCCGTCAGCTCCTCGGCGGGCCGGTCGGGCGCGAAGCACGTGCCCTCGGGCAGCGTCCCGGCGATCTCCTCGATCCGGGTGAGCCGGGCGAGCTGGCGTGCGGTGACCGCGCGCTGCTTGCGGACGTCCACGGCCGAGCCGGTGGGCAGGTTGGAGAAGTCCCTCGGGCACACCAGCAGCACCCGGTGGCGCACCCGCGGGGCGCCGTCGAGCCGGGCGGCGACCTCCTCCAGCGCCAGCACGTACACCGCCGCCTGCCGGGCCGCCGCGCCCACCTTGGCCGGGTCCGCGGCCCCGTCCACCATGGGGAAGGACTTGATCTCCACCACCGACCAGCTTCCGTCGGGGTGCACCACGACCGCGTCCGGCTCCAGGAAGGCGAGCGAACCCGCCACGTCCAGGGCGAGCATCGGATGGTCCAGCAGCGTCCAGCCGCCGGCCCGCGTGGCCTCGCGCAGCGCCAGCGCCGTACGGGCCGTGCGCCCCTCGGGGCCGTGCGCGCTCAGGTCGGGCACCGCCGCGGCGGCTGGCGGTTCGGCGCCCGGGTCGAGCCGGGCGTGTGCCAGCCGCAGCAGTTCGGCGCCGCCGTCCGCCTTCACCCGGGCCTCGAAGGCGTTGCCCCGGGTCAGGGCGAACTGGGACTGCCCGAAACCGGACGGCGCGCCCAGCGCGGTGGCCAGCCGGGCCTTGTCCACCCCGGCGCCGTCCAGGATCGCCCGCCGGGAGCAGCCGGGGTTGGCGGCGAGCGCCGCGAGGGCGCGCGCGTCCAGGGACTTGGCCGGCCGGCCGGGACCGCGCAGCTCAGCGAGCCGGTGCCGGAGCCCCGTCGCCCGCGTCGGTGGGGGAGACGTCCGGTCCGGCCGCGGGGTCTCGCTGCGACTCGCGCTGCCGTGGAATTCGCTCACCCGCGGAAGTCTCGCATCCGCCACTGACATTCGGGGAACCCGTGCCGGGCGCGACCGGTGCGGCCGGTGCGGCCACCGGGGCGGCGCGGTGCCGCAGCCGGGTCCTGACCAGGTTCGCGCCCCGCAGCACGTACGGCGCCAGCAGCAGGCCGACGCCCATCACGGCGATGCCCGCGACCGCGTCAAGGAAGTAGTGGTTGGCGGTGCCCATGACCACGATCGCGGTCACCAGCGGGTAGACGACGCCGAGCACCTTGGCCGTGCGCGTGCCGCCGTACCGCCACAGCATCACGCCGCACCACAGGGCCCAGCCCACGTGCAGGCTCGGCATCGCCGCGTACTGGTTGGTCATGCCGCCCATGCCGCGCGGGGCGCTGGCCTCGCCGCCCCACCAGCCGTACGAGCTGTACTGCGCCATGGTGTCCACGAAGCCGTGGCCGGCCGAGAGCAGGCGGGGCGGGCAGGTCGGCAGCAGGGTGAAGCCGATCAGGCCGATGAACGTGGACGTCATCAGCCAGGTGCGGGCCGCGCGATAGTGCCGGGCGTGCCTGCGGAACAGCCACACCATGACGGCGGGCGTGACCAGGTAGTGCAGCGACGCGTACCAGAAGTCGGCCGGCACCCCGAGCCAGGGCTCCTTGGTGAACAGCCGGTTCAGCGGGTGCTCGGCGTCCAGGCGCAGTGCCTTCTCGATGCGCAGGATCGCCAGGCCGTGGTCGACGGCGCCGGAGACGTCACCGCGCGCGAGGAGCCGGCCGGCCGAGTAGCAGCCGTAGACCAGCACGATCAGCGGCAGCTCGGTCCACCAGCGCAGCCGGGAGCGGGGGGCCACCTCGGTGCCCGGTGTCTCGGTCTGCGGCAATCCGATCGCCCTCCCCCTTCTGCTGTGCGGTGCGGGCCGCCCCGGCGCGGGCGACCGTGCCACTTTACGGTGTCCGCGCGCCGCCCATGGGGCGCGCGGTCGCGACCTGGCGCGTGCTCGGCTTCCGAAGACGCCGAGAGCGCCCGCCGGGTTGCCTGCCGACCTGGTGCGCGATGATTGGGGGCACCGTGTTCCGCCGTCGTTCCCGTGGCGTCCATGTGACGTCACTCTCCCGGAGAGGTCTCCCATGGCACCGCGCATCCTGCTGGCCCGGCACGGACAGACGGCGTGGTCGCTGTCCGGCAAGCACACCGGCAGGACCGACGTGCCGCTGCTGGAGGAGGGCCGGCGCGGGGCCAAGCTGCTCGGCGAGCGGCTGCACCGGCCCCCGCTGGACGGGCTGGAGGGCGTGGAGGTGCGCACCAGTCCGCTGTCCCGCGCGCGGGAGACGTGTGAACTCGCCGGGTTCGGCGAGCGCGCCGAGCGCTGGGACACGCTGATGGAGTGGGACTACGGCGCCTACGAGGGCATGACGCCGGCCGAGATCCAGGCCGTGCGGCCCGGGTGGCTGATCTGGCGGGACGGTGTGCCGCGCGGGGAGAGCACCGCCGAGGTGACCGCGCGCGCGGACGAGGTGGTGTCCTGGGCCCGTTCGGCCGACCGGGACGTCCTGGTCTTCGCCCACGGGCACATCCTGCGGTCCATCGGCGCGCGGTGGCTGGGGCTGCCGCTGGACTTCGCGGCCCGCATCCGGCTGAACCCGACCTCGCTGTCCGTCCTGGGCTGGGCGTACGGCGAACCCGCGATCGAGAGCTGGAACGACCTGGGCCACCTGGCGGGCTGAGCGGCACCCCGGGAGCCGGGGGCGGGTCGGCGGCGGGGCGCGGCGACCGCGGTTCCGGCACCGGACCGTGCACCGGCCGACGGCCCCGGCTCGTCCCCCTGGGGCTCGCCGGCCGTCCCGCCGGCCAGGCCGCCGTCCGGTGCCGTCCCGCCAGACGCGTCCCGGCGGGGACGCGGTGTCCGGTGGAGCGGGGTCGGTGGCGGGGGCGGGGCGCGGTGACCGCGGCGCCGGGCCGTGTGCCGGCCGAGGGAGCCGGCGTACCGGCCGAGGGCCCTGGTTCGCCCGCCCGGCGCCTGCCGGCCACGAAGTCCGCCGGCCACCCCGCCGGTCCCGCCGCCGTCCCGCTGACGCGCCTCGGCGGGGAGGCGGTGTCCGGTGGAGCTGGGTCGGTGGCGGGCCGGGGCGCGGTGACCGCAGCCCCGGCAGCGGACCGTGCACCGGCCGACGGCCCCGGCTCGTCCCCCTGGGGCTCGCCGGCCGTCCCGCCGGCCAGGCCGCCGTCCGGTGCCCCCGCCGGTCACGGCGCCGTCCCGCTAGACGCGCCTCGGCAGGGACGCGTGCCGGTCGAGGAACTCGGACACCCCCGCTGCCCGCCGGTGCGGCAGCAGCACCCGTGCCGTGCCCGCCAGCATGCCCTGGACGCGGGAGGACTGGACCTGGTCCAGCAGGGCCAGCACCCGCAGCCCGGCGGCCGCCGCCTCGTCGGGCCGGCCCTCGCGGGCGAGGTCGTCGGCCAGCTCGGCGGTGTAGAGCGCGATGTTGCGAGTGAAGTGCGGATTCTGCGTGCGGGCCGCCCGCCACGCGTGCCGGGACGCCCGCCGCCAGTCGCCCAGCGCGGACCAGCACTGCGCCTCCAGCCCCGCCAGCTCGGCCTCGCCGTAGAAGCTCATCCACTCGGGGTCGGCGTCCGAGCGGCCCCGCGCGAAGAAGGTGTGCGCGCGCGCCAGCGCCTGCTCGCAGCCGGTGCGGTCGGCGAGCCCCGCCCAGCCGCCCGCCTCGCGCAGCGCCAGCAGGGACAGCAGCCGGGCGGAGCCGAGCGGCCGGGCGGCGCGCTGCGCGGCCTGCGCGGCCCGGACCGCCTCCCGGGGGCGGCCCGCGTCCCGGGCGAGGAACGCGGTGTTGCAGAAGGCGTGCGCCTCCAGCGCCGGGTCCCCGGTCATCCGGGCGGTGGCCAGCGCCTCCGCGTAGTGCGAACGCGCGTCGCCGAAGCGGCCGGAGTCATGGGCCAGCCAGCCGACGGAGAGGGCGAGTTCACCGGCGCCGGAGTGCAGCCGGGCGGCGGTCGTCTGCCGGGTCGCGCCCGCGTCGAGCAGGGCGTACGCCGCGCGCAGCGGGGCCTCCGCGTGCCGGTACAGGCCGTCCGCGCCGTGCCGGTCGTCGAGCAGCCGGATCTGGCGGACCGCCTCCTCCAGCGCCACCGCCTCCGGGGTGCCGGCGCGCCGCGCGGGCCGTTGCGCCGCCGCGGCGCCCGTGGTGAGCCCCAGCGGGGCCAGCGTGGCGGCGGCGACCGTTGCGCCGCCGGTCATGAATGCGCGACGCAGCACGTCGCTCTCCTCGTGGTCCAGGGGGTCTTTCTCATGGGGGTCCCCCCGGCCCGGCCGGAGCCGGGAACGCGGGGGAGGTGCGTGCGGTTCCCGTCCGCCGTACGGCCCGGCCGCCCTCGTCGGCCCGCCGGGCGGGCCGGAGGTCCCCGGCGGCTCGGCGGCCGTGCGCGCCGCGCGCCCGCGGACGGACGAGCGGGGCGCGAAGCCGAGGTCGGTGAGCGTGCGGCCGGGGAACATGTGCAGGAACACCCGTTCGTACGCGTAGTTGGGACAGCGGATCTCGCCCGCCTCCACCCGGCCGATGTAGCGCGCGTCACAGCTCACGCGCTCACCGATCTCGCGCGCCGCCCGCCGCACCAGCGCGGCGAACTCGGCCGGGGAGCGGCGGCCGCGCAGCCGCCGGAAGGCCGGGTTCGGCCGGGGTGGCCGTTCGGGCTGTGACGAGGTCACCGTCGACGACGCCATGGCCGGGGGTCCTCTCGTGCGAACCGTCGAACCATGCCGGTTCCGCGGGCGGTTCCGGGACGAGTCGCCCCGTGTGACGCCTCGGTCCCGGCGGGCATGAACGTACCCGCTGTGACGGCCCCGCCACGCGGAGTTCGGCTACAAACCGGACGTCTCGTCCCCGATCTGCCATGAAGTGCCATCCTTTGCGGCGCACTTCCGCCGTTGCCGTTGACGGGTTCGCGCGTTGTACCCCGTGGACCGCAACAGGGCAGTGTGGTGGAGGCCGGCATGGTGACCAGCCAGAGCAACGAACCTCGTACGTCGCCGTCGTCGTCCGCCGCGGGCGACCCGGCGTGCGACCTCGTGACGGTACCGGCCCGCCAGGGGCTGGAGGCGGTCGACATCCTGCGGCGGGGCGCCGCGGACGCGGTGGGGCCCGTCCTCCACGACGACGGCTGCGACACCCTCGGCTTCCTGGTGCCGGCCGGCACGGCCGCCTGCTGGGACGTGCCCGGCAGCACCTGCACCGAGACGAACGGGCGGGGGCTGCGGCTGGACCCGGAGCCGCCGGTGGAGGGCTCCGACTGGCTGCTGCCGCCCGGGGAGGCCGATCTCGCCACCGACCCGGCGGTGCTGCGCCGGGCCCTCGGGGAGGCGGCCCGGCTGATCGAGGCGGCCGACAGCCGCCGGTGACGCGCGGGCCCGCGGCGGCTGCGAAAATGGACGGATGGGCAGGTCCAGGAACACCCGGCGCGGAACGGCGGCCGCGGCCGTCGAGGAGGCGGTCGACGGCGGGCTGGCGCAGCTCGTGCCCGACCCGGACCGCGGCCGGGCCTGGACGCTGCTGATCGACGGCGCGCCGCAGTCGCACGTCGACCTGGACGACCCGGCGTACCTCTCCTTCGAGTACCAGCGCCGCCTCGGCCATGTCATCGACCTCGCCGCCCCGCCCGGCAGGCCCGTGCACGCCGTGCACCTCGGCGGCGGCGCCCTCACCCTCGCCCGGTACGTCGCCGCGACCCGCCCCCGCTCCACCCAGCAGGTCGTCGAACGGGACGCGGCCCTGGTCCGGTTGGTCCGCCGCGAGCTGCCGCTGGACCCGGGCGCGCGGATCCGGGTGCGCGCGGCCGACGCCCGCGCGGGCCTGGCCAAAGTCCCCGACGGCTGGGCCGACCTGGTCGTCGCCGACGTGTTCAGCGGCGCCCGCACCCCCGCCCACCTCACCTCCACCGAGTTCCTGGACGAGGTTCGCCGGGCCCTGAAGCCGTCCGGCGTCTACGCGGCCAACCTCGCCGACGGCCCGCCGCTCGCCCACCTGCGCGGCCAGATAGCCACCGCCGCCGCCCGGTTCGGTGAACTGGCGCTGGTCGCCGACCCGGCCGTGCTGCGCGGCAAGCGCTTCGGCAACGCCGTCCTCGTCGCCTCCGACCTGCCGCTGCCGCTCGCCGAACTCACCCGCCGGGCCGCCTCCGACCCGCACCCGGGCCGGGTCGAACACGGCCGCCCGCTCACCGACTTCACCGGCGGCGCGGCGCCCGTGACGGACGCCGCCGCGGTGGCCTCCCCGGCCCCGCCGCCCTCGGTGTTCCGGTAGGGGGTTCCGTTCAGGCCAGCCCGGGTCAGTAGGTGCCCACCTCCACCCGGGGCGGTCCGTCGTGCCAGGTGCAGAACACCGACACCCGGTCCGCGCCCCGGCCGAAGTCCACCCGGATCCACCTCTCCGTCTTCCACACCTGCATCGACCAGCCGGTGGCCGGAGTGGCCGAGACCAGCGTGGCGTCGGCCGTCCGCAGGTCGAACACCGCCCGGCCGCCGTCCGTGTCGTAGGACCTGACCTGGCCCGGCGCCGAGGCGGACGCGGTCGGGGACGAGGTCCGCGAGAGGGCCGTGGTCGGGGTGGGAGCCGGCGCCGGCGGGGCCGGCCGCGGGCGGGACGGGACGGCGGAGGGGGCGGCATCGGAGGCGAGGGCGGATGCCGGGGACGTGGACGCCGGGGTCGTGGACGCGGGTGCCGGGGACGGGGGTGCGGGGGACGCGGGCGCCGTGTCCCGGACCGGGGCGTCGGCGTCGGCGGGCGTCACCGGCAGGGCACGCGGAGGGTCGTACGCCGTCCCCGCCATCACCGTGTGCACGCCCCACCACGACAGCGTGGCCGCCGCCCCGGTGGCGAGCAGCCAGGCCAGTACGTGTACGAGTCCTCTGCGCATCGGCGCCATACTGCCGCACCGGTCACGGGGGTTGTCCACAACGGGGCAGCCGTCCACAGGCCCGGACCGGGCCCGGCCGCATGGCGTACGGTGCGGCGCATGGCAAGTGTGCTCGTGGTCGAGGACGACCAGTTCGTGCGCTCGGCGCTCATCCGGCAGCTCACCGACGCCGCCCACACGGTGCGCAGCGTCGGGACGGCGCTGGAGGCGCTGCGCGAGGCCGCCCACTTCCGTTTCGACGTGGTCGTCCTGGACCTCGGACTGCCCGACCTGGACGGCTCCGAGGCGCTGAAGATGCTCCGCGGCATCACCGACGTGCCCGTCATCATCGCCACCGCCCGGGACGACGAGGCGGAGATCGTCCGGCTGCTCAACGCCGGTGCCGACGACTACCTCACCAAGCCGTTCTCCGTCGAGCACCTCTGCGCCCGGATCGCGGCCGTGCTGCGCCGGGCCCGGTCCGCCGGCGCCGGCGACCAGCCCCCGGCCGTGCTCCGGGTGGGCGGGCTGACCGTCGACCCGCTGCGCCGCCGGGCGGAGCTGGACGGGGTGCGGCTCGACCTCACCCGCCGCGAGTTCGACCTGCTCGCCTTCCTGGCCGGCCGGCCCGGGGTCGTCGTCCCGCGCAGGGAACTCCTCGCCGAGGTCTGGCAGCAGTCCTACGGCGACGACCAGACCATCGACGTCCACCTGTCCTGGCTGCGCCGCAAGCTGGGCGAGACGGCCGCCCGGCCGCGCTACCTGCGCACACTGCGCGGCGTCGGCGTCAAGCTCGAACCGCCCGCGGAGAGCGGGCCGCGATGAGATGGGCGCTGGTCAAGGTCTGCCTGGCGGTCACCACGATGGTCGTGGCCGCCTTCGCCGTGCCGCTCGGCCTGGTCGTCAAGGAGATGGCCCGCGACCGGGCGTTCTCGAACGCCGAGCGGGAGGCCGCCGCGGTCGCGCCCGCGCTGTCCATCACCACCGACCGGGACGAACTGGAGCGGGTGGTGGCCTCGGCCGGCGCCGACGCCGGGATGGCCGTCCACCTGCCGGCCGCCGAGGGCCGGGCCGCGCTGGACCTCGGCCGGCGGCGCGCCCCCGCCCACGCCGTCCGGGCCGTACGGCGGCTCGGCCGCGCCTCCACCGTCGCCGTGCCGGGCGGCTCCACGCTGCTCCAGCCGGTCGCGCTCGGCTCCGGCGCCATCGCGGTGGTCGAGGTGTACGTCCCCGAGTCAGAGGTGACCAACGGCGTCGGCACGGCCTGGGCGGTCCTCGCGGCCGTCGGACTGGCGCTGATCATCGGCTCGGTCGCGGTCGCCGACCGGCTGGGGGTGCGCATGGTGCGTCCGGCGCGGCGGCTGGTTGAGGGCGCGCGCGACCTGGGCGGGGGCCGGCTGGGCGCCCGGGTGCCGGAGGACGGGCCGACCGAACTCCGGCTGGCCGCCGTCGCGTTCAACTCCATGGCCGACCAGGTCGTCCAGCTCCTCGCCAACGAGCGTGAACTGGCGGCCGACCTGTCGCACCGGCTGCGCACCCCGCTCACCGTCCTCCGGCTGAACGCGGCCTCCCTCGGCGCCGGACCGGCCGCCGAGCAGACCCGGGCGGCCGTCGCCCAGTTGGAGCGCGAGGTCGACACCATCATCCGGACGGCCCGGGAGGCCAAGCCGCAGACGGCCGCGGCCGGACCCAGCGCCGGCTGCGACGCGGCCGAAGTGGTCCGCGAGCGCATGGAGTTCTGGTCCGCGCTCGCCGAGGACGAGGGCCGCAGGTGGCGGGTGGCCGGCACCGGGCGGCCGGTGCGGCTGCCCGTCGCCCGCGCCGACCTGGCCGCCGCGCTCGACGCCCTGCTCGGCAACGTGTTCCGGCACACCCCGGAGGGCACCGCCTTCGCGGTCGACCTGCACGACGGGGAGGAAGCGGTGATCGTGCTCATCTCGGACGCCGGCCCGGGCATACCCGACCCGGTGGCGGCGATGGCCCGCGGCCGGGGCTCGGGCGCCACCGGCTCGACCGGCCTGGGCCTGGACATCGTCCGCCGGCTCGCCGAGTCCACCGGCGGCGACGTCCGCATCGGCGCCTCGGTGCTGGGCGGCACCGAGGTGCGCGTCCGGTTCCGGCCCGCTGGTCCGGCCGGCCGGGGACCGGTGGGCCGCGGCCACCGCGGCACGGTACGGCGACGCGGACCGCGCGCCATCTTTAACCGGTCCCGATCGCTTCCTTAAGTGCGGCATAAGGACACCGACCGCCGCCCCGAACAGGGCGTTTGTCCGGATCGGGCCCGCTAGCGTGCTGCCGCACCACACCCCCGGTGGAGAACGAAGGCAGGCACGCGCATGAGCACGCACCGGCGCAGTATCAGCGGCAGGAGCAAGGCGATAGGCGGCCTGGTGGCCGCGGCCGTGATCGGCGGCGGTGCGGTCCTGCTCACCGGGACGGCCAACGCGGCCGGCGTGAACGCCGCCTACACGCGGACCAGCGACTGGTCGAACGGCTACACCGCCCAGTACGTCGTCACCAACAACAGCGGCCAGGCCGAGAAGACGTGGACCCTGGAGTTCGACCTCCCCACGGGCACCACGCTCTCCTCCCTGTGGAACGGCGAGTCGAGCGTCAGCGGCCGGCACGTCACCGTCAAGCCCGCCCAGTGGGACACCGCGGGCATCGCCCCGGGCAAGTCCGTGACCGTCGGCTTCGTGGTCAGCGGCGCGGGCGACCCGACGGGCTGCCGCATCGACGGCGCCCAGTGCTCCGCGGACGGCGGCGCCACCCCCGAGCCGAGCGGCCGGCCGACCGGGTCCCCGTCCCCGGTCCCGACCCCCACCAAGACGTCCACGCCGACCGCGACGTCCACGCCGACCCCCACCCCGACGCCGTCCCAGAGCACCGGCACCGGTACCACCGGCTCCGCCGGCTTCGCGCCCTACGTCGACACCTCGCTGTACCCGGCGTTCGACCTCGTCGGCGCGGCGGACACCACCGGTGTGAAGAACTACAACCTCGCCTTCGTCACCGACGGCGGCGGCTGCACCCCCAAGTGGGGCGGCGTCACGGACCTGACCGCCGACGGCGTGGCCGCGCAGATCGGCGCCCTGCGCGCCAAGGGCGGGGACGTCCGGGTCTCCTTCGGCGGCGCCTCGGGCTCGGAGCTGGCCACCACCTGCTCCTCCGCCGACGCGCTGGCGGCGGCCTACGGCAAGGCGGTCGACGCGTTCAAGCTGACCAAGGTCGACTTCGACGTCGAGGGCGGCGCGCTGCCGAACACGGCCGCCAACACGCGCCGCGCCCAGGCCATCGCCAAGCTCCAGGCCCAGCACCCCGGCCTGGACGTCTCCTTCACCCTCCCGGTGATGCCGGAGGGCCTCACCCAGGACGGCGTGAACCTCCTCGCCAACGCCCGGTCCAACGGCGTGCGGACCAGCACCGTCAACATCATGGCGATGGACTACGGCGCCTCGTACGGCGGTGACATGGGCACCTACGCCGAGCAGGCCGCCACCGCCACCCAGGCCCAGGTCAAGAGCGTGCTGGGGCTGTCCGACCAGGCCGCCTGGAAGACGGTCGCGGTCACCCCGATGATCGGCGTCAACGACGTCTCCACCGAGGTCTTCAAGGTCGACGACGCCACGCAGCTGGTGGACTTCGCCAAGTCCAAGGGCCTCGGCTGGCTGTCCATGTGGTCCGCCACGCGCGACAAGAGCTGCCCCGGCGGTCCCAAGCCCACCGCCGACGCCACGTGCAGCTCCGTCACCCAGGACGCGTTCGCCTTCTCGAAGGCGTTCGGCGCCTACAACTGACCCGGCCACCCGGGTCTCAGACGGGGGCGCGGTACTCCGGGGGGAGGGCCGCGCCCCTCCGGCGTGTGTCGGGAGGAGTGCGGCCGTCCTCCCGTACCGCCCCGTCATTCCGGTGCGCCGGCATCGCGGCGGCCCGGGGGAAGGCGGGAGGAGGGCCGGCGGTCGTCGGTGGGGGCATGAGGGATCTCCCGGAGTGAAGTGTCCACATTATGCATGGGAGCGCTCCCATGACGGAAGAGGGGCGCGGGACCGCCGTCACCGGGCTGCCATCACCGGCCCGCCGTCAGCCCGCTGGGCGGCGGGCCAGGGGGCGGAACCGCTCGTACCCCTGCTCATCACCCGCGAGCACCGGCCGCAACTGCCGCAGGACGCAGGTGAGTCCGGCACGTCCTGGACGGCCCCGGGGGAGGGCAGGCGGGCCGGTCCGCGGCGCCCGGCACCCCCGCCGCGGCCGGGCCCGTGCGGCTGGGGCCGGTGAACGACCGCCGTGGCCGGGCCGGTTCCGCAGAACTCATCGTTCACCTTCCGGCGCTCCGGAGAGCGGGCCCCGCGCCCCGGCCCGCCCGCGCGCCAACCGCCGCGCGATCCGCCCCGGTTGGCCGGAAGCGGGGACCGGCCCGCCGGTGACCTGCCCCGACGCTGTGCGCGACAGCCGACGGGCGGCCCGCGCGCCGGTGTCCGCGCGACACGTTCCCGTGACGTGGAAAAAACGCTTGCGCAACAAGGCCGTCTTCAAGTCTTGACACCCGGCCCGGCACCAACGAGTCTTCCGGCATGCCGCGTGGGAGCGATCCCACGGGGCGACCGGGGCTCTCTTCCGCTCGGGTCACACCCATCCGTAACCTTTCCCTCTGCCGGGCTCGACACAGCGTTGACCAGCACCTTTCTCCCGTACGCCGGGTGCTGTCGACCAGCCGTCGCGCGCACCGAGAGGACAGGCCCCGAACCGCCGCGCCCGGCGGTCCGATTCCTGAGGTCCCGTTCCCCCTGGAACAAGGAGTAGTGGAATGCGCATCACCCGTACCGGCGGTGGTCAAGGCCACAGAGCAGCGACTCTGGCCACGACGGTCCTGACGGCCTCCGCCCTGCTGCTGACCGGTTGCAGCAGCGACGACGACTCGGACGGCGCGGACGCCAACGGGAACATCACCCTCACGGTGGCCGACTTCGGGCAGTTCGGCTACAAGGAGGCCGGACTGTTCGCCAAGTACCACGAGCTGCACCCGGACATCACGGTCAAGGAAGAGACCACCGCCAACGAGCAGGACTACTACCCGAAGCTGCTCCAGCAGCTCAACACGGGCAGCGGCCTCGGGGACGTCACGGGCATCGAGGTCGGGCGCATCAAGGAGGTCGTCGACACCCAGGCGGGCAGGTTCGCCGACCTCGGCAAGAAGATCAAGGTGGACGACTGGGTGTCCTGGAAGGAGAAGCAGGCCACCGCAGAGGACGGCACGGTGATCGGCGCCGGTACCGACATCGGCCCCATGTCCCTGTGCTACCGCAAGGACCTCTTCGAGAAGGCGGGCCTGCCCAGCGACCGCGAGGCCGTCGCCAAGGCCGTCGCCGGCGGCTGGGAGGACTACCTCAGGCTCGGCGAGCGGTACAAGAAGAAGGCGCCCTCCGGCACCTACTTCATGGACTCGGCGTCCGCCATGTACAACGCGGTCGTCAGCTCCGCGGCCGAGCAGTACTACGACGCCGACGGCAAGCCGGTCTACAAGGACAGCCAGTCCGTGCGGCAGGGCTGGAACCTGGCCGCCGAGGCCGCCGACAAGAAGCTGTCCCAGGGCCTGCCCCAGTTCACCGACGCCTGGACGGCGGCGCTGCGCAAGGGCAGCGTGGCCACCGTGGCCTGCCCCGCCTGGATGGCCGGCCAGATCTCCACCAACTCCGGTGACTCCTACAAGGGCAAGTGGGACATCTCCCGGGCGCCCGGCTCCACCGCGGCCAACTGGGGCGGCTCCTTCCTGGCCGTACCGAAGAGCGGCAAGCACGTCGAGGAGGCCACGGAACTGGTCAAGTGGCTGACCGCCCCGGAGCAGCAGGCCCAGGTGTTCAAGGCGATCGGTGTCTTCCCGTCCAACAAGCGCGCCTACGAACTGGCCGACGTGAAGAACGCCAAGCTCCCCTACTTCAGCGACGCCCCCATCGGGCAGATCTACGCCGAGGAGGCCAAGTCCATCCCCGAGGCGGTGCTCGGCCCGAAGGACGGCGTCATCAAGGACGCGATCTCCACGCAGATCAACAACATGGAACAGCGCGGCACCGCGCCCGACGACGCGTGGAAGGCCGCGACCGAGTCGGTCGACAAGGCACTCGGCTAGAGCCTCTCGCCCCGCCCGGGCCGACGCAGCCCGGCCGCACCGGGCGTCCGGGCCCGCCGGGCGGCGCCCGCCCCTCGCCCGGGTGAGCATCCGGTGAGCACCCGGCGGCCCGGCGACGGGCACCGCCGCCGCATCATCCGGGGTGGCCCGGCGGCCGGGCCGCACCCCGCACGCACCTTGCGGCCGAGGCGTGGGCCGTTCGCCACCGCACCGATCCGGCGCGGGCAGGGGCGGACCGACCCCGGTCCCCGGCACGCCCCCCGCCCCACCCGGCCGAGACCTCCAGGGAAGGACTCCCTCCGTGGCAACGACAACCCCCGTCCGGGGGGTCGGCACCCCGCCGCCAGGCGGCACCGGTGCCGCCCCGCACGACCGCGCCGCCTGGCGCGCCCGGCTGTGGCGCTTCGACGACAAGGCGTCGCCGTACGCCTACATCGCCCCCTTCTTCCTGATCTTCGGCGCCTTCGGGCTCTACCCGCTCCTCTACACCGGCTGGATCGCCCTGCACCGGGTGGAGATGACGAGCCTCGACCAGTCCCAGTGGGTCGGCTGGGACAACTTCGCCAAGATCCTCCAGGACTCCGAGTTCTGGACGGCCGTCACGAACACGTTCGTCATCGGCGTCCTCTCCACCGTCCCGCAGCTGCTGGTGGCGCTCGGCCTGGCGCACCTGCTCAACTACAAGCTGCGCGCCAGCACGTTCTGGCGGACCGTCATCCTCACCCCGTACGCCACCTCGGTCGCCACCGCCGCCCTGGTCTTCGCGCTGGTCTTCCGCGCCGACGGCGGCATCCTCAACTGGGTGCTGCACTTCTTCGGCGCGGGCAACACCGACTGGGGCAACGGGGAGTGGACGTCCAAGATCGCCATCTCGGTCATCGTGATCTGGCGCTGGACCGGCTACAACGCCCTCATCTACCTGGCGGCCATGCAGGCCGTCCCCACCGACCTGTACGAGGCGGCCGCCATCGACGGGGCGTCGCGCTGGCAGCAGTTCCGCAAGGTGACCGTCCCCGCGCTGCGGCCGACGATCCTGTTCACCGTCGTCATCTCCACCATCGGCTCGATGCAGCTGTTCGGGGAGCCGCTGCTGCTCCAGGGCGGCACGCTCGGCTCGATCGGCGGCAGCGAGCACCAGTACGAGACCCTCAGCATCTACCTCTTCAACTACGGCTGGAAGCTGGGCCACCTGGGCCCGGCGGCGGCCGTCGCCTGGGCCATGCTCGTCCTGCTGCTGCTCATCGCCCTGATCAACTGGATCGTCGGCCGGTTCGTGCGCAAGAACGCGGCCTGACGGGAGCGACATCGATGACCACGACCACTCCCACCACCACCGTTCCCGGCCTCGGCCCGGCACCGGTCCCCGCGGACAGGGGCCGTGGCCGCTTCCGGGTGGGCGCCGGCCGGCAGCTCGACGGCGGACCGTTCACCTACGCCGCGCTGATCCTCGTCGGCCTCGGCTCCGCCCTCCCCCTGTACTGGACGCTGGTGGCCGCCTCGCACGACCAGCAGCGCGTCCTGGACGACCCGCCGCCGCTGGTGCCGGGCGGCCGGCTGTGGGGCAACCTCCAGACGGCCTGGGACCAGGCCCACCTCGGCAAGGCCATCGTCAACAGCGTGATCGTGGCCGGCTGCATCACCGCCGCCACCCTCTTCTTCTGCACCCTCGCCGGATACGCCTTCGCCAAGATGCGCTTCCGCGGCCGCGGCGCGCTGATGACCGCGGTCATCGCCACGCTGACGATCCCGCCGCAGCTCAGCGTCGTCCCGCTGTTCATGATGATGTCGGACATCGGGTGGAGCGGGAAGCTGGAGTCGGTGATCTTCCCGACCCTGGTCGGCGCCTTCGGGGTGTTCTTCATGCGCCAGTACCTGCTGGAGTCCCTGCCGTACGAGCTGATCGAGGCCGCCAAGGTCGACGGCGCGAGCAACTTCCGCATCGTGCGGAGCATCGTCCTGCCCGTGGCCCGGCCCGCCATGACGGTGCTGGGCATGCTCACCTTCGTGCAGGCGTGGAACGACTTCTTCTGGCCCTTCCTCGCGCTGAACCAGGAGAACCCCACCCTCCAGGTGGCGCTCGGCCAGCTCAGCGCCTCCTACACCCCCGACCAGAGCATCGTCATGGCCGGGGCGCTGATCAGCACCCTGCCGCTGCTGCTGGTCTTCATCGTCTTCGGCAAGCAGATCGTCGGCGGGATCATGGCGGGCGCGGTCAAGGGCTGAGCCGCACGACACCGCCCCGCGGCGGGCCGTACCGGACCGGGCGCCCGGCACGCCCCGGCGTCCCGCCCTTCTCGCCCCCCGCACGCCGGACCACCGTCCGCCGTCCCTTCCTCACCCCCTTTGGGAGCGTTCTCACCATGACCGCCGTACGACCCGAGACCACGGCCCAGCAGGCCTCGGACCAGTCCTTCCCGGCCCGGTTCGTCTGGGGCGCCGCCACCGCCGCCTACCAGGTGGAGGGCGCCGCCGCCGAGGACGGCCGCACCCCGTCCATCTGGGACACCTTCAGCCACACCCCCGGCAAGGTCCGCAACGGCGACACCGGCGACATCGCCGCCGACCACTACCACCGGTACCGCGACGACGTGGCGCTGATGAAGCGGCTCGGTCTCCAGGCGTACCGGTTCTCCGTCTCCTGGTCCCGGGTCCAGCCCACCGGACGCGGGCCCGCCGTCGAGCGCGGCCTGGACTTCTACCGCCGTCTCACCGACGAGCTCCTGGCGGCGGGCATCACCCCCGTCGCCACCCTCTACCACTGGGACCTCCCGCAGGACCTGGAGGACCTGGGCGGCTGGCCGCACCGCGACACCGCCCACCGCTTCGCCGACTACGCCGACCTCGTGGCCCGCGCCCTCGGCGACCGGGTCGGGGTGTGGACCACCCTGAACGAACCCTGGTGCTCGGCGTTCCTGGGCTACGGTTCCGGCGTGCACGCGCCGGGGCGGACCGACCCGGCCGCCACCCTGCGCGCCGCGCACCACCTGAACCTGGCGCACGGCCGGGCCGTCGGCGCGCTGCGCGCCGCCCTGCCGTCGTCCGCCAAGACGTCGATCACCCTGAACCTGCACCAGGTGCGCCCGCTCACCGGCGATCCCGAGGACGCCGAGGCCGCCCGCCGCATCGACGCGGTCGGCAACCGGATCTTCACCGGCCCGCTGCTGGACGGCGTCTACCCCGAGGACCTGCTGGCCGACACCGCGCACCTCGTCGACTGGGACCGGCTGATGCACGACGGGGACCTGGCCGAGATCTCCCGCCCCATCGACATGCTCGGCGTCAACTACTACTCGCCGACCGTGGTCTCCCGGCCGGCCGACGGAACGGCGAGCACCCGCGACGACGGCCACGGCGCCAGCGACCACTCCCCGTGGACCGGGTCCGAGGACGTCGCCTTCCACCTCGCCAACGACGACGTGACCGCGATGAACTGGGCCATCGACGCGAACGGCCTGCACACGCTGCTGACCGGACTGTCGGCCGCGTACCCGCACCTGCCGCTCATGGTCACCGAGAACGGCGCCGCCTTCGACGACTACGCCTCCCCCGAGGGGCGCGTCGAGGACCCGCAGCGGATCGCCTACCTGCACGCGCACCTGGACGCCGTCCGCCGCGCCATCGCCGACGGGGCCGACGTGCGCGGCTACTTCCTGTGGTCCCTGCTCGACAACTTCGAGTGGTCCTACGGCTACTCGAAGCGCTTCGGCGCCGTCTACGTCGACTACCCCACCCAGCGCCGCATCCCCAAGGCCAGCGCCCACTGGTACACGGAGGTGATCCGGCGCCACGGCCTGCCCGGCTGACCTGCGCGGGACGGCGGGCGGGGCCCGGGCTCCGGGCCCGCCCGCCGGCGCCCGCGGGATCGGGGGCGCCGCCTGCCCGGCTGTTACATTCCTGGCCTGACGGCGGTGAGCGGAAGGCGGCGACTATGGCGGGCAGCGGTGGAAGGGGCCGGGGCGGCCGGCGGCCGACCCTGGAGGAGGTCGCCGCCCGGGCCGGGGTCGGACGGGGCACGGTCTCCCGGGTGATCAACGGCTCGCCCCGGGTCAGCGACGCCACCCGCGCCGCCGTCGAGGCGGCGGTCGCCGAGCTGGGCTACGTCCCCAACACCGCGGCCCGCGCCCTCGCGGCCAACCGCACCGATGCCGTCGCCCTCGTCGTCCCCGAGCCGGAGACCCGGTTCTTCGCGGAGCCGTACTTCTCCGACATGCTGCGCGGGGTCGGCGCGGAACTCTCCGACACCGAGATGCAGTTGCTGCTGATCTTCGCCGCCAGCGACCGGAAGCGGCAGCGCCTGGCGCAGTACCTCGCGGCCCACCGCGTCGACGGCGTCCTGCTGGTCTCGGTGCACGCCGACGACCCGCTGCCCGACCTGCTCGCCCAGCTGGAGATCCCGGCCGTGATCAGCGGCCCTCGCTCGGCGGGCGAGTCGCTCACCTCGGTGGACTCCGACAACTACGGCGGCGCCCGCTCGGCGGTGGAGCACCTGCTGGGCCGGGGCCGCCGCCGGATCGCGCACATCACCGGCCGGCTGGACGTCTACGGCGCCCAGCGCCGCGTCGCCGGCTACCGCGACGCGCTGCGGGACGCCGGCCACCCGGTGGACGAGCTGCTCGTCGAGCCCGGGGACTTCACCGACGAGGGGGGCCGCCGCGCGATGACGGTCCTGCTCGACCGGTACCCCGACCTGGACGCGGTCTTCGCCGGCTCGGACGTGATGGCCGCCGGCGCCCGGCAGGTGCTGCGCGAGGCGGGCCGCCGCGTCCCCGACGACGTCGCCCTGGTCGGGTACGACGACTCCGCCATAGCCCGCCACATGGACCCGCCGCTCACCAGCGTCCGCCAGCCCATCGAGGAGATGGGCCGCGCGATGATCGGCCTCCTGCTCACGGAGATCGCCGACCGCCGCCCGGCCGCGTCCGGGGGGCCGCACCCCCACCACTCGGTCCTGCCCACGGAACTGGTCGTGCGGGCGTCGTCCTGACGGCGGCGCACTCCGCCGCCCCGGCCGCCCGCGCCGGGGGCGGCCCGGGGACGCCCGGACAACGCGAAAGCCGATGACCCGTCTTTCGACGAGTCACCGGCTTCCGACTCAGGGTGAGTGACGGGACTTGAACCCGCGACATCCTGGACCACAACCAGGTGCTCTGCCAGCTGAGCTACACCCACCACGACCGGTGGTGGAACTTGTCGTTTCCCCGACCGGCCGAGAAGAAGTCTACAGGGTCCGAAGGGGTGCTCGCGCACAGGTTTTCGCGCGGGGCCCCCGTGGGCGGGCTAGCCGGCGGACACGACGTGCTTGGCGGCGATCGCCTTCGCGGTGTCGGAGTCCGGACCGGGCTGCGGCACGAAGACGGCCTCGCGGTAGTAGCGCAGCTCGGCGATCGACTCGCGGATGTCGGCGAGGGCCCGGTGGTTGCCGTTCTTCTCCGGGCTGTTGAAGTACGCCCGGGGGTACCAGCGGCGGGCCAGCTCCTTGACCGAGGACACGTCGACGATCCGGTAGTGGAGGTAGTCCTCCAGGGTCGGCATGTCCCGCAGCAGGAAGCCCCGGTCGGTGCCCACGGAGTTGCCGCACAGCGGTGCCTTGCCGGGCTCCTTGACGTGCTCCCGCACATAGGCCAGGACCCGCGCCTCGGCGTCCTTGAGGGTCGTGCCGTTCTCCAGCTCGGCGAGCAGCCCGGACGCGGTGTGCATCCGCCGCACCACCTCCGGCATCGTCTCCAGGGCCCGGGCCGGCGGGCGGACGACGATGTCCACCCCTTCGCCCAGTACGTTCAGCTCGGAGTCGGTGACGAGGGCGGCCACCTCGATGAGCGCGTCGTCCGACAGCGAGAGACCGGTCATCTCGCAGTCGATCCACACCATGCGATCGTTCATGTGTCTCACCTTACGGCGCGCCGCGCCGCGCCGGACCGGCCGTGCGGCGACCCGGCCGGCGCGCGGCCGCGGCGGAACACGGCGAAGGGGACGGAGTCCGGCCCCGCCCCCTTCGCTCCCGTGTCCCGGCTCCGCTCAGTTGCCGCTGCGCGGTCCCGGCAGCAGGCCCACCGCGCCGGCCGCGGCCCGGCGGCTCTGCATCGGCACCCCGCCGTCCCGGTGCTCGTGCAGCAGAGCGGGCGCCTGCGACACGGGTCCGGGACCGGACAGGCCCGCGGGCGCGCCCGGCTGACCGGAGCCGGACAGCGCCGACTCCATCTCACCCGGCTTGTCGCCCTGCGGCCGGCGGGCCCGGTAGGCGGCCCGGTACGCGGCGGGGGACGAGCCGAGCTGGCGGCGGAAGTGCCCGCGCAGCGCGACGGGGGAGCGGAAGCCGCACCGGCCCGCCACCTCGTCCACGGAGTAGTCCGACGTCTCCAGCAGCCGCTGCGCCTGGAGCACCCGCTGCGTGATCAGCCACTGCAGCGGGGCGCTCCCGGTCAGCGACCGGAACCGGCGGTCGAACGTGCGGCGGCTCATGTAGGCGCGTGCCGCCAGCGTCTCCACGTCGAACTGCTCGTGGAGGTGTTCCAGCGCCCAGGCGACGACCTCGGCGAGCGGGTCGGCGCCGATCTCCTCGGGTAAAGACCGGTCGAGGTAGCGCTCCTGGCCGCCCGACCGGCGGGGCGGGACCACCAGGCGCCGGGCGAGCGCGCCGGCCGCCTCGTTGCCGTGGTCCGTCCGCACGATGTGGAGGCAGAGGTCGATGCCGGCCGCCGTACCCGCCGAGGTGAGCACGTCGCCGTCGTCGACGAACAGCTCCCGCGGATCGACGTGCACCGACGGATAGCGCTTGGCCAGCGTCGGCGCGTACATCCAGTGGGTGGTGGCCGGGCGGCCGTCCAGCAGTCCGGCGGCCGCGAGCACGAACGCGCCCGTGCACAGGCCGACGATGCGGGCGCCCTCCTCGTGGGCCCGGCGCAGCGCGTCGAGCGCGTCGTCCGGTGGCGGTGAGGTGATCGAGCGCCAGGCCGGTACGACGACCGTTCCGGCGCGGGCGATCGCCTCCAGTCCATGCGGCGCGGTGAGTTCCAGGCCCCCCGTGGTCCGCAGCGGGCCTTCCTCGCCGCCGCACACCAGCAGGCGGTAGCGCGGCACGCCGGCGTCCTGGCGGTCGATCCCGAACACCGACAGCGGAATGGAACTCTCGAAGATGGGGCCGCCGCTGAACAGCAGCACCGCGACGATCTCCTTGCGGCGGCGCCCGGACAGTTTCCGGGCCGCGGCATCCGGCGCGGCAGTGGAGTCGTGGCTCATACTGCTAAGCCCCCCTCGGTGGTCGCGGCTCCTCGGTTGTGTCGCTCCTGCACGTTTCCCCTCGGTCCTGCACGAGTCCCCCGCCGTACGACATCAAGATCGAATTTACTGGCTCCCGCGGTCTCACGGTGACCAGTTCGACACGCCGGACATTGTCGACATGACAACTTGGCGTGAAGCATTCGATCACGAAGCGTTGCACTCGTGAGCCGTGCAGGGAAGTACGCCTTGTCGCAGTGGCCAAACCGCGTAGGGTGCGCAGCGGCCCGTGGACCCTTTCCGTGCAGGTGGAACGGGGGTTGGGGGGTGGTCGGAACCCCTCCGGGGCGGTATCCAGAAGTTGGCTGAAAAGCAGCGTTCCCAGGTGCGGAAACAGGTCAGTCGACCGGTGCTGTCGCCGGGTCCCGCGTCCCCCTCTTTGCGCGGCGCAACGCACGGCGCACCGGTCGCCGCGGTGCGGCGGCCGCCGGCCCGCCGGCGGCACGCTCCGGCGCGGTGCCCGCGGCGCCGGCCGGCGAGCCGCGCCCGGTGCGGGGCGCCGCCGGACGGGCGCCCGGGTCCCCGGTACCCCGCGGAGCGGTCGCTCACCCCGGTTCCATGCCCGTCCGCCCGGCCGGTCACCGGGCGTACATCCGCGAATCCCGTGCAAACCGCCTGTACGGGGCAGCAACCATTGCGTTACGGGCGCGGCTCGTGCATGCTCCGGTGAACCCCTGCGGATGGCGGGGGACCCGCTCACGGAGCGTGCGCGGTATCTGGGCTCGGGAGGCGTGCCGCCGTACCCTTGGGGGTATGGGCTTGGGAAGATGTTTCCCGGACACAGCTCCGCCGCACACTGTCCTCCCACCATAAAGGATCACGACGCCGAGACAGCCATGGCCGGTCACGAATTCTTCGAACCCGCGGACCGCAAGCGGCCGGTCGCCGATCCCACGGCGGCCGATCCCCTGGCGGCGGAAGACTCACGCCCCTCGTGCGATCCCGCCTTCCGGCACGGAGTCGTCGTCGGCTTCGACGGTTCCACCTCCAGTGAGCGCGCCCTCGCCTACGCGATCGGGATGGCCCACCGCTCCCACTCCGGCCTGATCATCGTCCACGTCGCCAACCGGCTGCCGACCACGGTGTGGGCCGGCTGCGAGCCGCCCGTCTTCGTCGACGTGCCGGACCACCGCACGGAGGTCCTGGGGCTGGAGCTGGCCTGCGCGGACTACCTGGCCGAGGTGCCCTGGATCCTGGTCGAGCGGGGCGGGGACATCTGCCACGAACTCGAAGAGGTGGGGCGGGAGTACGAGGCGGACGCGATCGTCGTCGGCTGCACGCACGGCATCGTCGGGCGGATCTTCGGCTCGGTCGCCGGGCGGCTCGCCAGGCGTGCGCGGCGCCCCGTGATCGTCATCCCCTGACCCGGCCCGCGCGGCGTGGAACACGCGCGCGCAGACTGCCGGCGGACACGGAAGGACCCCCACGTGTCCGGTGGCGCACGTGGGGGTCCGTCCCGCGGAGGACCTACTCGACCGTGACCGACTTCGCCAGGTTCCGCGGCTTGTCGATGTCCCGGCCCAGGGCCTTCGCCGTGTGGTACGAGAGGAGCTGGAGCGGGATGCCCATCAGGATCGGGTCCAGCTCGTCCTCGTTCTTCGGGACGATGATGGTGTGGTCCGCCTTCTCCTGCTCCCGGTGGGCCACCGCCATGATCTTGCCCTCGCGGGCCTTGATCTCCTCCAGCGCCGCGCGGTTCTTCTCCAGCAGGTCGTCGTCGGGGACGATCGCGACCGTGGGCAGGGCCGGCTCGATGAGGGCCAGCGGACCGTGCTTCAGCTCGGAGGCGGGGTAGGCCTCGGCGTGGATGTAGGAGACCTCCTTGAGCTTCAGGGAGGCCTCGCGGGCCACCGGGTAGCCCCGGACCCGGCCGATGAAGAGCATCGAGCGGGCGTCGGCGTAGCTCTCCGCGAGCCGCTTGATGTCCTCCTCCTGCTTCAGGATCTCGGCGATCTGCTGCGGCAGCCTGCGCAGGCCCTCGATGATCCGCTTGCCGTCGCGGACGGAGAGGTCGCGGGTGCGGCCGAGGTGCAGGGCGAGCAGGGCGAAGGCCACCGTGGTGTTGGTGAAGCACTTCGTGGAGACCACGCAGACCTCCGGGCCCGCGTGCACGTAGATGCCGCCGTCCGCCTCGCGGGCGATCGCGGAGCCGACCACGTTGACCACGCCGAGGACCCGGGCGCCCTTGCGCTTGAGCTCCTGCACGGCCGCGAGGACGTCGTACGTCTCACCGGACTGGGAGACCGCGATGTACAGGGTGTCGGGGTCGACGACCGCGTTGCGGTAGCGGAACTCGGAGGCGGGCTCCGCGTCGGCGGGGATGCGCGCCAGCTCCTCGATCATCTGGGCGCCGATCATGCCCGCGTGGTACGAGGTGCCGCAGCCGAGGATCTTGACGCGGCGGATCTGCCGGGCCTCGCGGGCGTCCAGGTTGAGGCCGCCGAGGTGCACGGTGGAGAAGCGGTCGTCGATGCGGCCGCGCAGGACGCGGTCGACCGCGTCGGCCTGCTCGAAGATCTCCTTGTGCATGTAGGTGTCGTGGCCGCCCATGTCGTACGACTCGGCCTCCCACTCCACCGTGGTGGGCTCGGAGGTGGTGCGCGTGCCCTCGGTGGTGTAGGTGCGGAAGTCGTCGGCCTTGAGGGTCGCCATCTCGCCGTCGTCGAGGGTGACTATCTGCCGGGTGTGCGTGACCAGCGCGGCGATGTCCGAGGCGACGAACATCTCCTTCTCGCCGATGCCGAGGACGACGGGGGAGCCGTTGCGGGCCACCACGATCCGGTCCGGGAAGTCGGCGTGCAGCACGGCGATGCCGTAGGTGCCCTCGATCAGCCGGACCGCCTGGCGGACCTTGTCCTCCAGCTTCTCGGCCGTGGAGCGGGCGATGAGGTGGGTGAGGACCTCGGTGTCGGTCTCGGAGAGGAACTCGACGCCGTCCGCCTCCAGCTTGCGGCGCAGGTCGGCGGCGTTGTCGATGATGCCGTTGTGCACGACGGCGACCTTCTGGTCGGCCGACATGTGCGGGTGGGCGTTCACGTCGGAGGGGACGCCGTGGGTGGCCCAGCGGGTGTGGGCGATGCCGGTGGTGCCCTTGAAGCGCGCCGGGACCTTGGCCTCCAGGTCGCGCACCCGGCCCTTGGCCTTGACCATCTTCAGGCCGGGGGTCTTCGGGGAGGTGACGACGATGCCCGCGGAGTCGTAGCCGCGGTACTCCAGCCGCTGCAGGCCCTCCAGGAGGAGGGGGGCGACGTCACGCTTCCCGATGTAACCGACAATTCCGCACATGTATAGAGGTATCCCTTGGCTGTCGCTGGTCCGGTGCGGCTGTTCTCAGCCGTAGACCATGCGGCGCAGCTGCCTGAGCGTCAGCTCCGGCGGCGCCACCGCCCGGTATTTCAGGTCCGCCTCGATCCGTTCGAAGATCTCCGCGTTCACCAGGCCCCGGGCCTGGAGTTCGCGGTGGCGGCGACGGACGAAGTCCTGGGTCGTCTCGTCGAAGTAGGCGAGCACGTCCTGCACCACCCGCAGCGCCTCGCCCCGGCTCAGGGCCGTGGACCGCGTCAGGTGATCAACAAGTTCGTCGTGCACCCGGTAGATCCTCGGGTACCGGCGCCCGTTTCGCAAGGAGCGTGCCCGATATCGGGCAGACCCCTGTTGAAACTCTCATGGTGCTCTGTTCGCGGACCGTCCACCCTGCGTCCGGTATCCCGTTGCCCGAACCAACGAGTTTCAGACGCCATGGACATACCTCGTATGGGAGTACCCGAGAAGCTGGCCGAGCGCATGGGCATGGCCGAGCAGCACGACTACCTGCGCTCCAGGTTCTCGCGGCGCACGCTGGTCAGGGGCGGCGCCGTCACGCTCGGCGCCGTCGTGGGTGGCGCGTTCGTGCCGGGTGCCACCGCCCGGGCCGCCGTGCCGGGGGCACCCGCGCCCGCCGCCGGACGGCGGGGGAGCACCGCCCCCGCCGCCGAGCCGGTCGACGGCGCGCTCGTCGCCCCCTTCGGCCGCCACCTCGCCTTCGGCAACGACCCGCGCACCGAGATCACCGTCTCCTGGCAGGTCCCGGTCGCCGTCAGGAAGCCGTTCATCCGCATCGGCGCCCACCCCTGGGACCTCTCCCACCGGATCGAGGCGGAGGTCCGCCCGCTTTACACCCCGGCCGGCGTCGGGGCGGGCGGCGACCACACCCAGTACTACGTGCACGCCGGACTCACCCACCTGCGCCCCGGCCGGACGTACTACTACGGCGTCGGCCACCAGGGCTTCGACCCGGCCGAGCCGCACCTGCTGGGCACCCTGGGCACCTTCACCACCGCCCCGGCCGCCAAGGCGCCGTTCACCTTCACCGCCTTCGGCGACGAGGGTGTCGGATATCACGGCCTGGCCAACAACGCCCTGATCCTCGGCCAGGACCCGGCCTTCCATCTGCACGCCGGTGACATCGCCTACGGCGACCCGGCCGGCCAGGGCAAGAGCACCGACAACGGGTTCGACGCGCGCACCTGGGACCAGTTCCTGCACCAGACGGAGTCCGTCGCCAAGCAGGTCCCGTGGATGCCGGCGTACGGCAACCACGACATGGAGGCCTGGTACTCGCCCAACGGCTACGGCGGCGAGGAGGCCCGCTGGACCCTCCCCGCCAACGGCCCCGACCGGCGGAACCTGCCCGGCGTCTACTCCTTCGTCTACGGCAACACGGCGGTCATCTCGCTCGACGCCAACGACGTCTCCTTCGAGATCCCGGCGAACCTGGGCATCTCCGGCGGAACGCAGACGACCTGGCTGGAGACCCAGCTCAAGCGGTACCGGGCGGCGAAGGACATCGACTTCGTCGTCGTCTTCTTCCACCACTGCGCCTACTGCACCTCCACCGCGCACGCCTCGGAGGGGGGAGTGCGCCAGGAGTGGGTGCCGCTGTTCGAGAAGTACACGGTGGACCTGGTCATCAACGGCCACAACCACCAGTACGAGCGCACCGACGTGATCAAGGGCGACAAGGTCACCAAGAAGCTGCCGATCGGCGGCACGGCCTACCCCGAGACCGAGGGCGTGGTCTACGTCACCGCGGGCGCCGCGGGCCGCAGCCTGTACGCCTTCTCCGCCCCGGACTCCTACGAGGGCCACGAGCACGAGGTCGACTCGGTCGCCTCGTTCGTCAACACCAAGGACGGCAGGGCCGGCGAGGCCGTCGCCTGGTCCCGGGTGCGCTACCTGAACTACTCCTTCCTGCGCGTGGACGTCGTGCCCGCGCCGCGGGGCCACCAGACCACGCTGAAGGTGTCCGGCATCGCCGAGACCGGCGACCGCATCGACCACTTCACGGTGTCCCGCCGGGCCAAGTAGGGCCCGCGCGGCGGACGGTCCTCACATGCGCCGGAGGATCGCCTGCTTGGCCAGGGCGAACTCCTCGTCCGTCAGCACCCCGTCGCGGTGCAGCCCGCCCAGCTCGCGCAGCCGGCGCAGCAGCACGTCGTGGTCGTCGTCCCCGGCCGGCTCCCCGGCCGGGGACGGCACCTCGTCCGGGGACGGCACCTCGTCCGGCGCCCGCGGACCCGTGGCCGCGGGGTGCGGCAGGCGGGCCTGCACCGCCGCCGCGACCAGGACCATCAGCGGGTCCCTGCGGAAGCCCCACAGCTCGACGGCGTTCGGGTCGTCCTTGGCCGGCAGGGAGGCCGGGGCGCCGCGCACGAGGAAGCGCAGGTACCCGTTCTCCAGCCCGGCCGCCGGCTGCCACCGCACCCCCGTCACGTCCGCGAGGGGGATCGTGCGGGGGCCGGCGGCGGCCTTGGCCTCCTCCGTCTTCCAGTTCCACTCCAGCCGTACCCGCTCCCCGTCGAAACCCGCGGTGCCGTCCCCGGCCGAGGCGGACACCGGCAGCGGCGGTCCGGGCAGCAGGTACGCGTCGACCGGCTCCGGGGAGACGCCGTCCAGCAGCAGGGCGGTGCGCACCTCGTCGGCGAGGTACTCGGCGACGCCGTACCGGTCCGGCTCCACGGCGAGCCGGTACGGGTCCTGCGCGTCCGCGAGGTGGCCTCCGGCCGCCCGGAGCAGCGGGTCGGCGCCGTCGCGCAGGCGCAGCCTGAGCAGGCCCGACCGCCGGCCCCGTTCGAAGGAGACGCCCGCCAGCGCCCGCAGCGGCACGCGGAGTTCCCCCAGCGCGCGACGGAGCAGGCCCACGTTCCCGTCCCGGCCCGGGGTGATGCGCACGGCATCGCCGTCCAGGACCCAGGTGCCGTCCTTCTGGATGATTTCCGCCATGGGGCGATTGTTCCACCCGGCCCCCGGGGGCCCGGGCGGTCCCGCGGACCGCCGGGCCCCCGGGGGTCAGAACCCGGCGATCGGGTTCTTCAGGGTCCCCACCAGCTGGAGCGCGGCGGACGGATCGGCGAGGTCCACCATCTGCTGGTTGTTCCGGAGCTGGAGCCGGTTGAGGCAGGACAGCGCGAACTCGGGCGCGAACATGTCGTACTGGCGGAACCGGTCGGCCAGTGCGGGGTTCGCCTCCTGGTACTCGCGGGTGACCTCGGCGACCGTGCGCCAGAAGCCGTCCTCGTCCAGGACGCCCTCGGTGGCGAGGTGGGCGGCGAGGAAGCGGAAGAAGCAGTCGAAGACGTCCGTGAAGATCGACAGCAGTTTCGTCTCCTCGGGGACCTCGGCCCGGATCCGCCGCACCTCGGGCGGCAGGGCCGCGTCCGGGTCCATGACGACGATCTCCTCGGCGATGTCCTTGTAGACCGCCCGCCGCACCGCGCCGTCCGCGAGGACCAGGATCACGTTCTCGCCGTGCGGCATGAACACCAGGTCGTAGGCGTAGAAGCTGTGCAGCAGCGGGGTGTAGTAGGCCCGCAGGTACCCGCGCAGCCACTCGGTGGGCGTCAGTCCCGAGCGGGCGATCAGCGCGCCGGCGAAGGAGGCGCCCCGGTGGTCCACGTGCAGCAGGGAGGCCATGGTCGCGAGGGACTCGCCGTCCCGCAGCGACGGCACCGGGCTCTCCCGCCACAGCGCGGCCAGCATCTTGCGGTACGGCGAGTACCGGTCGGTGGCCCGCTCGTACTCCAGGTGCCGGTAGCCGACGGCGGCCCGCTCCCGGATGATCGTCAGACCGGTCGCCTTCAGCACCGGGTCGCCCTCGATGAGCCGGGCCAGCCAGTCGTTGATGGCCGGGGTGGCCTCCATGTAGGCGGCCGACAGTCCGCGCATGAAGCCCATGTTGACCACCGACAGGGCGGTCTTCACGTAGTGCCTGTGCGGGGCGCTGCTGTTGAAGAAGGTCCGGATCGACTGCTGGGCCAGGTACTCGTCGTCGCCCTCGCCGAGGCAGACGAGGTGGCCCCGGGCCACCTCGGCGGCGAACGTGACGCTGAGCTTGTTCCACCACTGCCAGGGGTGGACCGGGATGAACAGGTAGTCGGCGGGGTCGAGGCCCCGGCCGGTGAGCACGGCACGGAACCGCTCCACCGTCTCCCCGCCCAGCTCCTCGCGCAGGAAGGACTCGTACTCGATCCCGGCGCCCGCCGTGAACGCGGCCCGCGAGCGGTGCGCGGCCAGCCACACCAGCCGGACGGGGTGCGCCGTCTCGGGCGCGTACGACAGGTACTCGTGGATGCCGAAGCCGAGCCGCCCGTTGTTCGCGACGAAGCAGGGGTGGCCCTCGGTCATCCCGGTCTCGATCGCCTGGAAACCGCTCGCCGCCAGCTCCGCGGAGGTGACCTGGGGCTTGGTGAGCTTGTAGCAGGTGCCCGAGAGGGTGGAGGAGATCTCCTCCAGGTAGACCGGCAGGATCGCGTCGCTCAGTCCCAGGGACTCCTTCATCTCGATGAAGAAGTCCAGGGCCGCGAGCGGAAGCTCGGCGCCGTCCCGGTGCCGGGAGATGGAACCGGGGTCGATCTGCCAGTGGTCCAGGGCCCGGCGCACGGCGGTGAACCGGTAGGAGGTGAGACCGTCGTCGCTGCGGACGGCGTACCGGCCGCCGTCCCCCTTCTCGGGCTCCCCGGGCTCCCCGGGCTCCCCGGGCTCCCCGGGCTCCCCGGGCTCCTCGGGCTCGGGCGTGAGCAGGCGCTCGTGCGTGAACTCGGCGAGCGCCTTGCGCAGCAGCAGCCGGTTGGCCTCGGCCCAGCGTTCGGGGGACAGGTGGGCGACGGAGTCGGCGAGGGTCATGCGGTCACCGCCTTCTCGAACCGCTCGCGCGTGCAGAAGCTCAGCAGGGCCCGCTTCTCCGGTTTGTCGATCTCCCGCTCGGGCACGAAGCCGACGGCCGCGTTCAGGGCGTGCACGGCCTTGTTGCGGACGTCGGGCTCGACGACGACGCGCTCCACCGCCGGGTCCGCGAACAGGTGGGCCATGACGGCGGTGATCACGGCCCGGGTGAACCCGTGCTCGGGCGTGTCCGTGGCCGGGGTCAGGAAGTGCATGCCGACGTCACCGGGCCGCGCCTCGTACAGCCCGGCCAGCTCCCGGTGCGCGGGGTCGTACTTCTCCATCAGGAAGGCGGGCACGCCGTCGCGCAGTCCGAGCAGCGCGTGGTGGTGCTCGTCCTCCGCTATCTCCCGGTAGGCGCGCTCGACGTCCCGCGGTGTGGCGTCCTGCATCATCCAGAAGGCCGCCTTGGGGTGGGTGACCCAGGAGTGCAGGAGTCCGCCGTCGCGCTGCGGGTCGACGGCACGGAAGGTGAAGGTCATACGGCGAACTCCTGGAACGCGATGGTCTTCTCGACGGGGTAGTACTCGGTGCCGAGCAGCTCGCCGATGATGTACGAGTTGCGGTACGCGCCCATGCCGAGGTCGGGGCTGGTGATGCTGTGGGTGTGGACGCCCGCGTTCTGCAGGAAGACACCGCGGCCGGTGACGTCGACGGCGTAGTTGCGGGCGACGTCGAAGCGGCCGCGGCCGTCGAAGCGGAGGCGGTCGCGGATGGGGGCGAGGAAGGCCGGCGGCGTGTAGTGGTAGCCGGTGGCGAGCACCAGGCCCTCGGTGCGGATCTCGTAGTCCTTGCCCTGCTCGTCCTGGTGCAGGCCGAGGGTGTAGGCGCCGTCCCGGTACGCCGCCGTGCGCAGCGTGGAGTTGGTGAGCAGCCGGGTGGGCACCGGGCGGTCGCCGCTCTCCACGTTCTTCTGGTACAGCAGGTCGAAGATGGAGTCGATCAGGTCCGCGTTGATCCCCTTGAAGAGGCCCTTCTGCTGCTTCTCCAGCCGGTAGCGGGTCTCCTCGGGCAGTTCACGGAAGTAGTCGATGTAGTCCGGGGAGGTCATCTCCAGGGTCAGCTTGGTGTACTCCAGCGGGAAGAACCGCGGGGAGCGCGTCACCCAGTTGAGCTGGTAGCCGTGGACGTCGATCTCCGCGAGCAGCTCGTGGTAGATCTCGGCCGCGCTCTGCCCGCTGCCGACGATCGTGATGGACTCCTTGTCCAGCAGCTCCGCCTTGCGGTGCATGTACCGGGAGTTGTGCAGGAAGTCCCCGCCCAGGTCCGCGCAGGCGTCCGGGAGGTAGGGAGTCGTGCCGGTGCCCAGCACGAGGTGGCGGGCGCGGAACACGTCCCCGGCCCCGGTGCGGACGGCGTACAGCTCGTCCTCGTACGTCACCTCGGTGACCGTGGTGCCGAAGCGGACGCTGCTCAGCCGGCCGGCCGCCCAGCGGCAGTAGTCGTCGTACTCGACCCGCAGCGGGTAGAAGTTCTCGCGGATGTAGAACGGGTAGAGCCTGCCCTTCTCCTTCAGGTAGTTCAGGAAGGAGTACGGCGAGGTCGGGTCGGCCAGGGTGACCAGGTCCGACATGAACGGGGTCTGGAGGTGGGCGCCGTCGAGGAACATGCCGGAGTGCCACTCGAAGTCCGGCTTGGACTCCAGGAAGACGCCGTCCAGTTCGGTGATCGGCTCGGTGAGGCAGGCGAGGCCGAGGTTGAAGGGGCCGAGCCCGATGCCCACGAAGTCGTAGGTCTTGGTCGGGCTCTCAGGACGCGCGGTCAAGGGACACTCCCAGGTACTGCTCGGCGTGGCCGGCGATCAGGTCGAGGACGGCGGTGATGTCGGCGGTCGTGGTCTCGGGGTTGAGCAGGGTGAACTTCAGGTACTGGCGGCCGGCCACCTCGGTGCCCGCGACCACGGCGTCGCCGGAGGTGAACAGGGCCTTGCGGGCGTGCAGGTTGGCGCGGTCCACCTCGGCCGGGTCCGTGGCGGACGCCGGGACCCAGCGGAAGACGAGGGTGGAGAGGGTGGGCTCGACGACGACGTCGTAGCGGGGGTCGTCCGCCAGCAGCCGCCAGCCGTCCCGGGCCAGGTCGCAGACCTCGTCGAAGAGCTGCCCGATGCCGTCGGCGCCCATCGTGCGCAGCGTGAGCCACAGTTTGAGGGCGTCGAAGCGGCGGGTGGTCTGGAGCGACTTGTCCACCTGGTTGGGGATGCGCTCGCGCACCATGCGGCGCGGGTTGAGGTACTCGGCGTGGTAGGTGGCGTGCCGCAGGGTGGCCGCGTCCCGGACCAGCAGGGCGGAGGAACTGACCGGCTGGAAGAAGGACTTGTGGTAGTCGACGGTGACGGAGTCGGCGCGCTCGATGCCCCCGATGCGGTCGCGGTACTTCAGCGAGGCGAGCAGGCCGCAGCCGTAGGCGGCGTCCACGTGCATCCAGACGCCGTGCCGGGCGCACAGCTCGGCGATCTCCGGCAGCGGGTCGATGGAGCCGAAGTCGGTGGTGCCGGCGGTGGCGACGACGGCCATGGGTACCAGGCCGCCCTGCGCGCAGCGCTCCAGTTCGTTCGCGAGGGCGACCGTCTGCATGCGCTTGTCGTGGTCGACGGGGATCACGACGACGGCGTCCGGCCCGAGGCCGAGCAGTTTCGCGGACTTCTGCACGCTGAAGTGGCTGGCCTCGGAGGCGAAGACGCGCAGCCGGGCGAGGTCGTCGCTCTTGGCCTCCTCCCGGGCGAGGAGGAGCGCCTGGAGGTTGGACTGGGTGCCGCCGGAGGTGAAGACGCCGTCGGCGGCGGGTCCGAGGCCGATGCGGGCGGTGGTCCAGTCGACGAGCCTGCGCTCGATGAGGGTGCCGCCGGCGGACTGGTCCCAGGTGTCCAGGGAGGAGTTGACCGCCGAGAGCACGGCCTCGCCGAGCACCGCCGGGATGACGACCGGGCAGTTGAGGTGGGCGAGGTAGCGGGGGTGGTGGAAGTAGACCGCGTCCCGGAGGTAGACGTCCTCCAGCTCGTCGAGGACGGCGGAGGTGTCGCCCAGGGGGCGGTCGAGGTCGATCCGGTCGATGCGGGGAGCGAGGGCGTCCACGGTGACGCCGCTGAACGGACGGTCGGTGGTGGCGAGTTTGGCCGCCACCCGCTCGACTCCTTCGGTCACGGAGCGGCGGTAGTGCTCCGCGGTGAGGCCATTGAGCAGGTGCGAGCGCATGTGGGGGTCCTCCGAGGGGACGGTCCGCTTGATCAATTTAGGTTAGCCTAACCTAAGTTCAAACCTACGGGGCATGGCTCTCCCCGGTGACCGGCGTCACGTCGACGGCCGGGCCGGGGGTGGGGCTACTCCGCGGCCCGGAGCTGTTCCTCCGTCATGCCCTGCCGCCAGTAGCCGACGAAGGTGACGCGCCGCCGGTCCATCCCGCACGCGCCGACGAAGTGCCGTCGCACCGCCTTCACCTGCCCGGACTCGCCCGCGATCCACGCGTACGGCCGCTCGGCGGCCGGCAGTCCGCCGGCCCGCACGGCGTCGGCGGCCCGCGGGGACCCGGCGCCGCGCACCAGCCAGGTGATCTCCGCGTCGGCCTCGGTGCGCACGTCCTGCGCGTCCGCGGCGTGCGGCACCTCCAGCCAGGCCCGGACCCGGGTGCCCGCGGGCAGGGATTCGAGGATCGCGGTCGCGGCCGGCAGGGCCGTCTCGTCGCCGCACAGGACGACGAGGTCGGTGTCCGCGGGCGGGCGGAAACGGATCGCCCGGTTGTCGGCGACGGCCGGCCCGAGCAGCAGCACCCGATCGCCCGCGGCGGCCCCCGCGGCCCAGCGGGAGGCCGGTCCGGCGGGCGTGGCCGCGCCCGGCCCGACACCGTGCAGGGCGAAGTCGATGTCGATCTCGGCCGTGTGGCCGAGGTGGTCACGCCGCAGCGCCCGCAGGGTGTACGAGCGCATCACCGCCCGTACGTCGTCCGGCAGTTCGCGCCAGCCCTGCCACCAGCCGTCCCCCAGCTCCAGCGGGACGACCGGCTCGGGCTGGCCCGGGTGCGGCAGGAACAGCGAGAGCGACTGGTCCCGCCCGTCGGAGTGGAAGGCGTGCAGGTCGGCACCGGCGAAGGTGACCCGCACCAGGGACGGGCCGAGCCGCCTCGTCCGTACGACCTGGAGGGAGAAGAAACGGAACGGGGCGGCCACGGCCGTCGTCATGGGGGCTCCTGAGGTGATGTCAGGTGTTCAGATGTGGGGAGCGCGGGCGGCGGGCCCTACGCGACCTTGCGGGCCTTCTCCAGCGCCTCGGCCAGACTCGTGAGCAGCGGTACGCACTTGTCGTAGGACAGGATCGGTTCGGGGGAGCGGGCGATGACCTGGCCGGCCTTCACCGCGGGCAGCTTCTTCCAGGTGGCCTTGGTGATGTCGGCGGGCTGGATCGCCGAGGTGCGGTCGTCCATCATGATGATGTCGGCCCGGTACTTGTCGACGTTCTCCCAGCTCAGCGACTCGTACCAGCCGCCGCCCTCCTTCTTCGCGCTCTCCGGCGGCTCCACGAAGTTCACGCCGAGCGACTTGAAGTACTCCAGGTCGATGGAGAGGTTGCTGCCCGAGACGTAGAAGAGCTGGTCGCTGGCGCTGCCGGCCATCACCTTGACGTCCGGCTTGGCCTTGGCGGCGGCGCGCAGCCGGGCGGCGGCCCCCTCGAAGCGCTTCCTGGCGTCGGTGACCTCGGCGGCCTTCATGTCCGCGCCGAGCGACTCGGCCAGCTCCCACATGCGCTCCAGCGGCTGGGTGAGCCGGCGGTCGTACACGGAGATGCCGACGCTGGGGGCGAGCTGGGCGATCTTCTTCTTCGACTCCTCCGGGACGTACCAGAGGGTGCCGGCGCCGTCGAACATCGTGGAGATGAGCACGTCCGGCGCGAGGGAGGCGTACTTCTCGATGTTGAACTGGCCCCAGGTGTTGCCGAGGACGGTCACCTTGCTGACGTCCATGTCGCCGGCCTGGACGTCGGGCTTGCCCGCGGTGGTCGTCGTCGGGCCGAAGACGCCCTTGACCTGGATGCCGTAGTCGTACAGCGCGGCCCCCACACCGGTGAACGCCACGATGTTCGCGGGGACCTTGTCCAGCTTCACGGGCGTGCCGCGGTCGTCCTTGAAGGACCAGGGGCCGGACGTGCCGCTCTTGGCCGCCGTACCGGTGTCGCCGTCTTTGCCCGTGTCGTCCCCGCAGGCGGCGAGCGCGGCGCCGAGTCCGAGGGCGCCGCCCGCGGCGAGCAGGCCGCGGCGAGTGAGGTGGGTGGCACGGGCTTGGGGCATGGGTATGACTGCTTTCGAACGGGGCGGGAACGCCCGCCGGACAAGTTCGAAGGTAGGTTAGCCTAACCTCAGTCGATGTCCAGAGGGCGGGTCCCGGCCCGCGGCCCGCGGAGCCCGCCGACGGCCCCCGCACCGGCCGGAATTGGCGGACCGGCAAAGGGAGTGGCGTCAGATCTCGGCGGCGCTGTCCGCACTGACGGCGCCGCTCGACCAGGTGCCCGAGGCGGTCCGCTCATGGCGCCGGGTCGTGGCCGGAGCCCGCCGTGCCGCGCCCCGGCGACGGCCGGGACTCCGGGTCGGCGGGGTGACGGGGCGGGCGCCCGCGGCCCCGGCGGGGGACCGGGGCGCCCGTCCCGGTTCTGCGGGACGGGCTCAGCTCACCAGACCCAGTTCCCTGGCGATGAGCATGCGCTGGACCTCGCTCGTGCCCTCGCCGATCTCCAGGATCTTGGAGTCGCGCCACATGCGGGCCACCGGGTACTCGTTCATGAAGCCGTAGCCGCCGTGGATCTGCGTGGCCTCGCGGGCGTTGTCCACGGCGACCGTGGAGGAGTACAGCTTGGCCACCGCCGCCTCCTTCTTGAACGGTTCGCCCGACACCAGGCGGGAGGCCGCGTCGCGCCAGGCCAGACGGGCCGTGTGCGCCTTCGTCTCCATGTCGGCGATCTTGAACTGGATGGCCTGGTTGGCGCCGATCGGGCGGCCGAACGCGTGGCGCTCGCGGGCGTACTTCACCGACTCGTCCACGCAGCCCTGGGCCAGGCCCGTCGCGAGCGCCGCGATGGCGATGCGGCCCTCGTCCAGGATCCGCAGGAACTGGGCGTAGCCGCGGCCCTGTTCGCCGAGGAGGTTGGCGGCGGGCACCCGGACGTCCTGGAAGGAGAGTTCACGGGTGTCCGAGGCGTTCCAGCCGACCTTGGAGTACGGGGCGGCGACCGTGAAGCCCGGGGTGCCGGACGGGACGATGATCGCCGAGATCTCCGGGCGGCCGTCCGGCTTGCGGCCGGTGACCGCGGTGACCGTGACCAGGCCCGTGACGTCCGTGCCCGAGTTGGTGATGAAGCACTTCGTGCCGTTGATCACCCACTCGTCGGTGTCCGGGTCCAGGCGGGCCGTGGTGCGGGTCGCCCCGGCGTCGCTGCCGCCGTCCGGCTCGGTCAGGCCGAACGCGCCGAGCATCTCGCCCGCGCAGAGCCGGGGCAGCCACTCGCGCTTCTGCTCCGGCGTGCCGAAGAGGTGCAGCGGCATCGCGCCCAGCGACACGCCCGCCTCCAGGGTGATGGCCACCGAGGAGTCCACCCGGGCCAGTTCCTCCAGCGCGATGCCGAGCGCCAGGTAGTCCCCGCCCATCCCGCCGTACTCCTCCGGGAACGGCAGGCCGAACAGGCCCATGCGGCCCATCTCGCGGACGATCTCGTACGGGAACTCGTGGCGTTCGTAGAAGTCGCCGATCTTCGGCGCCACGACGTCGTGCGCGAACTCCTCCACCGTGCGGCGGAGTTCCTCCAGCTCGGGGCTGAGACGGTGGTCCATGCTGATCACTGGTCCTTGTGGGAGAGGGCGCGGACGGTACGGGACGGGCTGGGCCGGTCCAGATGAGCGGCCATCCACACGCTCGTGGCGGTCAGACGGCCGAGGTCGACCCCTGTCTCGATGCCGAGTCCGTGCAGCATCCATACGAGGTCTTCGGTGGCGAGGTTGCCGGTGGCGGACCTCGCGTACGGGCAGCCGCCGAGGCCGCCCGCGGAGGCGTCCACCGTGGTGACGCCGTGCTGGAGAGCGGCCAGGGTGTTGGCGAGCGCCTGGCCGTAGGTGTCGTGGAAGTGCACGCCGATCTCGTCGGTCGGCACGCCCGCCCCGTTGAGCAGGCCGAGCAGTTCGAGCACGTGGCCGGGGGTGGCCACCCCGATCGTGTCCCCGAGGCTCAGCTCGTCGCACCCCATGTCGCGCAGGGCCGTGCAGACGCGGGCCACCTGGTGGGGCGGCACCGCGCCCTCCCACGGGTCGCCGAAGCACATCGACACGTAGCCGCGCACGTGCACGCCCGCGTCCTTCGCGCGCCGCACCACCGGTTCGAACACCGCGAGCGACTCGTCCAGCGTGCGGTTGAGGTTGGCCTTGGCGAAGGACTCGGTGGCGCTGGCGAACACCGCCACGCGCCCGGCGCCCAGGGCCAGCGCCCGGTCCAGGCCGCGCTGGTTGGGGACCAGCACCGGCAGGTCGACCCCCAGATCGCCGACCAGCGGGAACAGGTCCTCGGCGTCGGCGAGCTGGGGCACCCACCGTGGGTGCACGAAGCTCGTCGCCTCGATCGTGGTCAGGCCCGCACCGGCCAGCCGGCGGATGAACTCCGCCTTGACCGGCGTCGGCACGGTGGACTTCTCGTTCTGGAGCCCGTCGCGCGCGCCGACCTCGTGGATCCGCACCCGCGCGGGCAGGTCCTGGGCCGGTACGACCATGGGCAGTCCCTCGGGGGTCACGGGGCGGCCTCCTCGTGCGGTGCGATGACGGCCAGCACCTGGTCCATGGCGACCGTGCTGCCCGGGGTCACGTCCAGCTCGGCGACGGTGCCGGCGTGCGGGGCGGAGATGACGTGCTCCATCTTCATCGCCTCGACCACCAGCAGGCTCTGCCCGGCGCTCACCTCGTCGCCGACGGCGACCTTGACCACGGTGACCGTGCCGGGCATGGGCGCGGTGAGGGAGTCGGCACCGGCGTGCGCGGCCCCGCCGAGGGACGCGGCCACCGGGTCGTGGTCCCGCACCTGCCAGGCGTCGCCGTCCCGGCCGAGCCAGTCGGCGGCCCGCCGGAAGGTGTGGCGGACGCCGTCCAGGGTGACGTGGACCGCGGTGCCGGTGACGGTCGCGGTGCCCCGCGGGGTGTACGTCACCGGGTCGTGCACCCGCAGCGGGAAGGCGGGCCGCTTCGGCGTGCCGCCGAGCCGCCAGCCGTCCGGCACCGAGAAGGGGTCGACCCAGCCCTCGGCGCGGGGCCGCAGCGCCTCGGCCCGCACGGCCGCCGCCGCCTCGTAGACCTCCTCCGGCACGTCCGTGCCGACCAGGTCGTCCACGACCCGCTCGACCAGCCCGGTGTCCAGCTCGCCCCGGACGACGGCCGGGTGCGCCAGCAGCCGGCGCAGGAAGCCCGCGTTGGTCTGCACGCCCAGCGTGACCGTCTCCGCCAGGGCCGCCCGGAGCCTGCGCAGCGCCGTCCCGCGGTCCGGGCCGTAGGCGATCACCTTGGCCAGCATCGGGTCGTACAGGCTGCCCACCTCGGTGCCCTCGCTGAGCCCGGAATCGGTGCGCACGCCCTCGCCCCGGGGCTCGTCCAGCGCCAGGACCGTGCCGCCGGAGGGCAGGAAGCCGCGCGCGGGGTCCTCCGCGCAGATCCGGGCCTCGACCGCGTGCCCGGTCAGCGTCACGTCCTCCTGCGCGAAGCCCAGCCGCTCGCCCGCCGCCACCCGGAGCTGCCACTCGACCAGGTCCAGCCCCGTGATCAGCTCGGTGACGGGGTGCTCCACCTGGAGACGGGTGTTCATCTCCATGAAGTAGTACTGCGCGGGGTCGTTGCCCGGGACGATGAACTCCACGGTGCCCGCGCCCCGGTAGCCGCACGAGCGGGCCGCCTGCACGGCCGCCTCGCCCATCGCGGCCCGGGTCCGCTCGTCGAGGAGCACACTGGGCGCCTCCTCGATGATCTTCTGGTGCCGCCGCTGGAGCGAGCACTCGCGCTCGCCCAGGTGCACCACGTTGCCGTGGCCGTCGGCCAGCACCTGGATCTCGATGTGCCGGGGCCGGTCGATCCACCGCTCCACCAGCAGGGTGTCGTCGCCGAAGGACGCGCGGGCCTCGCGGCGGGCGGCGGCGATCTCCTCCTCCAGCAGGGAGAGGTCCCGCACCAGCCGCATGCCCTTGCCGCCGCCGCCGGCGGACGGCTTCAGCAGCACCGGCGCCCCCAGCTCGCGGGCGGCCTCGGCCAGTTCGGGGTCCCGCCCGCCGGGGACCACCGGCACCCCGGCGGCCCGCACCGTCTCCTTGGCCCGGATCTTGTCGCCCATCAGGGCGATGGCGTCCGCCGGCGGGCCGACGAACACCAGCCCCGCCTCCTCGCACGCGCGCGCGAAGCCCGCGTTCTCGGCGAGGAAGCCGTATCCCGGGTGGACGGCCTGGGCGCCGGTGCGGGCGGCGGCCGCCAGCAGCCGCTCCACCGACAGGTAGCTCTCGGCGGCCGGCGCCGGACCGATCCGTACCGCCGTGTCGGCCTCCCGCACGTGCCGCGCGTCCGCGTCGGCGTCGGAGAAGACCGCCACCGAGCGCACGCCCAGCGAGCGCAGCGTACGGATCACGCGTACGGCGATCTCGCCGCGGTTGGCCACCAGCACTGTGTCGAACACGGTTCCCCTCCTCACATCCGGAAGACGCCGAACTGGGGTTCTCCCAGCGGCGCGTTGGCACAGGCGGTCAGGGCGAGGCCCAGCACCTGACGGGTCTCCAGCGGGTCGATCACGCCGTCGTCCCAGAGCCGGGCGGTGGCGTAGTAGGCGTTGCCCTGGCGCTCGTACTGGGCGCGGATGGGCGCCTTGAAGCTCTCCTCGGCGTCGGCCGGCCAGTCCTCGCCGCGCGCCTCCGACTGGTCCCGCTTGACCGTGGCGAGGACGCTGGCGGCCTGTTCGCCGCCCATCACGGAGATCTTGGCGTTGGGCCACATCCACAGGAAGCGGGGCGAGTAGGCCCGGCCGCACATCGAGTAGTTGCCCGCGCCGTACGAGCCGCCGACCACGACCGTCAGCTTCGGCACCCGGGTGCAGGCGACCGCCGTCACCATCTTGGCGCCGTGCTTGGCGATGCCGCCCGCCTCGTAGTCCTTGCCGACCATGAAGCCGGAGATGTTCTGCAGGAACACCAGCGGGATGCCGCGCTGGTCGCACAGCTCGATGAAGTGGGCGCCCTTCTGGGCGGACTCGGCGAACAGGATGCCGTTGTTGGCGACGATCCCGACCGGGTGCCCGTGGATGCGGGCGAACCCGGTGACCAGGGTCTGCCCGAACTCGCTCTTGAACTCGGCGAACCGCGAGCCGTCCACCGTGCGCGCGATGATCTCGCGCACGTCGTAGGGGGTGCGGGAGTCGACCGGGACGGCCCCGTACAGCCCGCGGGGGTCGGCCTTCGGCTCGGTCGCCGGCCGCACCTCCCACGGCGGCTGCCGCTGCGCCGGGAGCGTGGCCACGATGTTCCGGACGATCCGGAGGGCGTGCGCGTCGTCCTCGGCGAGGTGGTCGGTGACGCCGGAGACCCGGGAGTGCACCTCGCCGCCGCCCAGCTCCTCGGCCGTGACGACCTCGCCGGTGGCGGCCTTCACCAGCGGGGGGCCGCCGAGGAAGATCGTGCCCTGGTTGCGGACGATGACGGCCTCGTCGCTCATCGCCGGGACGTACGCCCCGCCCGCGGTGCACGAGCCGAGGACGGCCGCGATCTGCGGGATGCCGGCGCCGGACATCCGGGCCTGGTTGTAGAAGATCCGGCCGAAGTGGTCCCGGTCGGGGAAGACCTCGTCCTGCATCGGCAGGAAGGCCCCGCCGGAGTCGACCAGGTAGACGCACGGCAGCCGGTTGTCCAGGGCCACCTCCTGCGCGCGCAGGTGCTTCTTGACGGTCATCGGGTAGTACGTGCCGCCCTTGACCGTGGCGTCGTTCGCCACGATCACGCACGTGCGTCCGCTGACCCGCCCGATCCCGGCGATCACCCCGGCCGCCGGGGCCTGCCCGTCGTACATCCCGTCGGCGGCCAGCGGGGCCAGCTCCAGGAAGGGCGAGCCCGGGTCGAGCAGTGTGTCGACCCGGTCCCGCGGCAGCAGTTTGCCGCGCGCCGTGTGCCGTGCCCGGGCCTTCTCGCCGCCGCCGAGGGCCGCCGCGGCCAGCTTGGCGCGCAGCTCCTCCACGAGCGCGAGATGGGCTTCCTCATTGGCCCGCCAGGCCGGTGACGCGGGGTCCGCCGCGCTCGCCAGCTCCGGTGCCTCCTGCATGGTGCGGTCCCCTCACCCGGTGGTCGAACCTGTTAATGGGCGTTAACCATCGCCTTCAGGTTAACGACCGCTAACCTCGCTGTCTAGAATCGTCTGCATGGTCAGCAGAACCGACGCCCCGACCCGCCGCGAGCAGATCCTGAAGGAGGCCGCGCGGCTCTTCGCCGAGCGCGGCTTCCACGGAGTCGGCGTCGACGAGATAGGCGCGGCCGTCGGCATCAGCGGCCCCGGCCTGTACCGGCACTTCCCCGGCAAGGACGCGATGCTCGCCGAGCTGCTGGTCGGCATCAGCGGCCAGCTGCTCACCGGTGCCAGGCTCCGCCTGGCGGAGGCGGACGGGGCGACCGGCACCCCCGCGGTCCTGGACTCGCTCATCGAGGGCCACATCGACTTCGCCCTCGACGACCGCCCCCTGATCACCCTGCACGACCGGGAGCTGGACCGGCTGCGCGACAGCGACCGCAAGCTGGTGCGGCAGCTCCAGCGGCAGTACGTGGAGCTGTGGGTGGAGGTGGTCCGCGAGGTGTACCCGGCGCTGACCGAGCCGGCCGCCCGCTCGGCCGTGCACTCGGTCTTCGGCCTGCTCAACTCCACGCCCCACCTCGGCCGCGCCGGCACGCTCCCCGGCCGCGGGGCGACGGCCGCCCTGCTGCACCGGATGGCCCGGGGGGCGTTCGCGGCGGCCGGCGGGGAGTGAGTCGCGCGGACCGGGCGGGTGGCACACCTCACCCTGGACGCACTGCCGTACCCGCCGGTATCTTCGACTCTGAGCAAGCGCTTAGGCATGTCGAGGTACCTGGAGGTGGCCGTGCGCCGTACGGTGTTCAACGAGGATCACGAGGCGTTCCGGGAGACCCTCCGCGCCTTCATCGAGGCCGAGGTCGTGCCGGTGTACGACGAGTGGTTCGCCGCCGGCCAGGCGCCGCGCGACTTCTACCACAAGCTCGGTGAGCTGGGCATCTTCGGGATCAACGTGCCCGAGGAGTTCGGCGGCGCGGGCCTGGACAGCCACAAGTTCGAGGCCGTCCTCTACGAGGAGACCGCCCGCGCGGGCGTCCAGTTCGGCGGTTCCGGCGTACACGTGCTGCTCGCCCTGCCGTACATCAGGATGCTCGCCACCGACGAGCAGAAGAAGCGCTACCTGCCGAAGTTCGTCACCGGCGAGGAGATGTGGGCCATCGCGATGACGGAGCCGGGCACCGGCTCCGACCTCGCGGGCATGAAGTCCACCGCCAAGCTCTCCGAGGACGGCACGCACTACGTCCTCAACGGCGCCAAGACCTTCATCACCGGCGGCGTCCACGCCGACCGCGTGATCGTCTGCGCCCGCACCTCCGCGCCCACCGCCGAGGACCGCCGCCACGGCATCTCCCTGTTCGCGGTGGACACCAGGTCCGAGGGCTACTCCGTCGGCCGCAAGCTGGACAAGCTGGGCCTGCGCACCTCCGACACCGCCGAACTGGCCTTCGTCGACGTCAAGGTGCCGGTCGAGGACCTGCTCGGCGAGGAGAACAAGGGCTTCTCCTACCTCGGCCACAACCTGGCCTCCGAGCGCTGGGGCATCGCCTTCGGCGCCTACGCGCAGGCCAAGGCCGCAGTCCGGTTCGCCAAGCAGTACGTGCAGGAGCGCACCGTCTTCGGCAAGCCGGTCGCCCACTTCCAGAACACCAAGTTCGAACTGGCCGCCTGCCAGGCCGAGGTGGACGCCGCCGAGGCCGTCGCCGACCGCGCCACGGAGGCCCTCGACGCCGGTGAGCTGACCCCCGCCGAGGCCGCCTCCGCGAAGCTCTTCTGCACCGAGGTCGCCCACCGCGTGATCGACCGCTGCCTCCAGCTGCACGGCGGCTACGGCTACATGAACGAGTACCCGATCGCCCGCCTGTACGCGGACAACCGCGTCAACCGCATCTACGGCGGCACCAGCGAGATCATGAAGTCGATCATCGCCAAGGACATGGGTCTCTGAGGTCCCCGCCGCCACCGGCAGGCACCATGAGCCAGGCACTCCAGGACCTCCTCGATCTGCTCGACCTCGAACGGATCGAGGAGCTCATCTTCCGCGGCCGGTCCCGCGCCGCCGTCGTGCCCCGCGTCTTCGGCGGGCAGGTCGCGGCGCAGGCGCTGGTCGCCGCCGGGCGGACGGTCCCCGCGGACCGGCCCGCCCACTCCCTGCACGCGTACTTCCTGCGCCCCGGCGACCCGGGCGCGCCGATCGTCTACACGGTCGACCGCATCCGCGACGGCCGCTCCTTCACCACCCGCCGGGTGGTCGCCGTCCAGCACGGCAAGCCGGTCTTCCACCTCTCCGCGTCCTTCCAGGCGCACGAGGAGGGGCTGGAGCACCAGACTCCGATGCCGCCCGCCCCCGACCCGGCGACCCTGCCCACCTCGCAGGACCGGCTGCGCGGCTACGGCCACCTCGCCCCCGAGGTCGTCGAGCGCTTCCTGGAGACCCGCGAGGCGATCGACCTCAGGTACGTGGACGAGCCGCCGTACGGCCGGTACGGCGAGCCGCGCGAGCCGCACTCCCAGGTGTGGTTCCGCACCAACGGCAAGCTCGGCGACGACCCGCTGCTCCACGTCGTCCTCGCCACCTACGTCTCCGACATGACCCTGCTCGACTCCGTGCTCCTCGCCCACGGACGCGGCGGCTGGGCCGTCGGCGACGTCGTCGGCGCCTCCCTGGACCACGCGATGTGGTTCCACCGGCCGTTCCGCGCCGACGAATGGCTGCTGTACGACCAGGAGTCGCCGTCCGCGCACGGTGGCCGGGGCCTCGGCCAGGCCCGTATCCACACCCAGGACGGCCGGCTCGCCGTCACGGTCATCCAGGAGGGCGTGGTGCGCGTCCCGAGGCGGCCGTGACGGGTGGCGCCGTTCGAGATGACGGGTGGCGCGAGCGGGACTAGGCTCTCTGAGTGAAGGCCGCAGGAAACGGCATGCCCCGTGCGCGGGGTTCCGGAACCGCGGGACCCCGGGCCGCAGCGCCGTAAGACGCGATCACGCGCCGGCCGGGCTGTGGGGGCATCGGTCAAGAGCCGTTTCGTCCGATCCGGCTGCGGTGACACCTGAAGACCGCGCCGCACTTCCCTTTTGCCGCGGCGACGGCCATCCACCTCGCAGTCTCCCCCGGGAGCCGCGAGAGACGATGGAGATGGAAGGTACTCCCATGCGATCACAGCGCATCAGGCGCCTCGTCGCGCTGTCCGCCTCCGGCCTGCTGCTGGCAGGCGGAGCCGCGCTCGGCACGGCCCAAGCCGCCTCCGCCTCGACGAGCCAGAGCGTCGACCACGGTTCCTACAGCTGGAACAACGGCGGCTACAACTCGTGGGGCGACGACGACAACGGCTACGGCGGTTACGGCGGCGACCACGGCGGTGGCGGCTACGGTGGCGGCGACCACGGTGGCGGCGGCTACGGCGGCGGCGACCACGGCGGTGGCGGCTACGGTGGCGGCGACCACGGTGGCGGCGGCTACGGCGGTGGCGACCATGGTGGCGGCGGCGACCACGGCGGCGGTGGCGGTGACCACGGCGGCGGTGGCGGTGGCCACGGCGGCGGTGGCGGTGGCCACGGCGGTGGCGGCGGTGGCGGCCACGGCGGTGGTGGCGGCGGTCACTGACCCGGCCACCCACTGAACACGACGTGCGGCCCCCACTGCGGGGCCGCACCCCTGTGCCGGTGCCGCCGTCAGCCCAGGTCCGCCGCGGCGAGCAGGTACGCCGTCATCGGGTCGTAGTAGCGGGGGCTGACGACGTGGTCGTCGAGCGGGACGACCACCTGCACGGTCCCCTCGGACTCGGCGAGGAACAGTGCGGGATCGTTGCAGTCGGCGTACCCGACGGAGTCCACACCGTGCTGCCCCGCGTACCCGGCCCAGCCGTGGTCGGCGACCACCAGGTCCGGCAGCGGTCGCCCCTCGCGTTCGAGGCCGGTCAGGACGGCCCGCATCGGCTCGCCGGAGTGGGTGTGCCACAGCGTGGCCCCGTGCTCCAGCACGGCCACGTCCGCGAACTGCATCACGTACCCCTCGTCCGTGCGCAGCCCGTCCGGCACGACCACGATCTCGCAGCCGGCGGCGCGCAGCGCGGCAGCCGTGGCCCGGTGCACGTCCAGCAGGCCGCCGGGGTGCCCGGTCGCGAACAGCACCCGCTGCCGTCCCTCGGCGGCCTTGCGCAGCCGCCCGGCCATCCGCTCCAGCGCGTCCACGGTCAGCTCGGGGTCGATGGTGTCCTGTCCGTGCCGGTACTCGGGATCGTCGTTGACGCCCACCCGCTCGGCCATGACCGCGAGCACGTCCTGCTCGTCCGTCCAGCGGTCGCCCAGTTCCAGGCCGAACCAGAAGTTGCGGACCCCGTTGGCGAGCTGACGGTAGTGGGAGAGGTTGTTCTCGCGGGGCGTGGCGACGTCCCCCGCGATACGGGTTCGCACCAGGTGGTCGACGAGCTGGGCGCGGCTGGGTGTCCCGGATATCGGCATGGTTCCCATTGTGGGGCAGCGTGCCGCCGCGGTCCCCGGTATATCGCCCGCTGGGACGGGCGTCACCGGATCCCGCCGTCACTCCCGCCGCAGCGCGAACCACAGCTCCATGCGTACGTCCGGATCGTCCAGGTCGGCGTCCAGCAGGCCCGCGCAGCGGGCGATCCGCTGCCGCACGGTGTTGCGGTGCACGCCGAGCGCCACCGCCGTGCGGTCCCAACTGCCGTGCAGCGACAGCCAGGCGCGCAGCGTCTCGGCGAGCGCGCCCTGCCCCGCCAGGGGGGCGAGCAGGGCCCGCGCGTGGGTCTCGGCGTCGGCCGGCGCCACCAGCTCCGCCAGGGCCGGCCGGGGGGCGTGCCGGACCAGCGGAGCGCGGGTGGCGCGGGCCCGGGCGAGGGCCCGGGCGGCCTGGGTGTCGGCGGCCCGCCACGCGTGCGGCTCGGCCGGGGCGCTCGCCCCGAGCGTCCAGCCGGGCTGCGGCGCCGGTTCCCGGTGCGCCGGCACCAGCACCCGGACGACCTCCCGGCCGAGGTCGACCAGCGGCGAACCGAGCGCGGCCCCGAGCGCGGAGGCGGCGACCGGGTCCGGCGCCTGCGCCTCCGGCCGGGCGTGCACGACGCGCCACGGCCCGGCGCCGAGCAGCGGGGCCACCTCCTCGGGCGCGGCGCCCAGCAGCAGCCGGACGAGGGCGGAGGACCGGGCCGCGCCGGTACCGCTCTGGTCCTCGCCGGTCAGCAGGGTCAGCAGGACGGCGGCGACGGAGGCGACGGTGTGGTCGCCGGGTTCGCGCCGGGCGGCGGCCACGCCGAGCACGAAGCCCCGGTCCGCGCCGAGCGCGTACACGGCGAGGTGCGCGGCGCCGAGGGTGTCGGTCGCGGAGGCGGGCTGCGGCCGGGCGGGGGCGGGAGCACCGGCCGGGGTGGCGCGGGCGTGCTCCGGCCCGCCCGGGGGAGCGGCGGGCGCCCGCCGGGGCGGCACGGGCCGGACCACGCCGGCCAGCTCCGCCAGGGCCGCGCCCGCGCCGTCCGCCGTGTCCCGGCCCGCCGCCGCGACCTCCGTGCCGTCGGGGCCGAACAGCACCGCGCGGCCGCCCAGGCGCTGGGCGAGCTGGCGCAGTACGGAGGGCACCGGGTCCGGGCGGGAGGCGGCCGCCGCCAGGCTCTGCTGGGCCTCGGTGACGCGGCGCAGCTCGGCCAGCCGGGCCTGCGCCATCAACTGCCAGACGGCGCGGGCGACCCCGGAGAACGTGGTCTGCGGCGGGACCTCCAGCAGCGGCAGGCCGTGCCGGTCGCAGGCGGCGACCAGGGCGGGCGGGACCGTGTCGTGCACCGGGGCCACCCCGAAGCCGAGGGCCGCGCCGCCCGCGGCCACGATCCGCGCGACGTAGTCGTCGAGGCGGTCGTCGAGACGGTCGTCCGGGCCCGGCGGTGTCCGGCCGGGGGCGGGCCCGGCCGGAGCGGCCGGGATGTGCACGCCGGCGGTGAGCAGCAGTTCGCCGCCGAGCAGGTACGGGTACGGGTCGGACATCTCCGAGGTGTGCGCCCCGTGGATGACGAGGCCCGGGTCCGCCGGCCCGGCGATCTGCCGCAGGGCGAGGTCCTCCCGGGCCAGCAGCGCGTGCAGCGCCACCGGCGGGGTCGGCGGGACCGCGGGGATGATCGGCTCGGGCATGGTGTGCGCTTCCTCCATCCCACCCCGTTCACATGGATGAAACGTACACTTCGCAGTCGCTTTCCGGCCACCTACTGTCGGGTGAGCACGGCAGCCGCGGGTACGGGCGGATGTCCCCGCGAGCCGCTGCCGGCACATTCCCCAGCATCTGCACGACACGCCACCGGACAGTGCGCGAAGGAGGGCCCCACATGGCCGTCGACTACACAGTGATCGTCGTCTACCTCGCCGGCATGCTCGCCATGGGCTGGTGGGGCATGCGCCGCGCCAAGTCCAAGAGCGAGTTCCTGGTGGCCGGCCGGCGCCTCGGCCCGGCCATGTACTCCGGCACCATGGCGGCGATCGTCCTCGGCGGCGCGTCCACCATCGGCGGGGTGGGCCTCGGCTACCGGTACGGCCTCTCCGGCGCCTGGATGGTCTTCACCATCGGCCTCGGTCTGCTCGCCCTGTCGGTCTTCTTCTCCGCGCGCATCGCCCGCCTGCGGGTCTACACGGTCTCCGAGATGCTCGACCTGCGCTACGGCGGCCGGGCCGGGGTGATCTCGGGCGTGGTCATGTGGGCCTACACCCTCATGCTCGCGGTGACCTCCACCATCGCCTACGCCACCATCTTCGACGTGCTGTTCGACCTGAACCGCACGGTCTCGATCGTCATCGGCGGCGCGATCGTCGTCGCGTACTCGACCCTCGGCGGGATGTGGTCCATCACCCTCACCGACATGGTCCAGTTCGTCGTCAAGACGATCGGCGTGCTGCTCCTGCTGCTGCCGATCGCGGTCACCAAGGCGGGCGGCTTCGCGCAGATGAAGGCCGAGCTGCCGACCGCGTACTTCGACCCGCTGGGCATCGGCGGCGAGACGATCTTCACCTACGTCCTCATCTACACGTTCGGCATGCTGATCGGCCAGGACATCTGGCAGCGCGTGTTCACCGCCCGCAGCGACCGGACCGCCAGGTGGGGCGGCACGGTGGCCGGGACCTACTGCCTGGCCTACGCCGTCGCCGGCGCGGTGATCGGCACGGCCGCCAAGGTGCTCTACCCGAAGCTGGGCAGCCCCGACGACGCCTTCGCCACCATCGTCAAGGACGAGCTCCCCGTCGGCGTGCGCGGCCTGGTGCTGGCCGCAGCCCTGGCCGCGGTGATGTCGACCTCCTCCGGCGCCCTGATCGCGTGCGCCACCGTCGCCAACAACGACATCTGGTCCCGGCTGCGCGGGCTGGTGCGCCGGGGCGGCGACGAGCACGACGAGGTCGCGGGCAACCGGGCGTTCATCCTGGTCATGGGTGTGGCCGTGATCGGCACGGCGATCGCGCTGAACAACGTGGTCGAGGCCCTCACGGTGGCCTACAACCTCCTCGTCGGCGGCCTGCTGGTGCCCATCCTCGGCGGTCTGCTGTGGAAGCGCGGCACCGTCCAGGGCGCGCTCGCCGCCGTGGCCGTCGGCGGCCTCGCCGTGATCGGCCTGATGGCCGGCTACGGCATCCTCGCCAACGAGCCCGGCTACTACGGTCTGCTGGCCTCCCTCGCGGCCTACGTCGCCGTCTCCCTGGCGACCCGGCCCACCGATGAGGCGGTCCTCGCCACCTGGCGCGAGCGCCTCGCCGGACGGTCCCCCGAACTCGCGTCCGAAACGGTCCCGGCTCCCCAGTAGAGTCGTACGAAAAGCAGTACATGCGCGACGAAGCGCAGGAAAGAAGGCATTTCAATGAGCGGCAACGAGACGCCCCGCGGCCCCGTCGACTCCTCCCGCGTCCCGCGGTACGCCGGCCCCGCCACCTTCGCCCGGCTGCCCCGCCTCGACGAGGTCGGCACCGCCGACGTCGCCGTGGTCGGCGTGCCGTTCGACTCCGGCGTCTCGTACCGGCCGGGCGCCCGCTTCGGCGGCAACGCCATCCGCGAGGCGTCCCGGCTGCTGCGCCCCTACAACCCCGCGCAGGACGCCTCCCCCTTCGCCCTCGCGCAGGTCGCGGACGGCGGCGACATCGCCGTGAACCCGTTCAACATCAACGAGGCCGTCGACACCATCGAGGCCGCCGCCGACGACCTGCTCGGCACCGGCGCCCGCCTGATGACCCTCGGCGGCGACCACACCATCGCCCTGCCGCTGCTGCGCTCGGTGGCGAAGAAGCACGGCCCGGTCGCCCTGCTGCACTTCGACGCCCACCTGGACACCTGGGACACCTACTTCGGCGCCGAGTACACCCACGGCACCCCGTTCCGCCGCGCGGTGGAGGAAGGCATCCTCGACACCTCCGCCCTCTCCCACGTCGGCACCCGCGGCCCGCTGTACGGCAAGCAGGACCTCACCGACGACGAGAAGATGGGCTTCGGCATCGTCACCTCGGCGGACGTCTACCGCCGCGGCGCCGACGAGGTGGCCGACCAGCTCCGCCGGCGCATCGGCGACCGCCCGCTGTACATCTCCATCGACATCGACTGCCTCGACCCGGCCCACGCCCCCGGCACCGGCACCCCGGAGGCGGGCGGCATGACCTCCCGCGAGCTGCTGGAGATCCTGCGCGGGCTGGCGTCCTGCAACCTCGTCTCGGCGGACGTGGTCGAGGTCGCCCCGGCGTACGACCACGCCGAGATCACCTCGGTCGCGGCCTCCCACACCGCCTACGAACTGACCACCATCATGAGCCGCCAGATCGCGGCGGCCCGGAAGGACGCGGAAGCGAAGTGACCCACGACCACGACCTGGTACTCCGCCCGACGCAGGCGCAGATCGCCGCCGCCCTCAACCCACCCCCGGGGCGCAACGGCGGAGACCTGGTCGTGGAGACCCTGGCCGGGCTCGGCGCGACGACCGTCTTCGGCCTGCCCGGCCAGCACGCCCTCGGCATGTTCGACGCCCTGCGCCGCTCCTCCCTGCGCTACATCGGGCTCCGGGTGGAGAACAACGCGGGCTTCGCGGCCGACGCCTACGGCCGGATCACCGGTGAGGCCGCCCCGCTGCTGCTGTCGACCGGCCCGGGCGCGCTGACCTCCCTCGCGGCCCTCCAGGAGGCGGCGGCCGCCTCCGCCCCCGTCCTCGCGATCGGCAGCCAGGTCCCCACGGCGGGCCTCGGCGGCGGCCGCCACGGCTACCTGCACGAACTCCCCGACCAGGCCGCCTCGTTCCGGGGCGTGGTCAAGTCGGTCCACACCGTCCGCGCCCAGTCCCAGATCCCCTCGGCCATCGCGGCCGCCTGGCAGTCGGCGCTGACCGCGCCGCACGGCCCGGTGTGGGTGGAGATCCCGCAGGACGTCCTGCTGGCCGAGGCGTCGCTGCCCGTGGTGACGGCGATGGACGCGACCCCCGACGAGCTGGTCCCGCGTCCCGAACTGACGGCGCTGGCGGCCGACCTGCTGTCCCGCGCCGCCCGCCCGGCGATCATCGCGGGCGGCGGGGTCGTACGGTCCGACGCCTCCGGCAAACTCCGGCACCTGGCCGAGAGGCTGGACGCGCCGGTGGTGACGACCTTCGGCGGCAAGGGCGCCTTCCCCTGGGAGCACCCGCTGTCGATGCGGTCCTGGCTGGAGGACCGCCACACCACGGACTTCCTGGAGGACGCCGACGTCCTGCTGGTGGTCGGCTCGGGCCTCGGTGAACTGTCGTCCAACTACCACACGTTCAAGCCCCGCGGCCGGGTGATCCAGATCGAGGCGGACGCCGGCAAGCTGGAGTCCAACCACCCCGCCCTCGGCATCCACGCGGACGCGCGGCTGGCCCTCCAGGCCCTGCTGGAGACGGTGGAGGAGCGGACGGACGAGACGGCACCGCGGCGGGTGCGGGAGCTGCTCGCGAAGGTCGCCGAGCGCATCGCGTCCCAGGAACTGACCCTGGAGCAGGACGTGCTGGCGTCGGTCCGCCGCGCCCTGCCCGCCGGCTCCCCCTCCTTCTGGGACATGACGATCCTGGCGTACTGGGCCTGGTCGGCGTTCGACCCCCGGGGCGCCAACACCATGCACTCGGCGCAGGGCGCCGGCGGCCTCGGCTACGGCTTCCCGGCGGCCCTCGGCGCGGCGGCGGCGGACCCCACCCGGCCCGTGCTGGCGGTCTCCGGTGACGGCGGAGCCCTGTACTCGATCGCCGAACTGGCGACGGCGAGGCAGTACGACCTGAACGTCACCTGGCTGATCGTCGACGACGGCGGCTACGGCATCCTCCGCGAGTACATGACGGACGCGTTCGGCCGGGCGACGGCGACGGAACTGGCCCGCCCGGACTACGCGGCCCTGGCGGAGTCCTTCGGCGTGCCGGGCATCCGCACGAGCCCGGAGACGCTGGCCGACGACCTGGCGAAGGCACTGGCGGCGCCCGGCCCCTCGGTGGTCGTCCTCCCCGCAGTCCTGCGGATGTTCGCCCCGACGCACCTGGGTTAGACGGGGTCCGAGAGCACCAACTCGGCCCAGACCGCCTTGCCGATACCGTGCCGTCGCGGACAGCAACCCCAACGCGCTGCCAGCACCCCGACGATGAGAAGGCCACGGCCCCGCTCGTCGTCGGTCGCCGTCTCTTTCGTCACCGGCAGGTCGCGGCCTGCGTCGGCGACCTCCACGCGCAACCGCCCGGCGAACCGGGCGACGCGCATCCCGATCTGCCGCCCGGCCGGTCTCCGTGCGTGCCGGATGGCGTTGCCCACCAGTTCCGAGAGCAACTCTAGAGATGCGAGTCCGGATGGTCGCAGGTGATCGCTGTCTGGCTGGGAGTGCGAGTCCCTTGATGTCTAGGATGTCTAGAGATGATCGAAGGAGGGGTCTGGATGAGCGGCCGGGGCTCGGGGCGTCAGCCCAAATATCAGCGCATCGCCGCGGAGTTGCGTGCGGCTGTCGAAGCCGGCCGGTACGGACCCGGTGACCGGCTTCCCGGCGAGAACGACCTGATGGCCGCGCACGGCGTCGCCCGGATGACGGCTCGGCAAGCGCTGGGTGTGCTCCAGGCGGAGGGCATCGCCGAGGCGCGCAAGGGTGCCGGCGTGTTCGTTCGGGACTTCCGACCCGTCCGCCGCCGGGGAATCGAGCGGCTGGCTCGTGCGCAGTGGGGTGAAGGGCGCTCGGTGTGGTCGGCCGACATCGGGGACCGGGAACTGGTCGTCGACGGTGTCGAGGTGGCGGAAGGGGCGGCACCGGCCGTCGTCGCGGCGGTCATGGGGCTGGAGGAGGACGCGGCTGTCTGCATCCGCCGGCGCCGCTTCGTCCTCGACGGAAAGCCGGTGCTGTTGTCCACGTCCTACCTGCCGGCCGACCTCGTCGCGGGGTCAGCGATCACCCAGCCGGATACGGGGCCCGGCGGCACGTACGCGAGGCTCGCGGACCTCGGCCACGCACCGGTCCGCTTCCGCGAGGAGATCCGGTCCCGGATGCCCGCCCATGAGGAGATCGAGCGGCTGGCGCTGCCGTCGGGCGTTCCGGTGGTCCTGGTCGTGCGGACCGCCTTCGACGCCGAGCGCCGGGTCGTCGAGCTGAACGAGATGGTGCTGGACTCGGCCGCGTACGTGCTGGAGTACGACTTCGGCGTCTGAACCGCCGCGCGCACGGTCAAGTGCGCTGACTCCCGCCTGACTTGGACCTGCCCCCACCCCGGCCGCGTCACCCGAACTACCGCCCTGCGAACACGCGTACAACTTTCGTGCGTCCCCGCGAGTCACACCAGGCAGCGCACAGACGCGCTCCATGGCGTCCAGGGGGACGCCGGTACGACCTTCCAGGGGGAAAACCGTCATGAACCACCGGGCATTCGGCCGCTCCGGCGCGCTCGCGGCCGCCGTGAGCGCCGCGCTGCTCATACCGGCCGTCACCGCCGCCACCCCGGCCGCCGCCGCCACGCCCGCCGTGGCCTGCACGTCCGCCAAGGCCGGCCTCGCCGCCAAGCTGAAGAAGGACATCACGGCCGCGCTGGCCAGCCGCAAGGGCACCGTCGCCATCGGCCTGTACGACCGCACCACCAAGACGACCTGCACCCTGCGGGCCACCAGCGCCTACGACTCGGCCAGCACCGTCAAGGTCACCGTGCTCGCCACGCTCCTGTGGGACGCGAAGAAGCGGAACCGCCTTCTGACGAGCACCGAGCAGTCGCTCGCCAAAGCCATGATCACCAAGTCGGACAACAACGCGACCAGCAAGCTCTGGAAGCAGCTCGGCATGACGAAGATCAAGGGCTTCCTGACCGCCGCGGGCATGACCAAGACGGTGCCGGGCGCGAACGGTTACTGGGGTCTCACCCGGGAGAACGTGAACGACGAGCAGAAGCTGCTGAAGCTCGTCACCGCGAAGAACAGCGTGCTGAGCGACAACTCCCGTGCGTACATCCTGAAGTTGATGGGCCAGGTCGTCGCGGACCAGCGCTGGGGTACCCCGGCGGGCGCGCCGTCCGGGGTCGCCGTGCACGTCAAGAACGGCTGGCTGAGCCGCGCCACGCACGGCTGGCGGGTGCACAGCCTGGGCACGTTCAACGGCGCCGGCCGCGACTACGTCATGACGGTGCTCACCCAGGACAACAGCACCATGAACTACGGCGTGGCCACCATCCAGAACGTGGCCAGGGCGATCCACAAGGACCTGGTGCCGACTCCCGCCGGAGTCGCCCGCTACACCCCGACCAGCCAGCCCCGCGAGGCGTTCGTCGCCGTACCGCCGCAGGGCTGAGACCGGCCCGGCCCGACCGGGCGGACCTAGTCGGCGGGGACCGTGAGCGCCACGGTGTCGCCGCCCGTCACGGCAAAGGTGCCGGACCCCCCGGCGGCGACCGTGTCGCTGTGGACCACGGTGCCCGCCGGAGTCTTCTCCGTCAGCGTGAGGGTCCGGTCCGTGAGGTTGGTGACCGCGAACTGGGTGGCACCGGCCTGGACCCCGTCGCCCTGCTCGGTGATGCCCGGGAGGAACAGGAAGGTCTGCACGGTCACCAGATTGCCCGCGCTGCCCTTCTGGATGATCAGCACGTCCCCGGTGGCCGCGGCCGCCGGGGACGCCCCGGCCGCGACGGCGCCGAGCCCCGCCAGCAGTGCGAGAACGGCCCCGACCGCGGTGCGGCGTCTGCCGGTTGTGGTCCCCATGGGTTTCCCCTCCCTGTGCGTGCCCCCGGCCCACGACGGGACGGCGGCCGTGGCGCAAGAGCTTCGTGGCCGCGTCGGCAGTGGTGGAAGAGGCACGGTGGGGCGCACGAGGGCACACGGGCGGCGCCGACGACTCGGGGCCCCGTCGGCGATCCCCCTCCGCGTTCGAACTCCCTTGCTGCGAACATGCGTACAACCGTTCGCGACCAGAGCGGCGGGGACCGGAAGTCCCAAGTCCACCACGCCCAAGGGGGAAAGCCCTACATGACCCACCGGATATCCGGCCGGGCCGCGGCACTCGCGGCCGTCCTCGGTGCCGCGCTGCTCGTCCCGGCCGCCGTCCCGGCCGCGGCGGCGCCCACGGCCACCGTCGCGTGCACGTCCGCCAAGGCCGGCCTCGCCGCCAAGCTGAAGAAGGACATCACGGCCGCGCTGGCCAGCCGCAAGGGCACGGTCGCCATCGGCCTGTACGACCGCGCCACCAGGACGACCTGCACCCTGCGGGCCACCAGTGCCTACGACTCGGCCAGCACCGTCAAGGTCACCGTGCTCGCCGCGCTGCTGTGGGACGCGAAGAAGACCGACCGGTACCTGACCGACACCGAGGCCGACCTCGCCACGGCCATGATCACCCAGTCGGACAACGACGCGACCAGCAAGCTCTGGAAGCAGCTCGGCACGGCGAAGATCAAGGGCTTCCTGACCGCGGCCGGGATGACGAGGACCGTGCCCGGCGCGGACGGTTACTGGGGCCTGACGCAGGAGAACGTGAACGACGAGCAGAAGCTGCTGAAGCTCGTCACCGCGAAGAACAGCGTGTTGAGCGACAACTCCCGTGCGTACATTTTGAAGTTGATGGGCCAGGTCGTCGCGGACCAGCGCTGGGGGACCCCGGCGGGCGCGCCGTCCGGGGTCGCCGTGCACGTCAAGAACGGCTGGCTGCAACGCTCCACGCACGGCTGGCGGGTGCACAGCCTGGGCACGTTCAACGGCGCCGGCCGCGACTACGTCATGACGGTGCTCACGCAGGACAACAGCACCATGGACTACGGCGTGGCCACCATCCAGAACGTGGCCAGGGCGATCCACAAGGACCTGGTGCCGACCCCCGCCGGAGCCGCCCGCTACACCCCGACCAGCCGGCCGAGCGAGGCGCTGGTCCCGGTGCCGCCGCGGGGCTGACGCTTCCCGGCGCGGACCCCGCGCGTCACCGGCCGGTCCCACGGTGACGGCCATGCGCCGAGAACCGTACCCGCGCCCTCGCCGCCTGCCCGGCGGCGGTCACCCCGCTGACCGCCGCCGGGCCCGCCGGCGCCGCCACTCCCGCCACCCGCGCCTGTTCGGCCACCGTGTCGATCGAGGGCTTCAGCGACGCACTCGGCAAGACGACGTACGACGGCACCTTCGCCGGCAACTTCTCCACCCGCACAGTCGACCGGGACGGCTCGCCCACCATCCTGGGCGACCGCTCCTCCCTGGTCCGGCCGACCGCCCGGCGGTCTGCGGTCCGAGGGGGCCACCCGTTCCCCCGACGAGCAGGATGCCGACCCGTGTCGCCGTGCGCGAGTCTTTCTCCACGACTCGGCCGGCGCTGCCTCGCGGGTAGGCTCCGGGGCCATGTACCCGATCAGTCGATCCAGCGCACGCCTCAACCTCCGGGAGCTGGAACTCGAGGACGCGGACGCGGTGTTCGCCATCTACGGCAGCCCAGAAGCGACCGAGCATCTCAGCTTCGAGCCGCGCAGCCGTGAGCAGGTCCGCCAGATCGTAGCCCGGTCGATCGCCGCCGTGACCGAGACGCCGCGTACCGAATACGCGCTCGCTGTCACGGACCGGAACTCGGACGAGCTGATCGGATTCGGCCGCCTGGCCCTTGACCCCCACCAGCAGCGCGGAGCCACGATCGGCTTCGCGCTGCGTCCGCATGTGTGGGGCGCGGGGTACGGTGCAGAAACGGTGCGGCTGCTGCTCGGCGTCGGCTTCGACGATCTCGGTCTGCACCGCATATGGGGTGCGCGTTCCCCGCTCAACGAGGCGTCGGCCAGGGCCATGACCGCCGTGGGCATGGTCGAGGAGGGCACAATCCGCGAGCACGTGTTGAAAGCCGGGAGATGGCGGGACTCGGTGGTCCACGCCATCCTCGACCGAGAATGGCGCGTCGGGAACCCGTGACGCCTTTCCCGCGCACGCGGGAGCACGACCATGGCGCCAGCCCCGGTCAGGCTCGGAGCGCGGGCGGCCGCGGCACTGGCCGACCTCCGCCACGCCGGACGCGAGCGGCATCGAGCACCTGACGGGCCGGGACGGCGTCCTCCCGGCCGGCAGCGGACTCCTCGCGGACCTGGCCGCCCCCCTCCCTCGGCGCCACCGCGAAGCGGCCCCGGCCCGACCCCCTGCTGGACAACACTGAGGGCATGACGGTCACGGTATGTGACCGCGCGGGCCGCCTGCGGGCTGCGACGACAACCGGAACGCGGCGCGGACGACCCGGTTCCACCGCCTGCGGGTGCGCGGCTGAGCCCGCCCGGCCGTCCGGCCGCACCCGGCGATTGTTACGGCGGGATGAAATCCGGCGTCCGACGTGTTGGTGTCTGCGGACAGACAGGCCGACAGGAAGGCACCGGTGTGGGACCGCAGCGGGGATGGGCAGGACGGCTGGCGGGGTACGCCTGGCGCTACCCCAGGGACGTGAGCCTGGCCCTCGGCGCCTCCCTGGCCGGCATGGCCGTCCTGGCCGTCGTCCCCCTGATCACCAAGGTGATCATCGACGACGTGATCGGCGACCGGAGCCGTCCCATGGCGCCCTGGGCCGGCGCCCTGATCGGCGCGGCCCTCCTCGTCTACGCCTCCGCCTACGTCCGCCGCTACTACGGCGGGCGGCTCGCCCTGGACGTCCAGCACGACCTGCGGACCGAGATGTACGCGACGATCACCCGGCTGGACGGCCGCCGCCAGGACGAGCTGTCCACCGGGCAGGTCGTCGGCCGGGCCACCAGCGACCTCCAGCTCATCCAGGGCCTGCTGTTCATGCTCCCGATGACCATCGGGAACGTCCTGCTCTTCGTGATCTCCCTGGTGATCATGGCGTGGCTGTCGCCGGCCCTGACCCTGGTCGCCCTGGCCGTGGCCCCGGCCCTGTACTGGATCGCCCGGCGCAGCCGCAGCAAGCTCCACCCCGCCACCTGGTACGCCCAGGCCCAGGCCGCCGCCGTCGCCGGGGTGGTCGACGGCGCGGTGAGCGGCGTCCGCGTGGTGAAGGGCTTCGGGCAGGAGGACCAGGAGACCGGCAAGCTGCGCGAGGTCGGCCGCCGCCTCTTCGCGGGCCGGCTGCGCACCATCCGCCTGAACAGCAGGTACACCCCGGCCCTCCAGGCCGTCCCGGCACTCGGCCAGGTCGCCATGCTGGCCCTCGGCGGCTGGCTCGCCGTACGCGGGCACATCACGCTCGGCACCTTCGTGGCCTTCTCGACCTACCTGGCCCAGCTCGTCGGCCCGGTCCGGATGCTCGCGGTGGTCCTCACGGTCGGCCAGCAGGCCCGCGCCGGCACCGAGCGCGTCCTGGAGCTGATCGACACCGAGCCGACCCTGCGGGACGGCACCAGGGAACTGCCCGCCGACGCGCCCGCGACCGTCGAGTTCGACGACGTCTCCTTCGGCTACGACCGCGAGCGCCCCGTGCTCCGCGGGCTCAGCTTCGAGATCCGGGCCGGCGAGACCCTCGCCGTGGTCGGCTCCTCCGGCTCCGGCAAGTCCACCCTCTCCCTGCTGCTGCCGCGCTTCTACGACGTCGCCCGCGGCGCCGTCCTGATCGGCGGCCACGACGTCCGCGAGCTGACCCTGGAGTCGCTCAGGGCCGCGATCGGGCTGGTCCCCGAGGACTCGTTCCTCTTCTCCGACACCGTCCGCAACAACATCGCCTACGGCCGCCCGGACGCCACCCGGGAGGAGATCGAGGCCGCCGCCCGCGCCGCCCAGGCGGACCGTTTCATCACCGAGCTGCCCGACGGTTACGACACCGCGGTCGGCGAGCACGGCCTCACCCTCTCCGGCGGCCAGCGCCAGCGCGTCGCGCTCGCCCGCGCCCTGCTCACCGACCCCCGCCTGCTGGTCCTGGACGACGCCACCTCGGCCGTGGACGCCCGCGTCGAGCACGAGATCCACGAGGCGCTGAAGCAGGTCATGGAGGGCCGCACCACCCTGCTCATCGCCCACCGCCGCTCCACCCTGAACCTCGCCGACCGCATCGCCGTCCTGGACGGCGGCCGGCTCGTCGACCTCGGCACCCACGACGAGCTCCAGGAGCGCTCGCCCCTCTACCGCCGCCTGCTCACCGACCCGGACGAGCTGGGCGGGGTCTCCCCGGGACACGCCCGCCCGGTCGCGCCGCCGGAGGACACCTCCCTCCGCGACGAGCTGGACGCCGAGTTCGACGCCGAGCGGGGCGTGACCCCCAGGCTGTGGACCGGCGACCGCGAGCCGAAGGACCCGGCGCTCGCCGGCACCCCGGCCACCCCGGAACTGCGCGCCCAGGTCGCCGCGCTGCCCCCCGCCACCGACACCCCGGACATCGACGAGGCGCGCGCCGTCCTGCCCGAGGACTCCTACGGCCTGCGCAGGCTGCTGCGCGGCTTCGGGCGGCCCCTCCTCGTCAGCCTGCTGCTGGTCGCCGTGGACGCGGGCGCCGGACTGCTGCTGCCGGTGCTGATCCGGCACGGCATCGACTCCGGCGTCACCGCGGCGGCGGTCGGCGCGGTGTGGTCGGCGTCCCTGCTCGCCCTGCTGACCGTGCTGGTGCAGTGGGCCGCGCAGGCCGGCGAGACCCGGATGACCGGCCGGACCGGTGAGCGCGTGCTGTACACGCTGCGGCTGAAGATCTTCGCCCAGCTCCAGCGGCTCGGCCTCGACTACTACGAGCGCGAGCTGACCGGACGGATCATGACGCGCATGACGACCGACGTCGACGCCCTGTCGACGTTCCTCCAGACGGGGCTGGTCACGGCCTTCGTCTCGGTCGTCACCTTCTTCGGCATCATGGTCGCGCTGCTGGTGCTGGACGTGCAGCTCGCCCTCGTCGTCTTCGCCACCCTGCCCCCGCTGGCCGTGGCCACCTTCTTCTTCCGCCGGGCGAGCGTGAAGGCGTACGAACTCGCCCGCGAGCGCGTCTCGGCGGTGAACGCGGACCTCCAGGAGACCGTGTCCGGGCTGCGGATCGTGCAGGCGTTCCGGCGCGAGCGGGACGGCGGGCGGCGCTTCGCCGAGCGCAGCGCCGACTACCGCAGCGCCCGCCTCCGCGGCCAGTGGCTGATCTCGGTCTACTTCCCGTTCGTGCAGCTCCTCTCCTCGGTCGCCGCGGCGGCCGTGCTGATCGCGGGCGCGGGCCGGGTGGAGGCGGCCACGCTCACGACGGGCGCGCTGGTGGCCTACCTGCTGTACATCGACCTGTTCTTCGCGCCGGTCCAGCAGCTCTCCCAGGTCTTCGACGGGTACCAGCAGGCCACCGTCTCGCTGGGCCGCATCCAGGAGCTGCTGCGCGAGCCGACGTCCACCGGGACCGCCGAGGCGCCCCGCGACGTCCCCGCCCTCCGGGGCGACGTCGCCTTCGAGGGCGTGAGCTTCGCCTACGGCACCGAGGAGGAGGCGCTGTCCGGCATCGACCTGCGGATACCGGCCGGGCAGACGGTGGCGTTCGTCGGCGAGACGGGCGCCGGCAAGTCGACCCTGGTGAAGCTGGTGGCGCGGTTCTACGACCCGACCGCCGGGCGGGTCACGGTGGACGGCACGGACCTGCGCACCCTGGACCTCACCGGGTACCGGCACCGGCTCGGCGTCGTCCCGCAGGAGGCGTACCTGTTCCCGGGCACCGTCCGGGACGCCATCGCCTACGGCCGCCCCGACGCCGGGGACGCCGAGGTGGAGGCGGCGGCCCGCGCGGTCGGCGCGCACGAGATGATCGCCACGCTGGACGGCGGCTACCTGCACGAGGTCGCCGAACGGGGCCGCAACCTCTCGGCGGGCCAGCGCCAGCTGATCGCCCTCGCCCGCGCCGAACTCGTCGACCCGGACATCCTGCTGCTGGACGAGGCCACGGCCGCCCTGGACCTGGCCACCGAGGCGCAGGTCAACCACGCCACCGACCGCCTGTCCGGCGGGCGCCGCACGACGCTGGTGGTCGCCCACCGGCTGACCACGGCCGCCCGCGCGGACCGGGTGGTGGTGATGGACCACGGCCGGGTCGCCGAGGACGGCACCCACGAGGAACTGCTCGCCCGCGGCGGCCGGTACGCCGAACTGTGGCGGACCTTCGTCGGCCGGTCCGAGCCCGGGGAGCCGGTGGCGGTGTCCGGCTGACCCTGCCGCGCGCGGCCCGCGCCGGGACCCGGCCGGGCCGCCCCGGCGACGGTCGTGCAACCATCCGGTATACCCGTGCGTCGTACATCAGTACGGGCGCGGTGAAGTGTGACCGGCTACGGGGGAGGACGGCAGTGGACAGTGGGGGGATGCGCCGGCGGCTGGCGCTCGGTGCGGCCGTGCTGGCCGCCTCCGGTGCGCTGACGGTCACGGCGACGGGCACCGCGCAGGCCGTGCCCGGCGGCTGCGCCGGGCACCAGGTGCGGATCATGGCGTTCCGGACCGGTGTCACCCAGGTCTACAAGCAGGGCGACTACGTCTGCGCGGTCACCGTCGCCAGGAACGTCCGCGGCGTCCACGCCATGTCGGTCAGCGTGCAGGCCCGCGGCAACCGGCCGGTCGTCGACAAGGGCCGCTACAAGTACCACGCGGGCCCGGTGACCGTGAACGCCGGCCACCGCTGCGTCTGGATCCGGGGCGCGGTGGACGGGTACGCGATCAGCTCGAACTGGATCCTGTGCTGAGCCGCTGACCCGGTTCCCGGGGCGGGCCGGGAAACTGCCTCTGGTGGGACGGCTGTTGCTGGGATAACTTCCGGCGCACATCTGTCTCACAGGGGAGAATGCGCATGCGCAAGGCGCTCAGATGGCTGCTCGCGCTCACGGTGCTGATAGGCACGCTGAGCACGGCGGCCGGCGCGGCCACCGCCGCCGGGTCCGAGCCCACCGACATCAAGGACCGGCTGCTGTCGATACCCGGCATGAGCCTGGTCCAGGAGAAGCCGTACCCCGGCTACCGCTACTTCGTCCTGGAGTACACGCAGCCGGTCGACCACCGCCACCCGGACCGGGGCTCCTTCCAGCAGCGCATCACCGTGCTGCACAAGGACACGAGCCGGCCCACGGTCTTCTACACCAGCGGCTACAACGTCTCCACGAACCCGTCCCGCAGCGAGCCCACCCGCATCACGGACGGCAACCAGGTCTCCCTGGAGTACCGCTTCTTCACCCCCTCCCGCCCCGAGCCGGCCGACTGGTCCAAGCTCGACATCTGGCAGGCGGCCAGCGACCAGCACCGCGTGTTCCGGGCGCTGAAGAGCCTCTACCCGGCCAACTGGCTGGCCACCGGCGGCTCCAAGGGCGGCATGACGGCCACCTACTACGAGCGCTTCTACCCGCGCGACATGGACGGCGTGGTGGCGTACGTGGCCCCCAACGACGTGGTGAACGAGGAGGACTCGGCCTACGACCGCTTCTTCGACCGCGTCGGCACCAAGGAGTGCCGCGACCGGCTGAACGCCGTGCAGCGCGAGGCGCTGGTGCGCCGCGCGCCGCTGGAGAAGAGGTACGCCGCGTACGCCGCCGAGCAGGGCTACACCTTCGACACCGTCGGCAGCCTGGACAAGGCGTACGAGGCGGTCGTCCTGGACTACGTGTGGGGCTTCTGGCAGTACAGCCTGCTGGCGGACTGCGGCTCGATCCCGGCGGACGCGGCCACGGCGAGCGACGACGCGATCTGGACCTCGATCGACACCATCTCCGGCTTCTCCGCCTACACCGACCAGGGGCTGGAGCGGTACACGCCGTACTACTACCAGGCCGGCACCCAGCTCGGCGCGCCGACCATCCACTTCCCGCACATCGAGAAGGGCCTGGTCCGCTACGGCTACCAGCCGCCGCGCAACTACGTGCCCCGCTCCATCCCGATGCGCTTCCAGCCGCGGACCATGCGGGACGTGGACACCTGGGTGCGGCGGCACGCCCACCACATGCTCTTCGTCTACGGCCAGAACGACCCGTGGGGCGCGGAGCGCTTCCGGGTCGGCGCGGGCGCCCGTGACTCCTACGTCTTCACCGCGCCCGGCATGAACCACGGCGCGAACGTGGCGGGTCTGGCCCCGGACCAGAAGGAGCTGGCCACCGCCCGCATCCTGCGGTGGGCGGGCGTCGCGCCGGCCGCCGTGGCCCGGGCGAAGCCCCTGGCGGCGTACGACGCCCGGCTGGACGGCCGGGACGTGCGCCGGGAGCACAGCCTGCGGCCGTAGCCCCGGCCCGGCCGCGGCGGCCGGACCGGCACCCCGGACCCCGCTGCCGCGGCCACCGGCGCTCTAGTAGGTCAGCCCGTGCCCGATCGGGTACAGCACCCGCGCCGGGTCGTCCGCCCGCTGCACCGGCACCGGCAGTTTCCCGCGGGGCGCCACCCGGCCGGCGATCACCCGTGCGGCGGCGCGCAGTTCGACGTCCGTCCAGCAGTACGTGGCCAGGCAGGCCCGGGCGGAGGGGAGCTGCGCGACGTCGTAGGGGTTGCGGATCGCCACCACGGCCACCGGCCGGCCCGTCGCCACGAGGCGTTCCACCAGCGTCCGCTGCGCGTTGCCCGCCGTCACGTTGTACGTGCCGACGACCACCGCGTCCGCCTCCCCGGCCGCCCTGACCGCCTTGTCGACGGTCGCCACGGACGGCGCGGTGCCGGTGGACAGGGCCGTCGCGGTGAAGCCCAGTTCGCCGAGGGCGGCGGCCAGGACGCCGGTGGGCGGGCCGGTGGTGCCGGACGGGGAGGCCGGGTCGGCGCCGACGACCAGGACCCGGGGCTGCCTGCGGCGGTCGAAGGGCAGCACACCGCCCTCGTTGACCAGCAGGGTGGTGGAGCGTTCGGCGATGCGGTCCGCGGTGGCCAGGTGGGACGCGGTGCCCACCGTGCGGTCGACGCCCGCCCGGCTCGCCCAGGGGTGGTCGAACAGGCCGCGGCGGGCCTTCACGCGCAGGATGCGCAGGATCGATTCGTCCAGCCGGGCCTCGGTGAGTTCGCCGTCCCGGACGGCCTTCAGCACCGCGTGCCACGCGACGTCGATCGAGGGCGGGTTGAGCAACTGGTCCACGCCCGCCTTGAGCGCCAGCACCGGCACCCGGTCGTCGCCGTACTTGGTGCGCACGCCCTGCATCCCGAGGGAGTCGGTGATGACGACCCCGTCGTAGCCGAGTTCCCCGCGCAGGATGCCGGTGAGGATCGGCCGGGAGAGGGTGGCCGGGTCGCCGGAGTCGTCCAGCGCCGGGAACTGGATGTGCGCGGTCATGACGGAGTCGATGCCCGCCGCGATCGCGGCCCGGAACGGCACCGCGTCCAGCTCCTCCCACTGCTTGCGGCTGTGGGTGATGACCGGGAAGCCGTAGTGGCTGTCGACGGCGGTGTCACCGTGGCCCGGGAAGTGCTTGGCGGACGCGGCCACCCCGGCCGACTGGTAGCCCCTCACCTCGGCGGCGACGAGCGCGGCGACCGCGTCCGGGTCGGCGCCGAGGGAGCGCACGCCGATGACCGGGTTGGCCGGGTTGACGTTCACGTCGGCGTCGGGCGCGTAGTCCTGGTTGACGCCCATCGCGCGCAGTTCGGCGCCGGAGATCCGGCCGAGGGTGTGCGCGGCGGAGCGGGAGCGGGCCGCGCCGATCGCCATCGCGCCGGGGAAGAGGGTCGCGGGCTTGCCGATCCGGCACACCGCGCCGTGCTCCTGGTCGGTGGCGATCAGCACCGGCAGGCCGCGGGGCAGGGCGAGCGAGGCCCGCTGGATGCCGTTGGACAGCTCGGCGATCTGGTGCGGGTCCCGGGTGTTGTGCGCCCAGGCGAAGTAGATGATGCCGCCGACCCGGTACCGCTGGACCAGCTCGGCCGCGGTGCGCACGCCGATCTCGCTCAGGTTGGCGTCGACGTCGGCCTGGTCGGGGGCGGTGGCGGAGTGGCCGTAGACCCGCATGACGAAGAGCTGGCCGACCTTCTCCTCCAGCGGCATACGGGAGATCAGGGCGCGCAGCCGGCGGTCGTCGGGGGCGGCGGCGTGGGCGGTCGCCGGTACGGTCAGCGCGGCGGTGAGGCCCGCGGTCGCGGCGAGGACGGTGCGTCTGGACGGTCGTGCGGTGCGCCCCGGGCCGCCCGGGCCGGTGTCGCTTCCGGTGCTGGTCTCGTTTCCCGTGCTGGTGTCGTGCACGTGCGCTCCTTCCGGAGGAGAACCGCTGAAGGAAACTTCCGAGGAGTCACCAATATCCGGGAAGTTTCTTTCCGTCAAGGGACTGCACAGTAACCAGGAAGCGGCCGCCCGCCGGGTATTCACGGGCGCGCGTCCAGCCCCTGGACGTCCCGGACCGCGGCGCGCACGAGCCGTCATCATGCGGCCATGGCCGCAGTCGACATCCCCGGTTCCAAGTCCGTCACCGCCCGCGCGCTCTTCCTCGCCGCCGCGGCCGACGGGGTCAGCACGCTGGTGCGGCCCCTGCACTCCGACGACACGGAGGGCTTCGCCGAGGGCCTGGTCCGGCTCGGCCACCGGGTCGGCCGCGCACCGGACGCCTGGCGGATCGACGGCCGCCCCGGGGGCCCCGCTGTCGCCCAGGCCGACGTCTTCTGCCGCGACGGCGCCACCACCGCCCGCTTCCTGCCCGTCCTGGCCGCCGCCGGCCACGGCACCTACCGCTTCGACGCCTCCCCGCAGATGCGCCGCCGCCCCCTCGGCCCGCTCACCCGCGCCCTGCGCGACCTCGGCGTCGACCTGCGGCACGAGGAGGCCGAGGGACACCACCCGCTCACCGTCCGCGCCCGCGGCGTCGAGGGCGGCGAGGTGGTGCTGGACGCCGGCGAGTCCTCCCAGTACCTGACCGCGCTGCTGCTGCTCGGCCCGCTCACCCGCACCGGGCTGCGGATCCGGGTCACCGACCTGGTGTCGGCGCCGTACGTGGAGATCACCCTCGCGATGATGCGGGCGTTCGGCGTGGACGTCGTCCGCGACGGCCCGGTCTACGACGTCCCGCCCGGCGGCTACCGGGCCACCACCTACGCCGTCGAGCCGGACGCCTCCACCGCGAGCTACTTCTTCGCCGCGGCCGCCATCACCCCGGGCCGGGAGATCACCGTGCCCGGCCTCGGCACCGGCGCGCTCCAGGGCGACCTGCGCTTCGTGGAGGTGCTGCGGCGGATGGGCGCGCACGTCACGGTCGCCGAGGACCGCACGACCGTGCGCGGCACCGGCGAACTGCGCGGCCTCACCGTCGACATGCGGGACATCTCCGACACCATGCCGACGCTGGCCGCCCTCGCGCCGTTCGCCTCCGGGCCGGTGCGCATCGAGGACGTCGGCAACACCCGGGTCAAGGAGTGCGACCGCCTGGAGGCGTGCGCGCACAACCTCCGGCGGCTCGGCGTCGGCGTGACGACCGGCCCGGACTGGATCGAGATCCGGCCCGGCACGCCCGCGCCCGGGGTGGAGATCACGTCGTTCGGAGACCACCGCATCGTGATGTCGTTCGCCGTGACCGCCCTGCGCACGCCCGGCCTGACGTACGACGACCCCGGCTGCGTGCGCAAGACCTTCCCCGGCTTCCACGAGGCGTTCGCCGCGCTGCCCGCCGCCGGCTGACGGCGGGCCGGGCACCCGTCCGGCCGCGGCGGTCCCCGGCCGGTCGTCCGCGCGGGGCCGTGCCGGTGCCGTTCAGGCCGTGCCCGGCTCCGCCGCGGGCGCGGCCTTCGCGCGCAGCTCCGGGGTGCCGGCGGCCACCGCGGCGACCGCCAGCACGCACAGCACCCCGCCGCTGACCAGGGCGGTCACCCCGGAGGTCCAGCCGGCGAGCAGACCGCCGCGCACGTTGCCGAGGCTCGGGCCCGCCTGCCCGACGATCTGCTCGGCCGCGCTGACCCGGCCGAGGAGCGCGTCCGGGGTGCGGGTCTGCACCAGGGTGGAGCGGGCGACCACCGCCGTGGCGTCCGCCGCCCCGGCGACCACGAGCAGCGCCAGCCCCGTCCAGGGGCCGCCGGAGAGGCCGAAGAGGACGAGGGCCGCGCCCCAGGTGGCGGACGCGCACAGCATCACCTGCCCCGGCCGGCCGAGCCGGGTCAGCGCGCCGGACAGCCCGGTCGCCAGGACCCCGCCCACCGCCAGCGCCGACAGGAACAGCCCCAGCGTGCGCGGGTCGTCACCGAACCGTTCGGCGTTGACCAGCGGGAACAGGCTCACCGGGAACGACAGCACGGTCGCGGCCAGGTCGGTGAGCAGCGCACCGCGCACCACCCGGTGCCCGGCCAGGAACCGCAGTCCGTCCAGCACCCCGTGCAGCCCCGCCCGGGACGGCTCGCCCTCCGGCGGCAGCGCGGGCAGCCCGAAGGCGCCGTAGAAGGCGACGCCGAAGCTGAGCGCGTCCAGCAGGTAGCAGACACCGATGCCGAACCAGCCCAGCAGCACACCGGCCAGCGCGGGCCCGAGCAGCATCATCGACTGGGCGGTGACCTGTTGCAGCGCCAGTCCCGCGGCCACCTGCTCCCTGGGCAGCAGCCGCGGCAGGAACACCCCGGCGGCCGGGGCGCCGAGCGCGCCGAAGGCCGACTGCACGGCGACGAGCAGCAGCACCCCGGCCACCGGCACGTGCCCGGTGAAGCCCTGCACCGCGAGCAGCACGGAGCAGGCCGCCTGCCCGACGGTGGCCACGAGGAAGACCCGGCGCCGGTCGGCGCGGTCCGCCCACGCCCCGGCGAACAGCCCGAACACCACCAGCGGCAGGGCCTGCGCGAGACCGACCGCGCCCGTCCAGGCGGTGCTGTGGGTCGTGTCCCACACCTGGTACATGACCGTCACCATGGTCATGAACCCGCCGAGCACGGAGACCGTCCGCCCGATCAGCAGTCGCCGGAACGGGGGCGAGGCGCGCAGGGGCCGCACGTCGAGGAAGGCGCGGGCGAGACTCATGAGCTGAGGCGGGCGCACGGCCCCGGCGGCTGGATCACCGGGGGAGGCTAACCGGCCGCGGCCGCGCGGGCCAGCGATTAACCGCCCAGCAGCTTCGTCAGGTGCTCGCGGCCCCGGTCGAGGAGTCCCGGCAGCGGCTCGGCCGACTCGTACCAGCGCTTCTCGTACTCCCAGCACAGCCAGCCGTCCCCGCCGCCCCGGGTCAGCGCGTCCACGCACTCCCCGAGCGGCAGCACCCCCGCGCCGAGCGGCAGCGGGGCGGTGTCCTCGGCGGACGCCACGTCCTTGACCTGGACGTAGCCCAGGTGCGGGGCGAGGGCCGCGTGGGTGTCCGCCGGCCGCTCACCGCCCAGCCAGGTGTGCATGACGTCCCACAGGGCACCCACCTGCCGGTGCCCGACCGGGCCCAGGATCCGGATCGCGTCGGCGCCGGTGGGGTGCGAGTCGTGGGTCTCCAGCAGGATCCGGACGCCGAGCGCGGAGGCGTCCTCGGCGGCGGTGCCGAGCCGCCGGGCGGCGATCGCGTCCGACTCCTCGCGGGGCAGGTCGGGGTCGGCGCCGGGCAGGACCCGGACGAACGGCGCGCCCAGGTCGTGGGCGAGCCGCAGGAGGTCCCGCAACTCGGCCAGCACGGGCGCGTCCTCGCCCGGGGCGGCGACCCGCACGTAACCGGCGAGGCCCAGCACCTCGACGCCCGCGCCCCGGAACAGGGCCGCGGTCTCCGCGCTCCGGGCGGGGGACAGGCCGGGGTGCACCGGCTCCTCGGGATGCGCGCGCAACTCGACACCGTGATAGCCGTGCGCGTTCGCGAGGGCGGCAACCTCCGCGACGGGCAGACCGGGGACACCAAGGGTGGAAAACGCCAGCTTCATGTCCTCGGAAGGTACCCCCCGACAGGAGGACCATGCCCGGGAGAGCCGCGCCGCATGGCACGTCACGCCCGCGGTACCCGGAGGGACCCCGCCCCTGGCGCCCTACCCCCGCGGCACTCCGGTGGAGCCCCGCACCATCAGCTCCCCGCGCACGGAGGCGACCCCGCCCGGCGGCGTCTCCTCGCGGCCCGTCGCCACGCGGCCGGCCCGGGCGCCCGCCTCCGCCAGGGGCAGCCGCACCGTCGTCAGGGCCGGCACCGCGTCGACGCTGAACGGCAGGTCGTCGAAGCCGGCCACCGAGACGTCCTCGGGAATCCGCCGCCCCGACTCCCGCAGCGCCGCGCACGCCCCCAGTGCGGCGGAGTCGTTCGCGGCCACGACCGCCGTCAGGGAGGGATCGCGCCGCAGCAGCTCCAGCGCGGCCTCGTAGCCGGAACGCCGGTCGTAGCGGCCGTACACGGTCAGGCCGGGACGCTCCGCGATGCCGGCCGCGGCCAGGGCCGCGCGGTGGCCCTCCAGGCGGTGCCGGGTGGTCGTCCGGTCCGCGGGGCCGGCTATGCAGCCGAACCGGCGGTGCCCCAGACCGATCAGATGAGCGGTCAGCGCACGGGCCCCGCCCCGGTTGTCGAAGGTCAGCGCGGCGGCCCGGGTGTCCGGGACCGGCGGGCGCCCGCACAGCACCACCCGCGTCCCGGCCTCCGACAGCCTGCGCAGCTTCGCCGCGACCGCCGCCGTGTGCGGCGCGGCCTCCACGGCCCCGCCGGTCAGCACGACGGCCGCCGCCCGCTGCCGCTGGAGGAGCGTCAGGTACGTCAGCTCCCGCTCCGGGGAACCGCCGGTGTTGCAGACGACCGCCAGCCGTTCCCCGCCCGCGCGCCCGCCCGGCCCGCCGATCTCCGCCTGGATCGCGCTCGCCATGATCCCGAAGAAGGGGTCGGCGATGTCGTTGACGAGGATGCCGACGAGGTCCGAGGTGGCCGCGGCGAGCGCGCTGGCGGGGCCGTTGAGGACGTAGTCCAGCTCGTCCACCGCCCGCAGCACCCGCTCGCGCGTGGCGGCGGCGACCGGGTAGTTGCCGTTCAGCACGCGCGACACCGTCGCGGGGGAGACCTGGGCGCGGGCCGCCACGTCCGCCAGGGTCACCGTCATCTCGTCGTCCTCCGGTCGCGCAGGTGCTCGTGCGTCTTCGCAGACAGCCGGTACGCCCTCGTAGACAGCGAGACGGGTGACCTGGTTCCGGGCGGCCCGCCCCCTAGAAGAACACCCCGCAGCGCAGCAGGACGTTCGCGTACGGCCGGGCCTCGCCGGTGCGGACGATCAGCCGCGCGTCCGCCGCCAGCTCCTTCAGCCGCTCGTGCGGGACCAGGGCCAGCTCGGGGAAGCGGCCCGCCAGCAGCTCCGCCGCCGCCGGGTTGGCCGCCCGCACCTCCTCCGCGGCTACGGCGCCCTCCACGACCAGCTCGGCCAGCAGCCCGTCCAGCACCTCGGCGAACGACGGCACGCCCGCGCGGAACGCCAGGTCCACCAGGTTCGCCCCGGCCGGGACCGGCATGCCCGCGTCGCACACCAGCACCCCGTGCCCGTGCCCCAGTTCGGCCAGCGCGCCGGACAGCCGGCGGTTGAGTATCCCCGCCCTCTTCACCGGACCCCGCCCCGCTCACCGGCTCCGCCGCCCAGCGCGGCCACCTCCTCGGCCGTCGGGTACGACTCCTGCGCGCCGCGCTTCGTCACGGCCGCCGCGCCCACCCGGGCCGCGTAGGCGGCCGCCTCGGCCGGGGAGGCGCCCGCGCCCAGCCGCCAGGCCAGCGCGGCGGTGAACGCGTCACCCGCACCCGTCGTGTCCACCGCGTCCACCGCGACCGACGCCACCCGGGTCACGCCCGAGCCGTCGCACACCAGCGCGCCCCGCGCGCCCAGCGTCACCACCACCGACCGCGGCCCCGCGGCCAGCAGCCGCCGCGCCCACTCCTCCGGCTCGTCGCCGGTGCAGGCGTCGCCGAGGATCACCCGCGCCTCGTGCTCGTTCACGATCAGCGGGTCACAGGCCGCCAGCACCTCCGCGGGCAGTTCGCGCGGCGGGGACGGGTTCAGCACGAAGCGGCTGCCCGGCGCCAGGTTCCGCACCACCTCCACGACCGTCTCCAGCGGGATCTCCAGCTGCGCCGACACCACCGGGGCGGCGTTCAGGAGGCCGGTGGCCGCCCGGACGTCCGCCGGACGCAGCCGGGAGTTGGCGCCCGGCGACACCACGATGCTGTTGTCGCCGCCGGGGTCCACGGTGATGAGCGCGACGCCCGTCGGCGCCCCGCCCTCCAGCACACCGGCCGTGTCGACCCCGGCCGCGCGCAGGGAGGCGAGCAGCAGCCGGCCGTGGCCGTCGTCGCCGACCCGCGCCAGCAGGGCCGTGCGCGCGCCCAGCCGGGCGGCGGCGACCGCCTGGTTGGCGCCCTTGCCGCCCGGGTGCACGGCCAGGTCCCCGCCGAGCACCGTCTCGCCGGCGGCCGGCCGCCGCTCCACACCGATCACCAGGTCGGCGTTGGCCGACCCCACGACCAGGAGGTCGTAGTCGTTCATCAGTTGACTCCCCTGAGAGATGACGGTGGGCGGGCCGCCCCGGAGCTCCTCCGGGGCCGCCCGCCCGTTTTACGTCCGTGTCAGCCGCTGAAGCCGGCCACGTTGTCCTTCGTGACCACCTTCACCGGCACCTTCACCGTCGGCGCCACCGTGCCGCCCCGGACCGCCTTCAGGGCGTTGTCCACGGCGATCCGGCCGAGCTGGCTGGGCTGCTGGGCGACCGACGCGTACAGCGTGCCGTCCCCGACCGCGGTCAGCCCGTCCGGGGTGCCGTCGAAGCCGACGACCTGCACGGAGTTCCCGGCCTTGGAGCCGAGCGCCTTGACCGCGCCGAGGGCCATCTCGTCATTGGCGGCGATCACGCCCTGCACGTCCGGGTGGGCCTGGAGCAGGTTCGACATCACGTCGAGGCCCTTGGTGCGGTCGAAGTCCGCGGGCTGCTGGGCCAGCACCCGGATGCCCGGGTACCGCTTGAGGCCCTGCGCGAAGCCGGCCGCGCGCTCCCGGGCCGCCGACGTGCCCGCCTGCCCCTGGAGGATGACGATCCGGCCCCGGCCGCCGAGCTTCTCGGCGAGGGTCTTCGCGGCCAGCTCGCCGCCGGCGACGTTGTCCGAGGCCACCAGCGTGTTCACGGACGCCTTGTTGACGCCGCGGTCGACGGCGACGACCGGGATGCCCGCCTTGCCGGCAGCCTTCACGGAGTTGCCCGCCGCGTCCGAGTCCACCGGGTTGACGATGATCGCGCCGAGACCGGAGCTGGTGAAGTTCTGGAGCTGGTTCGCCTGCTGGGAGGCGTCGTTCTGCGCGTCGGTGACGGTCAGGTCCACGCCCAGCTTCGCCGCCTCGGCCTGGGCGCCCTTGCGGATCTGCACGAAGAAGGGGTTGTTGAGCGTCGACAGGGACAGGCCCAGCCTCGGGTTCGTCGACGCGGACGAGCCGCCGTGCAGGAAGGAGGTGGCGCCGACGACGGCGACGGTCACCACGGCGGCCAGCACGTACGTCGCCGCCTGCCGCCCCTTGGGCCCGCCCGCGCCCGCGGCCACCGGGGTCGCCCCCGCCTTGCGGCGCACGGTGTCCAGCAGGACCGCCAGCGCGATCACGACACCGATCACGACCTGCTGCCAGAACGCCGACACCGACAGCAGGTTCAGGCCGTTGCGCAGCACCGCGAGGATCAGCGCGCCGATCAGCGTGCCGGACGCCTTGCCGGTGCCGCCCGCCAGGGAGGCGCCGCCGATGACGACCGCGGCGATCGCGTCCAGCTCGTAGCCGTCGGCGGCCTGCGGCTGCGCGGAGGACAGCCGGGAGGCCAGCACCACGCCCGCGACGGCGGCGAACAGGCCGGACAGCGCGTAGATGGCGAGCTTCTGCTTCTTCACCCGCAGGCCGGACAGGCGCGCGGCCTCCTCGTTGCCGCCGATCGCGTACATGGACCGGCCGATGTAGGTCCGGCCGAGCACGAGCGCGGCGATCAGCCCCATCACCACCATGACCAGCACCGGGACCGGCAACCAGCCGCCGAGGGTGTCCCCGAGGTGCGAGACGGAGTCGGGGAAGGCGATCGGGGAGCCCTGCGAGATCACCAGGGCGAGACCGCGGCCCACCGACAGCAGGGCCAGCGTCGCGATGAACGGCGGCAGCTTGCCGTAGGCGATGAGGAAACCGTTCACCAGGCCGGCCGCGATGCCCGTGAGCACGGCGAGGACGACCGCCAGGACGACGGGCACGCCGTGCTGGGTGGCGCTCCAGGCCAGCACGGTCGCCGACAGCGCGGCCACCGAGCCGACCGACAGGTCGATGCCCGCCGAGACGATCACGAACGTCACACCGAAGGCGAGGATCGCCGTCACGGCCGCCTGCACACCGATGTTGAGCAGGTTGTCCGTCGTCAGGAAGTCGCCCGACAGCGCCGACAGGGCGATGACGAGGACGATCAGCGCGGTGAGCGCGCCGTTGTCGAGGAGCAGCCGGCGCAGGGCCCCGGGGGCGCCACTCGCGCCCGGCTTGCTCTTGAGCGTGTCAGTGGCCACGGGGGGCCTCCTTCTCGGTCGTGGGGGTGCTGACGGCGAGCGACATCACCGCGTCCTGCGTGGCCTCGCCTGCGGGGAGTTCACCGGCGATCCGGCCCTGGGCCATCACGAGCACCCGGTCGCTCATGCCGAGCACCTCCGGGAGATCGCTGGAGATCATCAGTACGGCGGCCCCGGCGGCGGTCAACTCGTTGATCAGCTGGTAGATCTCGACCTTGGCGCCGACGTCGATCCCGCGCGTCGGCTCGTCGAGGATCAGCACCTTGGTGTCGGCCAGCAGCCACTTGCCGATGACGACCTTCTGCTGGTTGCCGCCGGACAGGGTCCGCACGTGCTGCCCGAGGCCCGCCATCCGCACCCCGAGCTGCCCGGCCATCCGCTCGGCCGCCGCGAACTGCGCCTTGCGGTCCACGATCCCGGCCCGGGTCGCCGAGCGCAGGGTCACCAGTCCCAGGTTCTCCGCGACGGAGGCGTCCAGCACCAGCCCCTGGCCCTTGCGGTCCTCGGGGACGAGCCCGATCCCGGCCGCCATCGCGGCGTTCACGTCGTGCCGCCCCAGCCGGGCGCCCGCGACCCGCACGGCCCCGTCGTCATAGGGGTCGGCGCCGAACACGGCGCGCACGACCTCCGTCCGGCCGGCCCCGACGAGACCGGCGATGCCGACCACCTCGCCGGCGTGCACGTCGAAGGTCACGTCGTGGAAGACCCCGTCGCGGGTGAGCCCCTCGACGCTGAGCAGCGCCGCCCCCCGCTCGGACCGCTCGCGCGGGTACTGCTGCTCGATGGAGCGCCCCACCATCAGCCGCACGAGTTCGTCCTCGGGCGTGTCGGCGGGCACCTGCCCGACGCTGCGGCCGTCCCGGATGACGGTGACCCGGTCACCCAGGGCGGCGATCTCCTCCAGGTGGTGCGTGATGAAGACGACGCCCACGCCGTCCGCGCGCAGCGACCGCACGATGGCGAAGAGCTTCTCGACCTCCTCGGAGGTGAGCACGGCGGTCGGCTCGTCCATGATGAGGACGCGCGCGTCCAGGCTGAGCGCCTTGGCGATCTCCACCATCTGGAGCCGCGCGATGCCGAGTTCCCGCACCCGCGCGCGGGGCGAGACCCGCACGCCCACGCGCGCGAGGAGCGCCTCGGCGTCGGCCTCCATCCGCTTCCGGTCGATCATCCCGAAGCGGCGCGGCTGCCGGCCCAGGAAGATGTTCTCGGCGACGGTCAGATCGGGCACCAGGTTGAACTCCTGGTAGATGGTGGCTATCCCGAGCCGCTCGGCGTCCTGGGCGCCGTGGATGCGCACCTCCCGGCCACCGGCCAGGATCCGCCCGGAGTCGGGCGTGTAGGCCCCGGAGAGCATCTTGATCAGCGTGCTCTTGCCGGCGCCGTTCTCACCGAGCAGCACGTGGACCTCGCCCCGGCGCAGGTCGAAGTCGACGCTGTCGAGCGCGACCACGCCGGGGAAGGTCTTGCGGATGCCCTCGATGCGCAGCAACTCGTCCGGGTTGCTCACGACGTGCTCCTTTGCACTGGGGAGGGGGACGGTGTGGGGTCGGCCGGCTCGCCGCACGATCGACGCACGACGAGCCGGGCGGGCAGGGTGACGGAGCGCGGGGCGCGCCCCTCGATCCGGTCGACCAGCGCGCGTACGGCCAGACGGCCCAGCTCGCCCGTCGGCTGGGCGATCGCGGTGACCGGCGGATCGGTGTGCACGAACCAGGGGATGTCGTCGAACGCGGCCAGCGCGATGTCGTCCGGCACGCGCAGTCCGCGCGCGCGTACGGCGTCCAGGGCGCCGAGCGCCATCAGGTTGTCGGCCGCGAAGACGACCTCGGGCGGTTCCGGCAGGTCGAGGAAGCCCTCGGTGACCCGCCGTCCGCTCTCCGCCTGGAAGTCGCCCTGGCCGGTGTAGGCGTCCGGCAGCGCGAGACCGTACTCGGCCAGCGCGGTCCGGAACGCCTCGACGCGCTCGCTGCCGGTGGTGGTGGCCGCGGGCCCCGCGATGATCGCGAGCCGCCGCCGCCCGAGCCCGTACAGATGGGCCACGAGGTCCCGTACGGCCGCCCGTCCGTCGGCCCGTACGACGGGGACGTCCAGGCCGGGGATCCACCGGTCCACGAACACCATCGGGGTGCCCGCGCGCGCGGCGTCCAGCATCAGGGGGGAACCGCCGTCGGTGGGGGAGACGAGCAGCCCGTCGATCCGCCGGTCGAGCAGGGTCCGTACGTGGTGGTCCTGGAGTTCGGGCCGTTCGTCGGCGTTGCCGATGATCACGCTGTAGCCGAGTGCCCGGGCCTCCTCCTCGACGGAGCGGGCCAGGTGCGTGAAGTACGGGTTCAGCACGTCGCTGATGACCAGGCCGAGGGTGCGGGTCTGGTCGGTGCGCAGGGACCGGGCGACGGCGTTCGGGCGGTAGCCCAGCTCGGCCACGGCGGCCAGCACGCGCGTGCGTGCGTCGGCGCTGACGGACGGGTGCGCGTTCAGCACCCGTGACACGGTGGCCACGGACACCCCCGCCGCCGCGGCGACGTCCTTGATGCTCGCCATCGCCGGCTCCACCTCCTCGTGGATTCGTGGAAACGATTACACAATCGCTTCAGGGGAGATTGGAATCGATTACACGGTGAACGGCAAGCCCCTGCCCGCATCCCGAAACCGGATCGTGACCGGGGCCGTTCTCGATCTAGGCTGTCCTCCGGCGGCGCGGGTGGCATGCCCGCGCCAATGAACGGGAGGAACAGCAGACATGCGCACACGCCGGATCCTCGGTGCGTCCCTGGCCGCCGCCGCACTGGCCGGGACGACCCTCGTCGCGGGCACCCCCGCCGTCGCCCGGCCGAACACGGCGGCGGCGAGCTGCACCGCGAAGGCCCTGGAGACGGTGATCATCCGCGACCGGACGAGCACCGGGGGCGCGGCCCTCGCCCAGCTGAACAAGGGCGAGACCGCGTCGTCGCCGTGCCAGATGTACTACGGCGGCTCCTACACGGCGTGCGGCATCACCAGCACGCGCTGGGTCAAGGTCACGAAGTCCGGCGTGACCGGGTACGTGGTCGGCACCTGCGTGCTCCAGCCGGCCTGACCTGGGGTGGGCGGGGGCGAGTGAAGGTTGGGCGGGGCGCCGGGGTGCGGGGGCTCGCGTACGGCCGTACGTGTACGTACGTCCCCGTGGCCGCGGGTCCCGCATGGCCCCCGTCCGGCCCGCGGGGACGCGTGTCCGGAGCCACTGACCGTGCCCCGGGGACGTGCGTTTGGAGCCACTGACCGTGCCCCGGAGACGTGCATCCGGAGCCACTGACCGTGCCCCCGGGGCGGGGTCCGTCAGAGGCCGGCGAGCAGCCCGTCGAGCGGGGCGGGTACGCGGTCGGTGTCGAGGGCCTCGACCAGGACCCGGCCGTAGTGGATCTTGCGGCCCTTCTTCGTCCCGAAGAAGCGTCTGAGCTGCTGCTGTGCGGTGCGGCCCTGCTGGGCGGGCTGGCGCAGGAAGGTCTGGAGCGCCCGCAGGTCGCCCTCCGCCCGGACCAGTTCCTCCACCCGAGCCGGGCCCAGCGCGCGGATCAGCTCGTCCTCAAGATCCGCCGCGCAGACGAAGAACGCTTGCCTGACCTCGCCGGCCCGTGCCCAGCCGCGGGCGTAGAAGGGCCGCTCGGCCTCGTCGCACAGCCCCGCGAGGCGGAGCCCCAGCCCGAGCGGTCCGAGGAGCCCGGCGAAGCGACCGACGCTCATGGCCCCGCCCATCGGCAGGACGCAGACCCCCTCCGCCGCGAGGTCGCGGCCGCGCCGCGCGGCCAGGGTGTCGACCGCGGCGGCGTCACTGGGCCCTTCGAGCAGGACGGCCACGCGCACGGGCAGCCGCGCGGCCAGCTCACGCGCGGGGCCGTCGGGCCCGCCGGCCGCCCACGCGGTGACCGCCTCCCGGAACGCCCCCATGTCATCCATGAACCGAGTCTCCGCCGTCACCGGTGGGGGCGGTAGTGGTTTTTCCCGGCGGCACGGTGCCGAGACGGCGGACGTGTCCCGCTCGGCGAGCCGCCGCGCTCGTATCACCTGCGGCGACACCAGGGCCGAGCGGCACGCCTCCGCCTCACTCGGTGTCGAACAGCTCCGTCGCCTCGGTGGCGTGGAGGGCTCGCTGGGCCCAGGTCTCCAGTTGGCCGAGGTCGGTGCAGGCGTTGACCCGTTCGCGGACGGAGTCGGGTACGGGGATGCAGCGCCACGTCAGGATGCGGAGGGTCATCTCCTGCTGAGTCTGAACGCGTCCTTGTTCAAGGCCTTGTTCGCGTCCTTCTTCGCGTACTTGTTCGGCGAGGGGGTGTCGCCAGAAGTACTGGATTGCCGTCATCAGGTCCCTCCACATCTGCTTCGCCTGGGGGTCGGCCAGGCATGAGTCGACGAACTGCACGAAGACCGCGGCGCTGTCGGGGTCGATGGTCCGCAGAGCGGATGCCAGCGACTCCAGTATGGCCGGGGCCTGGGGTCCACGCCCGTGTGTCATGGCCGACAGCACCGCAAGGGGTACGTCCCGCTCGGCCTGCCGCTCATCCGCGATCACCGGTACGTTGTCCGGCCCGAGCACCAGCGGACGCACCGTCAGCGACTCCCAGCCGGGGAAGCCCAGCCGGATCGGCCGCGAGGCCCACTTCGCCGTGGCGCCGCTCTGGGTGATCACGATCAGTACGGGTTCGCAGCGGTACTTCTCGTACAGGTAGGAGAGGTAGTACGGCCAGCTGCCCCGCTTGCGGTCGTCCACCTTTCCCTGTGACTCGACGACGAGCAGGTAGGTGCCCTCGTCGGTCTCGGCCCGCAGGAGCGTGTCCACGCGCCGTTCGACCGGTTCGATCTCGGTGAGGTCCACGTTCAGCGCCGCGATCTCCCTGGGTTCGGGGAACGGCACGTGCAGCACCCTCTGTAACGCCCGGGTCAGCAGCGCCGGATCCTTCTGGAAGATGCGGTGCAGTGCCTCGTGTGACGAGCCGACCATCAGCTCTCCTTTCGTACGACGTGATCAACGAGCTAGGCCGCGGAGAGTTCGCACCAGACGTATTTGCCCTGGTCCCCGAAGCGGGCCGACGGCCGCCAGCCCCAGTGGTCCGCGCAGGTCATGACGAGACCGAGCCCCCGCCCGTCCTCCCGCTCCAGAGCAAGTTCCAGCGGTACCGGCGGCTCGGGCGGCTCCGGGTCGGTGTCCCAGGCCCCGATCCACACCAGTCCCTGCGGGGAACGGCGCACCCGCAGCGCCGCCGGTCCCTTCGTGTGCCGTACGGCGTTGGAGACCAGCTCCGCGGCGAGCAGCTCCGCCGTGTCCACCAGGCCGGTCAGCCCATGTGCCGTCAGGATCAGGCGCAGGGTATGGCGGCATACGGTGACGGCTCTGAGGTCGTTGGGGATGCAGAGGGTGTAGTCCCAGGTCTCGCTTTCAGGCATGCGCCATCAACTCCGTTGGTGAAGGGGGGATCTGCGCGCGATGGCATCGCCGCGGTCGACATGGCGGGACGACGCGGTGCGCTTTTGCTGTGTGCGCGCTGCATCACAGAACGTAGGGCTAATTGTTTAAACGATGCAAGCCGATCGCGTAATGTGACATCCGAACGAGTAGTTGCCGACGACGCGTTGAGGGGTGTGACCAATGGCGTTGAGGAGTCAGCCGACAGCGCGGCAGTTGCGGCTGGCGGTCGAGCTGCGCAGGATGCGCGATGCGGCTGGCCTCACGGCGCGCGAGGCGGCAGCCATGCTCGGGGTGACGGCTCCGGTCATCAGTCAGATCGAGTCCGGCATCGCGGGAGTGAGTGAGAAACGCTTGCGCCGTCTCGCGTCGCACTACGCCTGCACGGACGAGGCGTTCATCGACGCCCTGGTGGCGATGGCCGCTGATCGGTCTCGCGGATGGTGGGAGGAGTATCGGGGCCTGTTGCCCACGTCGTTCCTGGATCTCGCCGAGCTGGAGCACCACTCAGAGTTCCTGCATCATGTGGCGATCCTGTACGTGCCGGGCCTGCTGCAGGCGGAGGACTACGCTCGCGCGGTCTTCTCCTCCAGGCTGCCGGAACTGACACCTGCGGAGTTGGAGTTGCGTATCCAGCACCGTAAGGAGCGCCAGAGGATCACAGTCCCGTACAAGGCGCTGATCCATGAGGCGGCGCTGCGCATCAGGGTCGGCGATCGCGCCACCCAGAGGGCTCAGCTCGGCCGGCTGATCCAGCTCTCCGAAGCGGAACACGTCACCGTTCGTGTCGTTCCCTTGGACTTGGACGGTTTCGCCGCTTCGAGCACGATGACGTATGCCGGTGGACAGGTGCCCAAGCTGGACACGGTCGTACGGGATGCGCCCCACGGCACAGTTCTGGTCGATTCCGAGGCCCAGCTCAATATTTATAGGACACGCTTCCGTATGGTGGAGGCCGTGTCACTCGAACCTGTCGAGTCGCGCGACTTCATCCGCCGACTGGCCAAGGAGCTGTGAAACTTACCGTGACCATGCCCGTCAACTGGCGGAAGTCCTCCTACTCGGGCGAGGGCGACGGCAATGAGTGTGTGGAGATAGCCAACGCTCCCACCCACACAGCCGTCCGCGACTCCAAGGCGCCCGCTCGCGCCGTCCTCACCTTCCCCGTTCCCGCCTTCGCCGCCTTTCTCGAAGCCCTGAAGCAGGGGCCGCGGGGCACCCGCCCCTAAGGCACCGGCCGATCACGTCACGAGACGGCCCCCGCCCGCATCCGGGTGCTCGGTACCGGCGCCGGCCGGCCTCCGAGGCCCGCTCCGTCGGGGGCCCGGCCGCTCGCCCCCCTGCCGCCGCATCACGCGGCGATCCGCGGGGCGTACGGCCGGCGGACCTCGGATGTTCACCGCGGGGCAACGCCTCCCCGGAGCCGGTCCGCAAGGGCAGGACCATCACCGTCACGGGCAAGCTCACCACCGTCGGGTACGACGGCTACTACCGCTTCACCTACGCCGGTGACGCGGTGAACGCGCCGTCCGTCTCCGTCGCCGACTACGTCGACGTGCGGTAGGCGGCCGGTTCGGCGAACCGGTCCCGGGGCCTGGTGGTGCGGCCCAGGGGCAGCAGGTACTGGACCGGCTCGTCGAGGTCGTCGAGGGCGAGGAGTTCGTGGGTCAGGTCGTCGTGGAGGCCGCCCAGCGGAAGCGTGGACAGCCCGAACGCCGCCGAGGTGAGCAGCAGCGTCTGCGCGAGGTGGCCGGCCTCCAGCAGGCCCAGCCGCAGCGCCCGCAGGCCGTAGCGGCGGCGCAGCAGGCCGAGGTCGAGGTGGACCGCGAGGACCGCCGGGGCCTCGTCGACGCCCACCGCGTCCGGGTCGTCCGCGGGCCGGGAGAGGTACGAGGAGAGCGCCTTCAGGTCGGCGACGGCCGGTGCCGGGCCGATGGGCAGCAGGGCGCGGCGCTCCGGCACGCAGTGGTACGTGCCCGCGGGCAGCCCCGCGACGTCCAGCGCGACCAGGCGCACCCGCACGCTGTAGAGGGCGCCGGCGCTGGGGTAGGGGCGGTGCCGGAACGTGCGCTCGGACCCGTCGGCCGACGGCTGACGGGTCGTGTGGCTCTCGGCGTACGCCGACCACAGCACCCCGCCCAGGGTCTCCGCGTCCAGCGGCCCGTACAGCGGCCCGCGCACGGAACCGCGCCGGTGCAGCGCCTCGGTGAGCGTCAGTTCCGGCAACGGAGCCGCCGGAAGCGGGACTTCGGCGGCCAACTGGGCGGGCGTGGGGTCCGGGCGCGCGGGCAGGTCGCGCAGCGCGGTGTCCTCGGGCCGGCCGACCTGGAACTTGCTGCGCTCCAGGTACTGGTAGTCGGCCGCCCGGTGTCCCGACGGGAAGAACCCCGGCTCGTCCTCCGTCTCCAGCAGCGTGCGGGCGGCGAGACGGCAGACGGCCCGTTCCTCGTCCGGGGTCACGCCGATCCGGTTGAACAGCATGTGCAGGTGGGAGGCCCACACCCAGGGTGCGCGGCGGGCGGCCTCCTCCGCGGGCAGGGCGTCGCGCAACCGGGTGTCCGCCGCGCCGACCCGCTCCGCCCACTCGGCCAGCCAGGGCGCCGCCGTGCCCGCGTCGAGGGCGGCCCGCAGCGCCCGCGCGCGCCGGACCAGGCTGGTCCGCTGGCGGGCGAACACCGCGTTCACGCGGGAGTGGACGGCGGCCCCGGGCAGCGGCTCCACCTCGCTGATCCAGCGCCAGGAGGCGGCGTGCCGCCGCAGCCAGCCCGCGGCCCGCAACTCGTCGAGGCCGAGCCCGTGCGCGGTGGCGTGGGCGATGTCCAGGGCGAGCGGCAGCCGGGCGGCCCGGTCCGGGGTCGCGCGCAGGGCCTCGACGGCCGCGCGGGTGGAGTGGGCGAACACCTCCTCGGCGAGGGGGAGCGCGGCGGGACCGCCGTACCGCTCGGTCTCGGGCACGTACGGCACCTCGCGCACCTCGCCGTGCCGGGACGGCCAGGGGCCGGTGAACTCCGCGGCCCGGCCCGCGGCCGACTCGGCCAGGGCGGACCGCAGTTCGGCCACGGCGTCGCCGGGCAGCGGGCCCCGGAACCGGATCCGCAGGTGCGGGCCGCCCTCGCCGTAGCGGATGAAGAACCAGGCGGCGCGCGGATCCGCGGTCAGGCGGTCCATCAGCGGGGCGAGGTCGTCGGTGACGAAGGCGTCCGTCTCCGCGCCGCCGCAGTGCAGGGCGAGGTGCAGGCTGTGCCAGGGGTGTCCGTCACCGTCGGACGCCGACGCCGACGCCGACGCCGACGCCGACGCGGTCACGGACGTGGACACGGTCCCGGGGGCGGCCGGGCGGGGGCGGGCGGTCGTCATCGCGTCCTCATTCGCTTCACTGGCGTCACTGGCTTCTCGGAACTCACGGCATTCACGGGCTCACGGGCTCACGGCATTCACGGGCTCACGGGAAAGGGTGGGGGTCAAGGGGCAGTTCGTCGCGGCGCGGCGGCCGGGGCGTACGGCCCAGCCGGTGCGGCACGTCCAGCAGCCGGTCCAGGCCCGTGGTACGGCGGTTGACGTGCCCGAAGGTCATCGGCAGCGTGCCGGGGACGATCACCTTGGCGCAGTGCAGCCCCAGCCGGTCCCGGACACCCGGCTCGTCCTGGGTGACCGCGACGACCTCCAGACCCTGCGCGGCCAGCCGCTCCACGGTCCGCTCCAGCAGCGGCGTCAGGTCGGCCACCGGCTCCGGCGCGCCCGGCCAGCGCTCCTGCCACGGCGCCTCCGCGGTCTCGGCGAACAGGAAGTCCAGCCGGTGCTGCGCCTCCGGCAGGGTGTTCAGGCCCACGTGGTCGTCCAGGTCCAGCACCAGCTCGGGACGGTCCAGCATCGGCCGCAGCCGATCGGGGTCCCGGGGCCCGCCCGGCGCCGAACGGCGGGCGGCCTCCTGCACGTTGGTGACCACTTCGGCCACCGCCGAACGGATCGCGACCCGGGGGTCGTGGTGCGCGCCGGCGGCCAGGAACGCGCGCGGGGCGTCGGGATGCGTGCCCTCGTAACGGCACAGCGAGACCACCGCGGGAACGCCCAGGTCGTTGGTCGCGTCCAGCAGGACCAGACGGTAGCGCAGCAGCGCGGCCCGGTCGGCGAGGGCGGTGACCTCCGGGTCGTCACCGGGTAGGGCGATCCGTGGCAGCGGGGTGCGCGCGTACCAGGCCATCAGGAAGGCGTCGCGTTCGGCGACCTCGAACAGCCCGTACAGCACCGCCTCCTGGGGGCTGTTGCCCAGCCCGCAGCCGTTCGAGGACTCGTACACCACGCGCGGCCGGTCCGGTCCCGGGACGTCCCAGTACGCCACGTGCTCGGGCACCGCCAGCGCGCGGCGCCCGGTGAGGGACCAGCCGTACACCCAGTCGAGCACGAGGTCCGGGGCGTACGGGACGGTCCGGCGGGCCGGATGGCCGTCGAACTCGGGGTCCGGCAGACCGAGCCGGACGGGGTCGAGCACGGCGGTCGCGCCCGCCGCGGCGAGGTCGGCGTACGAGGCGCGCAGCACGGTACGGCGGCCGGTGGGCCGCATCCCGGCGAGCCGCTCCACGCTCTCGAAGAGGGCGACGCGTTCGCTGGACCGGAAGTCCCCCGACCGGCCGTAGCCGCCGTCGTCGAGTGCGCGGCCGTCCGTCACCCAGGCGGTGGTCAGCGCGAACGCGGAGTCCTCGGTCCGGAAGAGCCGGCGCACCGGGCCGAACCGCTCGTCGTGCAGTTCGGTCCGCAGACTCTCCGTGGAGGTTCGGGGATTGGGGCCGCGCAGCACCGCCGGGTCGGGCAGTGGGCGCGGGCCGTCCGGCACCCGGGCGGCGGCGGGGGAGTCGTCCGGCAGCGGCCGGCAGACCGGGCAGCCGCCGACCGGCCGGACGCGGTGGGTGGACCAGGTGTACCGGTCGCCCTGGAGGATGTGGACCACGGCCCGGCCGTCGCCGGTGTCCGGGGCGGGGGCGTCCGGAGCGGGGGTGCCGGGGGCGGCGTGCGGGGTGGCCGCCAGCAGGTCCGTCGCGAGCCGGAGCGCCGCCTCGGCCAGCGGCGGGGTCCCGGTGCCGCCGAGCGCCAGCCGCGGGCTGCCCCACGGCACCCGGCCGCCCGCGGTGGCCAGCCGCTGGTACTCCGCGCAGCCGGCGCACGCCCGCGCGCCGGGGTGGAGCACGGGCCCGATCACGGTCAGCGCGCCGTCCTCGCGCACCGGCACGAACCGCACCGGGTGCGCCAGGGCGTGCCGGCTCAGCCGCTCGGCCAGTCCGAGGTCCCACGCCGTCAGCCGCACGACGGCGGAGCCCTCGACGGTCGCCAGCGCCACCGCGGGGTCGAGGACGGGCACGGCCCCGGGGAGGGGGAGCGGGTACGGGTCGGCGGTGTTCATGCGGGGCCTCCCGGTCCGGTCAGGACCGTGAATCCGGATGCGTGCAGGGCGTCGGCGAGGGGATGGTGTCCGGTGCCGCGCCAGGGGGTCGGGCGCAGGCCGGTCAGGCGCTCCAGACCGGCGCGCAGGGCCGGTTCCCGGGCGGCGATCCCGGCCAGCCAGGTGTCGGTCCAGCCCTCGTCCGCCCAGCCGGCCGTCTCGACGCCGGCCGCGGCGAGCGGGGCGGCTGCGCCGTCGAGCGCGGTGTGCAGGGCCGGTTCCGGCGTTTGCCGCGCGGCCATCGCGCGCGTGACCGCGCCGAGCGCGGCGAGTGCCACGGCGTCGGCCGCGGTGGCCTCGACCGCGTGGCTCACCGTGGCGGGGAGCGCGGGGGTGCCGTCCTGGTCCGGCCGGACCCGGACGACGGCCACGTGGGCCTCCCCGGTGCCGAGCGGCCGGACCGACAGCTCGGCGGAGCGGTCCATGCGCTCGGTCAGCGCGGTCCACCAGTGGCGGGCCTGGGGATGCGAGCGCAGGGCGTCGTCCGCGAGGCCGGTGACGGTCCCCGGCCCGGTCGCTGCCGGGGTGGCGGCCAGCGCGGCACGGCGCAGCGCCCGGCCGTGGGCGTGGCCGGGTCCCGCGCCGACCACCGGGACCGACGTGCCGTCGCCGAGGGCGAGTTCGGCGGCCCGGCAGGCCGCTTCCAGCCGGGCCAGGTCCGCCCGTACGGCCCCGGCGAACAGCGGACCCGCGGGGGTACGGCAGGAGACGAGCGAGGCGGGGAGCTGCGGCAGCCCCCCGGGCAGCGGCGCGTCGAGCACGCCGAGCCGCGGATCGCCCAGGGCCGTGATCCGGCGCAGGGCTTCGGCCAGGTCCGGCGCGGGCGGGGCGTCCGGTTCCCGGCGAGCGGCGCGCGGAGCGGCGGCCCACGGGTGGTACGCCGCCCCGGGCGGCTCGGCCCGGGCGATCAGCACGGCCGGATGCCCGGCCGCCGCCGCGCCGGAGGCCTCCTCGTGCGGGGCGGCGGGGTCGGGGAGACCGGCGACGGCCGCGAGCAGCCGCCCGACCGCGGCCCCGGCCAGCAGTGCGACATGCGCCGGGGACGGAACCGGGGGTGGAGCCGGGTGCGGAGCGGCCGGCCGCGACCGCTCGGTGGCGGAACCGCCGGGCGGCCACGTCGGCGTGCCGGTACCGATGCCCGTACGGGTACCGGAACCGATACCAGTACCGGTGTCGATGCCGGTACCGATGTCCAGACGGGCGGCGAGGGCGGCGGCGTCGGTGCGGGCGCGGTCCGGCGGCCCCGGCGCGGTCACGAAACCTTCGTCGGCGTCGCAGGCCACGGCCAGCGCCAGCACTCCGGACGGCGTACCGGCGGTGACCACGGCCCGTCCGGCGGGGAGCCGGTCGTCGGCGGTGACCCGCGGGCTCGCCCCCGCGTGGCGGAGCGCCCGTACGAGGCTCACGCCGAGCGGGCCCCCCGGGTCGGCGGTGGCGACGACCGGCCGCGCGGCCCGGATCGCCCGGGCGGCGTCCGCGGGGCGGGCGGCCGAGGAGCCCGGCCAGGGCGGGAGTTCGGCACCGGCCGGGTGCTCGACCACCAGATCGTGCTCACGCAGCCGGTCCGTGAGCGTGGCCAGCGCGGCTTCCACCCGCGGACCGGGCCGCTCGCTCGCCGCCGCCGTCCCCTGTGACCCGGCCAGGTCTTCCGCATGCCCCGTGCCCTCGACGCCACCGGCGTCACCGGCACCCTCCCCGCCACCGTTTTCCGGCGACTCGCCGTCCAGGGCCAGCCGGTCCGCGAGGAGGCGCCACAGGGCCGGCAGCGCGCGGCTGCCCTCCAGCGTGACGCCGGCGCCACGGCCGCGCAGGTGCAGACCCGCGAGCAGCGGGGTGACCGCCACACCCGGCCGCAGCCGCAGTGTCACGTCCGGCGCTGCCGTGGCCGCGCCGGAGGCATCGCCGGGCGCGGCGGACTCCCCGCCCGCGGACGGCTCGTCACCCGCCCGAGGCTCCGGTCCCGGGTCCGCCGTCGCGGCCTGGGCGGTGGTCATGAGGCGCCCTCCACCGCGGCGATCACCTCGTCGACGCGGTCCTGCCAGGTGTGCCCGGTGAGTTCCGGGACCGTGCGCACGACCAGGTGCGCGGCGAGGTACCGCTCCACCGGCCGTACGTCGCAGATCGCGAACAGCCGGTACAGCGCGTTCGTACAGGCCCGGTAGATCAGGTAGTCGGGACGGCTCCACATCGTGCCCCGCGGGTCCGAGCGGTGCAGCCGGCGGTGGAACTCGCTGTACCGGGTGCGCACGTCCTGGTTCCAGCGGTCGGCCACCGTCCGGTCGCCGAGCGCCGCCGCCCGGTCCCGGTACTCGAGCGGGTCGCCGGCGAAGTCCGCGCCCGCCGCGAACCGCTCCGCCGCGATGCGCCACGCCTCGGCGGACCAGCCGGCCCAGACGCCTTCCCAGCCGGCCGCCCCGCCGCCCGTGATCCGCCCGACCAGGGCGGTGACGGCGGGCCCGGTGGCCTCCCAGCGGCGTTCGAAGGCGGCCCGCAGCCGCCCGTCCGCATCCTCGTACACCAGGAAGTCCTCCAGGTGCGAGACGAACGAGTAGTGACCGCCGACCAGCCCCTCCGGATGCGCGGCGGCGTGCGCGGCCAGCGCCGCGACCGCGAGCTGCACCCGGGCGGCGGGGGTGTCACCGTGCCGGCCGAGGAACGCGCACCCGGCGTCGAGCGCGGGCAGCCCCAGCACCAGCAGGTCGTCGCGGAGCCGGACCCCGTCGGGTCCGATCAGGGCGTGCAGGGACGACTGGTCCACCGGTTCGACGCGGACCGTGCCGTCGGGGGTGAGCGGGCCGTACGGCGGCGGGATCAGCTCCGTGCGCCCGGCCACCTCGGCCCGGGCGAGGAGTTCGGCCTCGGTGGCGCGTGCGGCCGGGGGGTGCGCGGCCGCCCAGGCCCGCAGGGCGGCCGCGGTGCGCTCGGCCGCCGCGGCCGTCCGCCCGGGTGCGCCGCGCAGCCGGACCCGGACGTGCGGACCGTGCAGCCAGTGCCGTTCGACGTGCGCGGTCAGTCCTTCGGCGGCGGCCCGCCGGGCCGCCGGCAGCACCGCCTCGCGCAGCAGCGGCGCCTTGTCCTCGCGGTAGTCGTAGAGGACGACGTCGACCGCCCCGGCGGCACCGGGCACGTCCGGGTCCGGGGAAGCGGCCGCGGAGGTGGCCGGGGGTGCGGCCGTTCGGGCGTCCTGCGGCGCGGGGCCGGCCGGGGCGTTCATCGGGTGCCTCCTCGGCGGGGTGCGGGCGGGGTGGCGGGTCGGGACGTGTCGGGGCCCGCCGTACGGCGGCGCGCCGGGCGGTACGTCTCGACGACGGACTCCACGGCACGGACGGGCCGGTCCCGGCCGCCGAAGACGGGCAGGGCCTCCTCCAGGACGACGCCCTCGGCGTGCCGGGCCAGCCAGGCGCCCAGGCAGCGCAGGTGCAGGGCGTTGCCCAGGTCGAGCGCCTGCGGCTTGGGCGCGCGCAGCCGCGCGAGGAAGTCGTCGACCGCGCGTCCGGCCGGGGGCCGCGGGACCGGGTGCAGGAACACCTGCTCCGGAAGGCCGAGCAGGGCCCGCCAGCGGGCCACCGCGGCGGCCGGAACCTCGCCCTCCGCCGCGGCGAGGTCGGCGCGCAGCGCGCCGAGCACACCCGGGCCGAGGCGCCAGCGGCGCCGGGCCAGCACCAGGTGGCGGTGGCGCAGCCGCGGGGTGCGCACCACCTCGCCGCCGGGCGCCGGCAGGGTGTGCCGGGGCAGCAGCGGGCGGAAGTCGACCACCCCCTCGGGGTGGTCGGAGAGGAACGGCCCGAGCCGCCGGGGCAGCATGATGGGGGCGAGGAAGCCCAGGTAGAGGACGTCCAGCGGGTCCCCGGTCGCCCGTACGCGCAAGCGCAGCCGGTCGCTCACCGGATCGTGGACGAGGTCGAGGTCCGCCTCGGCGAGGGCGGTCCGGCCGCGGTCGGGCCCGATCTCCTCGGCGAGCAGCAGCGGGTGGAGGTTGGCGTTGAACCCGCCCACCGGCCGGACCTGGGCCGCCCGCGCGTCCGCGCCGAGGCCGCGCCGGACGCGCTCGGCGACCGCGGTGGCGGCGTCCGCGGGCAGGGCGCCGAGGAAGCGGCTGGTGAACCGGCCCCAGCCGCCGTACACGTGGTTGACGCACAGCAGGCCGTCCTCGTGGGACCGCTGGACGAAGTGGGAGTAGCTGAGCGGCCGGGCGGCCGTCCAGTCGGGCAGGCGGCAGGCGAGGGCGCGGACCGGGCCGGCCGGCAGGACGGCACAGTCCGCCGGGCCGGCCCCGGCCGGTCCCGCCGCCTGCCAGGCCAGGGCGGCGAACTCCTCGCGCAGCCGCGCGAGTCCGGCCAGTCCGGGCGGCAGGCCGGGATCGTCGGACCGCAAGCCCACCAGCCGGCCGGACTCCTCCCAGGCGGCCGCGGTGTCGGCACCGAAGTCCCAGGGGTCGCGGCAGACACCGCCCACCCCGTAGCGGGCGACGAAACGGTCCCGGGCGACCCGGCTCATCACGTGCCCCAGGTCGAACAGCTCGGCCAGCGCGGTGAGTTCGGCGAGTGCGTCGTGGTCGTCGGGGGTGAACGGGTCGTACTCGGCGGGCCGGTCCTCGGCGGCCCGGTCCCCGTACGGCGGCCGGCCGGAATCCCCGGAGCCACCGGAGCACCCGCCCGCGGCCGGTGCGGCCGGCGGGCGCCGGGGGGCCAGGGGCGCGGGGGCGACGGCGTCCTCGGTGAGGACCGTCAGCGGTGCCGCGTCCGGCGGGACGGGCCGGCCGGTGTCGGCGAGCAGGGCGTGCCAGCGCCCGGCCAGCGCGTCGAGCAGGGCGGGGCGTTCGGCGGCGGGCGTCTGCGCGAACCGCCGCGTGTCGTCGCCGAGCCGGGCGACCCGGTCCGCCAGGGCGGTGTCCGCGGGCCACTGCCGCAGCCATCCGGCGAGCGCGCGCAGCGGGGCCGGGTGCTGCGGGTCGACGGGGTCCGCGGGGACGAGCAGCCCCGAGTCGGCGAGACGGTCCACGAAACCCGCGACGGCGGAGTCCTCCGCCGTGCGCCCCAGGGCGGCCGCGAGCCGGGCGGTCAGCGTGCCGAGACCGAGCGGGCCGTCGGCGAGGACGGCGGCCAGCGTGTCCAGCGCCGGGCGGGCGGCCACCTCGGCCTCGTCCTCGCGGGTGACCAGGTACCGGCCCCCGGCGAACAGCGCCTCCACGCGGGCGAAGCGGGCCCGTCCGTCGGCCACCGCGGCGGTGCTCGTCATGCGGTGCGGGAGGGCGTGACGGCGGCGGGGCTCGTCGAGCAGGGCCGCGGTGAGCGCGGCGACGAGCGTGCGGTTCTCCTCGACGACGGGCACGACGGGCACGACGGGCACCACGGGCGCGGCGGCCCCCGCCCCGGTCACGGAGGCCGACTGCGATTCCCTCCCCGGGGCTTCCGGTGCGGACGCGGTGGGGTCGGCCGCCCAGCCCACGGCGGTGAACCACGACAGCGGGCTGGTCTTCGTGCTGGCCCGCAGGGCGTGCCGCAGGACCGAGGGCTCCTCCTTGCGCGCCCGCCGCCCTGTCTCGCCCCGGCCCGCCCTGCCGACCGCCCGCAGCAGGTCGGCGCTGCTCAGTGCGACGGCCCGGGTGAAGGCGGGCGAGCGGCAGAGGCCGGCGAGCGCGGCGCGCTCGGCGGTCAGGGCGGCCGGGCCCGCGAGGGCGAGTCCGTCGAGCAGCCGGGCGCGCGCTTCGCGCAGGGCGAGCCAGTCGGCGAGCCGGGGCACCCGGTCGGGCAGGGTGCCGAGCCGGCCGAGGAGGGCGGGGCGGGGCTCCCGGTCGTTGTGCAGGTCGCGGCGGAGCGGGAGGACCACCCGGCGGTGGAACTCCTCGTCGTGGCCCGCGCGCGCGGCGAACAGGTCGTCGCACAGGGCGGCCCGCAGGGCGGCTTCCTCGGCGGCCAGCCCGGTGAGCCGGGCGAGCAGGGCCCGCACCTCGGCGCCGGGCGCGGTCTCGGCGGGGTAGGGGAGCACGGTCGTCCGGACGAGGGCGTACGGCGCGGTCCGGTCGCCCGGTTCCCCCGGACCGGCCCCGCCGGGCGGCGGCACGCGCACCGGGGCTGGGTGCGGGACGGGGTACGGCATGACGGAACTCCCGGCGTACGGCTCGGACGGGGACGGGGACGGCGCACCGGACGGCGGACGCACCGGCCGGACGGAACGCGGATGAACCGGACGGAGGACGCGGAAGCCGTACGGAAGTCGCACTCGCCTTCGCCGCACGGCAGACGCACATAACGGACGGAGGCGTACCGGCGCGGGACGCGGGCCGGGTCGTACGGCCGGCCGGTCGATGGGACGAGCCGGCCGGCCGCACGGGCTGTGGTCCGCCGGCCTCGTGGAACGCGAGGCCGGGGGGTGCACCGGTGGGCTAGTAGGGCATGTCGGGCAGCCTCGGCTGGGCGCACGAGGAGGAGCCGCACGAGCAGGAGCTCACTCCGCCGGAGGCGCCCGTCTCGGGCAGCGCCACGGTGTCCCGTAGGGCGGTGACGGTCAGCTCGCCGAGGTCGAGGTCCCCGAGGGCGAGAAGGTCCTCGTCGTACTCAGGCATGTGGAGCCTCTCAGTTCGAAGGGCGTGCGCGGACGGGTGCGGATCAGAGGTTCGGCGTGTCCGTCGTCGGCTGCGCACAGGACGACGAGCCCTGGCAGGAGCAGGAGCCCCACGAGGCGCCGTTCTCGGGCAGCGCCGCGGTGTCGCGCAGCGAGGTCACGGTCAGGTCGGTGAGGTCCAGGTCCGCGTCGAGGTCCTGGAGCTCCAGGGCGTCCTGCTGGTTCGGCATACGGGACATGACGAACTCCCTTCGGAGGAAGGTGGAGACCGGAACGCGCCACCGGAAGGGCGGCGCGGAACATGCCGAAAAGAGCGGCATGTGGGGAAAATCCGCTCGAAGCCTTAGAAAGTGCCCGAACGGCCATTCGTCGTGCAGCAGCGAGTCTGGATCCCGGGGGAGGGCGTCGACAAGGCCGATCCGGATATTGGCCTGTTGTGTTCATCCCGGTTCGATGCGGTCTTGGCAGGCCGCAGTGGGGTGGTCCGGCCCCGGTTGGACCGGTGCATGGTGAAGGTAACGTGTGGTTACGTGCCCTTTGCGCGGTAAATCTCCCCTGGTTGGTCACAAACCGGGCCGGGGTGTCGGCAAGAGGACGTCCCGCCTCCGCCGGCCGGGGGCCCGCCGCCCCGGCCGCCTCCGGCCGCACCCGTCGCGCCGGGGGCGTACGCATCGCGGACGCGGGGGGTGCAGTATCGGTCAACTTCCGTACCGTGAATGGCGGAAGCCGATCCCTGCGGTCCGTGCGGCCGGCCGGGGCGTCCGCCGGGAGGAGGACCGCGCCACCGCTGTCAGAGTCGGCGGGTACGGTCGGATCATGGCGCAACAGGCGGGGACGGAGTCCGGTGAGCGGCGGCTCGCCGTACTGGAGGGCGTACTGGAGCGGATCACGTACGCCAACGAGGAGAACGGCTACACCGTCGCCCGGGTCGACACCGGCAGGGGCGCCGGGGACCTCCTCACCGTGGTGGGCGCGCTGCTCGGCGCCCAGGTGGGGGAGTCCCTGCGGATGGAGGGCCGCTGGGGGTCGCACCCGCAGTACGGCAGGCAGTTCCACGTGGAGAACTACACGACCGTCCTGCCCGCCACCGTCCAGGGCATCCGGCGCTATCTGGGGTCCGGGCTGGTGAAGGGCATCGGGCCCGTCTTCGCCGACCGGATCACCCGGCACTTCGGGCTGGACACCCTGCGCGTCGTCGAGGAGGAGCCCGGGCGGCTGATCGAGGTGCCCGGACTCGGTCCCAAGCGGACCAGGAAGATCGCCGACGCCTGGGAGGAGCAGAAGGCGATCAAGGAGGTCATGCTCTTCCTCCAGACCGTCGAGGTGTCGACCTCCATCGCCGTGCGGATCTACAAGAAGTACGGCGACGCGTCGATCTCCGTCGTGAAGGAGGAGCCGTACCGGCTCGCCGCCGACGTCTGGGGCATCGGCTTCCTCACCGCCGACAAGATCGCCCAGTCGGTCGGCATCCCGCACGACAGCCCCGCGCGCGTGAAGGCCGGCCTCCAGTACGCGCTCTCGCAATCCGCCGACCAGGGGAACTGCTTCCTGCCCGAGGAGCGGCTGATCGCCGACGCCGTCAAGCTCCTCCAGGTCGACACCGGGCTGGTCATCGAGTGCCTCGCCGAACTGTCCGAGCCCCCGGAGGAAGGGGCCGACCCGGGGGTCGTACGGGAGCGGGTGCCCGGACCGGAAGGCGGCGCGGAGCCCGTCAGCGCCGTCTACCTCGTGCCCTTCCACCGCGCCGAGCTGTCCCTGGCCGGCCAGTTGCTGCGGCTGCTGCGGACGGACCAGGACCGGATGCCGGGCTTCCGGGGAGTGGACTGGGGCAAGGCGCTCGGCTGGCTCCGGGCGCGCACCGGCGCCGACCTCGCGCCCGAGCAGGAGGCGGCCGTCAGGCTGGCGCTGACCGAGAAGGTGGCGGTGCTGACCGGCGGCCCCGGCTGCGGCAAGTCGTTCACCGTCCGCTCGATCGTGGAGCTGGCCCGGGCCCGGCGGGCCAAGGTGGTGCTGGCCGCACCGACCGGCCGCGCGGCCAAGCGGCTGTCCGAGCTGACCGGGGCCGAGGCGTCCACCGTGCACCGGCTGCTGGAACTGAAGCCCGGCGGGGACGCGGCCTACGACCGGGACCGGCCGCTCGACGCCGACCTGGTGGTCGTGGACGAGGCGTCGATGCTGGACCTGCTGCTGGCCAACAGACTGGTGAAGGCGGTGCCGCCGGGCGCCCACCTGCTCTTCGTCGGGGACGTGGACCAGTTGCCCAGCGTGGGGGCCGGGGAGGTGCTGCGGGACCTGCTCGCCGACGGGAGCCCGGTCCCGGCCGTCCGGCTCACCCGGGTCTTCCGGCAGGCCCAGCAGTCCGGCGTCGTCACCAACGCGCACCGGATCAACGCGGGGCAGCACCCCCTCACCGACGGGCTGAAGGACTTCTTCCTCTTCGTCGAGGACGACACCGAGGCCGCCGGCCGGCTCACCGTCGACGTGGCCGCGCGGCGGATCCCCGCCAGGTTCGGGCTGGACCCGCGCCGGGACGTCCAGGTGCTCGCCCCGATGCACCGGGGACCGGCCGGCGCGGGCGCGCTCAACGGACTGCTCCAGCAGGCCGTCACCCCGGGACGGCCCGACCTGCCGGAGAAGCGGTTCGGCGGCCGGGTCTTCCGCGTCGGCGACAAGGTCACCCAGATCCGCAACAATTACGAGAAAGGGAAGAACGGTGTCTTCAACGGCACCGTGGGCGTCGTCACCTCGCTCGATCCCGTCGACCAGCGCCTGACCGTGCTGACGGACGAGGACGAGGAGGTTCCGTACGAATTCGACGAACTGGACGAACTGGCCCACGCGTACGCGGTGACCATCCACCGCTCCCAGGGCAGCGAGTATCCCGCCGTGGTGATTCCGGTCACCACCGGGGCCTGGATGATGCTCCAGCGGAACCTGCTGTACACGGCGGTCACCCGGGCCAGACGGCTGGTGGTCCTCGTCGGTTCACGCAGGGCGATCGGGCAGGCGGTGCGCACGGTGTCCGCCGGACGGCGCTGCACGGCTCTGGACTTCCGCCTCGGCGGAAATGATCGATCAAACGAGTCGCAAAGGTCACAGAGCTCTTCCGGATGACCCTCCGAGGGGGCAGGATGAGCAGATTGACGGCACTGAGTGCCGCCGATAGGCCCAATGGTCGACCCCGAGTGCACTCTCCTGAGCCAAATGGGGGATGGTAGAGACAGTCAGGGCACCTCGAAGATGAGGCACTACGTCGGTGAGGGAAGACGTGAGCGACAACTCTGTAGTACTGCGGTACGGCGACGGCGAGTACACCTACCCGGTGGTCGACAGCACCGTCGGCGACACGGGCTTCGACATCGGGAAGCTCCGCGCCCAGACCGGTCTGGTGACCCTGGACAGCGGGTACGGCAACACGGCCGCGTACAAATCCGCGGTCACCTACCTCGACGGCGAGGCGGGCATCCTCCGGTACCGCGGCTACCCCATCGAGCAGCTGGCCGAGCGCTCCACCTTCCTCGAGGTGGCGTACCTGCTGATCAACGGTGAGCTGCCCACCGTCGACGAGCTCTCGACGTTCAAGAACGACATCACGCGGCACACCCTGCTGCACGAGGACGTCAAGAACTTCTACAAGGGCTTCCCCCGCGACGCCCACCCGATGGCCATGCTGTCCTCGGTGGTCTCGGCGCTTTCCACCTTCTACCAGGACAGCCACAACCCGTTCGACGAGAAGCAGCGCGACCTCTCCACGATCCGGCTGCTCGCGAAGCTGCCGACGATCGCGGCGTACGCATACAAGAAGTCGATCGGCCACCCGTTCGTCTACCCGCGCAACGACCTCGGCTACGTCGAGAACTTCCTGCGCATGACCTTCTCGGTGCCGGCGGACGAGTACGAGCTGGACCCGGTCGTGGTCTCCGCCCTGGACAAGCTGCTCATCCTGCACGCGGACCACGAGCAGAACTGTTCGACCTCCACCGTGCGCCTGGTCGGCTCGTCGCAGGCGAACATGTTCGCGTCGATCTCGGCCGGCATCAACGCCCTGTGGGGCCCGCTGCACGGCGGCGCCAACCAGTCGGTGCTGGAGATGCTGGAGGGCATCCGCGACGCCGGTTCCGACGTCGACTCCTTCATCCGCAAGGTGAAGAACAAGGAGGACGGCGTCCGCCTGATGGGCTTCGGCCACCGGGTCTACAAGAACTTCGACCCGCGTGCCAAGATCATCAAGGCCGCCGCGCACGACGTGCTGTCCGCTCTCGGCAAGTCCGACGAGCTGCTGGACATCGCGCTGAAGCTGGAGGAGCACGCGCTCTCCGACGACTACTTCGTCTCGCGCAGCCTCTACCCGAACGTCGACTTCTACACCGGCCTGATCTACCGGGCCATGGGCTTCCCGACCGAGATGTTCACGGTCCTGTTCGCCCTCGGCCGGCTGCCGGGCTGGATCGCCCAGTGGACCGAGATGATCAAGGAGCCGGGTTCCCGCATCGGCCGCCCGCGCCAGATCTACACGGGCGTCGTCGAGCGCGACTTCGTCCCGGTCGAGGAGCGCTGAGCGCACCGGTACCGCGGAGCACACCGCACACCAGGGCCTGCCCGTTCCGGGCGGGCCCTGAGCCGTTGGTGCGGTCGTACGGAAAGCAGAAGGCGCCCTGATGCGCCGGTCCCCCCACGGGCCGACGACCAGGGCGCCTTCCCATGTCCCGGTGCGGATTCCCCCCACGGGATCCGGCCGGGCGCTTGGAGAGGACAGCGCCTGAATCGCTGTCTGAGTACGACGGGCTGACCCGCCGTGCTCCAGTGATGCGGTGCGATCTGCCGGGACAACGCACACAGGGAGGGCCGCTCAAAGCTTCCCGGTGTACGTGCCCCGGCAACGCATCTCTGAGGAAGTCCCCCAAGACATCCTCAGATGCCAGTCAGCGCCCCCCAAGACGCTGGGCTGACATCGCCAACTTAGACCTTCGAACCCCTTCGATGGTTACGTTCGCATCACTGTGATCTGCGTCTCTTGCATATGTCCTTTACGTACGCAAGAGCCCCGATATGCCAATCGGGGCCCAAGCGTAAGGATGATGCGCGAGCCTTGTGAAGAGCTTATGTGAGGCTCGCGCCGGACTCCAGGGGGACCGGGAGATCGGTCCGGGCAATTGCCGCCGGTTCAGCGGAAGGTCCGCAACCGGAGACTGTTGGTCACCACGAACACCGAGGAGAAGGCCATCGCCGCTCCGGCGATCATCGGGTTGAGCAGTCCGGCGGCGGCCAGCGGCAGCGCGGCGACGTTGTAGCCGAAGGCCCACACCAGGTTCCCCTTGATGGTGGCGAGTGTCCGGCGGGAGAGCCGGATCGCGTCCCCGGCCACCCGCAGGTCCCCGCGCACCAGCGTCAGGTCGCCGGCCTCGATCGCCGCGTCCGTGCCCGTGCCCATGGCCAGGCCCAGGTCCGCGGTGGCGAGTGCGGCGGCATCGTTCACCCCGTCGCCGACCATGGCCACCGACCGCCCCTCGCGCTGCAGCCGCCGGACGACGTCCACCTTGTCCTCGGGCAGCACCTCGGCGTACACGTTCCCGGAGTCGATGCCGACGGTCTTCGCGACCGCCTCGGCGACCGTGCGGTTGTCGCCCGTCAGCAGCACCGGGGTGAGCCCCAGCGCGCGCAGCCCGCGGACCGCCTCGGCGCTGGTCTCCTTGACCGCGTCGGCGACGGCGAGCACCCCGCGGGCCCGCCCGTCCCAGCCCGCCACGACGGCCGTACGGCCCCGCTCCTCGGCCTCGCGGGCCGCGCGGGCCAGCTCCGGCGGCAGCTCGTCGTACAGGCGCCCCACGGCCACCTCGCGGCCCTCCACGCGCCCGCGCACGCCCCGCCCGGGAACGTTCTCGAAGTGCTCCACGGCGGGCAGCGCCCCGGCGCGCTCCTCGGCGCCGGCGGCGATCGCGCGGGCCACGGGGTGCTCGGAGGCGTGCTCCAGTGCGCCCGCGAGCCGCAGCAGCTCCTTCTCGTCGGCGCCGTCGGCCGTGTAGACCTCCTGGAGGGCCATCCGGCCGGTGGTGACCGTGCCGGTCTTGTCCAGGACCACCGTGTCGACGCGGCGCGTGGACTCCAGCACCTCCGGGCCCTTGATCAGGATGCCGAGCTGGGCGCCGCGCCCGGTGCCGACCATCAGCGCGGTCGGCGTGGCGAGGCCCAGCGCGCAGGGGCAGGCGATGATCAGGACGGCGACGGCGGCCGTGAACGCGGCGACCGCGTCGCCGGTGACGCCCAGCCAGACCCCGAAGGTGGCGAGCGCGATGAGGATGACCACCGGGACGAAGACCGCGGAGATCCGGTCGGCGAGCCGCTGCACCTCGGCCTTGCCGTTCTGCGCGTCCTCCACCAGCCTGGCCATCCGGGCGAGCTGGGTGTCCGCGCCGACCCGGGTCGCCTCGACGACCAGCCGGCCGCCGGCGTTGACCGTGGCGCCGGTGACCCGGTCGCCGGGGCCGACGTCGACCGGCACCGACTCGCCGGTCAGCATGGAGGCGTCCACCGCGGAGACGCCCTCCGCCACCGTGCCGTCGGTGGCGATCTTCTCGCCGGGCCGCACGACGAACCGGTCGCCGACGGCCAGGGACGCGACCGGCACGCGGACCTCGCGGCCGTCCCGCAGCACCGCCACGTCCTTGGCGCCCAGCTCCATCAGCGCCCGCAGGGCGGCCCCGGCGCGCCGCTTGGAGCGGGCCTCCAGGTAGCGGCCGAGCAGGATCAGCGCGACGACTCCGGCGGCGACCTCCAGGTAGATGGAGGAGGCGCCGTCCGTCCGGGAGACGGTGAGGCGGAACTCGTCGTGCATGCCGGCCATGCCCGCGTCGCCGAGGAACAGCGCCCACAGCGACCAGCCGAACGCGGCCAGCGTGCCGACCGAGACCAGGGTGTCCATGGTGGCGGCGCCGTGCCGGAGGTTGGTCCAGGCGGCCCGGTGGAAGGGGGCGCCGCCCCAGACGACGACCGGTGCGCTCAGGGTGAGCGAGAGCCACTGCCAGTTGTCGAACTGGAGCGCCGGGACCATCGAGAGCAGGACGACGGGCACGGCGAGCAGCGCGGAGACGAGCAGGCGGTGCCGCAGGGCGCCGGTCTCGGGGTCCCGCTCGGCGCTCTCGGCGCTCTCGGTGGCGGCCTCGGGCTCGGGCCGCGGCGGCGCGGGTTCCTCGGCGGTGTAGCCGGTCTTCTCCACGGTGGCGATCAGGTCGGCCACCCGGACGCCGTCGGCGATGGTGACCCTGGCCTTCTCGGTGGCGAAGTTGACGGTGGCGCTGACGCCGTCCATCCGGTTGAGCTTCTTCTCCACGCGGGCCGCGCAGGAGGCGCAGGTCATCCCGCCGATGAGCAGTTCGACCCGGTCGGTGCCGGCTGCCCCGGCCCCCGTCGTGGCGGTGGTGCTGGTCATGTCCGGACTCCAGGCATCGGACCGGACCGTACGGATCCAGTATCAGCTGGTCGGCACGGCCCGGTCGGGGAAAGGGAGGGTCTTCCTCAGGCCTTGCCGGCCAGCTCGAAGCCGGCCTCGTCGACGGCGGCGCGCACGGCCTCGTCGTCCAGCGGGGCCGCGGAGACGACGGTCACCTCGCCGGTCGACGCCACCGCCTTCACCGAGCTGACGCCCGGGAGCTGGGAGATCTCACCGGAGACGGAGCCCTCGCAGTGGCCGCAGCTCATGCCGGTGACCTGGTAGACGGTGGTGACGGAGCCCGGGGTGGCGGTCTGGGCGCTCATGTCTGTACTCCTCGTCGTGGCGTGTGGGGCCAAGGGGTCCCCGGGGGAACCCCCACGCTCACCACTCTATACCCCTAGGGGGTATTACTCCAGCAGCGGTGCCGCACGGCCGCCCCGGCGCGCCGCGGGATGTCACGCCCGGGCCGGCCGGTCGCCCGCCATGGGCCGCAGGTAGCGGATCAGGGCGTCCTTGGTCTCCTGGACGTAGGCGGCGCGCTCGGCGCCCTCGTGGGCGAGGACGAGCTCCAGGCCGGCCTTGTAGACGCCGAGGCAGACGTGTGCGGTCCGGGTGAGGTCGGCCGGCGCGGCCGCGGGCATGAAGGAGGCGAGCAGACTTTCGACGCGGCCGATCAGGGCGGTGTGCAGCTGGTCGTGGGCCTCGGCCATCCGGCCCGGGATGTCGGGTCCGTGCATGAGGGTGAAGAACACGGGGTGGTCGGTGTTGAAGGCCATGAACCGGTCGACGGCCGAGCCGATCGCCTCCTCCATCGGGGTGGCCGGGTCGGCGGGGGTGAGCGCCTCGCCGTACGCCTGGCGCATCTCGTGCACCAGGCGGTCGCTCAGCTCGACCGCGATCGCCTCCTTGTTGGGGAAGAACTGGTACAGCGTGCCCGGCGAGACGCCCGCCTCGCGGGCGATGGCGTTGGTGCTGGCGGCGGTGTAGCCGCTGGTGCAGAAGACCCGGGCGGCGGCTTGGAGCAGCTGTGCGACGCGGCGTTCGCCGCGCGCCTGGCGGCGGCGCGGCTGCTGCTCCTTCTCGGTGGTCTCGGGCACGCGTTATCCCCAGCTCTCAGGACGCGATTGACAAACGCGAGCGGTCACTCGCATTCTGTGTGGAACGCGAGCGATCTCTCGTGTTTGTCAGTCTATGGCAATGACTGATCCATGCTGCCGTGTTCGCGGAGGGCCGCGCCGGCCAGGGTGAAGGGGACACCGCACGATGACCGAAGCCGAGACTCCGCGGCACCATGGGGACCGGGTACCCCCGCCCGGCCGCTGGACCCGCCTGGTGACCGCCCGGCCGCGGCTGTCGCTGCTCCTCGCCCTGGTGCTCACCGCACTCGCCGTGCTCGCCGGCAGCGGGGTCGCGGACCGCCTCGGCAGCGGCGGCTGGGAGGACCCGGCCGCCGAGTCCACGTACGCGACCAAGGCGCTGGAGCGCGCGTTCCCCGCCTCGCAGCCGAACCTGCTGCTCCTGGTCGACGCGGGCCGCGCCTCGGTCGACGACCCGGCGGTGGCCGCCGCGGCCCGTGAGCTGGCCGGGCGCCTGGCGCGCGAGAACGGCGTGACCGGCGTCGGCTCCTACTGGCAGGGCGGATCGCCCGCCCTGCGCGCCGAGGACGGCCACGAGGCGCTGATCGCCGCGCGCGTCACCGGCGACGAGAGCGCGGCGGCCCGCACCCTGGACCGCATCGCCCCGCACTACCGGGGCACGCACGGCCCGGTCCGGGTCCGGATCGGCGGCATCGTCGCGGTGCGGCACGAGATGCAGACCGTCATCAAGGAGGACCTCACCCGCGCCGAGCTGATCGCCCTGCCGGTCACCCTGGTCCTGCTGGTCATGGTGTTCGGCAGCGCGGTCGCCGCCCTGCTGCCGCTGGGCGTCGGCATCGTCGCCATCCTCGGGACGAACGCCGTGCTGCGGGGGCTGACGGCCTTCACCGACGTCTCGGTCTTCGCGCTGAACCTCACCACCGCCCTCGGCCTGGGCCTCGCCATCGACTACGCCCTGTTCATCGTCCGCCGCTACCGCGAGGAGCTGTCCGCCGGAGCAGCCCCGGCGGCCGCCGTGGGCACGACCCTGCGCACCGCCGGCCGCACCGTGCTCTTCTCCGCGCTGACGGTCGCGGTCTCCCTGGCCGCCATGCTGGCCTTCCCGCAGTACTTCCTGCGCTCCTTCGCCTACGCCGGCATGGCCGTGGTGCTCCTCGCGGCGGCGGCCGCCCTGGTCCTGCTCCCGGCCGCGCTGCTCCTGCTCGGCCACCGGGTCGACTCCCTGGACCTGCGCCGCCTCCTGCGCCGCGGCCGGGCACCGCGGCGGCCCGAGGGCACGGCCTGGGCGCGCGCGGCCGGCCTGGTCATGCGCCGCGCCCCGCTGTTCGCACTCGGCACCACCGCCCTGCTGGTGCTGCTCGGACTGCCCTTCACCGGGGTGAGGTTCGGTACGGCCGACGACCGGCAACTGCCCGCGTCCGCCGAGTCCCACGTGGTGCAGCAGCACATCCGCGATGGCTTCCCCGGCAGCCCCGGCGGCGGCCTCGAAGTGCTCGCCGAGGGCCGGTCCGACGCGGCCGGGTACGCCGCCTACAAGCAGCGGGTGGCCGCCCTGCCCGACGTCGTCCGCGTGGACGGCCCCCTGGTCCGGGGCGGCGCCGCCTACTTCACGGTCCAGCCGAGGGGCGAGGCCGTGGGCGAGGCGGCCCAGCGCCTGGTCGGCGAGGTGCGCGCAGTGCCCGCCCCCTTCGCCACCGAGGTGACCGGCACGGCCGCGGTCCTCGTGGACACCAAGCACGCGATAGCCGAGCGCCTGCCCTGGGCGGCCCTGTTCATCGCCGTCGTCACGCTGCTGCTGGTCTTCCTGCTCACCGGCAGCGTGCTGATACCCGTGCAGGCCGTGGTGCTCAACGCGCTCAGTCTGACGGCGATGTTCGGCGCGGTCGTCTGGGTCTTCCAGGACGGCCACCTGTCCGGCCCGCTCGGGTTCACCAGCCCCGGATCCGTCGAGACCACCCTGCCCGTCCTGATGTTCTGCGTGGCCTTCGGCCTGTCCATGGACTACGGCGTCTTCCTGCTCTCCCGCATCAAGGAGGAGTACGACCGCACGGGCGACCACGACCAGGCGGTGCGCCACGGGCTCCAGCGCACGGGCGGGCTGATCACCGCGGCGGCGGTCATCCTCGCGGTGGTCATGGTCGCCATCGGCACCTCCCGGGTCACCAACACCAAGATGCTGGGCCTCGGCATCGCGCTCGCGGTGCTGATGGACGCGATGGTGGTCCGCAGCCTCCTGGTCCCGGCCATCATGCGCCTGACCGGGAGGGCGACCTGGTGGGCGCCGGCCCGGCTCAGGCGCCTCCACCAGCGGTTCGGACTGAGCGAGGGCGAGCCGGAACCGGCCCGCCGCGACGAGGACGGCCACGCGGCCGGCCCCGGCGAACCGGCCCTGGCCGCCCGCTCCGGCGGGACCGGAACCGCCTGACCCAGCCACACAGGTGCCGCCCCCGGCAGCCACGACAGGGCCGGGCCACCGCTCCCGCCCGGCCGGTGTCACGGACCGGGTAGGAGCGGTACGGGGCGTTGCGGGCGGTCCCGGCGGTCCCGGCGGTCCCGGCGGTCCCGGCGGTCCCGGCGGTCCCTGCGGCCCCTGCGGTCTCGGGGCCGCTGGGGCCTTCGCTGCGGCCCCGGCGGCGGACAACGGCCCCCGGTGAGAGCGTCACGGCCGACCGGGCTCCCACCTGCCACACCGTCGGCCGGGCGCCGTGCGCCCCCACCGAGGCTCACCCGCAGCCCCCGGGACTCGCCCGCCCCCGGGACGCACCCGCGGGAACCACCCCCCGGGACGCACCCGCGGGAACCACCCCCCGGGACGCACCCGCGGGAACCACCCCCCGGGACGCACCCGCGGGAACCACCCCCCGGAACGTACCCGCGAGAACCCGCCCCCCGGGGGCGCAGCCGCCGGAACCCGCCCCCGGCGGCTCACCCGTTCCCGCGGCCCCGGTTGCCGGGGCGGGCGGCGACCCAGGCGCGGACGGTGTCCGCGTACCAGAAGGGCTTGCCCCCCTCCACATGGTCGGGCGCGGGCAGCAGCCCGTGTTTGCGGTAGGACCGCACGGTGTCCGGCTGCACCCGGATGTGCGCCGCGATCTCCTTGTAGGACCAGAGCCTTCGGTCGGTCATGAGTTGCACCTCCCTGCGCGCACCGCGGAGGCGGCCACGTTCGGCCGCCGGGGGACCGGGCGCTGCGCTGGCGATCACCAAGCCTGCGCCCACCCAACGACGCAGAGTGACCGGCGGCGCTCCCCTGTCGACTGGGTGTGACCCAGCACTCGCGTACACGTGACATGTGTGACAGGAAGGGGGTGTTTGTGACACGTCGGCCACACCCTGGTCCGAATGTCCGGACAAAACGTTGACATGGATCGGGGTACGGGCTAGAAAGCCGGAAGAGCCATGACGAAGGGAAGCCGATGGCTTACGACCTGATCACCATGGGGCGGATCGGAGTGGACCTCTACCCGCTGCAGACCGGTGTCCCGCTCGCCCGGGTGTCGTCCTTCGGCAAGTTCCTCGGCGGCTCGGCGGCGAACGTCGCGGTCGCCGCGGCCCGGCTCGGACGGCACACCGCGGTGATCACCCGCACCGGCGACGACCCGTTCGGGGCCTACCTGCACGAGGCGCTGCGCGGCTTCGGCGTCGACGACCGCTGGGTCACTCCCGTGCCCGGCCTGCCGACCCCGGTCACCTTCTGCGAGGTCTTCCCGCCGGACGACTTCCCGCTCTACTTCTACCGCCGGCCCAAGGCCCCCGACCTGGAGATCCACCCGGAAGAGCTGGACCTGGACGCCGTCCGCGCCGCTCGGATCTTCTGGGTCACCGGCACCGGACTGAGCGAGGAGCCCAGCCGCACGGCGACCCTGGCGGCCCTCGCCCACCGGGCCCGGGCGGGCACCACGGTCTTCGACCTGGACTGGCGCCCCATGTTCTGGAGCGACCCCGGGCAGGCCCGGCCCTTCTACGCCGAGGCGCTGCGCCACACCACCGTCGCCGTCGGCAACCTGGACGAGGTGGAGGTCGCCACCGGGACCCGCGAGCCGCACGCCGCCGCCCGCGCGCTGCTGGACGCCGGGGCGGAACTGGCCGTCGTCAAACAGGGCCCCGAGGGAGTCCTCGCCGTCCACCGCGACGGCGAGTCCGCCGAGGTCCCGCCGCTGCCCGTCACCGTCCTGAACGGACTCGGCGCCGGGGACGCCTTCGGCGGCTCCCTCTGCCACGGCCTGCTGGCCGGCCGGGACCTGGAGACGGTCATGCGGCACGCCAACGCGGCCGGGGCCATCGTCGCCTCCCGCCTGGAGTGCTCCTCCGCGATGCCGGCCCCCGACGAGGTGGCCGCCGCGCTCGACGCCGGAGCGGTGCGGTGAGGGCCGGCCGGGTCGCCGGCGCGCACACCGGCGGCGGGGACACCGGGCGGCGCCCCCGCGTCGACGTCGCCGGACTCGTCCGGGTCCGCACCCACCACCCCGAGGCGATCGCCGAGGCCGCCGCCCGCCGGGCCCGCAGGCCCCTGCTGGACGGCGACGGCCGGCTGCTGATCATCGCCGCCGACCACCCGGCCCGCGGCGCCCTCGGCGTCGGCGACCGCGAACTCGCCATGGCCAACCGCGTCGACCTGCTCGAACGCCTCTGCCTCGCACTGTCCCGGCCCGGCGTCGACGGCGTGCTCGCCGGCGCGGACGTCCTCGACGACCTGCTCCTGCTCGGCGCCCTCGACCACAAGATCGTCATGGGCTCGATGAACCGCGGCGGCCTTGCGGGCGCGCGTTCCGAACCCGACGACCGCTTCACCGGCCACCGCCCCGAGGACATCGAGCGGCTCGGCTTCGACGCGGGCAGGCTGCTGCTGCGCATCGACCACGACGACCCGGGCTCCCTCACCACCCTGGAGTCCGCCGCCCGCGCCGTCGACGCCATGGCCGCGCGCCGGCTGCCGGTCTTCGTCGAGCCGCTCCTCACCCGCCGCACCGCCGGGGGGAAGCCGGTGAACGACCTGTCGGCCGGGGCGGTCACCCGCGCCATCTCCATCGCCTCGGGCCTCGGCGGCTCCTCGGCCTACACCTGGCTGCAGGTGCCCGTCACCGAGGACCCCGCCGACATGGTCCGGGTCATGGAGGCGTCCACACTGCCCGCCGTGCTGCTCGGCGGCGACATCGGCGACTCGCCCGGGGACCGGGACACCGCCTGCGAGAGGTGGCGCGGCGCGCTGCGACTCCCCACCGTGCGCGGTCTCGTGGCCGGCCGCTCGCTGCTGTACCCGGCGGCCGGCGACGTGGCCGCCGCCGTGGACGCCGCCGTCGGACTGCTGTGAGGGCCGCATGACCAGCACCGACCTGCACCTGCCCAGGGGCGCCACCGCGAACGCCCGGTACGCCGTCGACATCGGGCCCGAGTTGGCCGGCTGGACACACAGCGGCCTGCGCGTCGTCGAGTTGCCGCCCGGCGGAAGCCATACGTTCGGCACCGCGGACAGCGAATGGATCGTGCTTCCGCTGGAAGGCGGATGTACCGTGCGAATCGACGACGTCGAGTTCCAACTCCTGGGCCGGGACAATGTGTTCGCGGACGTCTCCGACTTCGCGTACGCCCCCCGGGACACCCGGGTCCAGATCGCCTCCGGCGCGGGAGGCCGCTTCGCCCTGGCAGGAGCGAAGTGCGAGCGACGACTCCCCGCCCGCTACGGCCCCGCGCCGGAGGTCCCCGTCGAGGTGCGCGGCAGCGGCGGCTGCGCCCGCCGGGTGCGCAACTTCGCCTCCGCCGACTCCTTCGACTGCGACCGGCTGATCGCCGTCGAGGTGGTCACCCCGGGCGGCAACTGGTCCTCGTACCCGCCGCACAAGCACGACGAGCACCGGCCGGGCGAGGAGTCCGAGCTGGAGGAGATCTACTACTTCGAGATCGACGGCCCGAACGGCCTCGGCTACCAGCGCGTGTTCCCCTCCCGCGAGGGCGGCGCCGACGTCCTCGCCGAGGTCCGCTCCGGCGACGCCGTCCTCGTCCCGGACGGCTGGCACGGCCCGTCCATCGCCCAGCCCGGACACGACATGTACTACCTGAACGTCATGGCGGGCCCGGGCGCGACCCGGGAGTGGCGGATCCGTTTCCACCCCGACCACACCGCGGGCGCGGGGGGCTACCGATGACGATCCGGCTGACCGTCGCCCAGGCCCTCGTCCGCTTCCTCGCCGCCCAGCACACCGAGCGGGACGGCGCCCGGCAGCGGCTGATCGGCGCCACCTGGGGCATCTTCGGCCACGGCAACGTCGCCGGGATCGGCCAGGCACTGGTTGAGTACGCCGACGTCATGCCGTACCACCAGGGCCGCAACGAGCAGTCCATGGTGCACGCGGCGGTCGGCTACGCCCGCCAGTCGAACCGCCTGTCCACGCACGCGGTGACCACCTCGATCGGCCCCGGCGCGACCAACCTCGTCACCGGCGCCGCCCTGGCCACCGTCAACCACCTGCCGGTCCTGCTGCTGCCCGGCGACACCTTCGCCACCCGTCCGGCCGACCCGGTCCTCCAGCAGCTGGAGGTGCCGTACGCGGGCGACGTCTCGGTCAACGACACCCTGCGCCCGGTGTCGCGGTACTTCGACCGGATCACCCGCCCCGAGCAGCTCGTCCCGAGCGCCCTCCAGGCGATGCGGGTCCTCGCCGACCCCGTCCAGACCGGCGCGGTCACCCTCGCCCTCCCGCAGGACGTGCAGGCGGAGGGCTTCGACTGGCCGGAGGAGTTCTTCGCCGAGCGCGTGTGGACCGTGCGCCGGCCGGGCGCGGACCCCGCCGAACTGGCGGCGGCGGTCCGGGCGGTCCGCGCGGCGCGCAGGCCGCTGGTCGTCGCCGGCGGCGGGGTCCACCACAGCCGGGCCGAGGAGGCCCTCGCGGAGTTCGCCGCCGCGACCGGCGTCCCGGTCGCCTGCACGCAGGCCGGCAAGGGCTCGCTCCGCCACGACCACCCGCAGGACGTCGGCGGGATCGGCCACACCGGCACCGCGACCGCCGACGCGCTGGCCCGCGCCGCGGACCTGGTGATCGGCGTCGGCACCCGCTGGACCGACTTCACCACCGCCTCCGGCACCCTCTTCGCCCACCCCGGCGTGCGCTTCCTCAACCTCAACATCGCGTCCTTCGACGGCCACAAGCTGGCCGGCCTCCCGCTGGTCGCGGACGCCCGCCGCGGCCTGGGCGAGCTGACCGAGGCGCTGGTGGCGCACGGGTACCGGGCCGCCGAGCCGTACGTCGCCGGGTACACCGCGGACAAGCGGTGCTGGGAGGAGCGCGTCGACGCCTGCTTCGCGGCCGCCGAGCCCGGCACGCGCCCCACCCAGCCGCAGGTGATCGGCGCGCTGGACGCCCTGGTGGACGAGTCGGACATCATCGTCAACGCGGCCGGCTCGCTCCCCGGCGACCTGCACAAGCTGTGGCGGGCCCGCTCCCGCGACCAGTACCACCTGGAGTACGGCTACTCCTGCATGGGCTACGAGATCCCGGCCGCCATCGGGGTGAAGCTCGCCGCGCCCGAGCGGAACGTGTGGGCGCTGGTCGGCGACGGCACGTACCTGATGATGCCGACGGAGCTGGTGACCGCCGTGCAGGAGGGAATCGCGATCAAGGTGCTGATCCTGCAGAACCACGGGTACGCGTCCATCGGCGGCCTGTCGGAGGCGGTGGGCGGCGAGCGGTTCGGCACGGCGTACCGGTTCGTGACCGGCGAGGGGACGTACACGGGCGCCCCGCTCCCCGTCGACCTCGCCGCCAACGCGGCCAGCCTCGGCATGCGGGTGCTGCGCGCGAGGACCGTGCGGGAGCTGCGCGCGGCGCTCGCCGAGGCGCGGACCGCCGGGACACCCACATGTGTCTACGTGGAGACCGAAACGTCCGACACTGTGTCGGGCGCGCCCCCCGCGCAGGCCTGGTGGGATGTTCCTGTGGCCGAGACCGCGACCCGACCGTCGGCGGTCACGGCACGAGAGCTGTACGAACGGCACGTCTCGACCCGACGCCGCCATCTGTAAGAAGGAGTCACTGGGCATGACGAAGATCGTCAACCACTGGATCGGCGGCAAGACCGTCGAAGGCGCGTCGGGCACGTACGGGCCGGTCACCGACCCGGCGACCGGCGCGGTCACCACGAAGGTCGCGTTCGCGTCGGTGCAGGAGGTGGACGCCGCGGTCGGCGCGGCGAAGGACGCCTTCGCGACCTGGGGCCAGTCCTCGCTGGCCCAGCGGACGAACATCCTCTTCAAGTTCCGCGCGCTGCTCGACGCCCACCGCGACGAGATCGCCGACCTGATCACCGCCGAGCACGGCAAGGTGCACTCCGACGCGCTCGGCGAGGTCGCGCGCGGCATGGAGATCGTCGACCTGGCCTGCGGCATCAACGTCCAGCTCAAGGGCGAGCTGTCCACGCAGGTCGCCAGCCGGGTCGACGTGGCCTCGATCCGCCAGCCGCTCGGCGTCGTGGCCGGCATCACGCCGTTCAACTTCCCGGCGATGGTCCCGATGTGGATGTTCCCGATCGCCATCGCGACCGGCAACACCTTCGTGCTGAAGCCGAGCGAGAAGGACCCCTCGGCGTCGGTCCGCATCGCCGAGCTGCTCTCCGAGGCCGGTCTGCCGGACGGGGTGTTCAACGTCCTGCACGGCGACAAGGTGGCCGTCGACCGGCTGCTGGAGCACCCGGACGTCAAGGCCGTCTCCTTCGTCGGCTCGACCCCGATCGCCCGGTACATCCACACCACCGCCTCCGCCAACGGCAAGCGCGTGCAGGCCCTCGGCGGCGCCAAGAACCACATGCTGGTCCTGCCGGACGCGGACCTGGACGCGGCGGCCGACGCCGCGGTCAGCGCGGCCTACGGCTCCGCGGGCGAGCGCTGCATGGCCATCTCGGCCGTCGTGGCCGTCGGCGCCATCGGCGACACGCTGGTGGAGAAGATCCGCGAGCGCGCCGAGAAGATCAAGATCGGTCCGGGCAACGACCCGGCGTCCGAGATGGGCCCGCTGATCACGGCCGCCCACCGCGACAAGGTGGCGTCGTACGTGTCCGGCGCCGCCGCCGAGGGCGCCGAGGTGGTGCTCGACGGCACCGGCTACACGGTCGAGGGCTTCGAGGACGGCCACTGGATCGGCCTCTCGCTGCTGGACAAGGTGCCCACCACTGCCAAGGCCTACCAGGACGAGATCTTCGGCCCGGTGCTGTGCGTGCTGCGCGCCGACACCTACGAGGAGGGCCTGGCCCTCATCAACGCCTCGCCGTTCGGCAACGGCACCGCGATCTTCACCCGGGACGGCGGCGCGGCCCGCCGCTTCCAGCTCGAGGTCGAGGCCGGCATGGTCGGCGTGAACGTCCCGATCCCGGTGCCGGTGGGCTACCACTCCTTCGGCGGCTGGAAGGACTCGCTCTTCGGCGACCACCACGTCTACGGCAACGACGGCACGCACTTCTACACCCGCGGCAAGGTCGTCACCACGCGCTGGCCCGACCCGGCCGACGCCCCGGCGGGCGTCGACCTGGGCTTCCCGCGCACCCACTGAGACCGGCCGGGAAGCGCTCCCGGCCACCCGTCAGGCCGTCCGGATACCGGACGGTCTGACATTTTTTTGCCACCTCGGCTGCGATTCCCGTTCTTGACGGACGAAACGGGTGGCGAAGGGGGTGGTGGGATATGACCTTCGAAACCAAGGTCATATCCGACTGGGTCTTGATGGATGCTCCTACCGGTCGCTGCGGCCTGTGAAAGCGATGCCGCTCGGACCGTCGGCCACCTGCGGATTCCGCAGGTAATCAGCCATTGACGTGGTGGTTTTCGTCGGGGTTCCCTATGGCAGCACCGGGAGCGGAAGAGACCAACGTACGACGATCCGCCGGAGGCGATAGCGCTCCCGATCCATCCCCACTCGCACGAGTCGATCGGATTCCGCCGCATGACCGACACGCTCCGCCCTGTCGAGGCCGCCCTCCCGGAGGCCCCCGACAGCCCCCAGAAGCTCAAGCGCTCCATCGGCGTGGTCGGCGGCACCCTGCTCACCCTCTCGTGCGTCACACCGGCCTCCACGCTCTTCGTGGTCGTCCCGGACCTCTTCGGCTCCCTCGGCACCGCCACCGCCCTGACGATCGCCATCGGCTCCCTCCTCTGTATCGCCGTGGCGTTCTGCTACTCCGAGCTGGGCACCCTCATCCCCAGCGCGGGCGGCGAGTACGCCATGGTGTCGACGATGGCCGGCCGGCTCGCGGGCTGGCTGGTCTTCGTGCTCTCCCTGCTGGTCGTGATGATCGTGCCGCCGGTGATCGCGATGGGCACGGCGGACTACCTCTCCCCCCTCGTCCACCTCGACCCGGCCATGACCGGCGCCGGCGTGATGCTGCTCGCCACCCTCGCCGGCCTGCTCGACCTGCGCGCCAACGCGTGGATCACCGGCATCTTCCTGGTCCTGGAGGTCATCGCCGCGGGCGTGGTGGCCCTGCTCGGCTTCGCCCACAGCCACCGCGGGCTCGGCAGCCTGACCTCGATGCAGGTCGCCGGCTCCGGCGGCCACGCGGACACCGTGACCGCCATGCTGGTCGTCTCCGGACTCGCCATCGCCCTCTTCGTCACCCAGGGCTTCTCGACCGCCGTCTACCTCTCCGAGGAGCTGGAGCACCCGCGCCGCAACGTCGCCCGCACGGTCCTCGCCACCCTCGCCATCTCCACCGTGATCATCCTGGTGCCGGTCACCGCCATCACCATGGGCGCCTCCGACCTGGGCGAGCTGACCGGCGGCGACATCAGCGCCATGGTCACCGCCTGGTCCAACTCCGCGGTCGGCACCTTCGTCAGCCTCTGCGTGGCCCTCGCCATCATCAACGCGGGCATCGTCATGGTGATCCAGAACTCCCGCGTCCTGTTCGCCTCCGCCCGCGACAAGGCCTGGCCCGGCCCGGTCAACACGATGTTCTCCCGGCTCGGCCGCTTCGGCTCCCCCTGGGTGGCCACCCTCGCGGTCGGCGTCCCCGGCGCGCTGCTCTGCTTCGTCAACCTGGACACCCTGTACGGCGTCACCGGCGTCTCCGTGACCGGCATGTACCTGCTGGTCGCGATCGCCGCCCTGCTCGCCCGCCGCGGCTCCCACAAGCACACGCCCGCCTGGCGGATGCCGCTGTGGCCCGCGATGCCGGTCCTGCTCATCGCCGTCCTGGCGTACATCCTGACCCAGCAGGAGACCGGCTACCTGCTGTGGACCGGCGGCATCGTCGCCGTCGCCACCCTCTACTGGGCCCTGTACCTGCGCCCGCGCCGCGACACCCACTGGCTGGTGACCATCCCGGAGGACGCCCAGGTCCCGGCGGACGCGGTGACCATCCCGGCTCAGGCGGCCCCAGTGACCGCCCCGGTGGCCGGCGAGGCCGCGCGCCCCTGACCGGCGTACCGCGGACGCGGTACGGCCCGGCCGCCCCGTAGTCCCGGGGGAGGGGCGGCCGGTCCACCCGGGGGCGGCGGCGGTTGTCGGCGCCGCCCCGTACCGTTGACGCATGGATCTTCGACCTCGCGGCCTGCGGACGCTGCTGCGCGGGCCGCGCCGGCTGGCCGCCGCCGCGGCCGCCGTCGTGGTGCTGGCCGGCGCCGGGACGTGGACGGCGGCCGTCGCCTCCGACGACCCGCCCGCCGTGCACCGCGACGACCGGGTCATGGCCGTCGACGGGGTGCGCCTGGACACCTCGTTCTTCACCCCGGCCGGCGCCGGCCGGCACCCCGCCGTCCTCCTCGCGCACGGCTTCGGCGGCAGCAAGGACGACATGCGGCGGCAGGCCGAGGACCTCGCCCGGTCCGGATACGCGGTCCTCACCTGGTCGGCGCGCGGCTTCGGCCGGTCCACCGGCCGGATCGGGCTCAACGCCCCCGACGGCGAGGTCGCCGACGTCTCCCGGCTCGTCGACTGGCTGGCCGGGCAGCCCCAGGTGCGGCTCGACCGGCCCGGCGACCCGCGCGTGGGCGTGGCCGGCGGCTCCTACGGCGGCGCGATCGCCCTGCTCGCCGCCGGGCACGACCGCCGGATCGACGCCATCGCCCCCGCGATCACCTACTGGAACCTCGCGGACGCCCTGTTCCCGAACGGCGTCTTCAAGAAGCTGTGGGCCGGCGTCTTCGTCAACACCGGCGGCGGCTGCGCGAGGTTCCAGCCCGCCTTGTGCCGGATGTACGAGCGGGTCGCCGAGTCCGGCACCCCCGACGCCGCCGCCCGCGAGGTGCTGGAGGAGCGCTCGCCGTCCGCCGTCGGCGACCGCATCGAGGTGCCCACCCTGCTGGTGCAGGGACAGACCGACTCGCTGTTCCCCCTCGGCCAGGCCGACGCGGCCGCGCGGGCGATCCGGGCGAACGGCGCCCCCGTCGCCGTCGACTGGATCGCGGGCGGCCACGACGGCGGCGACATGGAGACCACCCGCGTAGAGACCCGCGTGCACGCCTGGTTCGACCGGTACCTGAAGGGCGACGAGGCCGCCGCCACCGGCCCGGCCTTCCGGGTCACCCGCACCGGCGGCGTCGACTCCACCGACGGCACCACCCGACTGCGCGGCGCGAGCGCCGACACCTACCCGGGGCTGCACGGCCACCGGCGGGCCGTCCCCCTCACCGGCGGCGAACAGCACGTCGCCAACCCGGCCGGCGCCAGCCCGCCCGGCGTCTCCGCACTGCCCGGCCTCGGTTCCGGCGGGCTCTCCCAGCTCTCCGCGCTCGGCGTCGGCGTCTCCCTGGACTTCCCCGGCCAGTACGCGGCGTTCGACTCCGCACCGCTCACCCGCGACCTGCGGATCACCGGCGCCCCCACGGCCACCGTCCGCGTCACCTCCACCCGCGACGACGCCGTCCTGTTCGGCAAGGTCTACGACGTCGGCCCCGGCGGCACCCGCAAGGTGCTGCCCGCCCGGCTCGTCACCCCCGTCCGGGTGACCGGGGCCAGAGCCGGCAAGGACGTCACCCTCACCCTCCCGGCGATCGACCACGAGGTGCAGAAGGGCCACCGGCTCCGTCTGGTCCTCGCCTCCACCGACCTCGGCTACGCCTCACCGCAGGCACCGGCCGGCTACACCGTCTCCCTGAAGGGCGCCCTCAGCGTGCCGACGGCCCCCGGCGTCACCACCGCCGCGGCCCCCCTGCCCGCCTGGGTCTGGTGGCTGCCCGCGGCCGGTGCCGCCGCCGCCCTCGCCCTGCTGCTCACCGCCCGCCGCCGCACGGCCGCCCCCGCGCCCGACCCGGAGCTGGCCGACGTCCCGCTGGTGATCGAGGGCCTGAGCAAGCGGTACGCGAAGTCCACCGACCGGTACGCGGTCCGGGAGCTGTCCTTCCGCGTCGGCAGGGGCCAGGTCCTCGGCCTGCTCGGACCGAACGGCGCGGGCAAGACCACCACCCTGCGCATGCTGATGGGCCTGATCCGCCCGGACGACGGCGAGATCCGGGTCTTCGGCCACGCCGTCCGGCCCGGCGCGCCGGTGCTCTCCCGGGTCGGCGCCTTCGTGGAGGGCGCGGGCTTCCTGCCCCACCTGTCCGGCCGGGAGAACCTGGAGCTGTACTGGCGGGCCACCGGCCGCCCGCCCGGGGACGCCCACCTGGACGAGGCCCTGGAGATCGCCGGGCTCGGCGACGCGCTCGCCCGCGCCGTGCGCACCTACTCGCAGGGCATGCGCCAGCGCCTCGCCATCGCCCAGGCCATGCTGGGCCTGCCCGACCTGCTCATCCTGGACGAGCCCACCAACGGCCTGGACCCGCCGCAGATCCGCGAGATGCGCGAGGTGATGATCCGCTACGCGGCCGACGGCCGTACCGTGATCGTCTCCAGCCACCTCCTCGCCGAGGTGGAGCAGTCCTGCACCCACCTGGTGGTGATGGACCGCGGCCGGCTCGTGCAGGCCGGACCGGTCCGGGACATCGTCGGCACCGGCGACACCCTGCTGGTCGGCACCGCCACCCCCGTGGAGGCGCCGGTGGCGGAGAAGGTGGCCGCGCTGGACGGCGTCGCCTCCGCCGTGCGCACCGACGACGGGCTGCTGATCCGGCTCGAACCGGGTAGCACGGCCGAGTGGCTGATCGCGGAACTCGTCCGGCTGGAGGTGCCGGTCGCCTCCGTCGGCCCGCACCGCCGCCTGGAGGACGCCTTCCTCACCCTGATCGGAGGTTCCGCATGAGCACGCTCACGGAGGTCGCCCCCGGCTACCAGGCGGGGCGCACCCTGCCGCTGCGGGTCGAGCTGGCCCGCCAGCTCAAGCGGCGCCGCACCCTGGTCATGGGCGCGGTCCTGGGCCTGCTGCCGTTCGTGCTGCTCATCGCCTTCGCGATCGGCGGCGACCCCGGCGGCCGCGGCAACCGGGTCACCCTCATGGACACGGCCACCGCCTCCGGCGCCAACTTCGCCGCGGTCAGCCTCTTCGTGTCGGCCGGCTTCCTGCTGGTCGTCCCGGTCGCCCTGTTCTGCGGCGACACGGTCGCCTCGGAGGCGAGCTGGTCCTCGCTGCGCTACCTCCTCGCCGCGCCCGTGCCCCGCGCCCGGCTGCTCTGGTCCAAGCTCGTCGTTGCGCTGGGGCTGAGCCTGGCCGCGATGGTGCTGCTGCCGCTCGTTGCCCTCGCCGTCGGCACGGCCGCGTACGGCTGGGGCCCGCTCCAGCTCCCGACCGGCGGCGCGCTGGACAGCGGCACGGCGGTGCAGCGCCTGGCGGTGGCCGTGGCGTACATCTTCGTGTCCCAACTGGTCACCGCGGGCCTGGCGTTCTGGCTGTCGACCATGACGGACGCCCCGCTCGGCGCGGTCGGCGGCGCGGTCGGCCTGACCATCGTCGGCAACGTCCTGGACGCCGTCACCGCCCTCGGTGACTGGCGCGACTTCCTGCCCGCCCACTGGCAGTTCTCCTGGGCCGACGCCGTCCAGCCGTACCCCGAGTGGTCCGGCATGATCCAGGGCGCGGCGGTCTCGGTGACCTACGCGCTGGTGCTGTTCGCCCTGGCCTTCCGGGGCTTCGCCCGCAAGGACGTCGTCTCGTAGTCGTAGTCGCAGTCGTTGGAGCCGGTCCCGCGCGCCCCATCGGCCTCTCGCGGACGGGCGCGGGGCGCGGACAGCACGACGGCGGGTCACCGGAGATCCGGTGACCCGCCGTCGTAGCGGTCTCGGTCAGCCGCTGTTCGTGCCGTTGCCGGACAGCGCGGAGATGTCGTCCAGGACGTGCGACAGCGGCTCGTCGCCCTTGGCCTGGGTGGAGTTCTCCGTGCACTGCTGGTTCTGCGGCGCGGACAGGATCGGCACGTCCTGCAGGAGGCCGACGTTGATGAGGCCGACCAGCGACTGGAGGTTCGCCTTGACGGGCAGGCCGACGCACGGCTTGTTCAGCGAGCCCTGGACCAGCGAGAGCTGCGGGCTCTGGTCACCGAAGGTGGCCGAGTTGCCGAACGCCTGGGTGGCGTCGTTGCCGCTGAGCGAGGTGGTGCCGTGGTCGTCACCGATGGCGAGGGCCTGGGGGGCCGCCACACCGGCGAGACCGGCGACAGAGGCGGCAACAGCCGCGGTTGCCCACAGCTTCTTCATGTTCGTTCCCTTTCGAAAGTGCGGACTCCGGGGAGGAGCTGCGTGATCGTCAACGGCGGAAACTCCGCCCGGGTTGCGATGTTTGCCCCGATCGGCGCAGCGTAGTCCGATGAGTGTAAGAACGCCCTCTTCGGTATGGCGTGCGATCCGGCACCCTTCGGCGTGTCGGGCGGGAGCGCGGGCCGGCGGGCGGGGCGCGCGGCACCGGGGAGGGAGCATCGCGGGGGGTACCGGAAAAGGCGGACGGGCCGTCGAAGTGCTCGGCGGCCCGTCGCGGGCCCCGCAGGGCCCGGGGGAACTCAGTGGTTGCCCGTGCCGTTGCCCGACAGCGCGGAGATGTCGTCCAGGATGTGCGACAGCGGCTCGTCGCCCTTGGCCTGGGTGGAGTTCTCCACACACTGCTGGTTCTGCGGCGCGGACAGGATCGGCACGTCCTGGAGGACGCCGACGTTGAGGAGACCGACCAGCGACTGGGCGTTGAGCTTCGCCGGCAGGCCGATACAGGGCTTGTTGAACGAGCCCTGGATGAGCGCCATCTGCGGGCTCATGTTGCCGAACGTGGCGGAGTTGCCGAACGCCTGCGAGGCACCGTTGCCACTGAAGGACGTGGTGCCGGTGTCGTTGCCGATGGCCAGGGCCGGCGACGCGGCTACGGCGGAGGCGCCGACGACGGAGGTGGCGACCGCGGCGACGGCCAGAACCTTCTTGATCACTTGTAATTCCCTTCTGGAGACACCCCGTCCACCGGAGCGTCCTGGTCAACTCCGCCGGGCGGAATCAGTTCCTCTGCTTCACCCCAATGGCCTACACGCGGGCGTCGGTGCGTGTGCGCCGGACGGTGCCGGGCGGTCCCGGGAGATTCCGGGTCCCGGCACGCGGAACTATCCGATCGGGTGACGCCCCGCAACCAATGGGCTACGGCTCGGTTGATGCCAGGGCAGGAACGTGTCCCGGCGATGAGCCAGGACCAGGAAAGGAAAAGCGAAATGCTGAAGAAGGCAATGGCCGCGGCGGCGGTCGCCGCGTCCTTCGTCGGTGTGTCGGCGGCGGCAGCCCCCCAGGCGCTTGCCATCGGCAACGACCACGGCACCACGTCGCTCAGCGGCAACGGTGCCACCGAAGCGTTCGGCAACGCGGTGACCCGGGGCGACATGAGCCCGCAGGCCACCCTGGTGCAGAACTCGCTCAACAAGCTGTGCGTGGGTCTGCCGGCGAAGGCGAACGTCCAGTCGGTGCTGGCCCTGGTCAACGTCGGCATCGCCCAGGACGTGCCGATCCTGTCGGCGCCGCAGAACCAGCAGTGCGCCGAGAACTCCACCCAGGCCAAGGACGACGAGCCGCTGTCGCACATCGCCGACGACATCTCCGTCCTCGCGGGCAACGGCATCGGCAACAACTGATCTACGCCGCTACGGACACCGCCCGGGTGGTGCGGGAATCTCCCCGCACCACCCGGGCGGCATTCGTCTCCCGCCGAAGAAGTGCTTCTCCCATCATCCGCCAAGATGTCAATTCTTTGGGGGCGTTCGAGTGAATTAGCGGTCGGCTCGCGTTCCGAGGGCCCTTCGGCTGTCTATCCCTCGTTCTACAGCCTGCCGGTCATGGTGCGAGCCGTTCCGGCTGTGCTCGCTCGGCTTCGGCCGTCAATGGGCATGACCGCAGAGAAGGGATAGTTCATGAAGAAGAGCGCTGCTGTCGTCGCCGGCGCCGTCCTGGCCCTGGGCGGGGTGACCCCCGCCTTCGCGGACGCGGGGGCCGGGGGCGCCGCCCTCAACTCGCCCGGTGTCCTCTCCGGCAACGTCATCCAGGTTCCGCTGCACGTGCCGCTCAACCTGTGCGGCAACACGGTGGACATCATCGCCCTGCTGAACCCGGCCGGCGGCAACGCCTGCGTCGGCGGCTGACTGCCGCCCGCACGCCGTACCCAGCTTCACCGGCTGCGCACTGGCCGGCCCCGGACCGTCGAGTTCCTCGTTCCGGGGCCGGCCTTCCCACTTCTTGGAGCAGGAAGACCATGAGATTGAGACACCCTCTCCGCAGGGGCATGGCTGTCGCCGCCGTCGCGACCGGCATGCTGTCCTTGTACGGCGGCTCCGCGCTCGCCGACTCCCAGGCGAACGGTGCCACCCAGGGCTCGCCCGGTGTGCTGTCCGGGAACACCGTCCAGATCCCGGTGCACGTGCCGGTCAACGTCTGCGGCAACTCCGTGGACGTGGCCGCCGCGCTGAACCCGGCGCTCGGCAACGCCTGTGTCAACTCGGCGAGTTCGACGACCCAGTCGAGCGGCACGCCCGAGGTCGAACCCGGCGGCACCGGCTCCGGGGACTCCGGCACCCAGCCGGCCCCCGCCCACAGCCCCACCGCCCCACCGCACGCCGAGGAGGAGCCCACCTCGCCCCCGGCGGCCGACGACGAGGAGTCCGAGTCCCCGTCCTACGGTGACGACGAGGAGTCCGGGTCCTCGTCCTACGGTGACGACAAGGAATCCGAGTCCTACGGTGACGACGAGGAGTCCGGGTCCTCGTCCTACGGTGACGACAAGGAATCCGAGTCCTACGGTGATGACGAGGAGTCCCCGTCCCCGTCCCCGTCCTCGTCCTATGGCGACGATGAGGACTCGGACTCCCCGTCCTACGGTGATGACGAGGAGTCCGAGTCCCCGTCCTACGGCGACGACGAGGAATCCCCGTCCCCGTCCTCGTCCTATGGCGACGACGAGGAGACCACGCCTCCTCCGTACGGCGACCACGACAGCACGCCGCCGACCTACGGCGACGACGACAGCACGCCGTCCTCCTACGGCGACGACGACGACTCGTCTTCCTACGGTGACGATGACGACGACACCTCGTCCTACGGTGACGACGACTCGTCCTCCTACGGTGACGACGACAGCACGCCGTCCTCCTACGGCGACGACGACACCTCGCCCCCGTACGGCGGCGAGGACGACCACCCCGGACGGCCGGAGCTCCCGCACACCGGTGGGAACGCCGAGGCCATGATGGCGGCCTCGGCCGCCAGCGCCGCGCTGCTCGCGGCCGGGACGATCCTGTACCGGCGCGGCCGGGCCGCCCGTCGTTGACGCGCAGGGTGCCGGTCCGTGCGCCGGCACCCGCAGCGTCCGGTGGCCGCGAGGCCGCCGGGCGCCCTTCGGCGTCGGACCGGATCCGGCACCCCGCCGTGCCGCCGTACCGGGAGACCGGATGTCAGCAGACCGGCGGGAGCCGGGCCGTCGCACGGCGAGCGGTGCGCGGCGAGTGCGCGAAGGAGCGGGCATGGCTGCACTGCGACGCGGGGCCCGGCCCCGCCGGCCGGTCCTGATCGCGGCATCGGCCGCCGTGGCGGCCGTCCTGGCGTTCGGCACCGGCTTCGCCGCCGACCCGGGAACGGCCCGGGGAACCCCGGCAGCCCCGACCCGCACCACGGCCCCGGCGGCGACCGGGGCCGGCAAGCGCGTCCCGGCCTTCGGGGCGTTCCTCGGTTCCGGGCCCGGCGGGATCGCCGGCATGGCCCGGCTGAGCCTCTGGCTGGGCGGGACCGAGCTGAAGGTCGCCCACACCTACCTGCCCGGCGGCCGCTGGCAGGACATCGAGGGCCCGCCCGGCTTCCTGGACGTGTGGGCGCAGTGGCGGCGGCAGAAGCCGGACCGCACCCTCGTCCTCAACGTGCCGATGCAGGAGCGCAACGAGGAGGGCGTACCGGACGCCCAGGTGCGGCTGTTGCTGCGGCAGGCCGCGGCCGGCGCGTTCGACCGGCACTTCAGGACCCTCGCCGAGCGGCTGGTGAAGCTGAAGGTGCCGGACACGGTCGTCGTCCTCGGCTGGGAGATGAACGGCACCACCTACACCCACCGCTGCGGGCCGGACCCGGGCTCCTGGAAGGCGTACTGGAAGAGGATCGTCACCGCGATGCGGTCGGTGCCGGGGCAGCGGTTCCGGTTCGACTTCGCCCCGAGCCGCGGCCGGGACGCCGTGCCCTGGACCGAGTGCTACCCCGGCGACGGCGCGGTCGACATCATCGGCATGGACTCCTACGACCAGCCGAGCGGGCTGTCCTTCGACGAACAGGTGACGGAGCCCTACGGCCTCCAGCAGCACGTGGACTTCGCGAAGGCCCACGGCAAGCCGATCTCGTACCCGGAGTGGGGACTCTTCCGTAACGGCGACGACGCCGAGTGGATGCGGCGCATGCTCGACTGGATCGACGAGCACGAACCGCTGTACAACACGCTGACCGACTACTGCCCGCACGGCGTGTGGCAGTGCTCGGGCAACCCGCGCGCGGCGCTGGTCTACCGGACGGCCCTGTCCGGCCGCACCGGGCGGCCGGCGCCGGGAGAGCCGGCCACCCCCGCCCCGCCGATCCCGTCCGCGCCGCCCGCCACCCCGCCCCCGGCCGGCTGTTCGCCGCTGGACCTGGGCGACTGGATCGGGTACTGGCTCGGCGGGAAGCCCTGCGCCCGCTCCTCGCGGCGGCCGGAGAAGAGCTAGCGGGCGTCGCGTTCCCGCCACCGGTGCAGCACGTCCCTGCCCCGCTGCCGGGCGGACGCGCCGCCCAGCGCCGCCGTCAGCAGCGGGGCGGTGCGCCGGCGCGCCATCAGGAACCGCTGGTTGACGACCCGCTCGGGCCGCCAGTGGTGCTTGTACGGCTCGTCGCCGCGCAGCAGACTCAGCGTGCCGCACCCGCGGGCGCCGGTGTGCTCGCTGCACGCGTCCAGCAGCATCACCGCCACGTCCGCCTTCCGGTCCCGCAGCCCCGGATGGGCGCCGTAGAGGTAGCCGCCGGCCAGACCGGCCGAGAGCAGGGTCAGGTCGACGGCCACCACCTCGTCGCCGATCCGGAACTCGGTGACCACCGCGTTCCCCGAACGCACCATCGGGCCCACGGCGCGTACCAGGTGCTCACGGAACCGGGGCCGCAGGTGCTCGCTCGTCACCTTCCGCCCGCGCCACTGCAACCGGTGCAGTTCCAGCAGCCGGCCGAGCGCCGCGTCCACGTCCACCGGGTCCACCGCACGCCGGTCCACCCCCAGCGTGCCCAGCCGGCGCAGCTTGGCCCGCACCCGCTGGCCCGACTTGCCCGACGGCAGCCGGGCGATCAGCTCGTCCATGGGCACGGCGGGCAGCTCCAGGCACGGCGAGCCGGGCAATCTGCGGCGCGGCCCGCGCCAGCGGTCGTAGACCCGTTCCACCGCGCCGCCCGGCCGCACCTCGCGGAAGTCGACCAGCGCCGTGCGGGCCGCGTCCGCGAGCGCCTCGGTGAGCGCCCCGGCGGCCCGCCCGTCGTCGCGGTCGTCCAGCAGGACGTCCGTGTAGTCGGAGATCGCCCCGCCGAGCGGCACCAGCGCGGGCACCGGCCGGCCCACCAGCATCAGCGGCGCCGCGGCCACCAGTTCGCGGCCCGCCCGCACCACCGGCACCCTGAGCCGCCCGGGCCGCCCGTACGACAGCCACCACGAGTGCAGCCAGGCGTGGCTCTGGAACGGCGTCGCGGCGGCGCACCGCTCGAACAGCCGCCCCCAGGCCGGGGCCAGCCGCGCGAAGGCGGCCTCACCGGTGACGACCTCGGTGGTGAGGGCGGGAGCAGCGGCGCACGCCGTGGAGAGGGCGGTCACAGCCGGCCGTGCGCGTCGGCGGCGGCGGCCGGTCCGGGCACCGTGGCCCGCCGGGGCTCCTCCGCGGACCGGCGCCCCGGCCGCACCAGCAGCGCGAGGCCCCCGAGCAGCCCGCCCGCGCTCGCCCCGACCAGCCCGCTCACCCCGGCGGACGGCGAGGACGGCTCGGTGGGTCGCACCGCCCGGGTGAACTGGACCAGACCCACGTGGGTCGCCGCCTCGGCGGCGTTCGCGTGCCGGGTGAGCGCGCCGGCCACCGCGTCGGCCATGGCGGCGGCCCGGCCGGGGCGGGACGAGGTCGCGGAGACGGCGACCATGGGGGCGTCCGGCGAGGTCGCGGTGCGCACACCGGCCCGCAGGGTGGCCACCGGCACCCCGGCCCGCGCCTGCGCGTCGCCGAGCACCGCGACCTGGGTGGCGACCCGGCCGTACGCCTGCGCGAACCCCAGCGCGGTGGCCGGGTCGGACCGCTCGCCGGGGACGGCGACGACATAGCTGGTCGCCGTGTACTCGGGGGTGCGCAGCACGCCGTACCCGCCGCCCAGCAGCCCGCCCGCGAGGACGCCGGCCGCCACCAGCGACCAGGGCGGCAGCGCGCGGAGCCGGGAGGAGCGGGAGGTGCCGGGACGCCGGGTGTGGTTCTGGATCACGAGGGGCCGACTTTCTCGGGGGATCGGGACTGCGGGACCGGGTGGGCGAGCGCCGCCGCGTAGACGTCCATGAGCCGGTCGGCGCTGCGGGTGATGCAGTAGCGGCGGGCCGCCTCGGGGGCGTCGCGCGGGCCGGGACCGGCGGCGCGCACCCCGGCGAGCGCGCGGGCGTAGGCACCGGCGTCGCACGGGACGCGCACCGCGTCCGGGGCGGCCCCGGACGGCAGGTCCTCGAGGGCCGGGCAGGAGGTGTAGCGCACCGGCAGCCCGGCGGCCAGCGCCTCCACGACCGCCAGCCCGAACGCCTCCTCCGTGGAGGGGGCGGCGAGCACGTCCATCGCCGAGGCCAGCGCGGGCAGGTCGGGACCGGGCGGGCCGCCGGGCAGGTACGGCCGCTCCCCGGCGAACAGCACCCGGTCGGCGACGCCCGCCCGCCGTGCCGTCCGCCGCAGCGCCTCCTCCTGCGGGCCGCCGCCGACCAGCAGCAGCCGGCAGTCGGCGGGCAGTTCGGCGAAGGCGCGCAGCAGCACGTCGAAGCGTTTGCCGGCGGCGAGCCGGCCGATGCCGCCGACCACGAACGCGTCCTCGGGCAGTCCGAGCGCGGACCGGGTGCGGCGGCGGGCGCCGGGGTCGAAGGCGAAGCGCGCCAGGTCGATGCCGTTGGGCACGACCGCGATGCGCGGTTCGGGCACCCCCCAGCAGGCGAGCCGGGCGGCGACGGTGGGGGAGACGGCGACCGTGGCCCGGCCCAGCCGCTCGCCCAGCAGGTACAGCGCGCGGACCCCCGCGGTGAGCGGCCGGCCCTCCATCTGCGTGGCGCCCAGGGAGTGCTCGGTGGCGACGACGGCGCGGACCCCGGCCAGGCGGGCGGCGATCCGGCCGTACAGGCAGGCCCGGTACAGGTGCGTGTGCACGAGTTCGTACCGGCCGCGCCGGACGATCCGGGCCAGCCGGGGCAGCGCGGCCAGGTCGCGGTTGCCGGCCATGCCGAGGTGGGTCACCCGCACCCCGTCGGCCGCCAGCCCGTCGGCCACCGGCCCCGGCGCGGTCAGCGTCACCACCTCGCACTCCACCGGCAGGTGCCGCAGCAGCAGCCGCAGTTGCTGCTCGGCCCCGCCCACCCCGAGCCCGGTGATGACGTGCAGTACCCTCACCGCGGCCCCCCGACGGGCCGCCTGCGCAGCCGGTGCAGCCGGCGCTTCAGGAACAGGCGTACGGCGGAGTCGTTCTGCCCGATGTGCACCCGCGGCAGTGCGTACGGGCCGTTCAGCCCATCGGGGTCGATGGCGCACGCATAGCCGTACCCGGCCGCCCGTACGGCCTCCACGGCACGCCGGTCGACCGTGCCGTACGGGTAGCAGAAGCCGGTGACCGGGGTGCCGGTCAGCTCCTCCAGCATGCTCCTGCTCCCGGCGGTCTCGGCCGCCAGCAGACGGTCGTCGGCGCGGGTGAGGTCGACGTGGGTGAGGCCGTGGGAGCCGATCTCCATCCCGGCGGCGGCGGCCCGCCGGATGCCGTCGGCCGTCAGCAGCGCCTTGCGGGGGCCCAGCGGGTCCCAGGCGTTGTCCCCGCCGAGCCGACCGGGCAGCACGAAGAGGGTGGCCGTGCACTCCCGGCGCGCCAGCACCGGCAGGGCGTGGCCGAGGAAGTCGGCGTACCCGTCGTCGAAGGTGAGCCCCACCAGGTCCCGGCCCCCGCCCCGCGCCCGGGCGGCCAGCAGCTCGGCCACCGACACCCCGCGCAGCCCCCGCCGCAGCAGCCAGCGCAACTGCTCGTCCAGCCGGTCGGGGGTGACCGTGATGCGGTACGGGTCGTCGGCGCGGTCGCCGACCGAGTGGTACATGGCGATCCAGGGGACCGCGCCGGGGACGGGGGACCGGACGGGCGCCGGGGACTCAACGGAGGACGGCATGGGCGAGCCTTCGGGTGAGGGTGCGTACGGAACGGAGTGCGCCGGCGCAGCCCTGGACGCCCAGGGCGCTGCCGAGGAGGACGAACACGACGGCCACCGTGGCGCCGCCGGCGGCGAGTCCGGCGGGCGGGGCCGGGGACAGGGCGGCCACCGGCCAGCCGGCCGCGGCGGCCCCCACCGCCGCGGCCAGCGGGCGGCCCAGCTCGCGCAGCACGGGCCCGGTGCGCAGGGGCACCCCGCGGCGCCCCGGGCCGGCGAGCAGCAGGACGGCGGTGAGCGTGATGCCGGCGGCGTTGGCGGTGGCGATCCCGGCGACCCCCGCGGAACCGACCGCCCAGGCACCGATCCAGCAGGTCGCGGCGATCCCCGCGGTCATCGCGGCCAGCGGGTACCAGGTGGCGCGGCCCGCCGAGAAGCAGGCGCGGACCAGCACACCGGTCAGGGTCTGGCCGAGCAGCCCGAGCGCGTAGACCCGCATCACCCCGGCGGTCGCCGCGGTGTCCCCGGCCGTGAACGCGCCCCGCTGGAACAGCAGCGCGATCAGCTGCGGCGCGCAGGCCACCACCGCGGCCGTACCGAACAGCACCACGCAGGCGGCGAGCGCCAGGTCCCGCTCCACCCGGTCCCGGGCCCGCTCGGTGTCGCCGTCGGCCAGGGCCCGCGCCACCACCGGGAAGGTGACCGTGCACAGCATCATCGACAGCGTCATCGGGATCTGCGCGACCTTCTGCGCGTAGTTCAGGTGCGAGATGGCCCCGGCGGGCAGTCCGGAGGCGAGGAACCGCTCGACCAGCACCTGGGCCTGCCGGCACAGCGCGAACAGCAGCACGGCGGCCAGCAGTGGCACGTCCAGCGGCTGCGCCGGGCCGGCGCCCGGCACCTCCGGCCGCCGACCTCGGCGACGCAACGCCCGTACCAGCGAGGGAAGCTGGAGGGCCACCATCAGGAAGCCGCCCGCCGCGACCCCGAACGCGGCCGACCGCACGCCCCAGCGGCCGCCGAGCGCGTACATCGCCGTGACGATGCCGATGTTGTGCACGATGTAGATCGCGGCCGGCGCCAGGAAGCGGCGGTGGGCGCGCAGGGCCGCGCTGCAGTACCCGGCGACGCCGAAACTCAGCACACAGGTCGCGGTGAGCCGGGTGCAGTCCACGGCGAGGCCCGGATCGGGCAGCCCCGGCGCGAGCACCTCGACGAATCGGGGAGCGGCCAGCGCCAGCACCGCGCCGGCCGCCGCGAACGCCAGCGACAGCCGGGGCAGGGTGCCGGCGACCAGCGACCGCACGGGGTCCCCGGGCGCGCCCTGCGCCCGCCGGGCCAGGGCCGTGCTGAACGCCGGGACCAGCGCGAAGGCCAGGCCCTCCTCGATGAGCAGCGTCGCCGCGAACTCCGGCACGGTCCACGCCACCAGGAAGGCGTCCGTGTCCCGTCCGGCCCCGAACAGCCGGGCCAGCGACTGGTCCCGCACCAGCCCCAGCAGCGCCGCCGCGACCGCCAGGGAGGCGGTGACGAGGGTGGCCCGGGCGAGGAAGCGCCGGGTGGGCGGGGGAGCGGGGGAGGAGGGGGCGGCGGCCGGGGGCAGGGGCGCGGGGGGCCCGGTGGTGCGGGCCTGGGCGGCCGGGGTGGCGTCCGCCGTGGTGGTGGGGCGCGCCGCGGGGAGGGCGGGTCCGGGGGTGCGGGGGCCCGGTGGCGGGCCCGGCACCGGGACGCGTGCCGTACCGGCGCCTGGCCCGTCCCCCGGTGCGGGGGCCGCCGTGGACGCCCGCTCCGTCTCCGGGCCCGGCGTCCCGCCGGTTCCGCGGCTCGTCATCGTGCCGGCCCCCCGCCCCGCGGGCCGGCACCGGCCGCGCGCCGGCCACCGCGATCGCGGATCGCTGCCCCCGTCATCGTCCGGCCGCCTCCCCCGCCGCCGTACCCGGCCCGGCCGGTGCGGCGGCGCGCTCGCCGCCCACCAGCGCCCACCAGGCGACCAGCCCGAAGCACACCGCCGTCAGCACGGTCGACGGCCCGCCGATGTCGGCGTACCCGAAGTCCACCAACTGCCACACCAGCAGTCCGCAGGCGACCAGCCCGCACTCCACGCCGCGGCCGCCGGACGCACGGGTCCGCCGCAGGCCGCGCAGCGCGCACACCAGCAGCGCGAGCCAGCCGCCCGCCAGGCACAGCAGCCCGATCAGCCCCTGCTCGCCGAGCACCAGCAGGTACATGTTGTGCGGGGAGAGCAGCGGCTGGCGGCGGAAGGCGGCACCCGCGCCCCCGGTGTCGCTGCCCGCGGACAGCGCGAGCGAGGCGTGCCCGTCCCGGTACTCGGGGAACGCCTTCAGGCCGACGCCGGTCAGCGGCCGCTCCCGCCACATGCCGGTGGCCGCGGCCCACATCGTGTACCGGTCGGTGACCGACTGGTCGGGCGCGTCGGTGACCCGGGCGATGCTGTCGATCCGCTCCTGGAGCATCGCCGTACCCACACCCAGCCCGCCCACCAGCACCACGCCCGCGGCCACCGCCGCCGCCCCGACCCGCAGCGCCTGGCGCGGCCCGGACAGGACCAGCTGGACGACGACGGCGACCGCGGTGGCGATCCAGGCGCCCCGGCTGAAGGACAGCGCGAGCGGCACCGACAGGGCGAGCGCGCAGGTGGTGGCGGCCGCCCGCTCGCGCGCCGCGGACCGGCCCAGCGCCAGCCCCACCGCGCAGACCAGCCCGAACGAGACCGCCGTCGCCATGCCCATCACGTCCGCCGTCCCGAAGGTGCCCACCGCCCGGACGTCCTCGCCCTGGTAGGAGGCCCCGGTGCCGGTGACGTACTGGTGCACGCCCAGCGCCCCCTGCCAGCCCGCCAGCGCCACGAACGACCACGCCAGCAGCCGGAAGTCGGCCCTGCCCCGGACGAGGAGCACGACGGCGGCCGGCACCAGGACGAAGACCTGGAGGTAGCGGCCCAGCCCGGCGAGCCCGGCGCCCGGCGACACCGCGTGCAGCGCGGCCAGCGCGAGACCGGCCACCGGCAGGCCCAGGACCACCGCGGCGACCGGGGTCAGCGGCCGGCGGCGCGCGCGCAGCAGCCGTATCGCACAGAAGACGACGACCAGCGCCGACAGCGCGTCGGCGGGCCCCGCCCCGCCGTCACCGCCGGGGGCGAGCGGCAGTGCGAGCAGCGCGACCACGGCGACCACCGGCAGCACCGGGGACAGCCGCGCGGGACGGCGGAGCGGCAGGACGAGGGCCATCGGTCAGCTCCCCGAGGAACGCACGAGCGCGGTTGCGGTGCGCAGCAGGATGCAGACGTCCTGCCACAGCGACCAGTTGTCGATGTAGGCGTTGTCGAAGCGGGCCCGGTCCTCGATGGAGGTGTCGCCGCGCAGCCCGTTGATCTGCGCGAGCCCGGTGATGCCGGTCCGCATCCGGTGCCGGGCCGCGTAGCCCGGGTGCGTCGCGCTGAACCGGCTCACGAAGTACGGCCGTTCGGGCCGCGGGCCGACCAGGCTCATGTCGCCGCGGAAGACGTTCCACAACTGGGGCAGTTCGTCCAGCGAGGTCTTGCGCAGGAACCGGCAGAAGGGGCTCATCCGCCGCTCGTCCGCCACGCTCCACCGGGTGGCCGCCTCCTGCTCGTCCACGGGACGGTGGGTGCGGAACTTCAGCAGCGTGAAGGGGCGGCCGTCCCTGCCGACGCGCTCCTGACGGAACACCACCCCGGGCCCCTCCGTCAGCCGCAGCACCGCCGCGCACGTCAGCAGCACCGGGCCGGCCGGCACCAGCAGCACCCCGGAGACCACCACGTCCAGCAGCCGCTTGCCCGCGCCGCCGCGCCGCCGGGCGCCCGGGTCCAGCCGGCGCACGGCGAACCCGGCGAGCTGGTCGTGCGCCTCGTACGCCGGGGAGTCCGCGTCCACCTCCCACAGCGTGCAGCCCGAGTCGGCGAGCGCCCGCAGCAGCGGCCCCCGCTCGGCCCGTACGGCCGGATGGACGGTCAGGACGACCCGCACCCCGTTCTGGACGAGCGCCCGCTCCACCTCCTCGCCGGTGGTGAGCACCGGCAGCCCGGCGCCGCCCTCGGGGTGCTCCGCGACCACGCCGACCGGCCGCACCCCGCAGCGCGGCCGGCGCAGCAGCGCGGCGGCCACCCGCTGCCCGGTCGCGGCGGGCCCGATCACCAGGGCGGCGCGCGGGTGGCGGAGCAGCGCGACCCGGTGCCGCCAGTGCGCCAGGCCCCGGCCCGTCCCGGCCGCCACCGCGTGCAGCGCGCAGCCCAGCAGCAGGGTCCGGGCGCCGAGCGCGCGCCCGGGGTCGTACGCGGCGAGCAGCGCGGCCAGGCCCAGCCAGGTGACCGCGATCCGCCCGCACACCGCGGGCAGTTCGTCGAGCACACCGGGCACCGGCCGGGCGGAGCGCGGACGCAGCAGCAGCGCCCCGAGGACCAGGGCGGCGACCGGGCCCGGCCGGTGGACGGCGCCGTACAGGGCGGCCCCGCCCGCCAGCGCGGCGCACAGGTCGGCGGCGAGCAGCGGCAGCGGCGACGCGGGCCGCGGGGGCCGGCGCCGCGGCGGGAACCGGAAGCCCCCGGCGGGCCGGGCCGGCCGGACGGAGACGGGCGTGACGCCGTGCCCCCGCCGCGGTGGGCCGGGGGAGGTGACGGTGGTTTCCGCGGTCACGAGTGGATGGACTCCCTGTACTCGGGGGACACGAGCTGGGTCGGCGCGCCGTCCGCCGCCGGGGCGCGGCCGAGGAGTTCGCGGTAGACGGCCGCGATCCGTTCGGCGGTGTGCCGCACGTCGTGCCGGGCCAGTACGTGCCGGCGCCCCTGCTCGCCGAGTGCCGCGCGCAGCGGCGGATCGGCCAGCAGTCCGGTGATCGCCCCGGCGAGCGCGGCGGGGTCCCCGGGCGGCACCGCACAGCGCGCGGCGAGGGCGGGCGGCAGGCTCTCCCGCGCCCCGTCGACGTCGGTGACCACGACGGGCCGGCCGCAGGCCAGCGCCTCCAGCGGAGCGAGCGCCATGCCCTCCCAGCGGGAGGGCAGCACCACCAGGTCGGCGGCCCGGTACCAGGGGACGACGTCGTCCACGGCGCCCGCGAAGCGCACGCCGGGAGGCGCCGCCCGGCGCAGCGCCGCGTGGTCGGGACCGTCCCCGACCAGGACGAGGCGGGCCCCCGGCAGCGCCCGGAGCACGTCCCGCCAGGCGTGCAGGAGGACGTCCTGGCCCTTCTGCCGGCAGAGGCGGCCCACGCAGACGACGAGCGGACCGGCCGCCGCCCCGGCCTCGCCCGCGGGGAATTCGGCGCCGGGGGCGGCCGGGCCCGGCGGGTCGGTCGGTGTCTGCGGGTCGGCCGGTGTCTGCGGAAGCGGCGGGACCGGCGACGCCGACGAGACCGACGAGACCGACGAGACCGACGAGACCGACGAGACCGACGAGGCCGATGAGGCCGATGAGCCCGACGAGTCCGGGGGCGACGGCGTGAAGCGGGTGGTGTCGATGCCGTTCGGGACGACCGTGCAGGGGGCGCGTACTCCGGCACGCAGTCCGGTCGCGCGCTCCGCCTCGCTGACGCAGACCACCCGGTGCGCCCAGCGCGCTCCCCACCGTTCCCAGCGCAGGGCGAGCGCCGCGGTGGGACCGCCGACCGCCTCGAACGACCAGGCGTGCGGCTGGAAGACGGTCGGCAGGCGCCCGCGGACGGCGAGCCGCGCGGCCAGTCCGGCCTTGGCACTGTGCGCGTGCACCAGTTCGGGCCGTACCTCGTCGATCAGCCGTACGAGCCGTCGTACCTCACCGGGTAGGTCGGGGCCCGGTGATCTGACCGCCTGCCAGTCCCGGACGTCGGCACCCAGGTCCCGCAGGCCCGCGGCGAGCGGACCGCCGGGACAGGCGATCGTGACCCGCAGGCCCGCCGCGAGCTGAGCCCGCGCCAGGTCGAGCACGACCCGGGCGACACCGCCGTCGACGGGCTGCGCGAGGTGCAGGACCCGGGACCGCGGGGCGGGTGCTGACTGGTGCATGCGCGGACTACCTCGCTCACGGGGCGCTCGGGACCGCGGCCGTGCACGGTGGCGGTTCCGGATGCCCACGGCGGCGGGGAGCGCGACGGCCCCCGCCGCGTCCGTGGGGGAAACGAGCCGGACGCCCCGCTGGTCACCGCCGTCCGCCGCCGGCGCGCGGAGAAGGGGCGGAGATCGGACACGCCGGAGCCGCCCCGGGACGCCGGCGGACCTCGTAACGGACTGTTCGGTTCCGGTAAGAACCGCTCAACTGTGCGGGAACCGCTCGGACGTCCTGAGGGGACATCACCCCATTGGCGGCACAACCCCCAGGGGTGGGGCGCGTTGACACAACGCCGGGTGTCCGCCCGGCTGTTCGTGTCGATCCCAAGGAGCATTTCTCCATGTCGCGTTTCGCGAAGGGCCTGGTCCTGACCTCCGCCGCCGTCATGGCCGTCGCCGGCGGCGCCGGTGTGGCCGCCGCCGACTCCGGCGCCAGTGGTGTCGCCGCCAACTCGCCGGGCGTGCTGTCGGGCAACGCCGTGCAGATCCCGCTCCACGTGCCGATCAACCTCTGCGGCAACACCATCGACATCGTCGGCCTGCTGAACCCGTCGTTCGGCAACGCCTGCGTCAACGACTGACGTCGGACGCACCCTTTCGAGCGGCCGTACGCCCCGCGCATCCGCCGCGGGGCGTACGGCCGGTTTCGCTCCCCCCGGACGGATCACAGCCCGCGGGCGAGCGGTTGCGGTGTGCCATCGGCGAACTGACGGTGGGCTCAGGTCACACCGTTCACCGAAAGGGACACCAGGCGTGCTCTGCCCGCCCGGCGAGACTGCTCGCCCGGTCACTGGAGAAGGGCAGGCTCCCTGCGGACGAGGCGGGCAGGCTGGGCGCGGCGGCGAAGGAGGCGGTCGCCAAGGCCGCGGCCGAACCTGCCCACGACCGGCTGAGCCCCGAACCGCCCCCGGCCCGGTGAACCATGGAATCCCCGAGGCACCCTCGGGGATTTCATATGTCTTCCGCGCACGGGGTTTCCGGCCCGTCGGGACATCGTTAGGCACGGCGTCAGAACTTCCCGGGTGACGTGAGTTGCCGAAGAAAGGAACACGATGAAGTCCCTGAAGGCTGCCGCCGTCGTTGCCGGTTCCGTGGCCCTGGCCGGCGTCGCCGCGCCGGCGTTCGCCTCCAACGCCACCGACATGCCACCCACCAGCCTCAACGGCGCCGTCAACCGGCTCACCTCGGGCCCCGTCAGCCTCCACGACGCGATGCCGTTGCAGCACCAGTCGAACGCGCTCGACTCCGAGAGCAAGGGTTCCGTCCTCAACGCGGTGAAGGGCGTCACCACCGCACTGAACCAGCACAACCCGCTCCTCGGCGGCCTCCCCCTGCAGAGCTGACGCCACCGGAGCCGACGCCACGCCCGGAGGCCGCCGCCCGGCACCCGGCAGACGGAGTGACAGGAGGCCGGTACCGCACGCGCGGTACCGGCCTCCGGCATGTTCGAGGCCCCGTACCTCGAACGTGTGGCACAGCCGGGGGCACTCCTCCGTAAGGGTGAGAAGCGGCCCGGCGGCGCGCGGGGGCGTCGGTATGGTCGCGCGGTGACCTCAACCCCCACCGAATTCCGTCCCGCCGAGCTCGGCACGCTCGTCGTCCTGGCCTGGAGCGGCGAGGCCCCCGACGGCTCCGACATGCCCTACCTGCTGGCCTACTCCCTCGGCGACACCGCGGGCGGCCCGGAGTCGACCGCCGCCGCGGTCCGGCAGCTCCTGGAGCGCAACGGCCTGCCGCTCGGCGGCGAGCCGATCGACGGGACCGGCCGGCCCAGCCTCCCGGTGAGCCTGCTGGTCGAGGCCGGCCAGGCCGTCGTCCGGATGCCCCAGCTGGTCGCCCAGGCCGACGCCCCGCCGGAGTGGCTCGCCGCCGTCCGGAACCGCGGCTACGCCTACCTCGTGTTCACCACCCGCGCCTGGCCCGAGGCGGAACCCGGCAAGGTCGTCGAGCCGGCCGCGCTGGCCGAGTTCGCCGGCGCCGAGGAGACCCTCCGGGCCGCCGCCCACGTCGTCCTGCCGGCCACCAGCCTGCGCGGCTGACACCGTCCCGGTGCGATGTCCGGACGAGCCGACCCGCACCGGCCGGCTGTGACCAGCCGACTATTACGGCGACCGGGGGAATGGTGAACAGGCGGCCGGACACAACTCGTTACGCGGTACGGACGACCAACCCCCCATCCTGAAAGGGACCGTACCTGCCATGAAGCCGACCACCCGAATCACCTTCGCAGCCGTCATCACGGGCGTCACGGCCGCCGTGGGAGCCGCGGCCACCCCCGCAGCCGCGGTCGGCGCGGTCCCGGTCCCCGTGCCGCTGGACGGCGTCTCCCACTCCCTGGGCGTGCCGATGCCCCGGGCCGGCCTGGAACTGCCGCTGCTGACGCCGGGCGCGCCCGACGGCCCGCGGTACGCCACCGGGCGGCTGCTGCCCGGCCACACCGCGCCCCGGCTGCCCGTCACGGGCGCCCTGCCCGGCGCCGGCCTGCGGGCACCCCTGCCGCACCTCCTCGGCGACCGGTTCGACCACGTCGGCCTCGACGCCCCCGCCTCCGACCTGCGCACCGTCGGTCCCGGCCTGGACGTGGACGCCCCGCTGAGCCGGCCGAACCCGGACGCGTTCGGCCTCCCGGGCCTGCGGGCACCCCGGGCCGGCGTCCTCGCCCCGGCCCTGCGGACCGCGGCCGGCGCCGGCCTCGGCACGGGCCCGGGGCTGTAGCCGGCCGGCCACCGTACCGCCGTACGGCTCCCCGGCCCGCCGCCGTATGGCTGCTCCGCGGTGACCCCGTGCCCTCCCGGCCGGTTAGCCGGTACGGACAGCTGAAACCGGAGGAGGAGCGAGCATGGTGGTCGGTGTCGGAGGAGTCGCGGTGGGCGCGCAGGAGCGGGGCGCGCCGAGGAAGGCCAGACCGTCCCGGCGGGAGATGGCGCGGGGGCTGCTGGCCTCCGCCGCCGCACTGGCGCTGACCCCGGTCATCGCCGCCTCCCGGCCTCTTCCCCCGGCCGGCCGGGCCGAGCACGGTTTCTTCGACGAGGTCTACCGTGGCCGCCGCCTGCGAGGGATCCTGATGCCCGTCGCGGGCCGCGCGGTGGCCGATCGCGAGTGGCACATCACGATCGACGGCAGCCCCCTGCACCTGATGCGCCGGGCCGACGGCACGTGGCTGACCATGGTCGACCACTACACGTCGTACCCGACACCGCTGGCGGCGACCCGGGCGGCCGTGGACGAGATCGGGCCCGGGCGGCGGCTGCGCGACCTGGCGCCGGGCCGGCTCGGCGGCGAGCCGGCCGGCACCCACCCGCACAGCGGTATGCCGGCCGGCATGGGGATGGGAGGCGGGCATGACGTACGTGCGTAAGGATGCCGGCACGCTGACCGCCACCGAGCGGCGCCGGTTCGTGAACGCGCTGCTGGAGCTGAAACGGCGCGGTGAGTACGACGAGTTCGTGCGCATGCACATCGACTTCTACGCCCCGGACGGGGAGACCGGGCTGCGCAGCGCCCACATGGCGCCGTCCTTCCTGCCCTGGCACCGCAGGTTCCTGCTGGAACTGGAGCGGGCCCTGCGCCGGATCGACTCCTCGGTGACGGTGCCGTACTGGGACTGGACCCGGAACCGTTCGGCGACGTCCCTGCCCTGGACCGCCGACCTGCTCGGCGGGACCGGCCGGCGGTCCGACCGCCAGGTGACGACGGGGCCGTTCGCCTACGCGGCGGGCCACTGGACCATCAACGAGGGCGTCACCGACGGCCGGTTCCTCACCCGGGACCTGGGCCGCCCGGCCGCCCCCATCCAACTGCCCACCCCGGGCGAGCTGCAGGCCGCGCTCGACGATCCCCTGTACGACGCGTGGCCGTGGGACTCGACCGTGCGCAAGGGCTTCCGGAACAAGCTGGAGGGCTGGGGGAGCGGCAGCGGCAGCGCCTCCTGGCTCAACCACAACCGGGTGCACCGCTGGGTCGGCGGCGCGATGCTCGGCGGCGCGTCCGTCAACGACCCGGTGTTCTGGCTGCACCACGCCTTCCTCGACCTCCAGTGGTACCGCTGGCAGCAGGCCCACCGCAGCCACCGCTACCTGCCGGCCGAGCCGCCCGGCGCCGGGGACGCCCAGCGCGGGCGGGTCGTCGCCCGGCACGAGAAGCTGCCGCCGTGGAGCGAGACGCCGGACCAGTTGGAGGACATGAGCGCGGTCTACCGGTACGCGTGAGCACGCGTCCCGCGGACACGGCGAGAGCCCCGGCGCCTGGAGCGCCGGGGCTCTCGCCCGTCGGGTGCCGGACGGCTCAGTCGCCGTAGCCGCCGTCCTCGTGGGAGCCGGGGTTGCCGGGCGTGGCGTGGTGGCTGACGTTGGCGCAGGCGTTGCCGAAGGCCGGGTTCAGCAGGGCGATCACGTCGACGGTGTTGCCGCACACGTTGACCGGGATGTGGATGGGGGCCTGCACCAGGTTGCCGGACAGCACACCGGGCGAACCGGTGGCCGCGCCGAGGGCGCCCGCGTCGGCCATGGCGAGCCCGGACCCACCGACCAGCACGGCACCGGTGCCGAGGGCGACAGCGGCTGCCTTCGCGATGCGAGACATCACGTACTCCTTATGTAGCTCGGGAAGCGCGGCGGCGAACCGGCCGCCACACGTCCCGTTCAACGTCGGCGTGCCGGGCGGGTCACGGTGGCCGGCCGCGGATCACCCTTTCAACGGCAGGCCACTGGGCCGGACGGTCAGGACCCCCGCCGCGGCGGGGCCCCCGCCGGGTACACCTGGATGTCCGCCACCGCCCGGCCGCAGTACGTCGGGTGGTCGGCGGGCCCGCGGGCCGCCTGTCCCGCGCGCGGCCCGGGTGGCGGGCTTACCCGTGGGGCGAGGGCGGGGCCGGACCGGGCTGACGGGGCGCGCTCCGGGTACCCGCCCGGCATGCTCGCTCTCGTCGCCTACAACCGGTACCACGGCGCAACGACCGTATGGGCGTTCGTCGTCTCGATCCTCATCGTGCTCGCGGTCGGCTGGTACATCCGACACCGGGGGTGACCGCGCACGGCCCTCGAACAGGCCCCTGCGCGAACCGCCATCTCCGGGCGATCCCCGGCTGGTTGCCGTCCCTCGCCCTCCGCCCCGGCGGCCGGGGCAGGGCGACGGCACGTGCGCGGCCGCTCAGTCGATGCAGAACTCGTTGCCCTCGATGTCCAGCATCGGGATGCACGCGTCGTTGCCGTCGTACAGCGTGCGCACGTGCACCGCACCGAGCGGGACCAGCCGTGCGCGTTCCGCCTCCAGTGCGGCGAGGCGCTCCTCCCCCACGAGTCCGGTGCCGACCCGCACGTCGAGGTGCACCCGGTTCTTGGCGGCCTTCCCCTCGGGGACCCGCTGGAAGTACAGCCGCGGGCCCACACCCGAGGGATCGACGCAGGCGAACCAGGAGTCCCGCTTCTCGGGTGGCTGCGCGCTCCGGTACTCGTCCCACGTGGCGAACCCAGCCGGTGGCGGCGGTATGACGTACCCCAGCACCTCGCACCAGAAGCGGGCGAGCCGCTCGGGTTCCGCGCAGTCGAAGGTGACTTGGAACTTCTTGGCCGGTGTCATCCGGCAACTGTAAGCGCGCGTGCCGGCGCCGGGGCTCCCGGGCGAGGCGGGCACGGCACCGGCCGTGCGGGATCTCCGGCCGGGTGCCGGGCACGATGGTGATCAAGTCGCAGGCGTCCGTGGGCGCAGGCGCTTGCTCTCACCGCGACGTGCGTCCGGACACGAAGCAGCCCCTCACGCGTTTCCGCAGATGAGAGGCTATGTGCGCCCCCGGCAGGACTCGAACCTGCGGCCAAGCGCTTAGAAGGCGCTGGGTGGAATCACCGGTGCACGCATCCTGACCTGGGCACTCGTGTTGCTCGGTCAGCTAGAAGGACACCCTTCGACACACATTCGACAGGCCGTCGCTAGGCCCCCTCTCGCGGTGGCACCCGCAGCTACCCTTCTTGGAGCTCAGTCCGCATGAGTTCCCCGAACTCCCTGACAAGCCGCTGCATCGTGTCCAGGTCGTTGGCCTCTGTGGCCACCTGCCATGCCTCAGCGAAGTGGCGGGCCTCCTCGCTGCCGAACGCGTGCAGGGCGATGAGGGCCTCCATGCTCATTTCGATGCGTTTGGTCTTCGTCCAATACTGCTCGACTTCTCGGAGCTTCTCGGTCTTGCCGGACCGTTCGTACCTCAGGCGGCGCACGTCGAGGACGGCTACGCGGAGTGCTTCGAAGTAGGCATTGCGCCGCTCCTTTCGTAGGTAAGTGTGCCGCTCGGCTTCTCGCGACTGCGCAACCATGCGTTCTGCATGTGCTCTACCTTGCGCTCCGGCGAGCCACGTGAAGGTGACTCCGAGGGCTCCTGAGAGTCCGGTGACCACGGCGGGAATCCACTCCGATGCCATGCACTCATCCTGCCCGGATGAGTCAGCACCCAAGAGGATCTAGAGCTGGCGGTTGATCGGAATCTCGTAGACGATCTCGCAGTGAGCGGCGGGCACCACGATGTCCGCCGTCTCCACGGGCCGCCCCTCGTCGCTGTAGTACGTCCGCCGGATGTGCGTGACGAGCGCGGCCTTCTGGATGCCCAGGAGTGACGCCTCCTCGGCGGTCGCCTGCCTCGGCTCAGGCTGCTCCACGGCGTGGCTGACGGTGACACCGATCGCGGCCATGCGGTTCACGACCCCAGCCCCGGCGTGCGGCCCTCCCTCCGGGAGGACAACAAGAGTGCCGGCGGTGAGGTCGTACGGCTCCCAGCTCGTGGACAGCTGCACCGGCCTGCCGTCGGCCAGGAACTCGTACGTGGTCCGGACGCACAGGTCGCCCTCGGCGATGCCGAGCCGCGCCGCGATGTCCGCCGGAGCCGGCACCTTGGCCTCGGTCCGGCTCTCCCAATCCCCTTGCCTGCCCACGGCCTTCATGTCCGCCCGAAACGGAGACCCGTCGGGCCGCTCCCGCGCGGACGAACGGACCACCCGCACCCGCTGCCGGGGCTCGGCGACGTACGTACCTGAACCGGCGCGGCCCTCCAGCACACCCTGGGAAATCAACAGCTCCTGCGCCCGACGGACCACGTTCTCGCCGACCCCGTACTCCTGGCCGATCTGGGCGCGGGACGGCAGACGGTCCCCGGGCTCCCATACGTGCTCCGCGATCCGGCGCCGGAGTTCGTCGGCGATGCGGAGATAGGGCGGCTGCTCAGGCATATGGAAAATCTAGTCCACTAGCTCTAATCTAGTTAACTAGCTTCACTGAAAGTGATCGCCGGTTGACGGAGGCTGCCCTGTGCCCGCTTCGGGATCTCGCGTGGTGGCCATCGTCGCCCGGCTGTCCGACGTCGGGCTTCCCACGCGTGTGGAGGAGTACGACCGCTACACGTCGATCGAAGCGGAGATACCGGAAGCGCTCTCCGCCGACTTATGGCGGGAGGCCCTGGAAGCGGTGGCCGAGGCCGATCGGTTCGGACTCCTCGCCACCAGCCTGAACGGCCGCACCCTCTGGGCGGTCGTACACAAAGCGGTCCCCGCGACGGGCGATGTCGGGGGACCGAGCCATCAGCGATAGGAGCTGAGCAGCGTGCTCAACCGTATCCGCCGTGCCGTCTCGCTCGCCAGAGCGCGGTACGCCCCCAAGGGCAGGCACCGCCGCCCCTTAACGACGTTCCGCTCGACGGTGGTCCCAGTCTGCCCGCCGTCCGCCGATGCGTCGAGGCGGCCACTGGGCCGGGTGTCCGACATCGCCAACCATCGACTCCCGCTCGCAGGGGAGGACAACGCACTCGTCCGCCCCTACGTGCTGGCCTGGGAGCAACGAGTACGGCCACGAGCGGTGGTCGTCGCTTCCCACCTACCGGCTGAAGCCTGGTCGACCCTGGCGGGGGCCTGCTGATGTCTCCACGCCAACAGCTTCGCGTCACCGACGCCTCGGCCGTCCCCTACCGGTCGACCGCCTGCCGTATCGGCACACACCCGATCTGCACGGAGTCCTCTCCCGTCTCCGCGCCGATCGACCTGCCGGTTGTCTACGAGACGTGCGCGTGCCCGTGTCACTCGATCCCGGGCCACTCAGAGCCCAGGGAGGTGCAGCGATGAGCGGCTGGGCACCGGGCGGCGCGCTGGTCTCCACGGTCGAGATCACGGCGACCACCGTGCAGCGGGGCGACGTTATTCAACTGGGCGGCAGAGCGTGCCGGGTCATGGACCTCTTCCAACTCCCCCAAGGGGCCAAACGACTTCTCTTCGAGTCGGGCGAGCTGCTGACCATACACACGCGAACCCGGCTCGCTGCCGTTCGCGTGATGAGAAGGCGGTGACCCGGTCCGTGCCTTCACGCCATCACGACATCACCGACGATCTCCGGCGCCAGATCACAACCGGCGCAGTCAAACCGGGTGAACGCCTGCCGTCCGAGACAGACCTCGCCGACCGATACAAGGTCAGTACGGCCACACTGCGAAGTGCTCTTGCAGTCCTCCAGGGCGAAGGTCTTGTCGAGAAGATCCACGGCAAAGGCAACTTCGTCCGCCGCTGCCTCCGCAAGATCGTGTACGTCGGGGGGTGGGGAACGCTGGATCCATGGACGGCCGCAGAAGCGGCCATGCGTGTCACTGTTCGTACCACCACCGTGCAGGCGGACGGCCATCTGACGACCTTGCTGAGGGTGCCGACAGGCAGCCCTCTCGCTGAGTTCTTCTGCATCAGCCACGAGGGAGACTCACCACACGGTCTGGCCCGCATCTACATCCCGCGCGACCTGGCACCGGCCGGCGTGCTGGGCGACGACTCCTCGTGGCGGGACACGGCCACGCGATTCGCCATCCTGGGCTCCGCACCGGCAACCGTCCGGGAGACGGTATGCGCTCGTCCACCGACACCGGACGAGGCATCCGCCCTCCGGATCGGCCCAACGGCGGCAGCCCTCGCGATCACACGGGTCGCGACCGACTCCACCGGCCGAGTCGTCGAGGCTGCGCTACTCGTGTTCCCAGGGGATCGAGTCGACGCGGTCTTCACCACCCACAACGTGACTGATGAGAGGCAAACCCAACGATGACGGCACCGAACGAACTGCGACTCCTCCCGTGGTCGGGGCCGGAAGGGAAGCCCTGCTACTTGGACACCGACGACAAGGCCGGCTACATGTCCCGCCTGGCGGACAACATCGAAGCGGTGCAACTGGGTACGGCGGCCGAGTTGCTGGAGCATGCCTCCGCCACTCTGGACGACCAGGGCGCCAGCCTGGAAGACATACAACGGCTGGCGAGGGAACTGACCAGGGCGTTGCGGGACGTTCTCCGCGTTGCAGTTAGCCGTGGTCACCTCCTGGCGGTGAGCGACCCTCATCGACCCTGAAGGGGGTCGCTGCGTCGTCCCAGAGGCTGAGGCAGCTTCCTCTGCTGCGGCCTGCTGGGTGCGACGTGAGATGCCGGTCTCCTGACCGTCGGTCCCGCCGAACAAGAAGCCCGACGAAGCCCACGGTTTTGAACACCATGCCGTGGGCTTCTGCCATGCGGGGTTGGCCTCGGACGGCCCGGAGATGGCTCGGCCGCCGCAGCGCGCCTCGCTTTGCCATCGCCCTGGTCGGGGCTTGCCTCGTGAGCCAGAGCCACAACTGGTTGCCGCTGTCCAGGGTCGCTGATGTAAGCGTTGGACGTCAGCGGAACAGCCCTCGGATGGGCAGACTTCCAAAGGCTCGTCTGGCCGGTCGGCCCAGCGCCACCCCACATGTCGACGGAGTTCGATCCGGGCGCTGCCTGGCGCCGCCACCGCTCGGTCGGTGCGAGGGGGCAGGGCCGTCCCCAGACGCCCGTGTCCGGTGCTGTTGATGTCACCCGCGGATGTCAGTCGGAGCTAGCGCTTCCTGCGGATCTTGCGCTTCTTCTCCTTGGCTTCCTTCTCCTTGCGTTGGGCTACACCGTACGGGGACCACGGGCCCTGATGGATCGGGCACCGAGACGTGCCTGTCAGTACCTGACGCTGGCACCGGCCGCCAGCTTTGGTCGGGGCACCACACTTCGCCATGCTGCTTCCCCCTCCGGACTTGTGAAGCTTTAGGCACGGTGTCTCGGCTTCTGCCGGTAGGGAAGGCGCATGCCATCCCTGTCTGGTGCACGCGGGCGCATGTCGACGGCATCAGCTTGGGAAGCTTGGGGCTACGGGTTCCATTGGCTTGGTGGCCTGCTGCGTAGTGGCGACATGACATGTGGTCTGCTGGATGGGTGAGCGTTTGACCTCGGGCGCGGTGTGCCTCTGAACTGCGGTAACGGCCCACCCGTGTCCGCGGCTGTCCGCCGGCATTGTCACGCAGATGGACACTCACCATTCGGGCGTGCACGGCCTGCAAGCCGCACCAGCAGCGGTTCTGAGGGGAAGAGAATGGCACGGTGGCACTGTTAGCTGCGTGCCCTAGTGGGGTCGATGTTGCGATCCGCTGGCCTCACGCCTAGTCCCTCACCCCAGGCGAGCGCTCTGTCATGTCACTGCCGACCTGCACGTGCCTGGGAGTGCCGCGCGCTGAAAAGTCCGGTCGGCCTGGACGCACCGGCAGGTATCGATGACACTAATACGCGAGCTGAGGAGGAAGCGAACAAGAGCAACTGACCAGCGAACGCAAATGGTGACGAGGCATCGACCGAGACTCGGAAGGATGCGCAGCGCACACGCAAGTTCCGCTTTAACCATCAGAGTGAGCGCTGCAACGTACGGATCGCGCCGATACGGAGAACTAGTATGGCTATCAGAGCCATTGAAACACGCTATGCAGGTTGTAGGTTCCGTTCCCGTCTTGAGGCTCGATGGGCTGTGTTCTTCGATGCCCTCGGCATCGACTGGAACTACGAACCGCAAGGATTTGAGACCCAACACGGTAGGTATCTACCGGACTTCTGGCTTCCAGGAACGAAAGCATGGATCGAGGTCAAGGGTGGGAAGCCGACCAAGCGTGATCAGCTCAGATGCGCGGAGGTAGCACTAGCGGAGTGGAAAAGCGGACATCGATTCAGAATTTTGGTGGGCGATATCCCGCGCGCCCCATTTCTAGTGTCAGAGACGGGACCCTACGGTATCTTGTGCCAGTCCTGGACGGTCATCCCTGAAACGTCAGATCCTTTGCCCAAGCTGGGAGAGCCGCTCGAATTGGCACCCACGGTGAGGCCCGGCGACAGCGGGACACGGCAAGGATTCGCGAGAACGAGCTGGGTTCCGGTACATGAAAATGCCACAGACCTACCTGAGGCCTTGACCAAAGCACGCTCCGCCCGCTTTGAACACGGAGAGTGCGGATGACGCGGATGAGGGCTTGCAGTTAGGACTTTCGGCCCGGGCCCGTCTGCCCCTGCCTTCGACGCCTGATGACTTCCTGCAGTGTGGCTTCCAGGCTCATGGCACGGGTGTGCACCGCAGGACAGTCTCTGTCCCGGGGCAAGCAACGTGGCCTCCGGGCCGCGCTGTTGAAGGCTGTGAGGCGTTCCGCCTGCTGGCCCGCTGCGGCTGCCCCCACGGGTGGCAGAGCCCCTACAGTGACCGGCGATCTACACCTTCGCCCACCGATGGAGGCCGCTGGCCAGCGCTCCCACACCGAAGTCTGCGACACAGCGTTCACCAGCGGCACCTGTGCAGCTATCCTGAGTTGGCATCGTGTCAATTGGTCCTCGCGCTGGCGGCGAGACCGCTGGGGAGGGCGAACTCACTGTGATGACTTGGCCGACACGGTCGCTTCTCGACACCGGACAGGTCCCAGTAGGTGCTCTCGCGGGGTTCGCGCGCCGTGAGGCTCGTCGCCCGCGGCCGATCTACGGAGCGCACAAGTGGTTTGCCCGCCGATTCGGCACAGCGTTCCGTGCGCTACTGGTTGCTGCTACAACCCCACATGATGGGGACTTCTGGGCTGGCTACTACGAAAACGTTGACTTGCGCGGTCATACGGTCCTGGACACATTTGTCGGTGGCGGCACGGCCCTAGTAGAGGCTCAAAGGCTCGGAGCGAGCGTAATTGGGGTGGACGTCGACCCAGTTGCAGCCGCTGTCACCAAATTCGAGCTGAACGCTTCTGGCCAGCCTGACATAGACGTGATTGCCTCCAAGCTTCACGAGCGCGCCGCTAAAAAGCTGGCACCATTTCATGCAACCCATGGAGTGGACGGCGAGGAGCGTACAGTCCTGCATCATTTTTGGGTACAAGCAGTCGACTGCGCCGGCTGTGGGCGCACTGTAGAAGCTCATCCGAGTTATCGGCTCGCTGCTAACCCAGATGGAAGCCGACAGTGGATTATTTGCCGAAAGTGCGGCGACATACTTGAGCGTCCAGGGGGTAAGGCAGCCGCGCGTTGCGGAACGTGCCGTGCTCTTACCCGTGTCGACGAAGGTGTAGTGACGGCCGGCACGATGTGCTGCCCAGATTGCGGGCACCGAGAGCGCCTCATCGACGTAGCAGAAAGAACCGGGAAGCCTCCGGTGTGGCGATTGTTCGCTCTTGAGGTTCTAGATATTGAGCCAACCCGCCGCAGCACACCGCTATCGCAGCGTTCCTTCCAGGTTGCAACCGACCGAGACCGTGCCCTTGTTGAAGAAGCTGAAATCGAGCTCCAAGAGCGACAAAAGGAAGGACGTGGTGTAATCCCAGAGGATTATATCCCTTTGGTGCGCACTGATGATCGACTACTTCGATATGGGTATGAACAATACCGGGATCTTTTCAACCCTCGACAACTCCTGCACCTCTCTGTTCTGCTTGAAGAGATCTCTGGGCTTTCAGCCGCGGAGAAGGAAGTCGCTGCTCTAGCCTTTTCAAATCACTTGACGACCACTTGTATGCTTACTAGTTATGCCTCCGGGTGGCGCCGACTTGTCCCGCTATTTTCCCTACGGGCGTTTCGTCATGTACCACGTCCCGTGGAAGTCAATCCTTGGTTGTTGGGAACGGGGCGTGGCACATATCCCAACGCACTGAGGCAAGTGCGCGCAGCTGTGGACTTCAGCAGGAATCCCAAAGAGTTCACAAAGGAAGGTTTCACCCCAGTACCTTCCATCGCACCTCTAGCGCCTCCCAAAGTTGTCTGCGGCAGTGCCGAGGACCTGTCACATGTAGAGTCTGAGTCCGTATCTCTTGTGCTTTCGGATCCGCCGTATCTGGACAATATTGCGTATAGCGAGCTATCCGACTTCTTTGCGCCATGGCTCCGGGCTACTGGAGTTATCAGTTCAGAGGATCCCGAAGCCGCACGACGCACGAGCCTAGCGGCATCAAACCGCAAGGCGCGCGCTGCAAGCGACTTCGCCACTCGGCTCGGTAAGTGTTTTCAAGAGGCCGCGAGAGTGCTGAATAGTACTGGGCGTGTGGTTTTCACTTACCAGCATGCCACCGCGATCGGGTGGCTGGGTCTCGCGCAAGCTCTTTCAACGGCAGCACTAAAGCCTGTGCAAGTATTTCCTCTGCAAGGTGATGGGGGGCTCGGGCTCCACGCCCACGAAGGAAACAGCATTTTCGATGCCATTCTTGTCTTGCGCCGTGCGCCGCTGTTGGCGGTCAACAGCGACGAGGACGCGGGTAATGTAGAATTTGACCTCACCATCAGCTTGGACGGAGAAGCGACTGCTCTAGGGCGCGCTAATCAGTGGGAAAGGAAGCTGAACGGCGAGATTCCTGGAGTTTACCGGGTACCGGACGATATCAACTTGAAGCGTGCTTTTCTCATTTGCGCTGCGCTTGAGGAAAGGTTTGAACGGCCAGCAGGAGAGCGCAAACTTCTTCTGCAATCGCTCATTGACGTGGCTGAACCAAGTTTCGCTAAAGCTTGCTAGATAGCTGGGAGAGCACTGTGCCGCACCTCCGGAAGCAAACACTAGGGCAGTTTCTCGCGACTCAGTGTGTGAGGCAGCTTGCCTTGAATATAGCTGCGGATGAGGCGGCGCGGAAAGACGGCATCAACGAAGTCTCTCAATTCGGGATGCCAGCGAAACAAAAGACGCGTCCAGGAATCCAGCTCATTACTAAAGCCGGCCGCGATTGGGAAGCGAAGAAGTTCGCTGACATTGAGCAAACGTTTCCTGCCGGCACGTTGGTCGGCAATGCGCGAACCACCGTAGATCCAACTACCGGAAGCACAGTAGCGGTGGGCTACTCGGTGCAGGACCTTGCTGCAGCGCTACCCAAAGTCTCCCCTGGTCACTTCCTGGTAGAGGCGCAGTACGAGGTATCGGGTAGCTTTGTACAGGCATTCGCAGGAGGACTGCCAAACCTGTCTTTTGCCATGCTGCGGCCGGACCTTATCCAAGTCCGGGACGCATCGTCCTGCCCTAGTAACCTAGAGGTTCTTCCCGACGGACATATCAGGGAACTGGACGCAGAAGACGCCCGGCTTCGACTGCGGGTTATTGACATCAAGCTTACGTCGGAACCTACCCCTGGCTATTATGCAGAAGTGACTTACTATGCCATCGCCCTGGCAGGATGGCTTGTTGACAATGCTCTGACAGACCGGTTCGTAGTCACAGCCGATGCGGCGGTGTGGCCTGGTTCGCATGAGGCTGCCGCGGTACGTCGCGCTCAGGAGCAGGCTACCGCCGGCGGCGGTAGTGGGCTTACTCCGGCTGACTTGGCCCGTGCGTTGGAGGACGACCTCGAAACCGTTCCCTTTGAGGTCTTCTCCCTCTGGCTACGTCAGTTCTTCAGCGGCCCTTTGGCTGAGGCAGTGGCGGCCGGCGCTAAGTGGCGGGATCTGCCCTGGCATGTAGACAACCGCTGCCGGAACTGCGATTGGCTCGGGCAGAAGTGGTATGAGGATGGCGAGCCTTCATGGGCCGCAGATCATTGCATCCCCACCGCTGAAGCCGACGGACATCTGTCTCGTGTCGCATTCCTTGGAAGAGGGGCAGCAGAGGCGCTCCGCCAAGGAGATGTTGAGAACGTTCCAGATTTGGCGACGCTCACAGATGACGACGAGGTATATGAGCAGCATCAGAGTCTAAGGGCTGGGCGTACCGTTATCGGCTCTCGCGCCAGGGTCCTTACCGGCGAGGCAAACGCTGCGGTTATCCCGAATGCTGGTACATCTGCTGTAATGCCAGCGTTCGCGAATCTACGTCTTCGCGTCGCTACCTACTTCGACGTCGGCTCTGGTATTACGCTGGCGTTTGCGTTGAACGGGTACTGGGTTAAACCTGACCGGTCAACTAAGGCGTTCCCGACTGAGGTTTATATCGTGGAGCGTAAGGATCTATCTGATGAGCTAGAGAGGCTTCAAGCTTTCCTGGCCAGGATTAATCAGATTCTGGAAGAAGTGCATACCGCGCAGGGTGACGCGACCTATCAGGTCTACATTTGGGACCAGGCTCAGTACGAGCACCTGACACGAGTGATTGGGCGTCACCTCAACGCCATCGTTGACCCGCAAAGTGGGATTGCTGACCTCGCCTGGCTTTTCCCACCAGAGAACCTGGCTCCTAACCCGCGCATGGCGACCCGGCGGAGTCCCATCACTGTGGTGAGGGACGCGGTTAGGGCTCTAGTAGGAGCTCCGGTCGCGCACTACTACTCCCTGCTGGAGTTGGCCAAGGTTTATCAGCCTACCCGCCTTGAGCGTGCATTCGACGTTAATCCCCACCCGATGTTTCAGGATCCACTCTCGGATCAGATCCCGTCTGAACGGGCACATGAGATCTGGACCAAGGTCAAGCCTCGACCTGCCACCGCTAAAAGGCCGGCTCAGCGTAGGGACTATCAACAGGTAATCTCTGACTTGCGTCGGAATGTTGATCTCAGGATTCGGGCTTTGCAGCTCGTGACTGATCGTCTCGGCGAGGATCTGAAGGGTGTACTCAAGGCTGCGGCACCGGAAATCAGAGTTGGCCCGCTAGACAACGTTTCCAAGTTGGCTTCTGATAGCCATTTGTGGTTGGGGCATTGCCAACTCAACGCCGCCATCCAAGAGGTGGAGGTATACACGAGCCGCGCCATGCCTGTGCATGAGCGCGAGGCGCGCTTTCGAGCTGCGAGGCTGCCCAGCAGGATCATCGGGGATGAGGCTGCCGCAATTCTCCGTTCGCGGCGGGTAGACGAGAGGCCGGGAGTTCGCGTCTACGAGATCGGTGCAGGCTCGCGAGAAATGAAGATCAAGGACGGGGACATAGGTTTTTGTATCTCGTCCGCTGAAGATCCGACGTTCCTAGATCGACCGATATTTCCGTTGAAAGATATTCCCGGTATGCCGGAGTTGCGGCCATGGGAGTTCCGTTGGCGCCTCGACTCGGTCACCGAGTGTAACATCGTCGCCTTTGATCGTTCCGATGGTTATGTCATTCTGGAACTCAGAAATCCACAGATGGTGGAAGCCCTTGAGAGGGTGGGTTTGGCGTCGTTCGAGCGTGACGTAGTCCTTGATCAAAAACCTGTGGAGTTCCTCACGAGGCGAGTACAGGCCGCCCTTGCGTATATCGGCAATCCCCTGATAGCTCAGCAATCGGCGAACAGGGATGCGGCTCGCGCCACTGGGCAAGAGCGGCGCCGTAGAGGGGCTCGAACCTCGCCGCTTACTTGTGCTGGTGAAGTGCTCTGGGGAGCTCAGAGCATGCTAGAGCAAAGTAGTGCGCGAAACATGGTCGCTGCTGAAAAGGCTGCTAGTCAGCTCGGCGAGCTGAACCCTTCTCAGCGCGCTGCCTGGATCCAGGCGTTGACACGGCGTATGTCATTGATCTGGGGCCCTCCGGGGACGGGGAAGAGCCATACGCTGAGGGCTATCATCGTGTCTGCTCTCGCGGCTGCCGCCGAAGGTGATCAACCAATTCGAATCTTGGTAACTGGGCCTACCTACACCGCAGTCGACAACGTGGTGGGGGCCAGCTTGATCGAGGCGCTGCAAAAGGTTGTGGCAGGGCAGGTACATGTGGCCCGCGTACGTTCTCCCCAGCGTTCAGAGGACGAGGTTTCGAGCGGTATCAACGACGTTCCTGTCGACAGTCGGAATCCGGCGCCCGAGCTCATCGAGCTCCTGAACGACCTCACGACCTCGTCAGGTCTGACCCTAGTCGCGGCGACACCTCAGCAGGCGTCCAATCTCACGGTCGCGGCGAACGGTGTCAACGGTGCGGGCGATACTCCCGGCGCCCACCTCTTCGACATGCTGATCATCGATGAGGCCTCGCAGGTCGACGTAGCTACCTCGACGCTCCCCCTAATCGCACTGGCCGATGGTGCGTCAGTGATCGTGTGTGGCGACGATCTCCAGATGCCGCCCATCCACTCGGTGGCCCCTCCGCGGGGGCTGGAAGCGATGGTCGAGTCGATTTACACGTTCTTGCGTGTGTGTCGGGACGTCGTGCCTACTATGCTGTCAATCAACTACCGGTCCTGCGAGGACATTGTGGGGTTTGTGCGGCGAGCGGGATACGCAGAACTCGAATCGCACTCACCGGATATGCAGATGGCACTGGTATCCCCCCTACCCGAGCAGAAGCCGACGGACTGGCCGGCGTCACTGCCCTTCAGTCCGTCGTTGTCTGTGCTGCTTGATCCCAGTCGCCCTGCCTCGTCGTTCGTGTATAGCGAGGGTCTCGCTAGTCAGTGGAATGCCTTTGAGGCGCAGGCGACTGCGGCGATGATCCGTCTGCTTTACGGGCGTCTTGCCAGTCAGGTTTCCGGTGAGAAGACGCTTGGCGTGCAATCAGGCATGAAAGCGGTGGACCGGAAGGCGGCTACTGCCCAGGAGTTCTTTACGAGTGGTGTGGGTGTTGTAACCCCGCACAGGGCTCAGCAGAGTCTCGTCGTGTCAGAGTTGGTGAAGGCATTCGAAGGTGTCCCCGAGGTGACTGAAAAGCTCCTGAGGGAAGCTGTGGACACTGTCGAGCGGTACCAAGGGCAGCAGCGTGACGTCATCATTGCAACGATGGCGTTGGGAGATCCGGACGCCATCGCGAATGAGGACGAGTTCCTCTTCAATCTCCGTCGCTTCAATGTGATGATCTCGCGTGCAAGGGCGAAAGTCGTAGTTCTCTCCTCTCGTGAGGTTGAAACGCATATGCCAGGTGATCCAAAGGTGTTGGAGGATTGTCGCCTGCTGAAGGCTTACCTGGGGCTCTATTGCGACCGCGAGTTGGACGTTGAGCTCAGTTGGTTCCGCAGAGGCAGCGATGAGCGGACGCAAGTTGGCTCTATCCGCTGGCATGGGTAGAGCAATTTTCCGCCAGCCCCATCGCTCGCGTTACTGAGGTCAAGTAGGGCGGCGGAGCGGGTTTGGCCGGTGGCCTGCCCGGTTCGGGGTCGAGCATGAGCAGGGGGCCGTACGCTGATTGGCAACTCGGGCAGGCTTTGGGCCTGACCGCAATGTGCACGAGTGGCCCCCTGGTCTTGCTCGACGCGGGACCCGGACCGGGGAGGTGGCTAAAGCCGTGGAGCCGGCCGCCCCAGCCACGACGTACCCCTTTTCTGGCATCAAGTGGCTGATTGCTCTGAGCGCGGCACGGACGCCGGCCGGGCTGGAGCGGGGCGGAGACAGGAGCGCAGGCCCGGCCGGGGGCCGGGCCGCGCGCGGTGAGCGGAGCGAGCCGCCTTGATGAAGGAGAGAAGGTTTTATCCCGCTGGGATGAGCCGCTTGCCGTCATGGCTACGCACGTGGGGGCCGTTGTCGTCCAGGGCGTCCAGGAGTCTGACCGCGAAGACCTCGGACATGCGCTCGCTGACCTCGTCGGGCGTGAGCCAGGAAACCGCCGTTGACTCGCTCGACGTGCGCTCGGTGCCGCCGGACGGCTTGCAGCGGAAGACCAGGGCCACGATGCCGCGGGTGAGGTTCTTGTAGACGCCGGTCAGCTCGTCCACCTCGACGTGGATGCCCGTCTCCTCCAGGACCTCGCGGGCTACGCCGGCCTCGGGGGTCTCGGTGAGTTCGAGGATGCCGCCGGGGAGCTCCCAGGTGCCGTTGTCGGCTCGGCGGATCGCCAGGAGGCGGCCGTCCTCGCGCACCACCACTCCGGCCACGGATACGGAGTGCAGGGGAGACGGCGTCGCTTCCTGTGCTTGACTCATGTAGAGGAGCATAGGAGGCAGAGAAGGACTATGGGAACTGCGGCTGGAGGGGTCGGGTCCGGACCTCGGTACGTGCAGATCGCGGACGAGATCGTGCAACAGATCCGGGCGGGGGTCCTCAAGCCTGGCGACATGGTGCCGAGTGAGTCTGAGCTGGTCGAGCGCTATGGCGTGTCCGGCGGGACGATCCGTAAGGCCATGGTCGAGGTGCGGGCAAGCGGGCTCGTAGAAACCCGGCATGGCAAGGGCTCGATCGTGAAGAACCGGCCTCCGGTGCGGCACCGCTCCTCCGATCGCTTCCGGCGTTCGCTCCGGCGGGGTGGACAGGCGGCCTATCTTGCGGAGTCCGCGCAGTCCGGCGCCACCGCCAAGGTCAGCGTTCTCTACATCGGGCCCACGGAGGCGCCCGAGGATGCGGCCCAGCGGTTGGGCGTTCCGGCCGGTACGCAGGTACTGGCTCGCCGGCGTCTCTACTTCCGTAACGGCACCCCGGTCGAGACCGCGACGTCGTACCTGCCCTGGGACGTCGTGAAGGACATCCCGGAGCTGTTCGCCGAGAACCCCGGCGGTGGTGGCATCTACGCCCGACTCGAAGACCACGGAAACGAGTTCGCGGAGTTCGTCGAGACACTGCAAGCGCGGCCGGCCTCCAAGGCGGAAGCCTCAGAGTTGGCGCTGAGCCCGGGGGCACCCGTGGTTCACCTGATCCGGGAAGCCCGTACGACCGCAGGTCTCGTGGTCGAGGTGTGCGACACCCTCATGGCCGCTGACCAGTTCGTTTTCGAGTACCGGATCCCTGCCGCCGACTGACGCGCACTCAACACCCGTTAGCCCGTCACGAGTTCTTCTTCATGGCGGGTTGACTCATGTACATGAGTCGGGCACTCTTCTTCCTGTCACTCATGTACATGAGTGACGGAGTCCAGCATCTATAGAGGAGTGATCCTGTGCGTCAGATCCCCGTTGACACCTCCGGCGCCGTTGTGATGGTCGCCAAGTCTCCGCAGGTCAAGGTCCGTGACCGCCGTACCGGTGAGATCGCCACCGACGCCGAGACCGGGGCCAAGTTGATGACGGTCGACGTGATGTTCGCGGCGAACGAGGAGGTGGAGATCCTCTCCATCACCGTCCCGGAGCCCGGCATCACCGGAGAGCTGGCCATGGGCACGCCGGTCGCGCTCACCGGTCTGATCGCTCGGCCCTGGGAGAACGACTTCAACGGCCAGAAGCGGCACGGCATCGCGTTCCGCGCGGTCGCGGTCACTTCACTCGCCGATGCCGCCGCAAGGCCCAAGGCGGCCTGATCATGACCGCCTTAACGGTCGCCCTGGTGCTGGTCGCCGCCGCCGTAGGTTTTCTGCGGTGGCGGCGCCCCGCCTGGTACTGGTTGACCTTCGGGGTCACGCTGGCCGTGGTGCGGGTCCTGGTTCGGTACGGCTCGGTCATGGACGCGTGCGGGCTGACCGTTCCGCCCGCGCGGTGGCGGCTCGCCCTCGCCCGTGCCACCAACCGGCCGATACCGGGGCCACGCGCCCCGCGCATTCTGCGGCTGCGGCCGACTCGTACCGGCCTGGTCCTGCGGCTCAAGCTCCGGCCTGGGCAGGACGCCTTCGACGTCGCCGCCGCCTCGGACCGGCTCCGGCATTCCTTCTCGATGTACGGCGTGACCTCGCGGGAACTGCGCTCCAGCGTCGTAGAGGTGCGGATGACCGGCTATGACGTACTCAAGCGGGTGCAGATGCCGGCCGAGACCGAGAGCCGGCCGATGCGGGTGCCGGTCGCCCTGCGGCAGGACGGCTCGGTGCACTACCGCGACTACCGGGCGATACCCCATGCCCTCACCCTCGGGGCCACGGAGTCCGGGAAGTCCGTCTACCAACGCAACCTGGTCGCCGGACTCGCTCCGATGGACGTCGCCCTCGTCGGCATCGACTGCAAGCAGGGGGTTGAGCTGTTCCCATTGGCCCGCCGGTTCTCCGCGCTGGCCGACAACCCCGACACCGCCGCCGACGTGCTTGATGCGCTCGTGATCCGGATGGAGCGCATCTATCAGGTCATCCGGGCTCAGCAGCGCATCGCCGCGGACGTGCCGGACGCGGAGATCGCCGCCGACATCTGGGACCTGCCGGCCGATCTGCGCCCGACCCCGGTCGTGGTCCTGGTCGACGAGGTTGCCGAACTCGCCCTGTTCGCCAACAAGGAGGAGGAGAAGCGGCGGGACCGCATCATCACCGCCCTGGTCCGTCTCGCCCAGCTTGGCCGCGCGGCCGGCATCTACCTCGAAATCTGCGGGCAGCGCTTCGGCTCCGAACTCGGCAAGGGCATCACCATGCTCCGCGCCCAGCTCACCGGCCGTACCGCACACCGCGTCAACGACGAGACCTCCGCCAACATGGCCTTCGGCGACATCGCCCCGGACGCCGTCCTCGCCGCCATCCAGATCCCGGCGGAGATGCGGGGGCTCGCCATCGCGGGCGACTCGTCCGGAGGGTGGCACCGCATCCGCGCCCCACACACGTCGCTCCGGCAGGCCGTGAACATCTGCAACCGGCATGCCGACCGGACCCCGGACCTGCCTGAGCTGGCTCCGTTCCGGCCCGTCTTCTCCGCCGCCGCTGCCGCTCCCATGTCGCTGGCCAAGGCTGCTCCCTCGGCCACCGTCTGATCCCTCTCTCATCCCCACTGGTCGGCGCGACCGCCTTCGCGCCAAGTCCCTACCCCACGATGCCCAAAGAAGGGAGATCCCGCTGTGTGCCCGAACTGCGAGGACTTCGCCCGGACCGTGCTCCTGCTCGGTCAACTCGCCCTCTACGCCGACACGAACGGCGCCGACCTCGACTTCATCGAAGCCGTCAGTCCGTCCCTCGCCGTCTCCCTGCCCGAGCCGCCGCCCGGCGCGTTCCCGGACGGCTACGACTCCGACGGCGGCCCCGCCTACCCGGGTGACTCCTGATGGGTGCCCGTCACGGCCTCCGCGTCGACGCGGTCCTGGTCCAAGCCGTCATTGCCGGCGCCCTGTCCTTCGCGCACCTGCACGACCTGGCCTCCGCCGCAGGACAGAACGGGTGGAAGGCATGGGCCTACCCGGTCAGCGTCGACCTGCTCCTGGTGGCCGCCTGGCGGCGTCTGCGCAGTGATGGCCCGTCCCGGCTGGCCTGGTGCTGATTCCTGGTCGCACTCTGCGCCTCGCTCGGTGCCAACGTCGCCACCGCCGGGTTCCTCGACCTGACCGACCCGCCCGCCTTGCTCCGCCTCGGCATTGCCGGATGGCCTGCTCTTGCCTTCCTCGGCGGCACGCTCCTCGCCCACTCGTCGGCTGTGGAGTCGAAGCCATTGCCGTCGGCACCCGTTGCGGAGGCGGAGGGAGCCGAGCCCCCAGCCCAGCAGCAGACACCAGACGCCGAAGCCGCTTCGGCCACAGAAGCCGTGGCCGAACCTGACGCGGTCCCCGCCCCTTCGGACCAAGCTCCCGCCCAGGCTCCTGCTCCTCCGGTCCCCGCCGTCCTCGTCGACCACGCCCGCAAAGTCGCCGACGAGTACCGCGCCCGTACCGGGGCCCCTATCGACCCCGACACCCTGCGCTCCCGTCTCGGCGTCCCGCCCCACCTCGCCGACGCCATCGCTGCCCATCTCGCCTGATCGGCGAGAGAGGAAAGACCTGTGATCCGTGACCCGGCCGACCTGACCGCCTCCGACTACCTCGACGGTGCCCGTGAGATGGCCGCCGCCAACCGGCCCTTCCTCGCCCACCTGCTCGCCGAGGAAGCCGCCCGCCTCACCGCCGACCCGACCACCGCCGCCGGCATCCGCGCCAGCTTCCCCGCCCCGACCATGACCTCGACCCGAGAGGAAACCGACTGACATGCCCGCCCGCGACCACTTCCACTCCGTGATGCGCATCGGCCCGGTGCAGATCGGCACGCACCGCGACCGCAACGGCCACACAAAGCACGCCGCCGTGTGCAGCTCCGACGGCTGCGGCTGGTCCGCCGACTACTCCAGCCAGTCCGCGGCCCAGCTCGCCGCCCGCACCCACCGCTGCCGCATCCGCTAGGAGACATCCGCCATGCAGGTCCCGCTCTGGCTCGCGCTGCTCGTCGTCGGCTACCTCGGCGTCAAGCTCATCCGCCCGCCCGCCTGGCTCATCGCCGTGCTCCTGCTCGGCGGCTTCCTCCTCGCCGACAGCGTCCTCGCCCCCGCCATCAACGCCCTCGTCAAGTAACCAGCCCGCGAGAGGAGACCACCGATGTTCCGCCCGAAGATCCCGACCATGCCCACGCCGACCGGGCTCGGCACACCGCCCGCCGTCGTCGAGCCGACCGCCATCACCCCGAACGCGGGCACCCCGCCGGTCGCCCCGACGGCTCCGACGCCGTCCCGGCCCACGGTCCAGCTCACCCCCGGCACCGCCCTCGCCCTCGTCGGCGGCGGCACGGCCGTCGTCCTGGTGCTCGGAGCCGTCCTGGTCTCCCTGCTCCTGGCGGTCGCCATCACCGGAGCCTCGGTCGCCGTCTGCGCGGTCGTCCTGCGCTCCCTGCTCGCCTCCGACGCCAAGCGTCGCTGACCGGCACCCGGGCGGCCTCGATACCGCCAAGCATCCGCCGCCCGGGCGCCGTCCCTGTCCGATCTCGCAACCGGAAGGAACCCCAAGCATGGCCCACCGCGCCTCACCCGCGACACCGAGTGCGCCCATGCCCGACACATTGCTTGACCCGATCACCCTCGGGGACGTGCTCCGGGTGGCCTCGGCCTCGGACTACGCCCGCTGGGAGGACCAGATCCGCCGCACCGGCGGCTGCTCCGACCCGATCCACCTCACCGGCTGGGTCCTCCACAAGGACAAGACCACCGGCGAGACCCTGCACCACTACTCCACCGAAAAGGAGCCGGGCGGACGCCTCCGCCTCGCCTGCGGCAACCGCCGCGCGTCCCGCTGCCCGTCCTGCGCCTGGACCTACGCGGGCGACACGTACCACCTGATCCGCGCCGGCCTGGCCGGAGATGACCGCCGCGACATTCCCGCTACCGTCCGCGATCACCCGCGCGTCTTCGCCACCCTCACGGCTCCCTCGTTCGGCCCGGTCCACAACCGCCCCGATCACGGCACCTGCCGCTGCGGCACCCCGCACGCGCCCGACGCTCCGGAACTGGGCACCGCCCTCGATCCGGACAGCTACGACTACGCGGGCGCCGTGCTGTTCAACAACCACGCCGGTCAGCTTTGGCAGCGCTTTACCACGCGACTCCGCCGTGAACTCGCCGCCCGCGCCGGCCTACCCCGCCGGGAACTCGCCGAACACCTCCGCGTCTCGTACGGCAAGGTCGCCGAGTTCCAGAAGCGCGGCGCCCTGCACTTCCACGCCGTCGTACGCCTCGACGGCCCGGAGGGGCCCGGGACACCCCCGCCCGCCTGGGCCACGGTCGACCTCCTCACGGACGCCGTACGTGCTGCCGCAGCGCACTCGTACACGTCCGTATCGGTCCCGGCCGCCGGTGACGAGCCCGCCCGTACCTTCCGCTGGGGCCGACAGCTCGACGTCCGCCCGGTCAAGGCGTTCGGTGACGGCTCCGACATCACCGAACAGGCCGTCGCCTCGTACGTGGCCAAGTACGCCACCAAAGCCGCGGAGAACACCGGCACCCTGGACCGCCGTATCGGCGAACTCGCCGAACTCGACCGCCACCAGGTCCCCGACCACACCCGGCGGCTCATCACCGCGTGCCGCGACTTGGACAGCCTCTACCCGGACCGGCGCCTCTGGGCCTGGGCCCACATGCTCGGCTTCCGCGGGCACTTCTCGTCCAAGTCGCGCACCTACTCCACCACCCTCGGCGCCCTCCGTCAGGAACGAGCCGACTACCGCGCAGCCCAAGAGGCATCCGTCCTGGGCCTCGACGACCGCGAGCCGGACACCGTCCTCGTCCTGGCGGACTGGCAGTACGCCGGCCACGGCCACACCCCGGGCGAAGCCGCCCTCGCCGCGACCATCGCTCGTGACCTCCAGACCAGCCGCGAGACCGCCCGCGAAGCCCTCCTGAACGAAGGGAGCACGGAATGACCACGGCCATCCGGCCACGACGCACCATGCTCACCCTCGCGGAGGTCTGCGAGGAACTGGCCATCTCCCGCTCGACCTTCTACGACTGGCGGGCCAAGCGCCGTGCGCCGCGCTGCATCAAGCTCCCGAACGGCGACCTCCGGATCCGGCGGAGCGACCTCGATCACTGGCTCGACGACCGCGAGGACGCCGCCTGATGGAGACGACGTACGACGTGAAGATCTACAAGATCCTCACCTACAAGGGCGCCCGGAAGACCACGTACACCGTGCGTTGGGTGGTCGCGGGCAAGCGCTGGCGTGAGCCCTTCAACACCGTCGCGCTCGCCGAGGGTTTTCGCTCGGAACTCATCCGGGCCACGAGCAAGGGCGAGGCTTTCGTCGTCGCCACGGGGCTCCCGGTGTCCCATCGCTCCAAGTCGGCTGCCATGAGCTGGTACAAGTTCGCCGTCGAGTACGTGGACGCCCGTTGGCCTCAACTCGGCGGCAACAGCCGCAAGAACATCGCGAAGACCATGACGGCGACCACCATCGCGCTGTTGCGGGCCAAGCCCACCCAGTTCGCCCCTGCGGCCGTGCGCACCGCGCTGCGTGAGTGGGCGTTCAACACGAACCGACGCCCGGACGCGCCCCGAGACGTGGTGGCCATCCTCAAGTGGGTCGAGCGGAATTCCCTGCCCGTCTCCGCCTGGGAGGACCCGGAGAAGGTCGACCAGGTCCTGCAAGCCATCGACACCCGCCTCGATGGCAAGCAAGCGGCGGCCTGGTCCCGGAAGCGCAACCGCCGGATTCTCAACGTCGCCATGAAGTACGCGATCCGGCGGCGCATCCTTCGGGCCAATCCTCTTCCCAAGGGCAAGGAGTCGACTGCGGTCACGAAGACCACCAACGCCGTGGACAAGCGGTCCTTGCTGAATCCCGAGCAGGCGGCGGCCATCCTCGTCTGGATACGGCGCCGGCCGCGCGGCGGCAAGCGGCTCCATGCCTTCTTTGCCACGCTGTACTACTGCGGCCCCCGGCCCGAGGAAGCCGTAGCCATGCGGGTGGAGGACGTGACCCTGCCGGAACCCGACGCTGACGACCAGTGGTGCGAGTTGCTGATCCACACGGCGACGCCGGAGATCGGGAAGCAGTGGACCGACACGGGGGAGATTCACGAGCAACGTGACCTGAAGGGCCGAGCGGAAGGCGAGACGCGCACGGTGCCGGGGCATCCGGCCCTCACGCGCATCCTGCGGCAGCACATCGAAGACGAACAGCTCCAGCCGGGTGATCTGCTCTTCCAGGGTGAGTCCGGCGGCATCCTCGCCGGGTCCGTCATCCGCCGGGCGTGGCGCAACGCACGTAAGGCCGTACTGCCTCCGCACGTCTACGAGTCGCCCACCGGGCGCCGCGTGTACGACAACCGCAACACGCGGCTGACGAAGTGGCTCAACGACGGGATCCCGCCAGCCCAGGTGGCTGAGTGGGCCGGGAACAGCGTGGCTGTGCTCCTCGCCACGTACGCCCGATGCGTCGACGGGCAGCTGCCGGACCTCAAGCGGCGGCTCGAAGCCGCGGGTGACCTGCCGGAGCTCCCTGACGCCGGCTGATCCCCAGCCGAAAACTTCGACACGTATTCGACACGGCCACCCGCGAAAACCCGGTGACAGCCGGACAGCCCCGGACCCGACCCTTGATCAACAAGAGGGTGTCCGGGGCTTCGTCGTACCCGCTGACAGCAGCTCTGACCAGCGAAAAGACCTCCCGAGCGGGAGGGCGGAAACTGGCGCCCCCGGCAGGACTCGAACCTGCGGCCAAGCGCTTAGAAGGCGCCTGCTCTATCCACTGAGCTACGGGGGCCGGTGGGTGGCCTCGTGCCTGGTGCCCTGGTGGGGGCTGATCCGGGACGTTGCCGGGGTCAAGGATAGGGCTCCCGGTTCCTTGACCCTGTCGCTTCGCCTCCGTGGCTCAATGTGGAGGTTCGGTGAAGCGGTCCTGATAATCGCAGGCAGGTACGAATCGTGCACCGCTTTTGGCGTCCGCCGCACCGGGTGTTGTGCACTCGTTATGCCTGCACAGCGCCTCTGTCCTGGTCATCCCTTCTGCCCTTTCTGTTCCGTCGGCGCGCAGACATGTCCATATGCTTCAGAATTCCCCTAAAATTGGGCATTCTTCACATGTGGTGACCTTGGACGTACGGCCCCAGCTGCTCGACACACTCTCCGCTCTGCGCGACCGTGTCGCCGCCGCACGCTTTCCGCTGCCCCTGGCCGGGGCGCCACGCGCGCGTGCCAACCGCGACGAACTCCTCGCGCAACTCGACGACTACCTCGTACCCCGGCTGCGGCACCCCGAGGCGCCGCTGCTGGCCGTCGTCGGCGGCTCCACCGGCGCGGGCAAGTCGACGCTCGTCAACTCCATCGTGGGCCGGCGGGTGAGCGAGGCGGGCGTGCTCCGGCCGACCACCAGGACGCCGGTCCTCGTCTGCCATCCGGAGGATCATCACTGGTTCAGCGGCATGCGCGTGCTCCCCGACCTGACCCGCGTGTGGGCCCCCCGGCGGGACCCCGCCGACGACTTCCTCGTCCACGACGAGCAGCCCGCGCGCGTCCTGCACGTCGAGACCGTCGACACGCTCCCGCGCGGCCTCGCCCTCCTCGACGCCCCCGACGTCGACTCCCTGATCGCGGACAACCGGGTCCTCGCCGCGGAGCTGATCTGCGCCGCCGACATCTGGATCATGGTGACCACGGCCGCCCGCTACGCCGACGCCGTCCCCTGGCACCTGCTGCGCACCGCGAAGGAGTACGACGCGACGCTCGTCACGGTCCTGGACCGGGTGCCCCACCAGGTCGTCTCGGAGGTCTCCCGGCAGTACGGCGCCCTCCTCACCAAGGCCGGCCTCGGCGACGTACCCCGCTTCACCGTTCCCGAACTGCCCGAGTCCGCCTGGGGTGCCGGCCTGCTGCCCGCCACCGCCGTCGCACCCCTGAGGACCTGGCTCGTCCACCACGCCCAGGACCCCGCCGCCCGTCAGCACGTCATGGCGCGTACGGCCCACGGACTCCTGAACTCGCTCAAGGCCCGCATGCCCGAGCTGGCCAACGCCGCCGCGGCCCAGTACGCGGCCGCCCTCCGGCTCACCTCCGCCGTGGACGCCGCCTACGACAGCGAGCACGCGCGCGTGCGGGCCCGGCTGCACGCCGGCGCCGTACTCTCCGGCGACGCCCTCAAGCGGTGGCGGGCCTTCCCCCTCGACTGCACGGCCGGGGAACTCCTCGACGCCCTCGTGGAGAGCCTGGCGGCCCTGCTGCTGTGCTCCGTCACCGCCGCCGACGAGCGCGTCGACGACGTCTGGCGGCGCGAGCCCGCCGCCGGCGCCCCGGAGCTGGCCGCCCGCGACACCTCCCTGGAGGGCGCCGAGCACCGCATCGGGCTCGCGGCCCGCCGCTGGCGGCGCGAACTGGAGGAGTACGCCGAGGACGAGGTGCGGGTGCTGGAGCGCACCGGCGCGCCCGACCCGGAGGTGGTCGCCGCCCTCGTCGCCACGGCGGTGCTGGGCGGGCGCCGGGCGCGTACCGCCGGGGAGGGACTCGCCGAGCGGCTGGGCGCGCACGGTGTGCTGCGGCTGCGCGACCGGGCGGGACGGCTGCTCACCGAGCACGTGGACCGCGTCATGCACGCCGAACGCGAGCGCCGCATCGCGCCGCTCGACTCCCTGGACGTCCACCCCGAGCCCCAGGCCGAGCTGATCGCCGCGCTGTCCGTACTGCAGAAGGAGAGGTGACCGGTGACCGCCGTCACTGATCAGGACCACACGGAGCACACCGACCACATGAGGCGCACCGACCACGGCGCAGGCAGCGGCGACACCGGGTCCTCGGAGCACGGCGCCCACTTCGGCCCGCCCGGCACGGACGGCGCCGAGCGCACCGGCGGCCTCCCACAGGCCCGCCCCGGCCTCGGGAAGGAGCCCCGCGGGACCAACGGCACCGGCACCGGCCGCTCCGGTCCCGACTCCTCCGGCACCGCCCGCTCCGCCGACGCCACGCGCGCGGGTGCCGCCGGGGAGCGGCCCGGGGACGACGACGGGCGGGAAGCGGGCCGGGGCGGGGCCGGGGGCCCGGGCGACGGGCGGCACGCGCGCGTACCGGGTGAGAACGACCGGCGCGACCCCTCCGAGCACGACCGCCCCGCCGATCGTGACCACCCCTCCGACGGTGCCTCCTCCGATCACGACCGCGCCGGGGACGACGGTGACGCCCGCTCGGGGCAGGACCGTGACCACCGCTCCGCGCGCGGGCTCGGTACCGAGGACGGCGCCTCCGTCCCCCGCCCGCAGCCCCACGCCACCCGGCCCCGCCCCCCGCGGTCCGCCTCCCCGCGTCCCCCGTCCGAGCCGCCCGCCGCCGCGAGGACCGCCCCCGCTCCCGCCGACCCGACGGAGCCGGAGGGCGCCAAGGACGCCGAGCCCCCTGGTTCCCCGGAGAACTGGGACGACGGGCTCATCGCGCGGCGCGTCACCGAGGCCAACGCCGCCGTCCTGGCCGCCGAGCGCGCCTGTGCCGGGGAGCACGGCCAGCGCGGACCGGGCGGCAACCCGCCGGCCTCCCTGGCGTACGACGGCCCGCTGCGGTCCCGCCTGGACGCCCTGAGGGAACTCGTCGGGCTCTCCCGCACCCGCCTGGACAGGCACACGCTCGCCGAGGCGGGCCGGGTCCTGGACGAGGCCGCCGCCCGCCGCAAGCTCTCCGGGCGGCACACCGTGGTCGCCCTCGCCGGCGCCACCGGCAGCGGCAAGTCGCAGCTTTTCAACGCGCTGGCCGGGGTGCCGATCTCGGAGACGGGCGTCCGGCGTCCGACCACGGCCGCCCCCATCGCGTGCAGTTGGAGCGACGGCGCGGCGGCCCTCATCGACCGGCTGGGCATCCCGGGCCGGCTGCGCCGCCGCCCGCAGCACAGCCCGGACAACGAGGGCCAGTTGCGCGGGCTCGTCCTCATCGACCTGCCCGACCACGACTCCGCCGCCGTGCAGCACCGCGAACAGGTCGACCGGATCCTGAAACTGGTCGACGCGGTGATCTGGGTGGTCGACCCAGAGAAGTACGCCGACGCCGTCCTGCACGAGCGCTATCTGCGGCCGATGGCCGGACACGCCGAGATCATGTTCATCGTCCTCAACCAGGTGGACCGGCTGCCCGGGGACTCCTCCGACCAGGTCCTGGACGATCTGCGGCGGCTGCTGGACGAGGACGGCATCGCACTCGGCGAGCACGGCGAGCCGGGCGCCACCGTGCTCGCGCTGTCCGCGCTCACCGGCGACGGCGTCGGCGACCTCCGGGAGGCGCTCGGCGACTTCGTGGCGGAGCGCGGCGCGGCGGCCCGCCGGGTCGCGGCCGACGTCGACGCCGCGGCCGCCGGCCTGCGGCCCGTGTACGCCACCGGGCGGCGGGCCGGCCTGAGCGAGGAGGCACGCGAGGAGTTCGGCGCGCGGCTCGCGGACGCGGTGGGCGCCACCGCGGCGGGCGAGGCCGCCGAGCGCGCCTGGCTGCGCAACGCCAACCGCGCCTGCGGCACGCCCTGGCTGCGGCTGTGGCGCTGGTACCAGGGCCGTGGCGACTCCTCGACGGGCCGCATCGCGGTGCGCGGCCAGGCGGACGAGGAGGCGACGGCACGCCAGCGGGTGGAGCAGGCGGTCCGGACGGTCGCCGACCGGGCCTCGGCCGGGCTGCCCGCGCCGTGGGCGCAGGCGGTGCGCGAGGCGGCCGTACGGGGCTCCCAGGGGCTGTCCGAGGCGCTGGACGACCTGGCGGCGCGGGCCGGGCTCCCCCCGGGGCGGCCACCGCGGCCGGGCTGGTGGCCGGTGGCCGTGCTGGTCCAGGCGGCGATGACCCTGCTGCAGATCGTCGGCGGCGCGTGGCTGGCGGGGCAGATCGCGGGCGTGATGGCGCCGAACCTGGGCGTCCCGGTGCTGCTGATGGTGTGCGGGATCGTCGGCGGGCCGCTGGTGGAGTGGGGCTGCCGGATGGCGGCCAGAGGACCGGCGCGGCGCTACGGCCAGGACGCGGAACGCCGGCTGCGGGAGGCCGCGGCGAGCTGCGGCCGGGCCCGGGTGCTCGACCCGGTGGCGGCGGAGCTGCTGCGGTACCGGGAGGTGCGCGAGCAGTACGGACGGGTCGTGCGCAGCGGGGCCGGTGTGGGCTGAGGGGGCGGTGGGGGAGGGGCGGGTCGCTCGCGAGGGTGGCGGGGTTGTCCACAGGCGGGGGGCCGTGCACAGCGCTCGGCGGGCCCGGCCCGGCGGAGGCAGTCTGAGGCCACGGCGATCGCACGGCGGGTCCGGCCGGAGGAACGGCGGGCGGTGCGGGCGGTCGGCGTGAGGTGCGGGAGCGTACGGCAGTCGTACGTCCCCGCACGGCAGACGCAGTCGTACGGGACGGGCCCGTACGCGTGTCCGCCCGGCCGGACAGGGGACGGGCGGGGAGGGGATCGACGCCGTGAACGAGACGATCGTCTGTGTGGTGGGGAACGTGGCGACCCAGCCGGTGTACCGCGAACTGGCGGCGGGGCCGTCGGTCCGGTTCCGGCTCGCGGTGACCGCGCGCTACTGGGACCGCGAGAAGAGCGCCTGGACGGACGGGCACACCAACTTCTTCACGGTGTGGGCCAACCGCCAGCTCGCGGTGAACGTGGCCGCGTGCGTGGAGGTGGGCCAGCCGCTCGTGGTCCAGGGGCGGTTGAAGGTGCGGTCGGAGCTGCGGGAGGGGCAGCAGCAGTGGTCCTCGGCGGACGTCGACGCCGTGGCGATCGGCCACGACCTGGCGCGCGGGACGGCGCTCTTCCAGCGCGCGGCCAAACCGGAGAACAGCCCGGCGGCGGCCCGGCCGGAACCGGACTGGGAGACACCACGCCCGGCGGAACCGGGTGGCGGAGGCGACGCGCAACAGCCGTTCGCCGCAAAGACGGTGACGTGACGTCAGTTCGACGGCGGCTGATCGATTCGGCCGCCGGGCGGCGCGGCCGGATCGGTGCGTGGCCGGTGAACTCACCCTGCGCACCAGTGGATTTGTCGATATCGCCGGCTTGTGAACACTCCCGGCGATAACGATTGCGGATCGGATCGGCCATCGGATCATCCGACCGGCGGGTCGGGCTCCGGGTGATCCATAGGATGCCGGGCGTGCCCCTTGGGGCTGCCGATTCTGCTGGTGGGACCGCCCCCACGTCCAACGGGTCCTGCTCTGAAGGGGAATTCCGTGCTTGCTGCGCTCTCTGCATTTCGCCGGTCCACCGGAACGGCCCGCCTGGCCGCCGTCGCCACGGTGTCCGGCCTGGTGACGGCCGGCGTGCTGTCCGGTGCCGGTACGGCGGTGGCCGACGGGACGCCACAGGACCAGGGCGGGGCGACGGCCACGATCAACGGCCTGAAGACCTACGGCGAGGCCGTGGTCCACGGGGATGGCGGCGACCAGCGGGTGTCGGCGGGCCTGTCCGACATGTCCGTGGACGGCGGCGGCGCGCTCCAGACGTACAGCGTCGACCTGCACAGCCCCACCCAGCGGGACGCCAGGTACGAGGAGACGCCCTGGAGCGGCAGCTCGCTGGGCACCAACAGGGACGCGGGCCGGATCGGCTGGATCGTCCAGCACTCCTACCCCCAGGTCAACGACCTCGCCGCGCTCGCCCGGCGGGCGGGCACGAGCGCCCTGACCGAGCAGGACGCGGCGGTCGGCACCCAGGTGGCCATCTGGCGGTACTCCGACGGCGCCGACGTCGACGCGGTCGGCCCGCGGGCGCAGAAGCTCGCCGACTACCTGGAGAAGAGCGCCCGGAGCGTCGCCGAGCCGCGGGCGTCGCTCAGCCTGGACCCGCCCGCCGTCTCCGGCCGGCCCGGCGACCTGCTCGGGCCGCTCACGGTGCACACCGGTGCGGACGCGGTCACCGTGAGTCCGCCGGTGGACGCGGTCGCCGACGGGGTGCGGATCATCGACAGGACCGGCAAGGTGATCACCTCGGCGCGCGACGGCGGCCGGCTGTACTTCGACATCCCCGAGGACGCCGCGGACGGCACGGCCCAGCTGACCGTGCAGGCGTCGACCACCGTGCCGGTGGGCCGGGCCTTCACCTCCGGGAGCCGCAGCCAGACGCAGATCCTGGCCGGCTCCAGCGAGTCCACCGTCTCCGCGACCGTGACGGCCGGCTGGGCGGCCGAGGGCGCCGTCCCGGCGGTCTCGGCCCGCAAGAACTGCGCCGAGGGGGGTGTGGACGTGACCGCCGTGAACAAGGGCGACAGACCGTTCACCTTCCGGCTGACGGACGCCGACCACACCGTCCCCGCGGGCGCGTCCCGCACGGTGACCGTGCCGCTCCAGGAGGACCAGGCGTACGACTTCACGATCACCGGCCCGCACGGCTTCGGCCACCGCTTCACCGGCCTCCTGGACTGCGAGACCCAGGGTGTGATCACCACGAAGACCGCCCGGCTCCACAACGAGCCCGGCCCGGCCACGGTGGGTGGCGCCCCCGTCACCGCCGGCACCACCGACCTGGCCGCGACCGGCGGCTCCTCGATCACCCCCATGATCGCCGGGGTGGCCATCGGCCTGGTCGTGATCGGCGGCGCGGTCCTGGTCGTCATACGCAGGAAGGAGATCCAGGCCGGCGAGTGACGAGCGGGGCCTCGTGGAGCCGTCGACGCGGACCTCGACGGCGGCCTCGGCGGCGGCCGTGAGCAGTTGGGCGGTCGCGCAGGCCGGGGGCCGAGTGTCGCCCCCGCCGGGGCCGTCCGGGCGGATCACGGCGCGGAAGTGGACGGCTCCGCGCTTCTGGTACTCGGCGATCTCGGCGAACGAGACGCGGGCGTGCCGGCGGAAGGGGCGCGTCCCTCACGGTTTGAGGACGACCTTCTCGCAGTGGTCCTTCTTGTTCTTGAAGAGGTCGTAGCCGGCCGGTGCCTCGGTCAGGGGCAGCCGGTGGGTGATGACCCGGGTGGGGTCGATCCTGCCCTGCTCGATCAGGCTCAGCAGCGGCTTCATGTACCTGTGCACGTGGCACTGTCCGGTGCGCAGGGTCAGGGACCTGTTCATCCAGGCGCCCGCCGGGAACTTGTCGATCAGTCCGCCGTAGACGCCGATGACCGACACCACGCCTCCGCTGCGGCAGGACATGATGGCCTGGCGCAGGGCGTGGGGCCGGTCGGTCTCGGAGCGGACGGCCTGCTTGGCGCGGTCGTAGAGGTGGACGTGGGAGGCACCGTGTGTGGCCTCCAGGCCGACCGCGTCGATGCACTTGTCGGGGCCCCGGCCGCCGGTCAGTTCGAGCAGTGCCGACCGTACGTCGGTGTCCTCGAAGTTGATGGTGGCGTAGCCCTGGGCGGCGGCCATGTCGAGCCGGTAGGTCTCCTTGTCGATCGCGATGACCTTCTCCGCGCCCAGGACCCGGGCGCTGTCCATGGCGAACTGGCCGACCGGACCGGCGCCCCAGACGGCGACGACGTCGCCTTTCTGGATGTCGCACATCTCGGCACCCATGTACCCGGTCGGCAGGATGTCGGACAGGAACAGCACCTGCTCGTCGGTGAGCTCCGGCCCGATCTTCAGGACGTTGGCGTCGGCGAGCACCACGCGGGCGTACTCGGCCTGGCCGCCGGCGAAGCCGCCGGTGAGGTGGGAGTAGCCGTAGATGCCGGCGGTGGGGTGGCCGAAGAACTTCTCCGAGATGCCGGCGTTGGGGTTGGTGTTCTCGCAGCACGAGTACAGCTTCGCGCGACAGGCCGCGCACGCGCCGCACGCGATGGGGAAGGGGACGACGACCCGGTCGCCGACGCGGAGTTTCTCGTTGACGCCGGGGCCGACCTCGACGATCTCTCCCATGAACTCGTGGCCCATGATGTCGCCCTTTTCCATGGTGGGGACGTAGCCGTCGAGCAGATGGAGATCGGAGCCGCAGATCGCCGTCGAGGTGACCTTCACGATGGCGTCGCGGCTGTTCAGGATCGACGGTTCGGGGACGTCCCGCACCTCGACCGAGTTGCGTCCCGTCCAGCAGTTCGCCTTCATGCCAGGGCCTCCTTCAGTTCGTCCTCGGTCAGCGGCCGGGCCGGATGCTGCGGGAACTCGCCGCGGGCCCGCTTGCCGCGGGGCGCGCCCTCGGAGCGGACGACCTCGCCGATCTCCACGATCTGCTTGAAGCGGCGCAGGTCGTCGTCCAGCTGCTGGTGCGGTTCCTCGCCGAAGTAGCGCGCCGCGGCCTTGCCCACCGTCCCGCCGGGCAGGTCGTAGCGCAGGGTCACCCGGATCTCCGTGCCCCGGTCGCCGGGGGCGGGCTCGAAGCGGACCTCACCGGAGTTGTCGATGTCGGCGCCCTCCACCGACCGCCAGGCGATCAGCCGGCCGGGGACGTCCTGGGTGGTCTCGGCGTCCCATTCGACCGTCTTGCCGAACGGCGCGCCGGCCCGCCAGTGGCTGGTGCGCGGGCCGGTGACGCGCACCTCGTCCAGGTGCGCCATGAAGTCCGGCAGTCGCTCCAGGTCCTTCCAGAGGGCGTAGACCTCGTCCGGGGACGGGGCGACGGTGGTGGTCGCGGTCAGTTCCACGGGGGTGCTCCTACGGGTGCGGGTCACGGCCGCGTAGACGTCCGTGGCCGTGAGGGCGGTGACCGCGGCGGTCGCGGCGACAGTGCGGCCCAGGCCGCGGCCGTCGTGGTTCCTCAGGGCCCGGGTCAGCATCGTCAGGTCCATGAGGTCGCCGCCGACGCGGCCCCACAGCCAGGCGGGATGCGGCCGCCCCAGCAGCCCGGTCGCCGCCGCCAGCTCACGCACGCCCACGGCGGTCGTGGCCGAGCGGTGCCGGAAGGCGTCGCCCACGCCCAGGGCCCGGGCGAAACCCGCAGGGGCGACGACCTGCGGCACGCCCAGCAGCGCACTGGCCCAGCCGAGGCCCTGGACGAGCGGATCGTGCCGTAGGTGGCGGGAGGTGAAACGGGTGTCTGTCTTCATGAGTGCTCCCCACTGCGGTGAGGTGAACGGAAGGCGGGCCACTTGAGCGAGAAGGTGGAAGACGCACGGACAACGCCGGAGTTTCCCCGTGGCCCGCGTCCAACCCTCGACCGGCGTTCTCGGGATCCGTCGTCCGGCGTGCCGAGCCGGGCACGTTCGATCGCCGCTGTTCAGCCCTGTCAGGGGCGCACGATCGCCCGTCCGGCCCCGGCCGGAGCCGGGGCCGGACGCCGCCCGTCGGTCGGCCCCGTCCTGTGGGGGGGGGCAGGCGGGCGGCGGCCCTGTGCTCCTTTACCGCTTGTGGCCGTTGCCGTGTCCGTCGGGATGCAGGACCACCTTGGTCCAGCCCTCGTCACGGGCGTCGAAGTGCTCGTAGGCGGTGGGGGCTTCGTCCAGGCCGAGTTCGTGGGAGACGACGAAGCTCGGCTTCGCCTTCCCGCCGGCGATCAGGTCCCGCAGCGCCCGGTTGTACTTCTTCACCGGTGCCTGCCCGGTTCCCATGCGCTGGCCCTTGAACCACATCAGGCCGAAGTCGATCGGCACCTTGCCCTGGGCTTCCAGCTCCCCCTGGGCCTCCGTGCCGCCGGGGTCCTGGGGCAGGAACACGCCCACCACGCCGATGTCGCCCGTGAACCTGACCGAGTCGATCAGGCCGTTGAGCGTGAGGCTGGCGTCCTCGTGGCCCTGGGGGTCGTGTGCCTGGTAGCCGACGCATTCGCAGCCGTTGTCGGCGCCCAGACCGAGGGTGGCCTCCTTGACGACCTCCGCCGGGTTCTGCTCGGCGGTGTTGATCGGGATGGCCCCGATCTCCTCCGCCTTGCGCAGCCGGTCGGGCTGGTGGTCGGCCGTCCAGACCCGGCCGGCGCCCTTGAGGAGGGCGGAGTAGGTCGCCATCAGCCCGACGGGACCGGCACCGAAGACGATGGTCTGGTCGCCCGGCTTGACGTGGGCCATCTCGGTGGCGTGATAGCCGGTGGGGAAGATGTCGGCGAGCATCACGTAGTCGGTCTGCCGTTCGGCGGCGTCCTCGCCCAGGCGCAGGGCGTTGAAGTCGCCGTAGGGCACGCGCAGCAGCTCCGCCTGGCCGCCCTGGTAGGGGCCCATGTCGGCGAATCCGTAGGCGGCTCCCGCGAGAGCCGGTTCCGGCTGCATGGTCAGACAGTAGTTGGTCAGACCCTGCTCGCACTGCTTGCAGAAGCCGCAGGCGATGTTGAAGGGCAGGACCACGTACTCACCGACCCGCACCTTGCGGACGGCCGGACCGACCTCCACCACCTGGCCCATGTTCTCGTGTCCCAGGGAGCGGCCGGTCTCGAACGAGGTGCGGCCCTCGTACATGTGCAGGTCCGAACCGCAGATGTTGGTGGTGGTGATCTTGACGATGATGTCGCAGGGGTGTTCGATCTTCGCGTCCGGTACGTCCTTCACTGTGACCGTTCGCGGTCCTTCATATACCGCTGCCTTCATGGTGACTTCCCTTGACGTCGCGGCATGGCGGTGATGGGGAGGGCGCGGGGAGCCCGACTCCCGGAAGTGCTGCGGCGCGGTCGCGGCCCCGGCACGCCTCTGCGGGCCGTTCACCTGGATCAGGTGGAACGGGGATACCGCCGTCGGCCGACAACGAGCGGAGTTCCGGCGGCGTGTGGTGCGGGTCCCCTCGGCATTCGACGCGAAACGGCTCATCACCGATCGATCAGCGACTTCTCCCACCCTGGACGGCCACCGACCGAAGGGGCGTCTCCGACTCGGGCCACCGGCTAGTCACCGTCGTCCTCGAGCATGCGGCGGCGTTCCTGTTCCCGCTTGGAGTAGGCGGCCGCCCGGATCGCCTGGTCGCTCTCCAAGCCGGATCCCAGCGCGCCGCCCACCGTGGCGATCGAGGCGACGAACCAGGACAGCGTCCAGTACTCCCCGGCACGCAGCGGGGTGCGTGTCATGGAGGCGAAGACTTCGGCGTTGAGGATGAAGAGTGCCCACACCAGGTTGATGACCAGCAGCCCCGCGTAGCAGACGACCACCCCGATGCCCAGGGTCACGACCGTGGACGCGTTGTAGAGAGCGGTCCTCTTCCGCTCCTCCGGCGAGTCGTCCGCCGATCGGTCCCAGAGGTGCGCGTCCACGATCAGCCAGCCGATCATGAGCACGACCGACCCGACCATGGCGATCACAAGGCGCGGCGTGCTCAGAGCCTCGGACAGACTCCAGAGGGTGGAGTTCACGGTGGCGACGGCGCCCGTGGCGAGCGCGGCCGCCAGGGCCTTCGACAGACCCGGCACCAACCGCCACGGCTCATTGGCGCGGACCATGCCGCCGAGCACCCTCAGGTAACCGCCCGGCCCACTGACGACGTACCGCAGATCGGCGGTCTCCTCCTCGCCGATCGGGCCCGGACGAATCGGCGCGAGACGACTGACGAAGCGTCCCAGCGACTGACGCCGGCCGGGTTCCCCGGACCCGGTGGCCGGCTGACTCGCCAGGCTGAGCACGGCCTCCTCCACCGCCCGCAGGGCCCTTCTGCGAAACCGGAGACCCCCCAGCGACGGAAGGGACAGCAGTGCCGAGCCGTGTTCGTGACTCAGGTCCACCACGAGCTTGCGCCCGTGCGAGTGCAGCGGAAGATCGGTGAGGGCGACGACGATGTCCCAGTGCTCCGCACGCTTGCGGTCCATGATCCGGCGCGTCAGTGTCGACAGGTCCTCGGTCCCGGCGGTGAAGGGTTCACTGACCACCTCGACGTCGAACCGTCGCCCCTCGCCCGCCTTCTCGGCGAGACGAGCGGGAAGCACCCGTGCCATGTGGCGCGCGATCTGCGTGGGCGCGTCCGGATCCGCCAGGAGGGCCACGACCGTGACGCCCTGCGACGACTCCCGCATGACCGGACCCTCCTCGTCGGCTGTCCCGGCGATCACCAGTGCCCCCAGGATGCCTCCGGGCCGACGACGGCGCCCCCTGACACGCTGCCCCGTCGGCGGGCGGCCCGGGAGGACCGGGACCGGATTCGGCTCCGGCTCCGGCACGGTGGATGATCGCCGAACGACGGAAGGGCCGACCGAGGGGCCGGCTCGATGAGGGGCAGGCGGAGGGCGAGTGACCGTCTCCGGGCCGTCTCCGGGCCGTCTCCGGGCCGTGTGAGGGTGCCCGAGGCCGGTCGACGGCGACCGGCAGCGACGGACGGCCCTCGCTGCCACCGGAGAAACCCCAGCTCGGAGGCGTCCGGCCCGACGCGTTTCCGCACAGGGGTGGCGGTACGGCAAGATGGGGTGTATCTGCCCACTGCCAGATTTCAAGCTGCCGGACGGTTTCTCTTGGCTGAGTTCATTTACACCATGCGCAAGGCGCGCAAAGCGCACGGCGACAAGGTGATCCTCGACGACGTCACCCTGAACTTCCTGCCGGGTGCCAAGATCGGCGTCGTCGGCCCGAACGGTGCCGGTAAGTCGACCGTGCTGAAGATCATGGCGGGGCTGGAGCAGCCGTCCAACGGCGACGCGTTCCTGTCTCCCGGCTACAGCGTCGGCATCCTGCTCCAGGAGCCCCCGCTCAACGAGGAGAAGACCGTCCTGGAGAACGTCCAGGAGGGTGTCGCCGAGATCAAGGGCAAGCTCGACCGGTTCAACGAGATCGCCGAGCTGATGGCGACCGACTACTCCGACGCGCTGCTCGACGAGATGGGCAAGCTCCAGGAGGAGCTGGACCACGCCAACGCCTGGGACCTCGACGCCCAGCTGGAGCAGGCGATGGACGCCCTCGGGTGCCCCCCCGGCGACTGGCCCGTCACCAACCTCTCCGGTGGTGAGAAGCGCCGCGTCGCGCTCTGCAAGCTGCTGCTGGAGCAGCCCGACCTGCTGCTCCTCGACGAGCCCACCAACCACCTCGACGCCGAGTCCGTGAACTGGCTGGAGCAGCACCTGGCCAAGTACCCGGGCACCGTCGTGGCCGTCACCCACGACCGGTACTTCCTGGACAACGTCGCCGGCTGGATCTGCGAGGTGGACCGCGGCCGCCTGCACGGCTACGAGGGCAACTACTCCAAGTACCTGGAGACCAAGGCCGCCCGCCTCAAGGTCGAGGGCCAGAAGGACGCCAAGCGGCAGAAGCGGCTCAAGGAAGAGCTGGAGTGGGTCCGCTCCAACGCCAAGGGGCGCCAGGCCAAGTCCAAGGCCCGCCTCGCGCGGTACGAGGAGATGGCCGCCGAGGCCGACAAGATGCGGAAGCTGGACTTCGAGGAGATCCAGATCCCGCCGGGCCCGCGCCTGGGCAACGTCGTCGTCGAGGTCGACAAGCTCAGCAAGGCCTTCGGCGAGAAGGTCCTCGTGGACGGCCTCAGCTTCACGCTGCCGCGCAACGGCATCGTGGGCGTCATCGGCCCGAACGGCGCCGGCAAGACCACGCTGTTCAAGATGATCCAGGGCCTGGAGACCCCGGACTCCGGCGACATCAAGGTCGGCGAGACCGTCAAGATCTCCTACGTCGACCAGAGCCGCGAGAACCTCGACCCGAAGAAGACGCTGTGGGAGGTCGTGTCCGACGGGCTCGACTACATCAACGTCGGCCAGGTCGAGATGCCGAGCCGGGCGTACGTGTCCGCGTTCGGCTTCAAGGGCCCGGACCAGCAGAAGCCGACCGGCGTCCTGTCCGGTGGTGAGCGCAACCGCCTCAACCTGGCGCTGACCCTGAAGCAGGGCGGCAACCTGCTGCTCCTCGACGAGCCCACCAACGACCTCGACGTCGAGACCCTCTCCAGCCTGGAGAACGCCCTGCTGGACTTCCCCGGCTGCGCCGTGGTCGTCTCCCACGACCGGTGGTTCCTCGACCGCGTCGCCACCCACATCCTCGCCTACGAGGGCGAGTCGCGGTGGTTCTGGTTCGAGGGCAACTTCGAGTCGTACGAGAAGAACAAGATCGAGCGGCTGGGCGCGGACGCCGCACGCCCGCACCGCGCCACCTACAAGAAGCTGACCCGGGGCTGATCGGTCTTGCGCCACGTCTACCGCTGTCCCCTGCGCTGGTCCGACATGGACGCGTACGGCCACGTCAACAACGTGGTCTTCATGCGCTACCTGGAGGAAGCCCGCATCAACTTCCTGTTCCGCCCGGACAAGGAGTTCAAGCAGGGGTCCGTGGTGGCGCGGCACGAGATCGACTACAAGCGGCAGCTCGTCCACCGGCACCACCCGGTGGACATCGAGCTGTGGATCACCGAGATCAGGGCCGCCTCCTTCACCATCGCCTACGAGGTGAAGGACGACGACCTGGTCTACGTGAAGGCGTCGACGGTGGTCGTGCCGTTCGACTTCGAGGGCCAGCGGCCGCGCCGGATCACCGCGGAGGAGCGCGAGTTCCTCCAGCAGTACACGGACGGCGCCGGCGAGGAGGCCGTCGCCGCATGACGGAGCTGCACCTGGCCGACGAGACGGAGGCGGCGGACCTCGCCGCCTTCCTCTCCCGGCTGCTGCACTACGACCGCGGAGCGGCGGTGCGCCTCCAGGCGGCCGGCACCGCCCTCGCCGTCTTCGGCCGGCCGCCGTCCTTCGAGGTGCTGGCGGTCCGCGCGGTGCGGCTGGCCAAGCCGTACGAGGACGGGCTCGACGTCACCCTCGACGTGACCGTGTCCGCCGGCGAGCTCCTGGAGTCCGTGGACGAGCGGGCGGGCACCGCCGCCGTCCCCGGCGCGGTCACGGGACCGCCGTGGGCCGGTGTGCTGCCGCCGCGCGCCGGCTGGCGGGCCGAGCCGGGGCTCCCGGCACCGGACGCCCTGCGCGCCACGGTCGCCGCCGCGGTGACCGAGTTCCGCACGCGCACCGGTGAACCGGGGCCCGAGGGGCGTACCCGCGCGGAGCTGGACCGGATCGGGCAGGACATCTGGTCGCGGCGGATCGAGGGCACCCGGCTGCCGGTCAGGGCCGTGCACGCGGCCCAGTCGCTGGGCTTCCTGCGACCGGGGACCCGGCCCGAGGACACCGCGCTGCTCTCCTCGGGGACGTGGCTGCGGCTGCGCACCCCGTACGGCTCGGTCGCCGTGCGCCAGGCGGGGCTCGGGGCGTTCGGGCTCAGCGTGCGCTGACCCGCTGACCCGGCCGGCGCGCCGCTCACCGCGAGTCGTCCGGCCAGACCCCTATGTGGTCGGACTCCAGTTCCAGTGCCACCCGGTCGCGCATGTCCAGGGCGCGCAGGTAGTCGGCGGGCAGTTGCAGGCGGCCGGCGCGGTCCAGCATGGCGTACTCGCGGGCGACGACCGTCTCGTGCCCGGTCACCGCGTCGATCTCGCTGCGGCGCAGCACCTCGGTGGAGGTACGGCCGTCGCGGATCGCCACGGTGCGGCGGACCTCGCTCGCCACCGCCTGGTCGTGGGTGACGACGACGATCGTGGTGCCGAGGGTCTCGTTGGCCGTGCGGAACGCCTCGAAGATCTGCGCCGCCGTCCGGGAGTCGAGTTCGCCGGTGGGTTCGTCGGCGAGCAGGACCGCGGGTCCGCCCGCGAGGGCCACGGCGATCGCCACCCGCTGCTGCTGCCCGCCGGACATCTGCCGCGGGTGGCGGTCGCGGCAGTCGGCGACCCGCAGCAGCTCCAGGAGTTCCCGCACCCGTTCCGCGCGGGCCCGGCGGCTCCTGAGGGTGCCGGAGAGCTGGAGGGGGAGCGCGACGTTCTGCGCCGCGGTGAGGTAGGGCAGGAGGTTGCGGGCGGTCTGCTGCCAGACGAAGCCGACGACCTCGCGGCGGTAGACGAGGCGGTCGGCGGCCGTCATGGTGAGCAGGTCGCGGCCGGCGACGCGGGCCGCGCCGGCGGTGGGGGTGTCCAGGCCCGGTGCCGGCGCCGGCCGAGGCCAGGTAGCGGTCGGTGGCGACGGCCGGGACCTCGGCGGGCGCGGCCCGCGCCACCTGGAGCCGGAGCGTGAGGGAGGCGACCGTCCACGCGTTCGCGTTCGGGAGGAAGCCGGTGCCGTAGGTGAAGGTCAGCGGGTGGGTGCCGGTGACCTCCGGCCGGGTGGGGCTGGTGGTGGCGCTCGGTACCGCGACGCCGCCGGTCTCGGCGGAGGTGGTCCACCGGGCGGGCGGCGTGAGCCGGTGTTCCGTGCCGTCGGCCCCGGACGCGGTCAGCCCCTCGACGCTGAACCGGTGCCGCTCGGACCGGTCGACGGGCTGGGCCAGGTCCAGGCGCAGCCCGGTGAGGGTGGCGGGGCCGGAGGCGGTGCCGAGGCCGAGGGTGAGCACGTGCGGGCGCCCGTCGGCGGCGAGCTGCCCGGCGGGCAGCTGGTAGGGCACCCCGTACCGGTCCGCGAGGGTCACCGTCACCGTGGTCGTGATGCCCGGCCCGGCGGAGCCGCGCAGGCGTGCCGTCAGCCGCAGCCGGTCGGTGCCCGCCGGTATCCGGGTCCCGGCCGGGGCGCCCTCCGGGGCGAGCCGGGCGAGCAGCGGCCGTACCGGTTCGCCGGCCAGGTCGGGGCGGATGCGGACGGTGTCCGCCGCGCGGGTGGTGTCCAGGGCGAGAACGGTCGCCGTGCGGTCGCCGGACAGCGGCTGGGAGCCGCGGACGGCCCGGACGGCCGTGCGGACGCGGCACCCCGGCGTACAGGTCGGTGCGGCCGAACGCGTCCCCGCCGGTGGCCGACACCCGGACGTCCGCCCCGGCCCGGAAGTCGGCCTGGTCGTCCTGCGAGCGGTCCCAGGAGGCGGCCTGCCCGATCGCGAACATGCCGAGCGCGACGGCGAGGACCAGCAACAGCACCGGACCGGCGGAGCGGGCGGTGCGCCGGCTGAACTACCAGCCGGCCAGCGCCAGGGGCAGTCCGCGCCCGCGGGCCGCCCACCGCTCGGCGAACCGGGCCACGGGCGGCAGCAGCCGCAGGGTCAGCACGGTCCCGGCGAGCAGGGCCAGCGCGGGCGCGGCCACCAGCAGCGGATCGATGCCGAGGGCGCCCGTCCGGTCGGCGGCCACGGCGCCGGAGCCCTGCCGGCCGAGCTGCCGGTAGGCCACCCCGGCGACGGCGAGCAGCCCCAGGTCGGCGCCAGCCCGCACCGGGGCGGGGACGCCCCGGGCACCGGCCGGCCGTGCCGCCTTCCCGCGGCGCGGCCACCCGGGCGGCGACCAGGCGCGCCGGGGGCCGGGCCGGCGCGTCCGCATCCGCACGTCGGCTCCCGTCACGGCCGGTACGGTCACCGCCAGCGCGCACCCGAGGGCCGCGGCGGCCGCCACCAGCCAGACGGCGGGCCGGCCGGCCGCCGGGAGGTCCAGGCGCAGTCCGAGCCGGGCGAGCGGCCCGTGCCCGGCCAGCAGGGAGGTGAGCGGACCGGCGAGCAGGGGCGCGCACACCGCGGCGGGCAGGGCGAGCAGCAGGGCCTCCGCCGCGGCGAGGGCGGCGATCCGGGTGCGGGCGGAGCCGCGCGCCCGGAGCAGCCGGGTCTCGTCGGCGCGTTCGGTGCTGAGCAGCCGGCCCACCAGCAGCAGCGCGTACCCGGCGAGCAGCACGAGCTGGAGCGCGACGATCAGCAGGGTGGAGCGGGCCACGAGCAGCGCGCGGTCCACCCGGTCCAGTACGTCGGGCAGTGCCGTCTGCGCCATCGTCGTACCGCTCAGCGCGGCCGGCCGGCGCAGGGCCGCGCTGCCCTCCCGGGCCGCGGCGCGCAGCTCCCCGATCCGCCGCGTCGGCACCGAGGCGAAGTCCGCCGACACCAGCCAGCCCGTCGCCCCGGCGCTGATCCGGCCTCCGGTGAGGACGGCGGGGTCGGTGAGCAGCGGGCCGTACGTGGTGAACCCGGAGGTGCGCACCCCCCGGCCGAGCAGGTCGTCCAGCCGCCAGTACGGCGCCGTGACCGAGGCGGGCCGGTAGACGCCGACGACCCGGACCGGGACCGCCGGTCCGGTCAGCCGGTCCGCCAGGGTGAGCCGGTCGCCGGGGCCGAGCCGCAGCGCGTGGGCGGCGGTCTGCGGCACGGCCACCTCGACCGCGTCGGCGGTACGGCGCGGGAGGCGGCCGGCGGACAGCCGCAGCAGGCCGCGGTCCAGTGCCGCGAAGTACGTCAGGTCGGGGTCGCCCGCCCGGTCCGCGGCCGGCCGGAGCGCGCGGGGCAGGGCGTACGGTCGCGAGCGGCGCAGGGTGCGCACGGTCACGGGCAGGCCGCCGAAGGTCTCCGCGGCGCCCGCGCGGACGGCGGTGTCGGCGGCGGCCCGCTGGTCCGGGGACACGTCCGCCTTGACGATCAGCGCGGTGTCGGCGGCATTGCGCGGGTCGGCGAGCACGTGGCGCAGCGCCGCGTCGCCGATGGCGCCCGAGTACGCGGTGAGCGTGGCGAGCACCGCCGTGGTGAGCACGACCGTCAGCAGCGCGGCGCCCAGCAGCAGGCGGTGCGCACGCGCGCGTGCCAAGACGAATCCCGTCACCCGGCCCCCCGTGTGCCGCCGTTTCCGAGCTCTCGGGCGATGCTGGCAGAGGCACGGGGGCGGGGTAAGCGGTTGCCGAGCGGTCTACACCGGATCGTGACCGGAATGCGACAAGGTGTGACCGGAATCCGGCCTTCAGCGACGGATCGTCAGTCCGGGGCGTTCACCATGGAGGCGGCGGCGTACGTCAGGTAGTTCCACAGCGTCCGCTCGTGCTCCTCCGACAGGCCCAGCTCGTCCACGGCCACCCGCATGTGCCGCAGCCAGGCGTCGTGCGCCGCCCGGTTCACGGTGAAGGGGACGTGCCGCATGCGCAGCCGGGGGTGGCCGCGGTTCTCGCTGTAGGTGGTGGGCCCGCCCCAGTACTGCATCAGGAACAGGGTCAGCCGCTCCTCGGCCGGGCCGAGGTCCTCCTCCGGGTACATCGCCCGGAGTTCGGGGTCCTCGGCGACGCCCTCGTAGAAACGGTGGACGAGCCGGCGGAAGGTCTCCTCCCCGCCGACCTGCTCGTAGAAGGTCTGCTCCTGAAGCGTGCCGCGCCGAATCTCATTCACGGCTCCATGGTCTCAGACGGGGCGGCCCAGGACTCAAGCCCTAGGACCGGGCCCCTTCGCCCCTACTGTGGACCCATGGGCGCCTACGACACCGAGATCGAGGGGCTGGCCGCCGAAGCGCGGGCGGCGCTGGTGCGGGAGATCGACGCCGAGGGGGCCTGGCGCGGGAGCCCGGAGTGGCGGGCGGCGTTCGCCGCGGTGCCCCGGCACCTGTTCGTGCCGTACTACTACGTGGCCGGGCCGCGCGGCTACGAACGCCGCTGGGGCGAGAGCCCCGACCGGGCGGCCCGCGAACGCTGGGTGCGCGGCGCCTACGCCGACGCGCCGCTGGCCACCCGGCTGCGCGACGGCGAGCTGCTCTCCTCCAGCAGCCAGCCCTCCCTCATGGCGCGGATGCTCGTCGCCCTGCGGGTCGGCGACGGCGACCGGGTGCTGGAGGTGGGCGCCGGCACCGGCTACAACGCGGCCCTGCTCGCCCACCGGCTCGGCACCGGCGACCTCGTCACCACCGTCGACCTGGAACCGGAGATCACCGAGTCGGCCCGCAGGCACCTCGCGGCGGCCGGCCACCGCCCGGCGGTGGTCACCGGGGACGGGGCGCGCGGGGTGCCGGAACGGGCTCCCTACGACCGGATCATCGCCACCTGCGAGCTGTCCACCGTGCCGCGCGCCTGGCTCGCCCAGTGCCGTCCCGGCGCGCGCGTCCTCGCCCCGCTCGCCACCGGCCTGCTCGCGCTGACCGTCCGGGACGCCGGGCACGCCGAGGGCCGCTTCCTGCCCCGGGCCGCCTTCTTCGTGCCGCTGCGCGGCGGGTGCGGGACGGAGCCCGAGGCCGGCACCCCCGCCGGGCTGCCGGCCCGGGCCCGCGAACAGGAGCCGTTCCGCTTCCTGCGCACGCTGACCCGGGGCAGCCTCGACCCGCGGGAGGCGTACTCCCTGTGGCTGCGCGAGGGGGAACCGGACCGCGGACGGTACGGGGTCACGGTCGACGGCGAGCGCGCCTGGGCGTGGCTGGACGACCCGGCGGGGCCGTACGCCTGGCCCCTGCCCTGACCGCCGTCAGCCGAGACGGACGGTGATCGTCGTCCAGGCGCCCACGTGCACCCGGTCGCCGTCCTGGAGCGGGACCGGCACGAACGGCTGGATCGGCTCCTCGGACATGTTGACCGTGGTGCCGTTGGTCGAGTTCTGGTCGACGACCGCCCAGGTGCCGTCCGGCTGCTGCACCAGCATGGCGTGCTGGTGCGAGACGCCCGGGTCCTCCGGCGGCACCGACAGGTCGATGTCGGGGGTGTCGCCGGTGGAGTGCCGGCGGCGCCCGATGGTGACCTGGTTGCCGGTGAGCGTGCGCTGCTGCTCGGGCGAGTACGCGGGCAGGTTCAGGCCCGCGGCCTCGGGGCCGGAGCGCTGCATCATCGCCATGAAGTACTCGCGGTCCGGGGCGACGGTCGCGGTCCAGGTGGTCCGCTGCGGCACCTGGGGCGCCTGCGGGAAGCCGCCCGGCCCGGACGGCGCCTGGGCGGTGCCGGGCTGCGGGTAGCCGTACCCGCCCTGGCCCGGTCCCTGGCCCTGGCCCTGGCCGCCGGGACCCTGGTACCGGCCTGGTCCCTGGCCCGGTCCCTGGCTGGGGGACGACGGCGGGGAGATCACCCAGTCGTCGTCACCGCCGCCGAAGGAGGGGCCGCCGGAGGACGGACCGCCGGCCGGGGGCCGGCCGGTCTCCTGCGGGAACGCGGGGGCCGGCGCCCCGGACTGCTGGAACGCCTGCGGGGCACCGCCGGGGCCGCCGGGGCCCTGCCCCGGACCGCCGCCGAAGCCGGGGCCACCGTGCGGAGCGGGACCGCCGTGCGGAGTGGGACCGCCGTGCGGAGTAGGGCCGCCGGGACCGGAGGGCTCCCGCCCGAAGGGCGGCGCACCACCGGGCCGGCCGGGCCCGCCGGGAGCCTGTCCCGGACCGCCGGGGCTCTGCCCCGGGCCACCGAAGCCGGAGGGGCCGCCGGGACCACCGGGACCGCCCGGGCCCTGGCCGGGGCCGCCGCCGAAGCCGGGCGGGCCGGAGGGGGCGCCGGAACCGGGACCCTGGCCCGGACCGCCGTAACCGGACTGGCCGGGGCCGCCGGGGCCCTGCCCCGGGCCGCCACCGAAGCCGGAGGGGCCACCGGGGCGGCCGGGACCGCCGGGACCCTGGCCGGGGCCGCCGCCGAAGCCGGGCGGGCCGGAGGGCGCACCGGACCCGGGGCCCTGCCCCTGGTTCTGTCCCTGGTTCCGACCCGGTCCCTGGCCTTGGCCCTGGCCCTGGCCCTGTCCCTGGCCCTGTCCCGGTCCCTGGCCGAAGCCCTGTGGGGGGCCCGGCGGGCGCTGGTCGCCGGGGGCGAACGGGGGCCGCCCCGCGGGGCCGGGGGAGGTCCGCGGGCCGGACGGGGCCCGGTCGCCGCCGAACGGCGTCGGCCCCGACGGCTCGCTGCCGAAGGACGGGATCGGCTCGGCGGGCCGGTTCACCTGCGAGGGCCGCGAGCCCTGGTAGTCGAACGCGTCATCGCCGCCGTACGTCGTGCTCGGCGGCTGGAACCGGCCCTGCGGCGGGCGCGGGGCGGCCGGGGTGTACGAGGTCGCCGTGTTCGTCAGGAAGTTCCACCGGCACTCCTCGCAGAAGGGCGCACCGCCCTCGCGGGGCGTGCGGCACTGCGGGCACAGCTCGGGCTCGGGGCCGCCGCCCTGGTGCGGGCGGCCGGCACCGGCCTGGCCGCCGGGACCACCCGGTCCGGCGGGCGGCGGGAAGCCGTAGCCGCCGGCGGGCGGGGGCGGCGGCGGGGGCGGGGGTACGGCACCGGCCATGCGGTGACCGCAGACCTCGCACCAGTCGTCGGAACCCGACTGGTGTCCGTTCGGGCAGGTCGGCATGTCGGTGCTTCCCCTTCTCCTGAGGGTCGGACCGGATCGCTCGGGTCGCTTCCAGGGCTACTTCTTTACACGAACAGTCTTTGTGGACCGGGTCTCCAGAGTCATCTCGTCCGCCTCCGCGACCCTCGTCTTCAACCGCACAGTACCTGTCGCGGCGTCGACCACGTCCACCACCTTCGCAAGCAGTTTCGCAGTATCGGCGTTCCCCGAGGCGCTCGCGAGCTGAACCGCCCGCCCCAGTTTGGCCGTTGCTCCATCGAAATCGCCCACTTTGCGAAGATCGATCCCCTGCTGGATGACTTGGGCCAGTTCGGCCTGCCCGGTGTAGTGGGCGACCTGGGGGCTGATCGAGGTGGAGGCCGCCATGTCGTCGGTCCACACGGCCCGTACGAGTCCCTGCGCAGCGGAAACCCCTGTGCCGTCCCCGGATTGCGGGACCACCACGGAGACCCGGGCGGCCAGCATCTCCCGGCCGAGCCCGGCCGACGGGACCGTCAGGCCCAGGTGGTAGTCGCGGGACTCGTCACCCCAGGACCCCGTCGGGTAGTCCCCGGCACGCGGTCCGGCCTCGGTGCGCCGTGCGGTCAAGTCCTCGACGCTCGGAGCGACTTGCTTGACGAACCGGAGGACCGTGCCGACCGGCGTCCACACCCGCAGGGCGACGTCGGCGACCTCCTTGCCCATCGCCGTCTCCATCATCCGCGTGAAGTCGGCGGCGAGACCGGCCGGGTCGGCGACGATGTCGGCGGTGCCGAGCAACGCCGAGGCGATCGCTGTGACTTCTTTCACTTCCCAGTCGGTGCCCACGCCCCGCGCGTCACAGGTGAACCGGCCGGCACAGGCGTCGAGCGCGGCCCGCAGATCCGCCGCCGACTCGTGCTCGTTGCGCCCGTCTGTGAGCAGAATGCCGTGCCGGATGGTGACATCGGCGGCGGACAGCAGCCGGTCGGCGAGCCGCAGCCAGGTGCCGATGGCCGTACCGCCGCCCGCGCTCAGCCGGCGCAGCGCCTCCTTGGCCTGCCCCCGGGTGGTGGCGTCGGCCGCCGCGAGCCGTCCGCCGCCGGGATAGACCTCCCTGGCGACGTGCGTGCCGTCGATCACCGCGAAGAGGGTGCCGTCGCGCAGGGTGTCGATCGCGGCGGCCGTGGCGTCCCGGGCGTTGCGCATCTTGGCCGGCGGGTAGTCCATGGAGCCCGAGCAGTCGACCATGAGCGCCACCGCGGCGGAGGGCCCCCGCCCCGGCGGGTACACGGCCGCGGAGGCCGTGCCGCCGACCGTGCCGCCGCCGGTGGCGGTCACCGTGACGATGGCGTCGACCTCGCTGCCGCCCTCGGGCAGGTACTCGTTCTGGTAGACGTCCACCGAGAACCGCGCCACGTTCGACTTCGCGAAATTGGCCATGAGTGATCGCATCCCCCTCGAACGCCCCGCTCACGCGAGGCGGTGACTGCCGGCGGACCGGTCCCCTCCGGTCCGCCGCGGCTTCCCCGTGCCGTGCTCGTCCCCGCACGGCCCTCAGGCCGATCCTGCCCCCTGCGCCGGCGCGGGGAACGGCAGGACCGCCACTGTTACGTTGTCGTGGCCCCCGCCGTCCAGGGCGTGCCCGACGAGCACCCGGGCGCTGTGCAGCGGGCGGGCCGCCGCGTCCGGCGGCACCACCTCGCACATCTCCTCCGCCGACTCGGCGTAGTTCCACAGCCCGTCGGTGCACACCACGACCACGCCCGGCCGGTCCGGCTTGAACGAGGCGGTGTGCGGCTCCAGTTCGTAGGCGTCCGCGCCGAGCCAGCCGGTGATCGCGTGGGCGCGCTCGTCGGCGTAGGCCTCGGCCTCGCTCATCAGGCCGGCGCCGACCATCTGCGCGGCCCAGGAGTCGTCCTCGGTCAGCCGGGCCGGCGGGGCGGTGCGGTCGGTGGGCACCCAGTACACGCGGCTGTCGCCGACCCAGCCGACGACCAGCAGCCCGGCGGCGACCACGGCGCCGACGATCGTGCAGGCCGGCGCGTTCTGGTGCGGGGCGTGCTCGCGGGCCGTGGCGGGCTCCTCGGCGAGCGCGTCGACGGCCCGCGCGGCGGCGACGATCGCCTCGTGCATGGCCGCCTGCGGGTGGGTGCCGTGCTCCAGGGTGGCCAGCAGGGTGTCGCCCGCGACCCGGGAGGCGGCCAGGGAGGCGTCGTCGGGGCGGGTCGCGGACGACACGCCGTCGCAGACGATCGCCAGCGCGGCCGGCGTGCCGTCCGGCAGCGTGGCGCAGCCGACGGTGAAGGCGTCCTCGTTGCGGTGGTGGCGCAGCCCGCGGTCGCTGACGGCGGCCACCGGGCCCGACTCGCGCTCCATGTGGTCGCGTTCGCGCGGCTGGGCGTGCCCGCAGTTCTCGCAGTAGCCGTCGCCGTCCACCCGGCCCGCCCGGCAGGCCACACACGTCCGCGTGGGTTCGGCCGGGGCGGCGGAACCGGCGGCCGGCAGCGGGTCCGGTGCCTGGAGCGGGTACTCGTCGGGCTCGGCCGGCCGGTCGAACCGCACCCCGTGACCGGCGGACTGGCCGGTGTCGGGCTGGTGCCCGTGCAACGGCGTCTCGCCCGAGTCGGTGCCCGGCAGGTCCGTCGGGAGGTGCACCGCGGGCGGGGTGCCGGAGCCGGCCGGCTCGGGCGCGGGCCACTCCCGGCCGTCCTCGGCGGCGCCGTTCATGGCGAGCGTCGGATGGTCCTGCGGCGGCGCGGACACCGCCGAGAGGTCCTGTCCGCACGCTCCGCAGAACCGGTCGCCCGACTCCACGGGTTCCGCGCAGCTCGGGCACTTCGGGAGTGCGGCCTGCTGGGGCATCTGCGACATCGACTTACACCCACGTCCGGGGGCGGTAACGGTTGGCCCGTTCCACCAGTTCGATCCTCTCCTGGCCGCCGGGCGCCAGCCGGGCCAGCGTGCGGTAGGCGCGCTCCAGGCCGAAGCGCAGTCCCCGCTCGTCCAGACCACTGCCCAGCAGCACCCGTCCCGCGGCGGCGGAGCCGGCGCCCTGCCCCCCGGAGAGTACCCAGTCCAGCGCGCAGCCGAGCACCTCCGCCGACAGCCGTTCCCGGCGAGCCGGGTCCAGACCGTAGGCCAGGAGCGCTTCGACCTGCCCGGCGGCGGCCGTCAGGTCGTCCAGGAACGGTACGTCACCCGGGTCCGCCGTGCGCTGTCCGATCCGCGCCCGGACGGCGGCGACCCGGGCGGCCGTGTAGTGGATGGAGGACGCCGGCACCGACTCCAGCACCGCCACCGCACCGCGCCGGTCCCCGGCCGCCAGCCGCACCCGGGCCAGCCCGAACGCGGCGCTGACGAAGCTCGGGTCGGTCGTCCACACCAGGTGGTAGTACTCGGCCGCGTTGTCGAGCTGGCCCAGCTCCTCGGCGCACAGGCCGAGCGCCAGCTTGGGCGCCGCCTCGCCGGGGAAGGCGTCGTAGATCGCGTCGAAGGCGAGCGCGGCGTGCTCGAAGTCGCCGGTGACCAGGGCGGCCACACCCCGGTACCAGACCACCCGCCAGTCGTCGGGCCGCTCCCCGTCCAGCTCGGCCAGCCGCCGCAGCGCGTCCCGGTGGTCGCCGGTCTCCAGCCGGGCCCGGACCTGCCGGAGCCGGGTCTCCACGGTCTGCGCGGGCGCCGCGGCCAGCGCGCTCGCCAGCTCGGCCGGCGCGGAGGTCATCAGGCCCGCCAGGAAGCCGGCGTTCGGATCCGCCGGGTCGACCAGCGGGACGGGCAGGGCGAGCGCCGCGACGGGCGAGTCGACCGGCTTGACGAGGGCCTGCGGGAGGGGGACCGGGGCCGGGGCGGGGCCGCCCCGGCGCGCCGGCCGCGGGGCGGACCGCGCGCCCAGCCGGGACACCTCGCCGCCGGCCAGCGGGAACAGCTCCGTGTCGGTGACCTTCACCTCGGGACCGAACAGCGTCGACAGCGCGGGCCGCGCCCGCCCGGTCTGCAGCGAGACGACCTCCCGCAGCACCCCCGTGAGCTGTTCGGCCATCTCCTGCGCGGAGGCGAACCGGCGGGCCGGGTCGGGGTCGGTGGCGCGCACCAGGAGCCGGTAGAAGGACTCGTACCGGCGGAACACCTCGATGGTGTCCGGGTCGGGCAGGGAGTCGGCGTAGACGGTCGTGTAGCCCTGGAAGTCGAAGGTGAGCACCGCGAGGGTGCGGCCCACCGTGTAGAGGTCGCTGGCCACCGACGGGCCGGTCTCGGCGACCTCCGGCGCCTGGTAGCCGACCGTGCCGTAGATCGCCGACTCCTCGTCGTCCGCCCGGCGGACCGCGCCCATGTCGATCAGCTTGAGCTGGTCCTCGGTCTGGATGGCGTTGTCGACCTTGAAGTCGCAGTACAGCAGGTTCCGGCTGTGCAGGTGGCCGAGCGCCTCCAGGGCCTCGATCCCGTACGCGCACGCCTGTTCCACCGGCAGCGGGTCGCGCCGGCCGTCCGGTGCCCGCCGCGCGTTGGCGATCTCCTTCAGGGACTTGCCGCCGACGTACTCCATCACTATGTAGCCGTCGAGGGAGCCGGTGCGCTGGTCCAGGTGCTCCACGAAGTTGTAGATCCGCACGATGTTGGCGTGCTCGATCTCCGCGAGGAAGCGCCGCTCGGAGATGGCCGCGGCCATCGCGTCCTGGTCCCCGGTGTCCAGCAGGCCCTTGAGCACCACCCACCGGTCCGACACGGCACGGTCCACGGCCAGGTAGATCCAGCCCAGGCCGCCGTGCGCGAGGCACCCCGCCACCTCGTACTGGCCGTGCACGACGTCGCCGGCCTTCAGCTTCGGCACGAAGGAGTACGGGTGCCCGCACTTGGTGCAGAAGCCCTCCGTACGGCCCGGCCGGTCGCCGCGGGCCCGGCCGACCGGCGCCCCGCAGTCCGCGCGCGAGCAGAACCGCTTGCGCTCCGGTACCTCCGGGTCGGCCAGCACCATCGCGCGCGGGTCGGGCCGCGGCACCTGCGGCACGGAGACCAGCCCGGCGCCCAGCCGCCCGCGCGCGGAGGAGCCGGCCGAGGAACCCGAGCTGCGCACGGACACCGAACGGCCCGTGGACCTCCCCGACACCGACCGGGAGAGCCGCCCGGACACCGACCGGCGCGAGCGCGACGACTGCGAGGAACTGCGCGAACTGCTGGAGCCGCGCGAACCGCCGCCGCTCACCGAGCCCCTGGTGACCCCGGTGGGCGGGGAGCCCACCGTGCCGGTCGCCGACACGACGGGCGCGAGACCGCAGGTGTCGCAGTACAGCTCGCCGCCGCCGACGTCCTCGTAGGCGCCCCCGCAGTCCGGCCGCTGGCAGGTCTGTCCCGGCTGACTCATGACTGGTCCCCCTTACCGTCCTGCGGCGTGTCCGGGCCCGCGAGCAGCTCGGCCGCCAGGTGCTGGTAGCGCAGCACGGCCTGTTCGGCCACCCGCAGGTCGCAGGGCGCGCTCCACAGCATGCGGCGGGCCGCGTCGTACCGCTCGACCAGGAACGGGTCCTCGGCCAGGCCGTGCCGGGTGACCTTCGCCCTGTAGGCGTCGAGCCGGCCGCGCAGCTCGGCCCGGACCGCCAGCGGCGCGGTCACCGCGGTCAGCGACTCGCGGGCCCGCAGCAGTTCGTCCTCCGCCTTGCGCTCCAGGGACTCCAGCAGCGGGGAGAGCCGGTGCCACTGGGCTTGCCTGCGGTACTCGGCGGCGGCCGCGAGCTGCTCCATGAGCGCGGTCGGCGGCCCGCTCACCACCGGCACCTCCGTGGCGGCGATCTTCGCCAGCACCTCGCCGCGCGCGGTGCGGGCCTCGGCCAGGGTGCGGTCGGCCCGCGAGAGGACGTCCCGCAGCCGGATCAGCCGCGCCTCCGCGTCCTGGCGCACCGTCAGCACGGCGTCGATCTCCCGGCGCACGTCCTCCAGGGCGCGCGCCTCGCGGTCGTACACCGTGGTGTCCGGACGGCCGCCGCCCGGCGCCGAGCCGCCCCCGGCGGGCACCCAGAAGGCGAGCGGGTCGGTGACGACGTCCTCGCGCAGCCGGGTCAGCGTGCGGGTGATCCGCTCCAGGTCGTCACCGGAGGGGTGCTCGCCCGGGCGCACCCCGACGGAGTGCGCCAGTCCCCGGGTGCGCTGGAGCTCCGCGGCGAGCAGATCGATCCGGGCGGGCAGCGCCGACCACACCGCGTCGGCGGCGACGATCAGGTCCAGGCTCGTCGCGTACAGGTCGTTCATCCGGTCCACCAACGTGGCCAGGGTGAACGTCTCGCTCAGCCGGCCGTGCGCGCCCCCGGGGACCGTCACGCACGCGCCGCGCAGCAGCTCGGTCAGCTCCGCGAGGTCCTCGCGGCTGGACCAGCGGCGCCGGGCGCGGATCTCCCGGGCGGAGCGCAGCGCGGCCGCGTAGGCGTCGAAGTACCCCCACAGCAGCGTGATCCGCGCCTCCGTGACCTGCCAGCGCTCCGCGGTGACACCGGTCAGCGTGGCGCCTTCCAGGAGTCTGCGGCCCGCGTGGTCCTGGAGGGCCAGCAGCGAGGTCTCGATGGCCTCGTGCTCCTGGCCGAGCCGCGCCAGCGCACGGTCCACCTCGTCCCGGTCCATCACCGGCCCGGCGGGGTCCGTGACGCCCATCGATCACCTCTCGCTCGCTGTGTGTTCCGGTCGCCTGGACTCAACTGCTGCGCAGGTAGCGCGGCGTGGGAGGCTTCGACGCCGCCGGGTCCTTCCCCAGTGTGGCCGACAGCCAGGTGTCGTACGACTCCTGCCAGCCGTGCGCGTGGTAGTCCACCAGAACGCGGTTGACCCGGCGTACCAGGTCGTCGGCGTCCTTCCTCATCGCCACGCCGTAGTACTCCTCGGTGAACGCCTCGCCCTTCAGTTCGACGGTCGGGTCCTGCGCGGCCTGGCTCGCGGCCAGCGCGCCGTCGGTCACTACCGCGTCCACCTCGCCGAGTTGCAGCCGGACCAGGCAGTCGAGCTGGTTCGGGACGGTGGTGGAGATGTCGGTGGAGGCGGGCAGCCGGCCGCCCTTGCGGTCGGCGTCCAGCTTGGCGTACGCGGTCGAACCGGTCGCCGTGCACACCTTCTTGCCGGCCAGCGAGCCGTCGTAGCCGGTCACCGGCGACGACTTGGGGGCGAGGACCTGCTGACCGGTCTTGAAGTACGGCGCGGAGAAGGCGACCTGCCGCAGCCGCTCGCAGGTGATCGTCATGGTGCGGACGACCATGTCGACGCGCCCGTCCTCGATGGCGGGGATGCGCTGGCTGGTCGGGATCGCCTTGAACTGCACCGCGTCCGGGTCGCCGAGGATGTCCTGCGCTATCCGGTGCACCAGGTCGATGTCGAAGCCCTCCAGCGCGGCGCCCTCGGTGTTGGGGTTGCGGTAGCCCCAGTGGTAGCTGTTCTGGTCGACGCCGACGATCAGCTTGCGCTTGGCGCCGGTGCGCGCCTTGATGGCCTCGATCGCCGGCCCGTCGGCACCGGACGGGCCGAGGGTCTGGCGGTGCGCCTCGGCGTCGACGCACCCGTCGGCCCGGGCCTGGACGCCGGCGGCCACCCCGGGCCCGGACCGGCGCCCGCTCTCCGGCGCCCGCTGGGTGCACGGCAGGAACAGGGCGAACGCCAGCGCCAGCACGCACAGCACCGCCATCGCCGCGACCCCGCCCCAGCCCCGCAGGGAGGCCCGCGCACGGTTCACGTCCATCACCCCGCCCCCTGTCACCGGTACTCCGAAAGCCTGCGGCCGATGCCGGCGACGGCGCCGGCCGCGCCCAGTACAGCGAGGACGGCCGCGCCGGCCGGCAGGCCGGTCATGGCGTCCCGCCCGTCGGTGGCCGCCCGGTGGAACTCGTCCTGCTCGTAGCCGATGGCCCGGGCGAGGGCGCGGTCGACGCCGTCGAAGCACTCACCGGTCGCGCCCTTCGCGCCGATCACCTTGTCCAGCGCCTGCTGGTAGTTGCCGTTCTCGTCCTCGGCGCGGGCCGAGGCGTGGCGCCGCTTCCACACGGCCGTGTTCCCCTCGGCCGCCTCGACCGGTGCGGCGCCCTCCCGGTCGTCGGCGAGCCGCGCCGCCGCGGACAGCCCCCTGCCGAGCACGGCCATGTCCTTGTCGAAGTCGTAGTAGTAGGCGTCGTACTGCCGGCCCTCCACGGTGACGGTCTCCGCGCCCCGCGCCACCAGGCTCAGGTTCTCGTTCCCGCGGGCCTTCAGGGAGGCGATGCGGGCGTCGTGCAGCACGTTGAGCGAGCGGATCCCGTGGTCGTAGGAGCCGTCGAGCCCGGACCGGGCGACCGCGTGGCCCACGACCAGCCAGAGCAGGGCGACGGCGGTCGCGGCGGACGCGGCGACCAGGCCGTGGTTGAGGACGCGGTTGGTGCGCCGGTACATCCGGTGCTGGGCCCAGCCGAGCGCGGCCAGGGCGAGCACGCCGAGCGCGATCGCCGCCCACGGGTAGGGCCGGGCGTCCCCGTAGTCGGCGTCGAGCCGCCGGTTCTCCGTGGTGTAGAGGGCCTCCGCCGCCGGGAGCATCTCCTCCTGCATCTTCTCGTTGGCGTACCGCAGGTAGGCGCCGCCCACCGGGTAGCCCTGCCGGTTGTACGTCCGGGCCCGTTCGATCAGGCCCTTGTACTCGGGCAGCAGCCGGTTCAGCCCGGCGATGGTCGTCTCGGAGGCCGAGCCGGGCTCGGCGTTGGCGGCGGCGGTGACGAGCCCGGCGGCGGCGCTGCGGATGTCCTTCTCGTACCGGTCGCGGGAGCCGGCGTTCTCCTGCCCGCCCGCCAGGAAGCCGCTGGAGGCGGCGGTGTTGGCGTCGGCCAGCGACCGGTAGATCCCGGCCGCCCCGGAGCTGAGCGGCTGGCTGCGGCGCAGCACGTCGTCGGCGGCGGCCGAGCGGGCGCTGGTCTGCCAGGCGGTGACCGCCCCGAACGCGACGACCACCAGCGCCAGCACGGCACCGATGATCCGCAGCCGCCCCGGCTCGGTCGTCGCGGCGGCCCGCACCCGCTCGGCCCCCTCGGCGAAGGCGGTCCGGCGCGCGGGCGGCGCGGCCGCGACGGCGGGCGGCCCGGGCTGGGCGGGGATGCCGGGGGCGCCGGCGGGCCCGGCGGGCACGGCCGGCGGCGCGCTGCTCTTCGGCGGGTGTGTCACTCGACCTCCCCCATGGTCATCCGTTCGCCGCCCAGTATCGCCGCCGGTGCCGGTGGTCCGCACCGGTCTTCACTGGATCTTGTCGGGATCGCGGTGCGCACTGCCCATGAATACGCCGGGCGCGTATGTTCGGTTCCCCCGGGGCGCGGTGGCGCCGCTCAGGGCTCCCGGTGCCGGTGGGCGGCCGCTTCGAGTGCCGCCGCCTCCGCCCCGGCCAGGCGGGTCCCGGCCGCCACGTCGGTCGACCGGGTCTCGCGGACCGGGACCGCCCCTGCGCTCACATCGTCGCCCCGCTCCCCTCCCGCGACGACTCGGCCCGGCCCGCCGCCCAGTGCGCCCGCGCCCGCTCCCGGGCCGCGGCGCCCGCCCCCAGCCGGTCCAGGCCCAGCAGGGCCGCGCCCAGCACCGGACTGGCCGTGACCACGCGGGGGACGGCCCTCGGGGCCCGGGCCGCCAGCAGCTCGCGGACGGCGTCGTCCAGCAGCCGGTGGCCGGCCGTGAGGACGCCGCCGCCCAGCAGCACCGGGGTCTCCTCGGTGAGGAGGTCCAGACGGGTCAGGGCGACCGCGGCCATCACCACCACCTCCTCCGCGAGCCGGGTGACGAGCGAGCGGGCCACCCGGTCGCCGTCCGCCGCCGTGGCGAACAGGACCGGGGCCAGCTCGTGCCGGCGGACGTGCTCGACGCGCCCCAGGTGCAGGGCCTCGATCAGGGCGTACATGGTCGGCAGGCCGAAGTGCGCGGGCAGGGTGCGGGCGAGCGCGCTCGGTGCGCCGCGGCCGTCCTCCGCGCGGGCCGCGTGCCACAGGGCCTCCTCGGCCAGGCCCCAGCCGCCGCCCCAGTCACCGGAGATGCGGCCTATGGCCGGGAAGCGGGCGGTGCGGCCGTCGGGCCGCATGCCCACGCAGTTGATACCCGCCCCGCACACCACCGCCACACCGCGCGGCTCGGCGACGCCCGCCCGCAGGATCGCGAAGGTGTCGTTGCGGACCTCCACCGAGGCGCCCCAGGCCCGCCCGCGCAGCGCCGCCGCCAACTGCTCCTCCTCCACCGGCAGGTCGGCGTTGGCCAGGCAGGCCGACACGTGCGAGACGGCCGTCACGCCCGCGTCCGCGAAGGCGCGCGCGACCGGCCCGGCCAGCTCCTCCAGCGCCGCCGCCACGCCCACCGCGGGCGGGCGGAAGCCGCCGCCGCGGGCCGTGGCCAGCACCTCGCCGGCGGCGGTGACCACGGCCACGTCGGTCTTGCTGTTGCCCGCGTCGATGGCGAGGACCGTCGGGGCCCCGGGTGCGGTCAGGCCCACGCCAGGTGCTCCCGGTTGTGCGCGACGAGCCGGTCGGTGAGCGTGTCGGCGTACCCGTACTGGCCGATCAGCGGGTGCGCCAGCAGGGCGCGGAAGACCCGGTCGCGCCCGCCGCGCAGGGCCGCGTCCAGCGCCAGGTCCTCGTACGCCGTCACGTTCGCGATCAGGCCCGCGAAGAGGGGGTCCGGCTCCGGGACCGGCAGCGGCACCGGGCCCGCCGGGCCGACCGCGGCCTGGACCTCGACCACCGCGTCGTCGGGCAGGAAGGGCAGCGTGCCCCGGTTGACGGTGTTCACCACCTGGTACGGGCTCCCGCGGCCGGCCAGCAGCGCCGCCGCCAGGTCGACGGCCGCCTCCGAGTAGTAGGCGCCGCCCCGCTTGGCCAGCAGCGCCGGCTTCTCGTCCAGGGCCGGGTCGCCGTACATCGCCAGCAGCTCCCGCTCCATGGCGGCCACCTCGGCGGCCCGGGACGGCTTGGTGCGCAGCTCGTCGACGACCTCGTCGTGGGCGTAGTAGTACCGCAGGTAGTAGGAGGGGACCACGCCCAGGCGGTCCAGCAGGGCGCGCGGGAGGTGGAGGTCGCCGGCGATCGCGTCACCGTGCTCGGCCAGCAGCCTGGGCAGCACGTCGGCGCCCTCCGGGCCGCCCAGCCGGACGGACGTCTCCCAGGTGAGGTGGTTCAGGCCCACGTGGCCCAGGTGCACGTCCGCCGGGTCCGCGCCGAGCAGGCCGGCGAACTTCCGCTGGAAGCCGATCGCCACGTTGCACAGGCCGACCGCCCGGTGCCCGGCCTGGAGGAGGGCGCGGGTGACGATGCCGACCGGGTTGGTGAAGTCGATGATCCAGGCGCGCGGGTTGGCGCGGCGGACCCGTTCGGCGATGTCGAGCACGACCGGGACCGTGCGCAGCGCCTTGGCCAGGCCGCCCGCGCCGGTGGTCTCCTGGCCGATGCAGCCGCACTCCAGCGGCCAGGTCTCGTCCCGCTCGCGGGCCGCCTGGCCGCCGACGCGGAGCTGGAGCAGGACCGCGTCGGCTCCGTCGACGCCCGCGTCCAGGTCGCCGGTGGTGACGATGCGGCCGGGGTGGCCCTGCTTGGCGAAGATGCGGCGGGCCAGCCCGCCCACCAGCTCCAGCCGTTCGGCGGCCGGGTCCACGAGGACGAGTTCCTCGACGGGCAGCGTGTCCCTGAGCCGGGCGAAGCCGTCGACGAGTTCGGGGGTGTAGGTCGAGCCTCCGCCGACCACGGTGATTTTCACAGTCAGATCAACCCTTTACTCCGGTGAGCGTCACGCCTTCGACGAACGCCTTCTGGGCGAGGAAGAACACGAGGATCACGGGGGCCATGACCAGCACGGTCGCGGCCATCGTGAGGTTCCAGTCGGTGTGGTGGGCACCCTTGAAGGACTCCAGGCCGTACGACAGGGTCCAGGCGCCGGGGTTCTCGGACGCGTAGATCTGCGGGCCGAAGTAGTCGTTCCAGGCGTAGAAGAACTGGAACAGGGCCACGGCGGCGATGCCCGGCCGCGCCATCGGCAGCACGACCCGCAGCAGGGTGCGCAGTTCGCCGCAGCCGTCGACCCGCGCCGCGTCCAGGTACTCGTCCGGGACGGTCAGCAGGAACTGGCGCAGCAGGAAGACGGAGAACGCGTCCCCGAACGCCATCGGCACGATCAGCGGCCACAGCGTGCCGGACAGGTCCAGCTGCTTCGCCCAGAACAGGTACATCGGGATGACGACCACCTGCGGGGGCAGCATCATCATCGAGATCACCAGCATGAGGGCCGGGCCGCGGCCCCGGAAGCGGAACTTGGCGAGCGCGTACGCCACCGGGATCGACGACACTACGGTCAGGACGGTGCCGAGGCCCGCGTAGACCAGCGTGTTGCGCCACCAGGTGAGGAAGCCGGGGGTGTCGAACACCTTGCGGTAGTTGCCCCACTCCCAGGTGTGCGGGACCAGGTCCCGGCTGAGCGCCTGGCTGTCGCTCATCAGCGAGGTCAGGAACACGAAGACGAACGGCAGGGTGAAGAAGAGCGCGGCGGCGACGCCGAGCGCGTGCACGGCGACCCACTCCAGCACCGCCCGGCGGCGGGCGGTGCGCGCGGCACCCGGGGCGGGCGGCGCGTCCGGTGTCCGGGCCATGGTCAGTCACCTGCCTGGAGCAGGCCGCCGCGGCGCCGCATCAGCAACGCGGTGAACGCCATCGACAGGGCGAACAGCACCAGCGCCACCACGCAGGCCGAGCCGTAGTCGAAGCGCTGGAAGCCGAGGTTGTAGACGAGCTGGGGGAGGGTGAGCGTGGACTTCTCCGGATAGCCGGGCTGGAACTGGGTGCCCGCGCCCTGGATCACGCCGGAGGCGACCTTCCCGGCGATCAGCGGCTGGGCGTAGTACTGCATGGTCTGGATCACCCCGGTGACGACCGCGAACAGCACGATGGGGGAGATGTTCGGCAGGGTCACGTACCGGAAGCGCTGCCAGGCCGAGGCGCCGTCCAGCTCGGCCGCCTCGTACTGCTCCCCGGGCACGTCGAGCAGCGCGGCCATGAAGATCACCATCAGGTCGCCGATGCCCCACAGCGCGAGCAGGGTCAGCGCCGGCTTGGACCAGGCGGGGTCGTTGAACCAGCCCGGCGCCGGCAGGCCGGTCTTCTCCAGGATCGAGTCGACCGGCCCGGTGCCGGGGTTGAGCAGGAAGGCGAAGGCCATGGTGGCGGCCACCGGCGGGGCCAGATACGGCAGGTAGAACAGGGTGCGGAAGAGACCCGTGGCCGTCTTGATCTTCGTGATGAGCAGGCCGATCCCGAGCCCGAAGACCACCCGGAGGCTCACCGTCACCACGACCAGCCACAGCGTGTTGCGCAGGGCGGGCCAGAAGAGCGGGTAGTGCTCGAAGACGTACGTCCAGTTCCTCCCCCCGCTCCACTCCGGCGGCCGGAAGCCGTCGTAGTGCATGAAGGAGAAGTAGACGGTGGAGAGCAGCGGGTAGGCGAAGAAGACCGCGAACCCGATGAGCCACGGCGACATGAAGGCGAGCGTGCGCAGTGCCGAGCGCCGGTGCCTCGACGCGAGCGTGGCGGCGCTCATCCCCGCGCCTGCGCGATGTCCGTGTCGATCTGCGCGGCCGCCTTCCGCAGCCCGGCCTTCAGGTCGGTGGCCCTGCCGCTCTCGTAGTCGTAGCCGAACTGCTGGAGCGTCACCAGGTACACCCCGCCGTTGACCGAGGCGGGCGTGGTGGTGGAGTGCGGGTCGGCCGCGATGTCGAGGAAGGTCTTGAACCGCGGGTCGTACTTCAGCTTCGGGGACTTCAGTGCGGCGAGCGTGGAGGGCACGTTGTGGATGGCGTTGGCGAAGCCGACCACCGCGTCCGTGTCCGTGGACATGTACTTCACCAGTTCCCAGGCCGCGTTCTGCTTGCGGCTGGTGGCGGCGATGCCCGCGATGGTGCCGGTGATGTAGCCCTTGCCGTACTGGTCGGCCTCGTCGTCCGGGACGGGCAGCGGGGCCACCCCGATCTCGAAGTCCGGCCCCGCCTCCTCGGCCATGCCCAGCCGCCACTCGCCGTCGAGCTGCATGGCGACCTGGCCGGTGTGGAAGGGGTGCCGGGGGCCCCATTCGTCGCCGAGCGTCACCCGGAACTTCTCCAGCCTGCGGAAGCCGCCCAGGTCGTCGACGAGTTTCTTCTGGAGGGTGAAGGCCTTCTCGAAGGCGGGGTCCGCGGCCAGGTTCGATTTGCCGTCCGCGTCGAAGTACACCGGCGAGAACTGGCCGAGGTAGTGCTCGGTGGTGGACTCCCAGCCGTGGTAGTTCGGCATGAAGCCGAGCTGCCGGTAGCCGTCGCCCCGCGGGATCGTCAGCTTCTTCGCGTCGGCGGCGAACTCGGACCAGGTCTTCGGCGGGTGCTCGATCCCGGCCTTCTCGAACGCCGTCTTGTTGTAGTAGAGCCCGTAGGCGTCGCCGAGCAGCGGGACCGCGCACCGGTCGCCCTCGAACCGGGTGTACTCGTTCATCGGCTTCGGGAAGGTCGTGCCCGGGTCGATGCCCGCCTTCTCGAAGAAGGGGTTCAGGTCCACCAGCGCGCCCGAGGAGCAGAACTTGCCCACGTTGTTGGTGGTGAAGGACGAGACCACGTCCGGGGCCCTGGTGCCGCCGGCCCGCAGCGCCTGGTTGATCTTGTCGTCGGACATGTTGCCGACGACGTTCACGTGGATGTTGGGGTGCGCCCGCTGGAAGCCGGCGACCAGCGACTCGACCGCCTCGACCTCGTTCGGCGCGCTCCAGGCGTGCCAGAAGGTGATGGTCGTGTCCTTCGAGGGGTCGTCCGAGGCGCCGGGACCGGACCGGCCGGTACAGGCGGTGGTGAGCAGGGCCAGCGACGCGGTCAGGGCGAAAGCCGCCTTTCGGACGGCCGGCGGTATGACTTCGGGCATGGCGAGGTCTCCCTGGGACGGGCGGACGGAAGGGGTGCTGCCGGGGTGTGGCTCAGCGCGAGGTGTCGAAGACCTCGTCGCGGGTGGTGGCGAGCGCGGACTCCAGCGCGCCGCGCAGTACGGGGCTCTCGCGGACCTCGCCGACGACCAGCCGGGGCCGGGCCGCGGCCAGTTCCTCCAGTTCGGCCTGGACGAGGGCGCGCAGCACCTCCCCGCCGGCCGTCAGGGCGGAACCGCTGAGCACGACGAGTTCGGGGTCGAGGACCGAGACGAGCGAGGCCAGGCCGGTGGCCAGCCGGGTCGCGTACGCCTGGAGCAGCTCCCGGTGGGGGCCGCCCGCGTGGTCGGCGGCGCGGGCCACGAGCGCGGCGGCGGCCTCGGCGTGCGGACCCGGGGGGACGTCGGGGAGGCCGAGTTCACGGGCCAGCCGCGGCACGGCCTGGGAGCCGGCCAGCTCCTGGTAGCCGCCGCTGTTGGCGCGGGCGACCTGCCGCACCAGCGGGGTGCCCGGCACCGGCAGGAAGCCGACCTCGCCGGCCCCGCCGGTCCAGCCGCGGTGCAGCCGGCCGCCGAGGACCAGGGCGGCGCCGAGGCCCTCCTCGTTCCACAGCAGCACGAAGTCCGCGTGGCCGCGGGCCGCGCCGAGCCGCTGCTCGGCGACGGCGGCGAGGTTGACGTCGTTCTCGTACTCCACCGGCATCGGCAGGGCCGCCGCGAGTTCGTCGAGCAGCGTGGGGGAGTGCCAGCCGGGCAGGTGGGAGGCGTACCGCAGCCGGCCGGTGTTGGGGTCGAAGGCGCCGGGCGTGCCGATGACCAGCCGGTGCACGTCGGACCGGGCGAGCCCGGCGGCCTTGACGGCGCCGTCGAGGGCGTCGGTGACCTGCTGGACGACCGGCCACGCCGGGCGGCGGCCGGGGGTGGGCAGTTCGTGCTCGCCGACCGTGCGGCCGGTGATGTCGGCGACCGCGGCGCGGATGCGGTACGGGGTGACGTCGAGCCCGGCGGCGTACGCGGCGCCCGGATCGACCGCGTAGAGCTGGGCGCTGGGACCCGGCCGGCCCTCGCTGGTGCCGGTGACCCGGACCAGCCCGGCGGCCTCCAGGCGGGCCAGGAGCTGCGAGGCGGTGGGCTTGGACAGGCCGGTGAGCTTGCCGATCCGGGTGCGTGACAGCGGCCCGTGCTCCAGTAGCAGGTCCAGGGCGGCGCGGTCGTTCATGGCGCGCAGGACGCGCGGGGTGCCCGGCGTACCGGCGGTTCCTGCCATGGGGTCGACACCTGCCCTTCCAGCCGCCCAGCTTTTCAGTGACCCGGGCGCGGCGTCCAGCCCTGGTCGGCGGGCGCGGGCGATCACTGTTAGGAAAGTTTCCTGTTGGGGTGGGAGGAACGTAAGCCGAGGACGGAGGGGGCGTCAATAGAGAGCGCCCCCGGAGGCGGCGCGGCCGTTGCTCCGGGGGCGCGGGTGCCGGGGGCGCGGACCGCCCCCCGGCGGCTACTTGACCGTCACGTGGTCGCCCGCGGAGGTCTTCGCGGCCGTGGTGGCGGTGCCGGCGAAGACGAAGCGGTAACCGCCGCTCGCGGTCGCCCTCACCGTGGTGGACAGGGCGCCGCCGACGCCGGAGGTGAGGGTCCTGACGTTCTTGTACGCGCCGCCGTCCGCCTTGAACTGGAGGACGACCTCGGCGCCCCGGAACCCGGTGTACCGGCCGGAGGACCAGTCGGCCCGCGTCAGCTTGCCCTTGACGGTCAGCGTCCGGCCCTTGACCGCGGGCTCGGGGGCGGCGTCCGTGGTCAGCAGCGCGGCGCGGCGCACCTGCACGGAGGCCAGGTTGCCCCAGGCCGTCACCTCGTTCGCGCCGTGCAGGTAGTCGTCCGAGACGCTCTCCTCGCTGTGCGCGTAGATGCCGGCGGCCTTCCAGGTGCCGGCGTCGGCGCCATCGGAGAGCGCCATGCCCGGAGCGGCGGCGATCTTCTCGGCGCAGCGCTCGGTGACCGTGGTGGCCGTCGAGGCGGTCGTCCGGCACACGGGCGGGGTGTCCGGACCCATGTCGTTGAGCATCGTCTTCAGGGTGCCGCGGTACAGCATCACCGCCTGGACGGTCTTGTCCTGGTCGATGACCAGGTTCTTGGGCCGGGTCAGGGTGTACGACACCGGTACGGTCACCGTCCTGGCGGCGCCGACCACGATCGGCTTGCCGTGGTTGACGGTGACACCGGAGAACTTCAGGGCCGGCGAACCGGCGGCCGACGCGGCGGGCGCGGCCAGCCCGGTCAGGGCCAGGGCGCCGGACAGGGCGGTGCCTATGGCGAGCTTTCGCATGCTTCCCCACATTCGAGACGGGCCCCTGGGCGACGTCGCGCTCCAGAACAAGGGCCCGTTGTGCTGGCGACCCTAAAGGATCACCGAATGCGGAGGAAAGCGAGGTCGAAACCGGCCGACCGGAACTGGTGGAACAGCTCCCCGGCGCCGTGGTTGTGGTCATCGTTCGGCTGCGACGGCACCATGGCGGTCCCCTCGACGTACTCCGGCCGAATCGGCATCGGCGATGCCTCTTCGGACGCTGCTGCCAGGCTGAGCCCGCGTCGGGCGCCCCGGGGGACGACGATGGGGCACCCCGCGCGCCGCGGCGCCGGGATGCCCCACCTGTTCACTCGAACGAGCATGCCGAACCGTTCCGTTACTTCCCCGGGGGCGCCGGCCGCTGCGGGACGATCGGGGACGCCGCCGCCGACTGCGGTGAATCGGCGTTGGAGTACACCGACGGTGCCGCCACGGCCGCCGTCGGGTCCGGGACGTCCTCGACGTCCTCCGTCGCCGTCGCGCCGCCCACGATGCGGATGCTCGCCGCGTCGAACGCCCGCTTGATCCGCCAGCGCAGCTCCCGCTCCACCGGCAGGGACTTGCCGGGCATCGTCCGGGCCGTCACCCGCACCACCATGGAGTCGATCAGCACCGAGTCCAGGCCGAGGACCTCCACCTGGCCCCAGAGCAGCTCGTTCCAGGGCTCCTCCTTGCTCATCTTCTCGGCGACCTCGTCGAGCGTGGCCTTGACCCTGTCCAGGTCCTCGCTCGCCCGGACGGTCACGTCGACCCCGGCCGTCGCCCAGCCCTGCGAGAGGTTGCCGATCCGCTTCACCTCGCCGTTGCGGACGTACCAGATCTCGCCGTCGGCCCCGCGCAGCTTCGTCACGCGCAGCCCGACCTCGATCACCTCGCCGGAGGCCACACCCGCGTCGATCACGTCACCGACGCCGTACTGGTCCTCCAGGATCATGAAGACGCCGGAGAGGAAGTCCGTGACCAGGTTCCGGGCGCCGAAACCGATCGCCACGCCCGCGACACCGGCGGAGGCCAGCAGCGGCGCCAGGTTGATCCTGAAGGTGCCCAGCACCATCAGCGCGGCCGTGCCGAGGATCAGGAAGCTGGCCACAGAGCGCAGCACCGAGCCGATCGCCGCCGACCGCTGCCGCCGGCGCTCCGCGTTGACCAGCAGCCCGCCCAGCGCGCCGCCGTCACCCGACGGCGAGGTGCGCCCCATCCGGTCGATCAGCTGGGTGATCGCCCGCCGCACCAGCGCCCTGAGGGCCACCGCCACGGTCAGGATCAGCAGGATCTGCAGACCCATCGCGAGCCACGTCGACCAGTTCTGCTCGACCCAGCTCGCCGCGTTCGTCGCGCTCTCCTGGGCGTCCAGGAGCGTCGGCACGGCCGGGGCCGTCGACTCGGACGGCGACGGCGACGGGGCCGCGGCGGCGGCCGTGAGGAGGGCGGGCAGGGACGACACGGCAGGTACCTCCAAGGTGCTGCGCGGTCCGTACCGGCGGGCGGTCAAGGTCACGAAAAGATCACCGGACGGACAGGACCACCACACTAACGGGGCACGGTGAGTGCCCCGTGCGGATCCGCACGGCGGGCGGGCAGGAGAGACACGGCTCACGCGGGCTTGAACAGGGCACCCGCCGGGGGATGGATCGGATGTGGTCGAAAACACTCCCAGCCCGTTACCGGGACATGGTGGCGCGTTCACCAGGCATGAGGGGAGACTGACTGCAGATCGTCCCGGCGCGAGCCACGCGCCGCCGACGCCCAAGGAGGCACCCGTGCCGCATGTCCTGGTCCTCAACGCGTCGTACGAGCCGCTCGGCGTCGTACCGCTCCGCCGCGCGCTCGTCCTCGTCCTGGAGAACAAGGCCGTCTCCCTCGAGGAATCCGGCGCCTACCTGCACAGCGCGACCGTCACAGTCCCCGCACCCAGCGTGGTCCGGCTCAAGCGATTCGTCCGGGTTCCCTATCGGGGGCCCGTTCCTCTGACCCGGCGGGCGCTGTTCGCCCGCGACGGGGGCCGGTGCATGTACTGCGGTGGCGTCGCAACCAGCGTCGACCACGTCATCCCGCGCAGCCGCGGGGGCAAGCACGTCTGGGACAACGTGGTGGCCTCGTGCCGCCGCTGCAACCACGTCAAAGCCGACCGCCACCTCGTCGAACTGGGCTGGCGGCTGCGGCACAAACCGGCTCCGCCGACCGGACTGGCCTGGCGCATCATCGGCACCGGACATCGCGATCCGCGCTGGCTGCCCTACTTGCAGCCGTACGGCGCCGACGACGCCCTGGCCCGGATCGGAGGCATCTCCGCCTGACCGGTCCGGGCCCGTTCGCATCCGGACGGGGGAGCACGGCCGGCTGCCCCCGCCCGGTCCCGCCCGCGAGTGCCCCCGCCCGGACCCCGCGCGCGTCCCGCCCCGGACGGCCCGGAGCCCGGCGCGCGGTACCGGGCGAACGCGCCGTCCGGCTCGGTCGCGCTCCGGCGCGCGACCGCGGTCCGCGACCGTCCGCCGTCGCGCCGCGCCCCGCCGCCCCACGCCGTACGAGCCCCCTGGCCCGCGCCGTCCCAGGGGCGCCCGTCCGGTGCGCAGGCCGTGCGGTGACCCACGCGTCCACCGCCCGGAGCGGTCGCCCGGGTAACGGCGGCCGTCCCCGGTGTACAGGCCGTACGCGCTGCTCCCGACCACCCGGTGCGCCCCCGGCGGTGCCCCGGCCGTGTCCCCTGCCCGAGGCCGGGGGCGCGCGGCCGGGTCACCCGGGCGCCCCTTTTCGCCGCGCGTGGGTTCGCACGCACGGGGTAGGCCTGCCGTAACCCGTCCGAAGCCGAAGCGTTCGGCACTCGATCAGAGGAGGCCCCCGTGGCCGCAACGGCACACCTCGTCCCGGCCCAGTTCAAACCCGTGGCGGACGCGTCCGCCGAGACCGACGACGCGGCCCTGTGCGTCTTCAGCGCGGAGAGCGCCTGCGCGCAGGCCCCGCTGACCAGTGAGCCGCCGCTGCCCGACGCGGAGCCGCTCACCAGCGAGCCCCCGCTCTCCGAGGCCACCCCGCTGACCAGTGAGTCCGACCCCTTCCCGGCCTCCTTCGCGCCGGGACAGTAGATGACCGCGGCGCCCGACGAGCCCTCTGGTACACACTTCGCGGACCTCGCCCGGCTCGCCGAGCTGCACGGGGTCGCCACCTCCTACCGCCCGGCCCCGGACCGCACCGTCCAGGTCCCCGCCGCCGCCGTGACCGCCGCCCTCGCCGCCCTCGGCGTCGACGCGACCGGCCCGGCCGCCGTGTCCGCCGCCCTCGCGGCCCGGGAACGCGAACTGCGCGAGCGCCTGCTGCCGCCGACCCTCGTCCGCTGGTGGGGCGCCGAACCGCCCGCCGCCCTCCGCGCGTTGCCCGCCGGCACCCGGCTCCGCGTCGAGACGGAGGACGGGGAGTTCCGGGAGGGGATCACGGACCTGCCGCTCGGCGTGCACAGGCTCAGCGCCACCGCCCCCGACGGACGGACCGGCGAGGCCGCCTACGTCGTCGCCCCGGACCGGCTGCCCGCGCCGCCCGGCCGCTCCCACGGCCTCATCGTCCAGCTCTACTCCCTGCTCTCCCACCGCTCCTGGGGCATGGGCGACCTCGCCGACCTCGCGGAGCTGGCCGGCTGGGCCGCGCGCACCGCCGGCGCCGGGTTCGTCCAGGTCAACCCGCTGCACGCGGCCGTGCCCGGCGCCCCCACCGACCCGTCCCCCTACCGCCCCTCCTCCCGCCGCTTCCCCGACCCGGTCCACCTGCGCGTCGAGGACGTCCCCGAGTACGCCTACGCCGGGGACCGCGAGCGGCTGGACGGGCTGCTGGAGCGGGCCGCGCGGCTGCGCGCCGGCGTCCTCGACGAGGGCGCCCTCATCGACCGGGACGCGGTGTGGGACCTGAAGCGCGAGGCGCTGGAACAGGTCCTGGCCGTCCCGCTGCCGCCCGGCCGGCAGGCCGCCTACGACGCCTTCCGCGCCACCCACGGCCAGGCCCTCGACGACCACGCCACCTGGTACGCCCTCGCCGAGGTCCACGGCTCCGACTGGCACACCTGGCCGGACGGGCTGCGCGACCCCCGCTCCGCCGCCACCGCGCGCGCCCGCGCCGAACTCGGCGACCGGGTCTCCTTCCACGCCCGCCTGGCCTGGCTCACCGACGGCCAGCTCCGGGCCGCCCAGCGCGCCGCCCGCGAGGCCGGCATGCCCGTCGGGATCGTGCACGACCTCGCCGTCGGCGTGCACCCGGCCGGCGCCGACGCCTGGGCCCAGCAGGACGTGTTCGCCGCCGGGATGTCCGTGGGCGCCCCACCGGACGCCTTCAACGCCCGCGGCCAGGACTGGGGCCTGCCGCCCTGGCGCCCCGACCGGCTCGCCGCCACCGGCCACGCCCCGTACCGCGACCTCCTGCGGGCCCTCTTCCGCTACGCGGGCGCGCTGCGCATCGACCACGTCATGGGCCTGTTCCGCCTCTGGTGGGTCCCGCAGGGCAGCCCGCCCACCGAGGGCACCTACGTCCGCTACGACGCCGACGCCATGCTCGCGATCCTCGCGCTGGAGGCCGCCCGCGCCGGGGCGCTGGTGATCGGCGAGGACCTGGGCACCGTCGAACCCGGGGTGCGTGAGGCGCTCCAGCGGCGCGGGGTGCTCGGCACCTCCGTGCTCTGGTTCGAACGCGACTGGACGGGCGACGGCCGCCCGCTGCCCCCGGACCGCTGGCGCGCCGACTGCCTGGCCACCGCCACCACCCACGACCTGCCGCCCACGGCCGCCCGGCTCACCGGCGACCACGTGGACCTGCGCGACCGCCTGGGCCTGCTGACCCGCCCGGCCGCGGAGGAACGCGCCGAGGCCGCGGCCGACGCCGCCGAGTGGCTCGCCCTGCTCGGCAGCCTCGGCCTGCTGGACACCACGGCGGCCGGACCGCCCGGCTCGGACGAGGAGGCGGAGATCCGGGCCGTCCACCGGTTCCTGCTGCGCACCCCCGCCCGGCTGGTCGGCGTCTGGCTGCCGGACGGCATCGGCGACCGCCGCCCGCAGAACCTGCCGGGCACCTGGGACCAGTACCCGAACTGGCGGCTGCCCGTGGCGGACCGCGAGGGCCGGCCGGTGCCGCTGGAGGAACTGGTGGCCTCGCCCCGGCTGCGGGCCCTGCTGGAAGCGCTGCGCTCGCCCGGACCACGCGGACCGGGCCCGGGGCCGGGCGAACCGCCGGGACCGTCCGGACAGCGGTGAACCCGCGGACCGGGGGCCCGGGGGCGGCCGTCCCCGGGCCCCCGGCGGCGCGGTCGGGCGGCGCAACCGGCACCCCGGGCGCGCGGGTCCGTCGGCCGTTCGCTAACTTTGCACCGTGGACAAGAAGAACGCCCTGCGCGCCGGCGCCCTGGCTTCCGGTACGACGCTGATGATGCTGCTCATGTCGTCCCCCGCGCTCGCGCTGACCCGCGACGACGGTGACGACCCCGGCAAGGGCCTGAGCGTCATCGAGACGCTGGGCCTCTACGTCTTTCTCCCGGTGGTGCTGTTCGTGGTGATCGCCGGCCTGGTCATGGTGCTGGACAAGTCGCGGGCCAAGAGCGACACCACCTCGTCCAACATCAACATCAAGGGTGACGCCCAGGCCAAGGCCTGACCGCACCACTGGTTCGTTCGCCGGGGGCGTCCGTCCTCCTGCCGGTACGCACGTGCGTACCGGCAGGAGGACAGACGCCCCCGGCGTTTCCGCACGTCCGGACACCGGGCCAACGACCCTTCAGGAATGCTGAAAAGAATGGTCTGAAAGATTCGATGGACCTGACGGTTCCGGCGCTGCGACGGTAGGGGCCCACCCGCCCGTCCCTCCCGGAAAGGCCCGCTGTGACCGCAGCCGCGCCGCAGACCGCCCCCGCCCCGGCCGCCCCCGCCCCCCGCCCCCGCCGGGCCACCGCCTCCCTGCTCGGCCTCGCCTGCGCCGCGCTCGCCACCGTCGTCTGGGCCGGCAGCTTCGTCACCTCACGCGGGCTGCACGACAGCGTCCCGCCGGTGCAACACGCCTTCTGGCGCTGGGTGATCGCCCTGCTCGTCGTCGCCCCCTTCGGCGCCCGGCAGGCCTGGCGGCAACGGCACCTGTTCCGGCGCCACGCCCGGTACGTCCTCCTCGTCTCCCTGCTCGGCGTCGTGGTCTACAACACCCTGGTCAACCAGGCCGGCCTGACCACTCCGGCCGCCACCATGGGCATGATCATGGCCTCCTCGCCCGTGCTCATGGCCGTGTTCGAACGGCTGGGCGGGGCCCGGCTGGGCCCGCGGCGCACCATCGGACTCCTCCTGGCCTGCACGGGCGTGGTGCTGCTCGTCGGCGGCGGCGCGGACTTCTCCGCCGGCGCGCTGTGGATGCCGGTCGCCGCCTGCTGCTTCGCCGGGTACAGCGCGCTGCTGCGCCGCCGCCCGGCCGAACTCGACGGCACCGCGTTCCTGTTCACCACGTTCCTCGCCGGCACCGTCCTGCTGCTGCCCGCGCAGGCCGTCAGCCTCGCCGTCCAGGGCGGCTTCCGCCTCGCCCCCGGCACGGTGCTGCCCCTGCTCTACGTCGGCGTGGTCTCCTCCGCGCTCGCCTTCTTCGCCTGGGGCAAGGCCATCTCCCTGATCGGCGCGGCCCGCGCCGGCATCGTGTACTACCTCCAGCCGGTCTGCGTGGCCCTGCTGTCCTGGGCCGTACTCGGCGAGCACACGGGCCGCCCCCAGTTCCTGTGCTTCGCGCTGATCCTCGCCGGGGTCGTCCTCGGCGCGGGCTCCCGCCGCTGACGGCACGTCCGCCGGGCCCGGGCCGGCCCCCGTGTAGCGTGCGCGCATGCCCGAGTGGGAGCTGAGGAAGCTGCGGATTCTGCGCACCCTGCGCGAGCGCGGGACCGTGACCGCGACGGCCGAGGCGCTGCACATGACCCCGTCCGCCGTCTCCCAGCAGCTCACCAACCTCGCCGCACAGCTCGGTGTGCCGCTGCTGGAGGCCCAGGGCCGCCGGGTCCGGCTCACCGACGCGGCCCGGCTGGTGCTGGCGCACACCGAGGCGGTGTTCGAGCAGCTGGAGCGGGCGGACGCGGCCCTGGAGGCGTACGCGCGGGGCGAGGCCGGCGAGGTCCGGGTCGGCGCCTTCTCCACCGCCGTGCCCGCCCTCGTCGTACCCGCCGTGCGCGCCCTGCGGACCACGCACCCGGGGGTGGCCGTCCGCGTCCGGGAGGCGGAGGCCGCCGAGGCGTACGACCTGCTGGCCGCCGGTGACGTCGACCTCGCGCTGTCCCTGGCGGCCGAGGCCCCGAGCGCGGCCGACCCGCGCTTCACCCACGTCCCGCTGCTGGCCGACCCGCTGGACGTCGCCCTGCCCCCGGACCACCCGCTGGCCCGCGCCCCGCGGCCCGCCCTCACCGACCTGGCCGCCGAGTCCTGGATCTTCGGCGGCAGCGGCCCCTGGTCGGACATCACCCGCCGGGCCTGCGAGGCGGCCGGGTTCAGCCCGCACCAGGGCCACTCGGCGTCCGGCTGGGCCGCGATCCTGGCCATGGTGGAGGCGGGGATGGGCGTCGCCCTGGTGCCGAGGATGGCGGCCGGCGGGCGGGCCGCCGTGGTCCTGCGGGAACTGGGCGCGGACCGGCCCGTGCGGCACGTGGTGGCGGCGGTCCGCCGGGGCGCCGGGGAGGCGCCGGCGGTCGACCGGGTGCTCCGGGCGCTGCGGCACACCGCGGACCGGGCGCGGGGGGCGGAAGGCGGCGCGGCGGGCGGCGCGGACGGCGGCTGAGGGAGCCGGGCCCGCCGGCGTCCGAGATGCCGAGCCACCGGGGGGCGGCTAGCTTGTTGGAGGAGGGCCGCGATCGGGCGGTGCCCGCCGTCGGCGAGTGCCCTGTTCCGGGGGCCGGCAGCGCGACCGGCGCCGACCGTGCCCCCCGTCCCCGCGGCAACACCTACGACCGCGCAGCGCCCGTTCGCACCGCGGTCGCGGCCATCGCCCCCGTACCGGAATCCCCCCGAGGGCGTGGAAGGAAGGTAGGCCCATGAAGACTCAACGCGTGCGGCGTCTCCTCGCGGCATCCGCGGCCGGTTTGGTCCTCGCCGGCGGTGCCACCATCAGTGCGACGGGTACGGCCTCGGCGGCCACCCCGGACCACGTCTCCGCCAACCGCGGCTGTTTCAACCGCGGCTGGAACGGCGGCTGCGGCTACGGCTTCGGCCGGAACGACTTCTTCGGCAGCGGCTACCGCAACGGCTTCGGCGGCACCGGCGTCGTGGTGATCGTCGTGGGCTGACCCCGGCCGCGGACCGCGGCGTGCGGCCCCCGGGCCGGACGGGCAGGGCAGCCCGTCCGGCCCGAGCCCTGCCCGGACCCGCCGGCGGGACCCGCCGCACCCGCCGACGTGCATCGCTTTCCGTGCGGCTCCCATGGAAGGATGGCGCAACCGACACATATCGAGGAGATGACCGGGTGCCTGGCACAAACCTCACGCGCGAAGAGGCGCGGCAGCGGGCCGAGCTGCTCACCGTTGACTCGTACGAGATCGATCTCGATCTCTCCGGCGCGCAGGAGGGCGGCACCTACCGGTCCGTCACCACCGTGCGCTTCGACGTGGCCCGCGGTGACACCGAGTCCTTCATCGACCTGGTGGCCCCGGCCGTCCACGAGGTGGTCCTCAACGGCGACCACCTGGATCCCGCCACGGTCTTCGCGGACTCGCGGATCGCCCTGCCGGGACTGCTGGCGGGCCGCAACGTCCTGCGGGTCGTGGCCGACTGCGCCTACACCAACACCGGTGAGGGCCTGCACCGCTTCGTCGACCCGGTCGACGAACAGGCCTACCTGTACACGCAGTTCGAGGTCCCGGACGCCCGGCGCGTCTTCGCCTCGTTCGAGCAGCCCGACCTCAAGGCCACCTTCCGGTTCACCGTGAAGGCGCCCGAGGGCTGGTCGGTGATCTCCAACTCGCCGACCCCGGAGCCGAAGGACGACGTCTGGGTCTTCGACCCGACCCCGCGCCTGTCGACCTACGTCACCGCGCTGATCGCCGGCCCGTACCACGCCGTGCACAGCGTGTACGAGAAGGACGGCCGCACCGTCCCGCTCGGCATCTACTGCCGGCCCTCGCTCGCCGAGCACCTCGACGCGGACGCCATCTTCGAGGTGACCCGGCAGGGCTTCGACTGGTTCCAGGAGAAGTTCGACTACGCCTACCCCTTCGAGAAGTACGACCAGCTCTTCGTGCCCGAGTTCAACGCGGGCGCCATGGAGAACGCGGGCGCGGTCACGCTCCGGGACCAGTACGTCTTCCGGTCCAAGGTGACCGACGCCGCGTACGAGATGCGGGCCGCCACGATCCTGCACGAGCTGGCCCACATGTGGTTCGGCGACCTGGTCACCATGGAGTGGTGGAACGACCTGTGGCTGAACGAGTCGTTCGCCACCTACGCCGAGGTCGCCTGCCAGGCCGCCGCGCCCGCCTCGAAGTGGCCGCACTCCTGGACCACCTTCGCGAACCAGATGAAGACCTGGGCGTACCGGCAGGACCAGCTTCCGTCCACGCACCCGATCATGGCCGAGATCGGCGACCTGGACGACGTGCTCGTCAACTTCGACGGCATCACCTACGCCAAGGGCGCCAGCGTGCTCAAGCAGCTCGTGGCCTACGTCGGCGAGGACGAGTTCTTCAAGGGCGTGCAGTCCTACTTCAAGCGCCACGCCTACGGCAACACGCGCCTGTCCGACCTGCTGGGCGCCCTGGAGGAGACCTCCGGCCGGGACCTGAAGACCTGGTCGGGGAAGTGGCTGGAGACCGCCGGGATCAACGTCCTGCGGCCCGAGATCGCCATCGGCGACGACGGCGTGATCACGTCCTTCGCCGTCCGCCAGGAGGCCCCGGCGCTGCCCGCCGGCGCCAAGGGCGAGCCGACCCTGCGCCCGCACCGCATCGCGATCGGCCTGTACGACCTCGACGAGGCGAGCGGCAAGCTGGTCCGCACCGACCGGATCGAGCTGGACGTGGACGGCGAGCTGACCGCCGTACCGCAGCTCACCGGCAGGCGCCGCCCGGCCGTCGTCCTCCTCAACGACGACGACCTGTCCTACGCCAAGGTCCGCCTCGACGAGGAGTCGCTGCGGACGGTCACCGAGCACCTCGGCGACTTCGCCGAGTCCCTGCCGCGCGCCCTGTGCTGGGCGTCGGCCTGGGACATGACGCGCGACGCCGAGCTGGCCACCCGCGACTACCTCGCCCTGGTGCTGTCCGGCATCGGCAAGGAGTCCGACATCGGCGTGGTGCAGTCCCTGCACCGCCAGGTCAAGCTGGCCATCGACCTGTACGCCGACCCGGCCACCCGCGAGCCGCTGCTGACCCGCTGGACCGACGCCACGCTGGCCCACCTGCGCGCCGCCGAGGCGGCGAGCGACCACCAGCTCGCCTGGGCCCGGGCCTTCGCGGCGACCGCCCGCACCCCGGAGCAGCTCGACCTGCTGGAGGCCCTCCTCGACGGCACGCAGACCATCGAGGGCCTGGCCGTCGACACCGAGCTGCGCTGGGCGTTCGTCGAGCGGCTCGCCGCCGTCGGCCGGTACGACGAGACGGAGATCGAGGCCGAGTACCAGCGGGACCGGACGGCGGCCGGTGAGCGGCACGCGGCCACCGCCCGCGCCTCCCGCCCGACGCCGGAGGCCAAGGCGGAGGCGTGGTCCTCCGTCATCGACTCCGACAAGCTGCCCAACGCCGTGCAGGAGGCCGTGATCGGCGGCTTCGTCCAGACCGACCAGCGGGAGCTGCTCGCCCCCTACGCGGACCGGTACTTCGAGGCCCTCAAGGGCGTCTGGGAGTCCCGCTCGCACGAGATGGCCCAGCAGATCGCCGTCGGCCTGTACCCGTCGGTCCAGGTCTCCGAGGAGACCCTGGCCGCCACGGACGAATGGCTGGCCGCGGCCGGGCCGAGCGCGGCCCTGCGCCGCCTCGTCTCGGAGTCCCGCTCGGGCATCGAGCGCGCGCTGAAGGCCCAGGCGGCGGACGCCGCGTCGGCCTGACGCAGGAGCGGAGGGGGCGCCCGGTGCCGCACCGGGCGCCCCCTGCGCCGTCCGCGCACGCGGCAGGGGCGGTCACGGTGGCCGTGACCGCCCCTGCCGTGGGAAGTGCTACTTCGCGGACAGCTCCGCCGCCACCAGCTCCGCGATCTGCACCGCGTTCAGCGCGGCGCCCTTGCGGAGGTTGTCGTTGGAGACGAACAGGGCGAGGCCGTTGTCCACGGTCTCGTCGCGGCGGATCCGGCCGACGAACGACGGGTCCTGCCCGGCCGCCTGGAGCGGGGTCGGGATGTCGGAGAGGGCGACGCCCGGCGCCTTCGCCAGCAGCTCGGTGGCGCGCTCCGGGCTGATCGGGCGGGCGAACCGCGCGTTGATCTGGAGGGAGTGGCCGGAGAAGACGGGCACGCGCACGCAGGTGCCGGAGACCTTGAGGCCGGGGATCTCCAGGATCTTGCGGGACTCGTTGCGCAGCTTCTGCTCCTCGTCGGTCTCGTGCCGACCGTCGTCGACGATGCTGCCCGCCAGCGGGAGCACGTTGAAGGCGATGGCGCGCTTGTAGACCTGCGGCTCGGGGAAGTCGACCGCCGCACCGTCGTGGGTGAGCTTGTCGGCCTCAGCCGCCACCTTCTGCACCTGGCCGTGCAGCTCGGCCACGCCGGCGAGGCCCGAGCCGGACACCGCCTGGTAGGTGGCGACGACCAGCGCCTCCAGACCGGCCTCCTCGTGCAGCGGCCTGAGCACCGGCATCGCGGCCATCGTGGTGCAGTTCGGGTTGGCGATGATGCCCTTGGGGCGGTCGGCGATCGCGTGCGGGTTCACCTCGGAGACCACCAGCGGGACCTCGGGGTCCTTGCGCCAGGCGGAGGAGTTGTCGATCACGACGGCGCCCTGGGAGGCGACCTTCTCGGCCAGCGCCTTGGAGGTCGTGCCGCCCGCGGAGAACAGGACGATGTCCAGGCCGGTGTAGTCGGCGACCGCCGCGTCCTCCACCGTCACACCGTCCAGCACGCTGCCGGCGGACCGGGCCGAGGCGAACAGGCGCAGCTCCGTGACCGGGAAGTTCCGCTCCGTGAGGATCCTGCGCATGACCGTGCCGACCTGACCGGTGGCTCCGACGATTCCGACCCTCACAGTGACTCCTCCGTGTGTCTCTTGCCTGACCGGGGCGTTTCCATCATGCGGCCGACCCCGGCCCACCTGTCCAATTCTTTGCCGGGCCTGCCCGGGTAGTGGGACACGATCACCCGGCGGGCGGTTCCGTACCTTCACCGAACCCCGCGTTGAGCTGCAGAAATTCCCTCCCCGGCGGGCCCGCGCCGCAAGCTCTGCCGTCCCGACCCTGCCCCTCGGGGCCCCGGCCACACGAAGGTGTGACGTACGCCTCTGCGCCGGGGCGCGGCGGTCCGAACGTTCCGGCCCGCCGCCGCGTCGTAGGGGCAGACGCGTGAGGGGGGTGGCTTGTGCTGCGCGGAAGGGTGCGCCGCGACCGGGGACCGTTCGCCGACCCGGACCGGACCGGCGGTGCCGGTGCCGGTCCGGTGGGCGGCGATCCGCTGGACGCGGCCCAGGAACGCCGGGTGCGGGCGGTGCTCGCGCTCGGCGGGGTGCCGCAGTCGGACCTGCCGGACGGGGTGCAGCAGGTACGGCTGCGGCTGCTGGAGCGGGCGGCGAGCGGCCGCGAGGCGCCGCGGGACGTGTCGGCGTGGGCGGCGGTGGTCGCCTCCAACCTGGCCATGGACTGGCACCGGGCGAAGCGGCGCCGGGAGCGGCTGGGGGAGCGGCTCGTCGCGCTCGGCGAACCGGCGCACCCCTCCGGAGAGGAGACCAGCCTGCTCTCCCTCGCCGTCGCGCGGGGCCTGGACGAGCTGCCGGCGGCCCAGCGGCAGGTGGTGGTGCTGCGCTTCTTCGCCGACCTGCCGGTCCGGGGCATCGCCGAGGAGCTGGGCATACCCGAGGGCACGGTCAAGAGCAGGCTGCACACGGCGGTCCGCGCGCTGCGCGCCCGGCTGCACGAGGACGAGGTGGTGTGACATGACCGCCGGACACGAGGGCGCGCGGGAGTACGACGGCATGGACGCCCTGATGGCGGCGATCACCGGCGCCCCGCTGCCGGACGAGGCCCGCCGGGACCCCGCCTTCCGCTCCGCACACCGGGCGGCCGAGGCCGACCTGGCTCTCCTGCGGACCCAACTGACCCGACTGGCCGAGACCCTGACGGCAGACCCCCGGGAAGGAGCCCCGACGCCCGAGGAGACCCCCGAAAGCGCGACCACCCCGCCCCCGCCAACCGAACCGGAAGCGGCCGGGGGCGGTGAGACCGGGGCCGGTGAGGCTGGAGCCGTGACTGGGGACGGTGAGGCCGGATTCCGGGCGGCCGGGAACGTGGTGGCCGGGGGCGCTGCGACCGGGCCGGGAACGGTCGGGGGCGCCGGTACCGGGGACGCGGCGGCCGGGGACGCGGTGGCCGGGCAGGCGGTGGCCGGGTCCGGGGCGGCAGGAGGTGCGGCGCTCGGAGATGCGGCAGCCGGACCTGGGACGGCCGGTGATGCGGCAGCCGGGGACGCGGTGGCCGGGTCCGGGGCGGCGGGAGGTGCGGCGCTCGGAGGTGGGACGGCCGGTCATGCGGCAGCCGGGGACGCGGCGGCCGGGCAGGCGGTGGCCGGGTCCGAGGCGGCAGGGGATGCGGCGCTCGGAGACGCGGCGGCCGGGCCCGGGGCGGCGGAGGGCGTGGCGGCCGGGGACGTGGCAGCCGGGCCCGGGGCGGTCGGGTCCGGGGCGGCCGGGGCGGAAACGGGTGGGCCGGTGTCTGCTCGCGGTGGGGCGGCCGGGGGCGTGGTCGGCAGGAGGGCGGTGGGGGCCCGGGGGCCGGGGCGCCGGGGGGGTTCCGGGCCCGGGCGGGTGGCGCGGCCGGGCGGGCGGCGCCGGGTTCTGCGGTTCGCGCTCGGCTCGCTCGCCGGTGCCGCGGCCTTCTCCCTGGCCCTGGGGGTCGGCCTGCTGGTCCGGGACGGCGACGGCGGGTCGGCCGGGAGCGCGGCCGACGCCTCGGGCCGGAAGGCGGCGGCCCCGGAGCCCACGCCGGCCTGCGCGCGGCTGGTCGTGGAGGGCACCGTGACGCGGGTGGAGGCGTGGCCGGGAGCCGCGGCCGGCCGCGTCACGGTCGCCGTGCGCCGCTCCTACGAACCGGCGCACGGCCCGGCCGAGGCCGCGTTCCTGCTGGGCGCGGACGCGCGCCCGGCACCGCGCGCGGGACAGCACGTGCTCGTCGCCGTCCCGCGGGGGGAGCCGTACGCGAGCCTGTGGGTCGTGGGGACCGCCCGGGTGGCCGCCGAGCGGGCCCGCATCACCGGGGCCCTGCCCGGCTCCGGGGACCCGGCCTGCCCCTTCGGCGGAGCCCCCTGAGCCGCGGCCCCGGCCGCGGGACACGCGAAGGGGCGGGCGTCCACCCGGACGCCCGCCCCTCCCGTTCGGATCACCCGTTACGGCGTGACCTTGGCGATCTTCACGCTGCCGGTGCCCGCGACCGTGCCGCGCGTGTTCACGAGCTGCACCCGGCCGAAGAACTCGCGGCCGGCCGGAGCCTCGGCGGCGGCCGTGACCTGGCCGGTCACCGTCGCCGACGCGCCCGTGCCGAGCTTGACCGGGGCCGAGTCGCCGACCGTGACGGTGCCGAGCGCGGGCGAGAAGAACACGTCCCGGTAGTCGTAGTCGGTGGAGCCGGAGGGCACCGAGTAGCCCGCGACCTGGACGGTGTAGGTGCCGGCGGCCGGGGAGCGCACGGAGACCGCCTCCTCCGAGTCACCGTCGGCGGACTTGCCGACCTCCTTGCCGGCCGCGTCGTACACCGTCAGGTCCAGGTCGGCCGCGGTGTCCGAGACGCCCCCGATGGCGACGTCGAGCGAGGTCGCGCCCGCCGGGACCGTGACCGTGGTGGTCTGCGTCTCGCCCTGCCTGATGGCCGGGCGGTCGGACTTGGCCGAGCCGAGCGGACCGCCGACCAGCCTGCCCTCCAGCGCGGCGTACTTGTTGGCCACCGTCCAGGAGGCGGTCACCGGGGTGCCCACGCGGGCCTCCGGGACGGTCACGGTCTCCGGGTCGAAGGCCGCGCCGAGCACGGTGACGTCCAGCGTGTACGGGTTGTCCAGCAGCGGCGAGGTGCGGCGCGCCTCGACCTCGATCTCCCAGACGCCGGGCTGCGGGGCGTACGAGCGCACGTCGGGCTTGCAGCCGTTGCCGTCCAGGTAGTTGTTGTAGCAGTACGGGGTCGACGTGCTGTCGGACGGGACGCCGTACGGGTGGATGGCGATGAACCGGGTCTGGCTGGTGGCCTTCAGCCCGCTGATCGCGACCTCCAGCGACGTGGCGCCCTCGGGCACGGTCACGAAGTACGACTGCGTGCCGTTGCGCTGCACCGAGCCGGCGGCCGAGTAGGCGTACCGCACGGGGGCCGAGACCACGACCGTGGAGAGGATCTGCTTGTCGATGCCCTCGGTCCGCGGGTCGTCGACCTCAAGGATCGCGCTCTTGATGCCCGCCGACGACGGGGCGGCCTGCACCTTGACGGTCACCGGCCGGTTCAGCGGCAGCGCGACGACGTCGTCGCCGACGATCCGGAAGGTGTGCCCGGTGTTGTTCTCGAAGTGCAGCTCGTGCCGGACGGCCTTGTCCGGGCCGGAGGTGCGGGTGACGGTGATGTCGTACGTCTTCTTCTGGCCCGCCTTCAGGCCGCCCTCACGGTCGTAGAGGCCGGTGCCGAAGCCGGGGGTCTTCAGGGCGTAGTCGATCGCGGTGTCGACCGGCGCCTTGACGGTGTAGTCGTGCGCGGTGGCGCCGTCCTTGATCGACTCCCACGCGTCCGGGATGTTGATGAGGCCCGCGCCCTCCTCGTACGCCTGCACACCCTTGATGTGGTCGGCGGTCGAGGTCAGCGCCGTGCGCAGCCGGGCGGGGGTGAGGTCGACGCCCTTCTGCTTCGCGGCGCTCAGCAGCAGCGCGGAGGCGCCGGCGGCCTGCGGGGAGGCCATCGAGGTGCCCTGGAGCATCGAGTAGCCGGCCGGCAGCGAGTAGCCCGCCTCGGTCACCGGGGAGCCCGGCAGCCAGGTCTGGGTGGTGTTGATCGAGGCGCCGGGCGCGCTCAGGGTCGGGGTGAAGCCGCCGTCCTCGCGCGGGCCGCGGGAGGAGAACGGCATCATCGCGTACTTGGTCTCGACGGCCGAGCCGTAGTTCGCGGCCCAGGTCTCCTTGGAGACGGTCGCGCCGACCGAGATGACCTTGTTCGCCAGGCCGGGGTCGCCGATGGTGTTGACGCCGGGCCCGGAGTTGCCCGCGGAGATCACGAGCTGGACGCCGTAGGTGTCGATGAGCCGGGTGTACAGCTCGGCGCGCGCGTTGTTGCCGTCGTTGAGCGCGGGCAGGCCGCCGATCGACATGTTGACGATGTCGACGCCGCGGTTGGCGACGAGGTCGATCATGCCCTCGGTGAGCGCGACGTTGGTGCAGCCGCCGGTCCAGGTGCAGGCGCGCGAGGAGACGATCTTCGCGCCGGGGGCCGCGCCGTTCATCCTGCCGCCGAACAGGCCGTTGGCGGAGGTGATGCCGGCCACGTGGGTGCCGTGCTCGGACTCGATGACGCCGATGTTGACGAAGTCGGCCTTCTTGCCGACCCAGTCGCCGCCGTACGGGTCGGTGGGCACGTCCTTGCGGATCTGGACGACGAACGGCTGCCGCTCGACGACGTCGGTCTTCGGGTCGTCGGTGCCGAAGTAGCCGATCTGGTAGCCGTCCCGGTACGGCTTCATCGGCGCGTCGTCGGTGAAGTCGAAGTTGTTGTTCAGGTCGACGCGGACGGTGCCGGCGACCGGGTCGTAGAGGATGCCCCACGCGTCGGTGGTGTCGCCGTCGCGGTTGGCGTCGCCCTTGGCGTCGCCGCCGGCCGTGGCGGACTCGCGGAACAGGTTGACCTGGTAGTCGCCCGCGGGGGCCTTCCAGGTGACGCCGCCGTAGCCGAACGACGGGCCGCTGACCGGGTTGGTCATCCGGCGCCAGGTGCCGTCGCTGTCCAGGATCGGGTCGGTCGCGGTGACCCAGTCGACGATCTTCCGCTCGCCGGTGGTGGTCTTCTGCAGCGCCGGGTGGCCGAGGTCGACGCCGGAGTCCAGGATGCCGATGGTGACGCCGCGGCCGTCCGCCTTCGGGTGCTCCTCGACGAAGTCGACGGCACCGGTCTCGAAGGAGGGGTTGTACGGGTTCTCGGCCGGGGTGTTCTTCCCGGGGGCCGGGTACGCGCCCTTGACGGTGCGGGAGGCGCCGGAGGCGCCGGCGTCCGGCGCCGGGTCGTCGAGCGGGATCTCCCGCCGGAGGTCGATGGCGTGCACCGAGGAGAGGTCGGCCGCGGCCTTGATGGCCGCGTCGGCCTTGCCGGTGGGGACGGTGGCGCGGACGTAGCCGACCTCGTCGTAGGTGCGGCCCACGGAGCCGCCCTTGACCGCGTCCAGCTTCTCGGCGACCTGCTCGGTCTGCCCGGGAGCGGTGGCGATCATCATCGTGACGTTCTCGGCGCCGTCGGCCTTGGCCTCGGCGAGCGCCTCGGCGTCGTCCGAACCGAGCTTGTCGTGCCCGGACTTGACGCCGGCGTCGGCGGCCGGGGCGGGGGGCGCGTCCGCGGCGAGGGCCAGCGGCACCGGCCCCGCCGCGGAGAGGGCGGCCACCACGCCCACGGCCACGGCTATGCGGGCCAGGCGTCTCGGACCGGATATGGGATCACGCTCGGGCGTGTGGGTCATCGGCATCCCTAGGTGAAGGATCGAGCGGACGAGAGCGCTCAGCCTTACCGAACGGGCCGGAAATTGGGGGACCGTTGACCGAAACGAAATGAACGTATGGGGAAAACCCCCGGTGGGAAATGGGCGGTTGGTAACCCTCTGGGGTGGTATCCGCTCAGTTCTCCCTCGAACGCGCGTAATGGCGGGACGCCTTGGCCCGGTTGCCACACGCGGCCATCGAGCACCAGCGGCGGGTGCCGTTGCGCGAGGTGTCGTAGAAGCGCAGGACGCAGGCGGCGCCGGCGCAGGTGCGAATCCGCTCCGGGCCGCGCGCGAGCAGGTGCAGGTAGTCGCGGGCGGCGAGCCAGGCCGGGCCCCACGACGGGTCGGCGAACTCGGCCTCCTCGGCCGGGCCGTCGGCGGTCAGCCGGACCCGGACGCGCCCGTGCTCCAGCACGGCGTCCACGAGCGGGGCCGCCTCGGCCGGCGGGCCGGCCAGCGCGGCCTCCAGCGCCTCGCGCGCCGTGCGCAGGCGGCGCAGCACGCCGGCGTCGGCCGGGTGGCCGCCGGTCAGCCCGTTGCCCTCCAGCCACACCGCGAGCCCCTCCGTGTCCGTGAGCAGGTCCCGCCGGACGCCGTCCTGGATCCAGCGGGTGTTGAGCAGGTCGAGCGCGAGGGGCTCACCGGTGAGCGGGCGGGGGTCGCGGGGGGTGGGCATGGGCCCCTCCTTCTCTTCTAACCGCTCAATTGTAGGTAAGCGGTTGACCCGCTGTCGCCTAACCCTCTAAGGTCTTTTATGAAGGTTAGGAACCGAAGGAGGACCCCATGGCACCGCGGATCGCGCACGCAGGCCTGAACGTCACCGACCTCGACCGCTCGCTCGCCCTCTACCGAGACGTCCTCGGCTTCGCCGTGCTCGCCGAGGGCAAGGAGGACGACCGGCGCTGGGCGATGCTGGGGGAGGCCGGCGGCGCCCCCCTGGTCACCCTCTGGCAGCAGGCGCACGGGCCGTACGCCCCGGACCGGGCCGGACTGCACCACCTCGCCTTCACGGTCGAGTCGGCCGAGCGCGTGCGGGAGTACGAGACGGCGCTGCGGGCCGCCGGGGTGGAGTTCGCCCACGACGGCGTGGTGGCCCACCACGAGGGCGGCGCCACGGGCGGCCTCTTCTTCCACGACGCGGACGGCATCCGGCTGGAGATCTCCGCCCCGCTCGGTCCGGACGGCGCCCCCGCTCCGCACGCCTCGGCCCCGACCTGCGGCTTCTTCTGATCATGGGCACCTATCACGCGGGCTCGCTCGCCCTCCAGGCCCTGGCCGGGGTCCGCGACCGCGCCGACCACGTGGGCCGCTCCCTGGGCCAGGACGTCAAGCCGGTCGCGGCGGCCTTCCTGGCGCTCCGGCCGCTGCTGGTCGTGGGCGCGGCCGACCCGGGCACGGGGCGGGTGTGGGCGGCCGCGCTCACCGGCCCGCCGGGCTTCGTCCGCGCGCCGGAGCCGCGCCTGATGACGGTGGACGCCGCCCTGCCCGAACCGCTCGCGGCGGCCGGGGCGGCACCGGGCACCCACCTGGGCACCCTCGCCCTCGACCCCCGCACCCGCCGCCGCATGCGCCTCAACGGCCGGCTGCGGCCGGCCCCCCGCGGCTTCACCGTGACGGCCGACCAGGTGTTCGCCAACTGCCCCCGGTACATCCGGCGCCGGGAGTCCTGGGAGACCGTCGACGGCCGCACACCGGGCCCGGTCCTGCGCACGGACCACCTGACCGCGGCGCGGGCCGCGTTCGTCCGGGGCGCCGACACCTTCTTCCTGGCCACCGTGCACCCCGGCGGAGCCGACGTCAGCCACCGCGGTGGCGGTCCCGGCTTCGTCCGCGTCACCTCGCCGCGCGAACTGACCTGGCCCGACTACGCCGGCAACGCCATGTTCCTCAGCCTCGGCAACCTGCGCGCCGACCGGCGGGCCGGTCTGCTCTTCCTGGACTGGGACACGGGCGACACCCTCCAGCTCACCGGCGAGGCCCGCACCGAGTTCGCCCCCGACGGCGCCCGCACCGTCCGCTTCACCCTCGCCGAGGCCCGGTGGACCCCGGCCGCCCTGCCGCTGCGCTGGTCGCCACCGGTGGACGCACCGGCCGAGCTGCCCGCTAACGTCTAGGAATGAGACGGAAGTTGAGGGTGGCGGCCTACGCCGTGTGCGTCCGCGACGGACAGCTCCTGCTGGCCCGGTCACCCGCCCCCGACGGCACACCCGAGTGGGTGCTGCCCGGCGGCGGCATGGAGCACGGCGAGGACCCGTACGACACCGTCCGCCGCGAGGTCACCGAGGAGACCGGCTACCGCATCGAGGTGACCGGCCTGCTCGGCGTGGACTCCTCCCGGCGCGTCCTGCGTGCCGGGCGCCTGCCGCGCCCCACCGACCACCACGGATTGCGCCTGGTCTACGAGGGCGAGGTGACCGGCGGCGAACTGCGCTACGAGGTCGGCGGTTCCACCGACTTCGCCGCCTGGCACGACCTGGCCGCCGTCCCCGGGCTCACCCGCGTGGCGCTGGTCGACACGGCCCTGCGGCTGTGGCGCGAACGGCCCCCGCCCGGCCGCCCGGCCCCCGCCGTCGCGGACCCCCGCGAGGACGACCCCCGCCGGGACGGTCCCCGCTGAGCGGCAGGCCGCGCCGGAGAAGGGCCAAAAGTCGCTCAACCGGCCCGGGGCGGGGCAACCCGCGAGGGCGGCCCCGGGTCCCTCCCCCCGACCGAGCCACCCGGCACAAGCAGGGGGAAGACATGCGTGGACGTACGGCACTCCTGGGCGGTACCGCCCTGCTCCTCACGGCGGCCCTGGCCGCCCCGGCCGCGGCCGCCACCCGCGGTGGCTCCGGCGGCGGCCACCCGGCGACGCGCGCGGCGATCGAGGCACAGGTCCGGGCCGGGGTGCCCGGGGCGACCGCCACCGTGCGGGACGCCCGCGGCACCTGGTCCGCGACGGCCGGGGTCGGCGACCTCCGCACGGGCGCGCCCCGAACGGCCGCCGACCGGTACCGCGTCGCCAGCATCACCAAGACCTTCGTGGCCACCGTCCTGCTCCAGCTGGAGGCCGAGGGCCGGCTCTCCCTGGACGACACGGTCGACCGGTGGCTGCCCGGCGTGGTGCGCGGCCACGGCCACGACGGCCGCCGCGTCACCGTCCGCGGACTGCTCAACCACACCAGCGGGATCTACAACTACCTGGCCGACCCGGACTTCCGCCGCACCCACCTCCTCAGGGACGGCTTCCTCGCACACCGCTACGACACCCTCACCCCGGACGAACTGGTCGCGGTCGCCATGCGGCACGCACCGGACTTCGCGCCGGGCACGTCCTGGAACTACTCCAACACCAACTACGTCCTGGCCGGGATGATCATCGAGAAGGCCACGGGCCGCTCCTACGCCACCGAGATCAACCGCCGTGTCATCCGCCCCCTGCACCTGACGGCCACCTCCGTCCCGGGCACCCGGGTCACCGTCCCGCGGCCCAGCTCCCGCGCCTACTCCAAACTCGCCGACGCCACGACCGGCCCGACGTACGACGTCACCACCCTCAACCCCTCCATCGCCTCCGCGGCCGGCGAGATGATCTCCGGCTCGGCGGACCTGAACCGCTTCTACGGCGCCCTGCTGCGCGGCGAGCTGCTGCCGCCGCGCCAGCTCAAGGAGATGAAGACCACGGTGCGGATCGACGGCGTGCCGAACATCCGCTACGGCCTCGGCCTCGCGGACATCACCCTGTCCTGCGGGGTCCACGTCTGGGGCCACGACGGCGGCATCCCCGGCTCCACCTCCTCCGCCGTGACGACGGCGGACGGCCGGCACTCCCTCGCCCTGAACTTCAACGGGGACTGGGCGGGCGATCCGGAGGCGGTGAACGAGAAGGAGTTCTGCTAGGGGTCCGCCCGCTCAGGACGCCCGGGTCAGGACCGGCAGGTAGCCGAGCGACTGGCCCGGCGCGGTCGGGTGGTACGACTCGGTGAACGCCGGCACCTCGACGCTGTGCAGCCACGGGTGGGACGAGCAGATCTCGTGGCCGGCGAAGGCCGCCGTCACGTCGGCGAAGGCGAACCCGTGCCCGGCGGCGCGCCCGGCGATCACCGCGTTGAGGTGGTCCACGGCCTCGTTGAGGGAGGCCCGGTCGCCGTCCCGGAGCCCGAGTGAGCAATTGCCGCCGAGGTGGTACAGGCGCGGGTAGCCGAGCACCACGACCCGGGCGGCGGGCGCCTTGGCCCGGATGGCGGTGTAGAGGCGGTCCAGGTCGCGGGCGAGCGTCCCGTCCATGGTGGCGCGCGACCGGGACACGGCGGACAGGCACCGCTCGGTGCCGCCCAGCGCGCAGGTGGCCATGACGGCGGCGAAGCCCGAGTCGTGGCCGCCGACGGTGAGGGTGACCAGGCCGGTGCGGGCGCTGAGGTGGCCGAGCTGCTCGGTCAGGACCTCCCGCACACCGGCGCCGTTGCACGCGGCGAAGCTGAAGGAGGCCGGCGCGTGCGCCTCCGCCCACAGCACGGGGTAGGCCCGGCTGCTGCGCCTGCACTCCTTGCCGGAGGCCAGGTAGTCGCCGGCTCCGACGCCGGAGGAGTAGGAGTCGCCGAGGGCCACGTAGCCGCCGGCCGCGGTCCGGGGTGTCACCTGTGCCGTGGCGGGGGCGGCGAACGCGCAGGCGGCCGCGAGGAGCAGGGAGCACACGCCGGCGGCTGTTCGGGGCTTTCTCATGACTGACCTGTACCGCGGCCCTCGGGCCCCCCGCCCGCCCGGCTCACCCGCCCGGGTGAACCCTCACCCGGGCGGCGCAGCAGAAGTGGCGGCGCGGCGCGCACGAGGAGGGGCCGCCGACGCCCGGCCCGGCGGCCCCTCCGCTCCCCTCCCGGCTCCCTCCCCGGCGGCCCCCCTGCCCGTCGGCCGGCACGTCGCTACCGGGGCAGCACCACGACGTACGCGGCCGGGTCGCGGTCGCCGGACGCCATCAGCGCCGTCCGCACCACCGCCGCCTGCTGCTCCGCGGAGTCCCGCAGCTTCCTCGGCGTGATGTACACGACCGTGATGCCGAGGCGCTCCAGGTGCTCGCGCTTGCGGGCGTACTCCGACCACTGCGCGTCGTCGTCGTGCCGGGGCGCGCGGGTGTCGAGTTCCACGGCGACCGCCTGGTCCGGCCAGTAGGCGTCCAGGCCGCCCAGGTGCGGGCCGCCGGGCAGCCGCAGGTCGACGTTCCAGACCGGGTCGGGCAGGCCCTGCTCGCGGACCATCCGGTACAGGCGGTCCTCGGCGATCGAGCGGCCCTCGGCGAGCAGCGCGTCCACCGCGTCCACCACGTGCGGGCGGGTCAGCAGCCTCGCCCGCGTCAGCTCCCGGACCACGGCGGCCGGTTCGCAGTGGCCGGCGCGCACCGACTCGGTCAGCAGCCGGCGCACCGCCTCCGCGTCCGTCGGTTCCGCGACCGCGACCGCGTCCGCCAGCGCCCGCGGCGCCGGGGCCACCGGCAGGCCGCTCACCGTGTCCGGGGCGGGCAGGGAGGAGGTGCGCAGGACCCGGACGTAGCCCGTGGAGCGCAGCCGGCGCGGCCGCGGGACCAGGACGTCCACGTGGTCCAGCGAGGCCAGCGTCGGGGTGCCGGAGAAACCGTGCAGGGTCAGCGCCGCCAGGCCGGTGACCACCGCGTCCGCGTACAGCCGGCGGTGCGGGTTCCCGGCCGACGGCTGGGCGGGGACACCCGGTCCCGCCGCCGCGCGCGCCGCGTACAGCAGGGCGCCGTGCAGCCGTTCCTCGCCGGTGGGCGGACCGGGGTGCAGCAGGATCACGTTCGGCAGGAGTTCCCGCCAGGGGCCGTCCGGGCGGCACCGTTCGGCCAGTTCGGCCGCCGGGACGCCGTGGGCGCGCAGCTGGGCCGCCGTCTGGACGCGGCGGTGGACGTCGCGGAGGTGGCGGAGGGGGCGGGGGGAGAGCGGGGTGTTGTGGGTCATGGCTCCGAAATTCCCGCGTCCGGTTCCGCCTGTAACCGTTGTTACACGTCCGTCGAGAAAGGCGGACAAGACGGGACCGGAGGCCAGGTGTCCGGATGCCGGGGCGGCAGCGGAAACCCCTGGTCCGCACGGGTGCGGACCAGGGGTTACGGCTCACTCGGCCCGGATCTCGTAACGGTCGCCGGCCGGGCGGTCCGGGGCCGGGGATCAGCCCTCGCCGGCCCCCGCGTCGCACGCCTGTGCCCGCAGGGCGCGCGCCAGGTCGTCCCGCGCCTCCAGCACCAGCCGGCGCAGCGCCGGCGCCGCGTCCTCGTGCGCCGCCAGCCACGCGTCCGTCGCGTCCAGGGTCTCCCGGCGGTCCTGGAACGCCGGGAACAGCCCGCGGACCACGTCCATGCCGATCTGGATCGACCGCTCCCGCCACACCCGCTCGATCGCGGCGAAGTAGAGCTGCGCGTACGGCGCGGTCAGCTCCCGCTGCGACGACTGGACGAAGCCCTCGATCGTCGCCTCCACCAGCGCGTTGGACAGCGTCTGCGACTCCACCACCTGCGCCCACGCCTGCGCCTTGACCGCGGCCGACGGCCGCGCGGCCAGGCAGCGCACCTGGTGCCGCTTGCCCGACGCCGTGTCGTCCCGGGCCAGTTCCGCCGCGAGCACCGACTCGTCGGCCGCCCCGTGCGCGGCCAGCGGCTCCAGGAACGCCCAGCGCAGCTCCTGGTCCACGACCAGGCCCTCGATCGCGGTCGTGCCGTCCAGCAGGTCCCGCAGCAGCGTCAGGTCCGGCTCCGCGGCGGCCACGGCCGCGAAGAACCGCGCCCAGGCGAGCTGCTGCTCACTGCCCTCTCCGGCCGCCCGCAGCTCGCGCAGCGCGCCCTCGGCCAGCAGCGCCCCGCCGGTCTCCCGCCAGTCGGGCGCCGCGTAGTGCACGAGTGCCGTGTTCGCCCAGGCGTGCAGCATCTGGAGCACGCCGATGTCCGACTCGCGGCCGGCGAAGCGCAGCACCAGCCCGATGAAGTCCCGTGCCGGCAGCAGCCCGTCCCGGGTCAGGTTCCACAGCGCCGACCAGCACAGGGCGCGGGCCAGCGGGTCGGTCAGCGCGCCCAGGTGCGCCCGCAGGGTGGCCAGCGAGGTCTCGTCGAACCGGGTCTTGCAGTAGGTGAGGTCGTCGTCGTTGACCAGCACCAGCTCCGGCGCCTGGGCGCCCGCCAGCTCCGCCACGACCGTGCGCGGCCCCTGCACGTCCGTCTCCACGCGCGCGTACCGCTCCAGCGCGCCCTCGGGCGTACGCCCGTACAGGCCCACCGCGATCCGGTGCGGGCGCAGGTCGGGGTGCGACTCCGCGGCCTCCTGGAGGACCGCCAGCTCGGCGATCCGGCCGCCCGTGGTGTCCAGCAGCACCTGCGGGGTCAGCGCGTTCACCCCGGCCGTCTGGAGCCAGGACCGCGCCCAGCCCGACATGTCCCGGCCGCTGGTCTCGGCCAGCACCGACAGCAGGTCGCCCAGGCGGGTGTTGCCGTACGCGTTGCGCTTGAAGTAGCGCCGGGCGCCCTCCAGGAACGCGTCCTGGCCGACGTACGCCACGAGCTGCTTGAGCACCGAGGCGCCCTTCGCGTAGGTGATGCCGTCGAAGTTCAGCTTGGCGTCCTGGAGGTCGCGGATGTCCGCCGTGACCGGGTGCGTGGACGGGAGCTGGTCGGCGCGGTACGCCCAGGCCTTGCGGCGGTTGGCGAAGGTGATCCAGGCGTCCTTGAAGCGGGTCGCGCCCACGTTCGCGAACGTGCCCATGAAGTCCGCGAAGGACTCCTTCAGCCACAGGTCGTCCCACCACTCCATGGTGACCAGGTCGCCGAACCACATGTGCGCCATCTCGTGCAGGATGACGTTGGCCCGGGCCTCGTAGGACGCCCGCGTCACCTTCCCGCGGAAGATGTACTCCTCGCGGAAGGTCACGAGGCCGGGGTTCTCCATCGCGCCCAGGTTGTACTCGGGCACGAACGCCTGGTCGTACTTCCCGAACGGGTACGGGTAGTCGAAGTGGTCGTGGAAGAAGTCCAGGCCCTGCTTGGTGACCAGGAAGACGTCCTCGGCGTCGAAGTGCGGGGCGAGGCCCTTGCGGCACATCGCGCCGAGCGGGATCTCCAGCTTCGAACCGTCCTCCAGGGTCCGCGTGTAGGAGTCCGTCACGTAGTGGTAGGGGCCGGCCACCACACAGGTGATGTACGTCGAGATCGGCTTGGTCTCGGCGAACCGCCACACGCCGTCGGCGAGTTCGCCCGCGCCGTTGCTCCACACCGTCCAGCCCTCGGGTGCCCGCACCTCGAAGCGGTACGGCGCCTTCAGGTCCGGCTGCTCGAAGTTGGCGTACACGCGGCGGGCGTCGGCCGGCTCGTACTGCGTGTAGAGGTAGACCTCGCCGTCCTCCGGGTCGACGAAGCGGTGCATCCCCTCGCCGGTGCGGGAGTAGGCGCACTGCGCGTCCACGACCAGCTCGTTCTCGGCGGCCAGGTCGTCCAGCGCGATCCGCGAGCCGTCGAAGACCTCGCCCGGGTCCAGGTCCCGGCCGTTGAGCGAGACCGAGGTGACGCCCGGCGCGACCAGGTCGGCGAAACTCGACGCCCCCGGCTCGGCGCAGCGGAACCGGACGGTGGTCACCGAGCGGAACGTGCGCGGTTCGCCGTTCCCGTCGCCGACGGCGGACCTCAGGTCCAGGGACACGTCGTACCCGTCGACGGACAGCAGGGCGGCCCGCTCCCGGGCCTCTTCGCGGGACAGATTCTCACCGGGCACGGACGGCACTCCCTTGTGATCGCGTGGATGGTGGTGGAACAGGAGTGATCCTGCCATGTGCTCCTGACGGCGGACAGCGGGGAATGCCGGTGCCGGTGCCGTCGTTGACGCGGGAAAACGGACTTTCGCCAAGGAGTGCCATGTCCGAGTCAGCCATCTCGTCCGGCAAGACCCCCGTCGACTTCTGGTTCGACCCGCTGTGCCCCTGGGCGTGGATGACCTCCCGCTGGGTGCTGGAGGTGGAGAAGCTGCGCGACATCGAGGTCCGCTGGCACGTCATGAGCCTCGCCGTGCTGAACGAGGACAAGCTCGACGAACTGCCCGACGAGTACCGCGAGCTGCTCACCACCCAGGCGTGGCAGTCGGTCCGCGTGGTCACCGCCGCCTGGCAGAAGCACGGCGAGGACGTCCTCGGCCCGCTGTACACCGCGCTCGGCACCCGCATCCACAACGACGGTGAGGGCGCGACCCGCGAGGCCATCGCCGGCGCGCTCGCCGACACCGGGCTGCCCGCGGACCTGATCGACTACGCCGACCAGGAGGACTTCGAGTTCGACGCCGAGCTGCGCGCCTCCCACAAGGAGGGCATCGACCGGGTCGGCCAGGACGTCGGCACGCCGGTCATCTCCCTGCCCGGCCCCGACGGCGAGCAGATCGCCTTCTTCGGCCCCGTCGTCACGCCCGCCCCGCAGGGCGAGGAGGCGGCCCGCCTGTGGGACGGCACGGTGGCCGTGGCCTCGGTGCCGGGCTTCTACGAGATCAAGCGGAGCCGGACCAAGGGCCCGGACTTCAGCAACCTGTAGGCGGCCGCGCCGGAAAGCGGAGGACCCCCGTGAGTCACGTCCTCACGGGGGTCCTCCCTCATGCGCCTGCCGTCGTGAAGGGTGAGAAGACGATCACGAGGCAGGACGTCCGGGGGTGCTCGGGCCGGTCAGGGCGCGAGCAGCAGCACGTCCGGGCGGGACGTGGCGGCCGCGTACCGGCGGGCGACGTCCTGCCAGTTCACGACCTGCCACATGGCCTCGATGAAGTCCACCTTCTGGTTGCGGTACTGCAGGTAGAAGGCGTGCTCCCAGGCGTCGAAGACCAGGATCGGGACGGCGCCCTGGCCGACGTTGCCCTGGTGGTCGTAGACCTGCTCGACGACCAGGCGCCCGCTCAGCGGCTCGTGGGCGAGGACGCCCCAGCCCGAGCCCTGGGTGGTGGCCGCGGCCTTGGAGAGCTGGGCCTTGAAGCCGGCGAACGAACCGAACGACTCCGTGATCGCCTCGGCCAGCTCGCCCACCCCGTCGGCGGCCAGCGGCTCGCCGCCGCCCTCCTTCGGGCCGGTCATGTTCTGCCAGTAGATCGAGTGCAGGATGTGCCCCGAGAGGTGGAAGGCCAGGTTCTTCTCCAGGCCGTTGACCGACCCCCACGTCTCCTTCTCCCGCGCCTCGGCGAGCTGCTCCAGGGTGTCGTTGGCGCCCTTCACGTAGGCGGCGTGGTGCTTGTCGTGGTGCAGCTCGATGATCTCGGGGCTGATCACGGGGGCCAGCGCGGAGTAGTCGTAGGGCAGCTCGGGCAACGTGTAGACGGGCATGGGTGATCCCCTCCGGAACCTTATTGCAAGACGCTTGCAACTACACGCTAGCAACAACTGCGCCCGCTCAACAGAAAGGCCCCCACGTGTCGTACGTGGGGGCCTCGCCGGGAGGGGCGGGTGTCAGCGCCCGGCGCGCGCCCGCTGCCGGGCGTAGCCGGCCGCGGCCAGCACCAGGGTCATGCCGCCGGTCGAGTAGAGCTGGACCCGGGTGCCGGGCTCCCGCGCCATCAGCACGAAGATCGCGGCCATGCCGGCCAGCGCGATCCAGGTCAGCCACGGGAACGCCCACATGCGCACCACCAGCTTCTCGGGCGCCTCGCGCTCGATGCGGCGGCGCAGCAGCAACTGCGAGACGGCGATGAAGATCCAGACGACCAGGATCACCGCGCCGATCATGTTCAGCAGCCAGGGGAAGACGTCGTCGGGGCGCCAGTAGCTGAGCAGCACGCAGACGAAACCGAAGAAACACGAGGTCAGGACCGCGACCCGGGGCACCCCGCCGGACAGCTTCGCCAGCTTCCGCGGGCCCTGGCCGCGCTCCACCAGGGAGTAGGCGATGCGCGAGGAGCCGTAGATGTTGGCGTTCATCGCCGACAGCAGGGCGACCAGGACGACCACGTTCATGAGCTGGCCCGCGCCCGGGATGCCGAGGTGGTCGAGCGTGGCGACGTACGGCCCCTTCGTCACGACGTCCGCGGAGTCCCAGGGCACCAGGGTGACGACGACCGCCATGGAGCCGATGTAGAACAGGGCGATGCGCCACATCGCCGTGCGGACGGCGGAGGCGACGCCCCGCACCGGGTCCTCCGACTCGGCCGCGGCGATGGTGACCGTCTCCAGGCCGCCGTACGCGAAGACCGAGGCCAGCAGGCCGACGAGCAGGCCGTCGCCGCCGTTCGGCAGGAAGTCGGAGAGGTTCGAGGCGCCGGGGGAGTCCGTGCCGGGCAGCACGCCCGCGATCGCCAGCACGCCCAGGACCAGGAACAGGCCGATCGCGCCCACCTTCAGCGCGGCGAACCAGAACTCGAACTCGCCGAAGTTCTTCACGGCGGCCAGGTTCGCCCCGCAGAACACCACCATGAACAGCGCCACCCACATCCACTGCGGGGTGCCCGGCAGCCAGCCCTGGACGATCTTCGCGGCGCCGATGCCCTCCAGGCCGACGGCCGTGCAGAGCAGCACCCAGAACGACCAGCCCGCGGTGAAGCCGGCCCAGGGTCCGATCGCCCGCTCGGCGTGCGCGGAGAACGAACCCGACGACGGGTGGGCGGCCGACATCTCGCCGAGCATCCGCATCACCAGCATCACCAGCAGGCCGGAGAGGGCGTAGGCGATCACGACGGACGGCCCGGCGGCCGCGATGCCCGCGCCGGAGCCGACGAACAGCCCCGCGCCGATCACCCCGCCGAGGGCGATCATCGAGAGGTGGCGCTGCTTGAGGCCGTGGGAGAGGGAGCCGTCCGCCCGCTGGCGCGGCGGCGTTCCCGTGGTGGTGCTGGGCATGGCTCTCCCAGTGCGATGGACGGGCGAAAACTCCGCCAGTCTGGGCGGCCTGTCCGCTCACGCGAACGGGCCGCCCATTATGCGGACACTCGCCGCACCCTGGGTTAACTCCCGGTTACGCCGCCAAGGGGGTGTAGTGCGAGGCGTCGCCCTCGATCGCGTAGCTCTCCTTGCCCTCGGTGCCGACCGGGATGTCACCGGCGACGGTCACCCGGTGCAGCCGCCGCGGCAGGCCGTCGTAGTTGTCGATGGCGTAGTGCTGGGTGATCCGGTTGTCGAAGAGCACCAGCTGGTGCTCCGACCAGCGGTGGCGCAGCACGTTCTCCGGGCGGGTGACGTACGCCTGGAGCAGGTCGAGGATCCTGCGGGACTCGCCGTTCGACAGCCCCACGATCCGCTGCGCGAACCCGCCGATGAACAGCCCGCGTTCGCCGGTCAGCGGATGCACCCGGACCACCGGGTGCGCGGTGCGGAACGCGATCGAGGTGAACCGGGCGCGCTGGGCGGCCCGCTCCTCGTCGATCTCCTCGTCCGGTACCGCGTAGTCGTAGTCGTTGGTGTGCTCCGCCCACAGGGTGTCGGCCAGCCGGCGCAGCGGCTCGGGCAGGTCGCGGTAGGCGGCCGCCGCGTTGGCGATCAGCGTCTCGCCGCCGTACGGCGGGACCGTGAGCGAGCGCAGGGTGCTGGCCTGCGGGGGGTTGAGGACGAAGGTGACGTCGGTGTGCCAGTGGTTGGCGCGGCCGCGCTCGCTGTCGACCGGCAGGACGTTAGGGGAGCCCTCGACCGCCTCGACGGTCGGGTGGGCGGTGGTGAGGTCGCCGAAGTGGCGGGCGAAGGACTGCTGGCCGGCGTCGTCCAGCCGCACGTCGTCGAAGACGAGCGCCTTGTGGACGTCGAGGGCCGCCCGGATCGCCGCGACCTCCTCCGGGGCGAGCGGCCGGGAGATGTCGACGCCGGACACCCGGGCGCCGATGCGTGCGGTGACCTTGGTGATCTCGATGGACATGACGGTTCCTCTCAGACGGCGGACGGGACGGGGGTCACGTACTGGTTGGCGGGCCGGGGCAGGCCGTAACGCTCCCGCAGGGTCCGGCGCGGCCCGTACCCGGTGCGCAGCAGGCCGCGGGCGCGCAGCAGCGGGACGACGTGCTCGACGAAGGCGTCCAGACCGGAGGGCAGCACCGCGGGCATGACGTTGAAGCCGTCGGCCGCGCCCCGCGTGAACCACGTCTCGATCTCGTCGGCGACCCGCTCGGGCGTCCCGGCGACGGTGAGGTGCCCGCGCCCGCCGCCGAGCCGGCCGATGAGCCGCCGCACGGTCAGCCGCTCGCGCCGGGCCAGCTCCACGACGAGCGTGTACCGGCTCTTCGCGCCCTCGATGGCCGACTCGGGCGGCAGATCGGCGGGCAGGTGGCCGTCCAGCTCCAGGGTGCCCGGCGGGAGCCGCAGCAGGGCCTCCAGGCGCTCCACCCCGTGCGCGGGGACGATGTGGTCCTCCAGCAGCCGCTCGGCGGCCCGCGCCTCGGCCTCGGTCGACCCGAGCACGGGGACGATCCCGGGCAGCACCTTGACGTGCCCGGGGTCGCGCCCGGCCCGGACGGCGCGGGACTTGAGGTCGGCGTAGAACTCCTGCGCGCCGGCCAGCGTCTGCTGCGCGGTGAACACCGCCTCCGCGTACCGGGCGGCGAACGCCCTGCCGTCCTCCGACGAGCCCGCCTGCACCAGGAGCGGGTAGCCCTGCGGGCTGCGGGGCACGTTGAGCGCGCCCGCCACGCCGAAGAAGCGGCCCCGGTGCCGGGGCGGATGGATCTTGCTGTCGTCGCCCCAGACGCCGGCCGCCTTGTCGGCGACGACCGCGTCGTCCTCCCAGCTGTCCCACAGCTTCAGGGACACGTCCAGGAACTCGGCGGCCCGCGCGTACCGCTCGGCGTGCGCCGGCTCGGCATCCAGGCCGAAGTTGCCCGCGGCCTCGGCACCGGCGGTGGTGACGATGTTCCAGCCGGCCCGGCCGCCGCTGACGATGTCCAGCGAGGCGAACCTGCGCGCCAGGTTGTAGGGGGAGTTGTAGGAGGTGGAGGCGGTGGCGATCAGGCCGATGTGCTCGGTGGCGGTCGCCAGCGCGGTCAGCAGGGTGAGCGGTTCCAGGGCGCCGGCCGGCCGCTGGGCGAGGTTGTTCCACAACTGGGGGCCGTCGGCGAGGAAGAGCGAGTCGAAGGTGCCGCGCTCGGCGGTCCGCGCCAGGGCCACGTGGTGGGAGAGGTCGGTGTGTGCGTACGGGTCGCTCTCCGGCAGCCGCCAGGACGCCTCGTGGTGACCGGTGTTCATCAGGAACGCGTTGAGGTGGAGCCGCCGGGTCATGCGTGGTCCTCCGTGACGCCGAGCGCGGCGAGCAGCCGCTCCCGGTACTCGCCCAGCACCGGTTCGCGGTAGGAACGCGGGTGGGGACGGTCGATGGTCAGGTCGAGGCCGATGCGGCCCCGGTCCAGGACGAGGACCCGGTCGGCGAGCACGATCGCCTCGTCCACGTCGTGGGTGACGAGCAGCACGGACGGCCGGTGGCGCTGCCACAGGTCGCGCAGCAGGTTGTGCATCCGGATCCGGGTGAGCGCGTCCAGCGCCCCGAACGGCTCATCGGCCAGCAGGAGTTCGGGCTCGCGCACCAGGGACCTGGCCAGTGCCGCGCGCTGGGCCTCACCGCCGGACAGCTCGCCCGGCCAGGCCCGCTCGCGGCCCGCGAGACCCACCTCCGCCAGCGCGGCCCGGCCGCGCGCCCCGGCGTCCTTTCCGTCGAGGCCGAGCAGGACGTTGTCCAGCACCCGGCGCCAGGGCAGCAGCCGCGCGTCCTGGAAGACCACCGACACCCGCTCGGGCGCGGTCAGCCGCCCCTCGCCGGACACCCCGTGGTCCAGGCCCGCGACCGCCCGCAGCAGGGTGGACTTGCCCGAGCCGCTGTGCCCGAGCAGGGCGGTGAACTGCCCGGCGGGCAGGTCGAGATCGATGCCGTCGAGGATGGTACGGCGGCCGAACGACCTGGTCAGGCCGCGTAGCTGGACGGCGGGCCGGGTCAGTTGCCCAGTGTGCGGCGCCATGACAGCACCCTCCCTTCGATCAGGCGGACCACGCTGTCGGAGACCAGCCCGAGGACGCCGTAGATCAGCAGGCCGACCAGGATGACGTCGGTCCGGCCGTAATTCTGCGCCTGGAACATCAGGTAGCCGAGTCCGCTGGTGGCGTTGATCTGCTCCAGCACCACCAGGCCCAGCCAGGAGCCGGTCACGCCGAGCCGCAGCCCCGTGAAGAACCCGGGCAGCGCCCCGGGGATCACGACCTCCCGGACGAACGCGAGCCTCGACAGGCCCTGCACCTCGGCGAGTTCGACGAACCGGCTGTCGATGCCGGACAGCGCGGCATGGGTGTTCAGGTAGATCGGGATGTAGACGACGATCGCGATGATGGCGATCTTGAAGGTCTCGCCGATGCCCAGCCAGAGGATGAACAGCGGGATCAGCCCGAGGGTGGGGATCGCCCGGTTGAGCTGCACGGTCCCGTCGATCAGCGCTTCCCCGGCCCGGCTGAGCCCGGAGGCGAGCGCGAGCAGCACCCCTGCGGTCAGCCCGATCGCGAAGCCGTAGCCGGCCCGTTCCAGCGAGGTCAGGACGTCGTCCGGCAGGGTGCCCGCGGTCCACAGGCGGGCGGCGGTCCGCAGCACCGTCCAGGGGGCCGGGACGGCGCCGGTGTCCAGCGTCCCGGCGGCCGAGGCGCCGGCCCACAGGGCGAGCAGCAGCAGCGGCCCGGCGAGCCGGGCGGCCGGCAGCCGGCGGCCGGGGGAGAGCCGGCGGCCCCTGCCGGCCCGCGGCGCCTTCCCGGTGGCGGCCCGCGGGGCGGCGGTGGTCGTGGTCACGGCGGTCACCTCCGGTACTCCGCCGGTACGGCCCGGGCGGCCAGGGACTCGAAGCGGTGGTCGAAGAGGGAGGACACGTCCGACTTCTCCACGAACCCGCCCTCGGCGAGCAGATCGGCGGTCTCCTGCTCCCACCGGACGGCCTCGTCCCAGCGGGGCGGGAACAGCGGCTTGTTGGCCAGGGCGGTGATCGACTCGGCCTGGGCGCGGGTCAGGTTCTGCGTCTTGACGTAGAACTCCTCGTTCCACACCGCCGGGTGCTCGTACTGCCACACCTGGCCGCGCGCCCACTGCGGGACGTAGGCGGCGATCGCGGCCGCCTTCGCCGGGTCGTTCAGCACGGACTGCGGCGCCCACAGCACGTTGAGCAGGTCGACGACGTCGGTCCGCACGACCCGGGCGCCCTCGCTCTCGTACTGCTTCAGGTACGCCGGTGCCTGGCTGTTGGCGAGCGGGGCGATGTCCACCTGCCCGGACTGCAGGGCGGTGAGGAACTGGTTGCTGGTCAGCGGGACCAGCTCCACGTCGTCGTAGGCCAGCCCCGCTCGCTTCAGCGCCCGCAGCAGCACGACGCCCTGCGCCTGGCCCTGCGAGAAGGCGAGCCTGCGGCCCCGGAAGTCGCGGGTGGTGCGGATGTCGCTGCCGGGCTTGGTGGCGAACAGGTAGTTGGGCCGGCGGGTCAGGCCGATCGCCACGATCTTCGCGGCGAAGCCCTGGTAGTGCGCCTGGATCGGCGGGATGCCCGCGTTGTTGGCGAGGTCCAGGGAGCGGGCGCGGAAGGCGTTGATGACGTCCGGCCCCGCTCCCACATTCACCCACTCGGAGACGGTGAACGGCAGTGCGGGCAGCTTCGCCAGCCGGAACTGGAGCTGCTGCACGTCCTGGTAGGAGGCGATCTTCAGGCTGGTGCCGGCCGGCACCTTGCGGGCGAGCGGGCGGGTGGCGGCGCCGGTGTCGGCGGCGGCACTGCCGTTCGCGCAGCCGCCGGCGCCCAGAGCGGCGGCGGACGCGCCCAGCGCGGCGGTGAGGAAAGCACGACGGTGCATGGGAGGACTCCCAGGAGAAAAAGGCAGGAAAAGCAGCGGGAATTCCGGGACGGAGGGCCGGAAGAAGAAAGACTCACGCAGCGGGAAACACGCGCTTCATGCGCGGCAACATGTCAGCAACAGAAAGTGCGACAGCGTGTGTGCGGGGCCATGACCAGGATGTTCCCGGTACCACTCGCCCCCTGTCAACATTCCGAGTTTCTGAATTAAATAACGTCTGGTGACACGCTCAGCGGGTCCCGGAACAACGCCTCCAGGACGACCGATCCGCCCGCCGTCGCCAGCACGGAGTCCGGGAAACTCGACGGCAGCACGGCCGCCGCCCGGCCGTGCCCGGTCGCGTCCCGCAGCGCGTGCAGGCAGTCGTCGAAGTGCAGGACGCCGACCTCGGTCACCACGACCGTCTCCGGGTTGAGCACGTCCAGCAGCAGCCCGGCCGCCCGCCCGGTCGACCGCGCCCGGTCCAGCAGCAGGCGCCGCGCCACCGTGTTCCCGGCCGCCGCCGCTGCCACCACGCGCATCGGGTCGGCCGAGGCGGTCACCCCGGCCGCCCGGGCCCGTCGGCACAGCGTCCGCTCGCTCAACTCCACCTGGAGGCAGCCGGTACGGCCGCACGCGCACGGCAGCGTGCCGCCCGGCACCGGCAGGTGCGCTATCGCCCCGGCCGCCGACCGCGGCCCGTGGTGCACCTCGTCGTTGGTCGCGAAGGCCGCGTCGACCACGTTGCCCACGAACAGGTGCAGCAGGCTGCGGCTGCCCCGGACCCGCCCGAACAGCCGCTCCGCGTGCACCAGCGCCCGCGCGTGGCCGTCCACGCGGACCGGCAGCCCCGTGCGGGCGCCGAGCAGCTCGCGCACCGGCACCTCCCGCCAGCCCAGCAGCTCGTGCTCGACCACGGTGCCCGTCTCCCGGTCGACCCAGCCGCCCACCGCCACCCCGACGCCCAGCGGGCGGCGTCCCGGTGCCCCGGCGAGCAGCCCGGCGAGGCCCTCGGCGGCCCGCGCCAGCACCGGGCCGGGCTCGGTCCGCTCGTGCGGCAGCTCCCGCCGGGCCACCACCCGGCCGCGCAGGTCCAGCAGTGCGACGGTGGTGTACGGCACGGCCACGTGCACCCCGGCCACCAGGAAGCGGCCGTCGTCCAGGTCGACCGGGACGTGCGGCCGGCCCACTCCGTTCGAGCGGCGGGGCGCGGCCGACTCCCGCACGAGCCCCCGTTCGGCCAGCCGGGCACAGTGCTCGGTCACCGACGCGGGCGACAGGCCCGTCAGCCGGGCGATGGTGCTGCGGGCCACCGGCCCGTGCTCCAGCACGGAGCGCAGCACGACGCTGGCGCTGGTGCGCCGCCGGTCGCTGTCCGCGGCGCGCGGAACGGGGGAGGCCAGGGCGGGAACCGCGGTACGGGGCATGGGGGACCGTCCTCGGGAAGGGAGCCGACACTCTCGGAAGACCGCGCGGCGAGGCGTGCCGGAGGGCCCGCCCCTACCCGGAGCGGCGACAGGTGGCCGTGCCCTGGCGCCGCAGGTCGACATAGCGGCGCGAGGTGAGGTTCCGGGACTGGGCGGCCATGGCTGGCAGGGTAGGACGGCGCGGCGACCCGGACCAGACGGCCGGGGTCCGGTTGGCGAGACCGCACGAAATCCTCAGGTGCGCGTCACGTGAGTGAAACGTCAGGGCCTGCGTGACCAGGGTCACGCGCGGGCCGGTGTAGGCGGGACTCTTTGTCCGGAGCCCACCAAGCTCTCGTTCCGCCCTTTGTCGAGCGCTGACGGTGATCGCCCGAGTTCGCTGGGATAGCGTCGCCGTGTCCCAGCATGTCCCCGTCACCCGCGGAGTCCTCATGAGCACCGCCACCGCCGCCGTCCGACCCGGCACCGTCCTCGCCGACCTCATCCCGGCCTCGCGCGTGCGCGACGCCGCCCTCGTCGTCGGCGGTGCCGCGCTGACCGGGCTCGCGGCCCAGCTCGCGGTGCCGGTGCCCGGCTCCCCGGTGCCGGTGACCGGCCAGACCTTCGCCGCGCTGCTCGTCGGCACCGCCCTCGGGGCCCGCCGCGGCTTCCTCTCCCTCGCCCTGTACGCGGTCGCCGGTGTGGCCGGCATGCCCTGGTTCGCGAACGGCGACTCCGGCGCCGGCATGGTCTCCTTCGGCTACATCCTCGGCATGCTGCTCGCCTCCGCCGCCGTCGGCGCGCTGGCCCGCCGCGGTGCGGACCGCTCGCCGCTGCGCATGGCCGGCACGATGATCCTCGGCGAGGCGGTCATCTACGCCGTCGGCGTCCCCTACCTGGCCCTGGCGGCGCACCTGTCCGCCTCCGCGGCGATCGCGGCCGGCCTCACCCCGTTCCTGATCGGTGACGCCCTGAAGGCCGTCCTGGCGATGGGCGTGCTGCCCACCGCCTGGAAGGTCGCCGGCGAGCGCTGACGCACCGCCCCGGACGGAAGAGGTGCGGGGGGGGGGGGGCCGCCCCCCCCGGCCCGCCCCCCCCCCCCCCCGCCCCGCCCCCCCCCCCCCCCCCCCCCCCCCCGCCCCCCCCCCCCCCC